>JAFRUS010000092.1 GCA_017438745.1 Oscillospiraceae bacterium | reverse complement strand
CTAATCAGAATACTTAGCTGCAGATTTTTTCGTCTTCTGCTTGACTTCTTAAATAATTCAAGAGAATTAAATCTCAAAGAATCTTCAAGGGTATTTTATAATGCATTGTTCAATTTTCAAGATACTTTTTGTGTGTCATTCCCGTTGTTTTTACATCACAGGCCTGACTGTTATATTATTATATCATGAACTTTTTCTGTTGTCAATACCTTTTTTCAGATTTTTTTATTGAACTCATGTTTCCGGAAAAAACTGATTTTATTGCGGATCCGGATTCGGCGGATCTGCGAAGAGCAGGTAAAACAGTGATTTACCCCGTACTTCCGCGCTCATTTAAGAATAAATCAGCGCTTGTATTCATTTTAAAAATGTGATATGATAATAAAGCAAATTCTAACGACTTAAAAAGGAAGGACCATGTATGGACTATTATCTTGATGCAGGATGCTACGGAAATATTTTCGCCGTTCCGTCTGCTGTGGTTGACAATTATTTAAAACTCGCTTCGGGAAGCGCTGTAAAGGTCCTTCTGTATATTTTAAGAAACAACGGAAGAAATATAAACAGCACTGAAATCGCTGCCGCTATCAATATTGAACCCGACGACGTTAAAGATGCTTTTAATTTCTGGGAGGGCGTTGGTATTATCGGAAGTGGCACTTCCGGCAGAGTAAATGCGGCAGAAAAAAACATGGCCGGCTCTCCGGTAAATGCATCTGAGGACAGACAGGAAACTGCTCATCAGAACGCAAACAGTGTTGCCAGTGAAAACAAACCGGCAAAATCTGCTCCGGCTCCGGTACAGGCAACAAGTGCATCTTTCCAGCGTACTCCGACAGAGCTTCAGCAGCTCTGTTCCACATCTGAAATGAAGGCCGTTCTTGATATGGCTCAGCAGATCCTCGGTTCTACCATAAACCACACAATGATGCGTTCAATAATCTGGCAGCATGAATATCTCGGACTGAAGGCTGACGTAATACTCATGCTCCTCACCTACTGTGCTTCTATCGGAAAAACAAGCACAACATATATAGAAACTATTGCTGTTGACTGGAGCCAGAACGACATCAACACGGCTGAGAAAGCAGATGCTGAGATCGCCCGCCGTACTGCCGCACACACATTTACTGCAAAAATGACATCTGAATTCGGGCTCAAACGCAAACCGACTCCTGAACAGCAGATGATATTTGACGAGTGGATCGCAAAGGGATTTGACACCGATCTTATTGCATGTGCATGCGAAAGAGCTGTTGACCAGGGCAAGCCGCTCACTGTAAAATATGTAAACGGCATTCTCGGAAACTGGGAAAAGCTTGGCATCAGGACCCGCGAACAGGCAAAAACTGAATTTTCAAGTAAAAAATCTGCGTCATACAGTCCGAATGCGCCTAAGAAAAAGGCTTCCTACGATATCAGCAAGGTCATTGATTACGCTATACCGTTCGCCGCGAACGCAGATAAAGGAGATGAAAACAATTGAGTGAAAAACACTACTCGGCTGCCCTTGAAATAATAAGACGCCGCAGACTTACTGCTCAGTCAGACAGGGAAAAACACATTCTGGAGCTCAGGACAAGAGTACCGGAAATTGAAGAGATAAACAACATGATCTCGCAGGCAAGCGTAAATATTCTCAGAGTCATCGCAAAAGGTGAAAATGTTCCTGCGGAAATGAAAAAGCTTGAGGAACAGAACACTGAGGCACAGGCTATGATGCGGGAACTTCTCGTGAAAAACGGATATCCTGAAAACTACATGGATATCAACTACACCTGTAAAAGATGTTCCGACACAGGTTTTACTTCAGAGGGACGCTGTTCCTGTCTTGAAGAGCTTGCAGGAAAACTTGCAGTAAAAGAGCTCAATGAAAGCTCTCCTCTGACTCTTTCAACGTTCAGCACCTTTGATCTGGAATATTACCGCGGAGTTTCAACTGATACTGACTCAAACTGCTATTCCACAATGTCAAATATTTATAATTACTGCCGTAAATACGCATCATCTTTTTCACATGACTCAGCCAACATTTTTATGAGCGGAGAAACCGGTCTCGGCAAGACACATCTTTCGCTCGCTATTGCTGAAAGACTTCTTTCGGAAAACTACAGTGTTGTATACGGCTCTGTCATTAATTTCATCGACAGGATCGAAAGCGAACACTTCGGACGTTCTGCCGGCGACACTCTTTCAGTGCTTATAAACGCTGAGCTTCTTATTCTTGATGATCTCGGTTCGGAATATGACAAGCAGTTCACCACCGCAACACTTTACAATATAATCAACACGCGTCTTAACAAAAGACTTCCTACAATTATCAGTACCAATCTTTCTTTCGAGGAAATCGAAGCAAGATACGAGCAGAGAATCGTTTCGAGAATAATTTCGGAATATGATTATCTGCCGTTCTCGGGCAACGATGTTCGTCAGCTGAAAAAAGCTGCCTCGATCAGACAGAAAAGAAATCAGGGATAAACTGATCAGAATCTTATGATCCGCTTTGGCAGATCTACGGAACGGGGAGATCACAGGAATTTGCCCCGAGACTCTGTGTCGAATCTTTATTTAACTAAGGAAACACTGATTAAATCGGAAATCCGGCTTCGCCGGATTTCCGGGGTTGGGATTTGCGGGGCTTCGCCCCGGAGCCCCATGCTGATTTATGAATAAATCAGCGTTTTCCTAAAAAAGCGATGTTTTCCGGAAAGGATAACATCGCTTTGATTTTTTATATTCGGTTTTGGGGCTTATCAGCCGAGCATAGCCTTGTGGAAGATCTTCTTGCCCTTCTTGATAACAACTGGTTCGTTAATATCAACAAGTCCCTTAGGATCTGTGAACTTTTCGCCGTCAACTGCAATACCATTCTGTGTAACAAGCTGTCTTGCTTCGCTGTTTGACTTGCAGAGTCCGCACTTAACGAGGAGTGAAAGAATACCGATCTTTCCTTCCGGAGCGTCTTCAGCTGTGATGGCTGTTGAAGGCATATCTGCACTGTCACCGCCGCCTGCAAAGATTGCCTTTGCCGCTGCGTCTGCCTTGGCTGCTTCCTCTTCGCCGTGAACGAGCTTTGTGAGTTCGTATGCAAGGAGTGACTTCGCTTCGTTGTACTGAGCACCTTCCATGTTCTTTTCCATCTCCTCGATCTGTTCAACAGGAACGAATGTGAGCATCTTGAGGCACTTGATAACATCTGTATCAGCAACGTTTCTCCAGTACTGGTAGAAGTCGTATGGTGATGTCTTTTCAGGATCGAGCCATACTGCACCCTTCTCTGTCTTACCCATCTTCTTGCCTTCTGAGTTAAGGAGAAGTGTGATAGTCATTGCGTGTGCATCCTTGCCGAGCTTCTTTCTGATAAGTTCAGTACCGCCGAGCATGTTAGCCCACTGGTCATCGCCGCCGAACTGCATGTTACAGCCGTACTTCTGGAAGAGCATGTAGAAATCGTAGCTCTGCATGATCATGTAGTTGAATTCAAGGAATGTAAGTCCGCGTTCCATTCTCTGCTTGTAGCATTCGAATGTAAGCATCTTGTTCACTGAGAAGCAAGCACCCACTTCTCGGAGCACGTCAACGTAGTTAAGGTCAAGGAGCCAGTCTCCGTTATTTACTACGATAGCCTTGTCTTCTGAGAAATCGATGAATCTGCTCATCTGCTTCTTGAAGCATTCAACGTTGTGGTTGATAGTTTCCTTTGTCATCATCTTTCTCATGTCAGTCTTGCCAGAAGGGTCACCGATCATAGCAGTACCGCCGCCGATAAGAACGATCGGCTTGTTGCCTGCCATCTGGAGTCTCTTCATAAGGCAGAGAGCCATGAAGTGACCAACGTGAAGTGAGTCTGCTGTAGGGTCGAAACCTATATAGAAAGTTGCTTTACCTGCATTTATAAGATTCTTGATTTCTTCTTCATCTGTAAGCTGTGCGAGAAGACCTCTTCTCTGAAGTTCTTCAAATAAAGTCATTTTTTATCCTCCTGTATTTTTTAATATACTTCAGAAAACGCTGATTTTACCGCAATACCGGTCACAGCAATTTTCTTTTTATCTGTAAACATGAACAGACTGACTCTGTTAAAACAAAGTCAGCCTTTTAATACTATCATAATTCTGCAATACTTGTCAAGTAAACCGCTGATATATTACACGGATTTACGACTTAAACAGTATTTCATTTATTAATACGTCTTGTAACTTCATTCTGAAGCTCTGCAATATAGGATTCAGCATTACAGTTTTTATATGCCTGCATGTACTCATCCCAGGCTGCCTCAAAATCATCGCTCATGACAACACGCGGCAGATATTCATGCTTTACTTCATCCATACTGATTTTCGCTCTTCCGTATACAGTATCTTCAGTAAAGTTGTTGGTGTAACTCCACATAGGATACCACGGAGCGTTCTTTTCAGATTTATCCAGAAGTTCCACATAAGTATGAACTCCATATGCATCAAAGCACTCCTGCATTATCTCACTGAGTTTGTTATAGAATTCAGACGGCTGGTATTCCGGAGAATATGCATTTATTCCGTCAGGATTCATGCCCTTGTATATCGGAAAATACGGATATGCATAATCGGAAGCGTCTTCTTCCGTTTCATCTGCTGATTCTTCGGCTGGTTCTTCCGTTTCTTCGGAGAAGGAAAGATCAGTTACTGCCTCTGTAACATCCGGGTTCTCAGGTTCCGGAGTTATAAGAGAGAACACGCCGTCTTCATCCACGGTATAATCGACTCCCTCTTCTCCCCACATTCTCAGAGTGAATATTTCAGGATCAAGGAGATCGTTTATGAATGCAACTGCGCCGTCAGGATCTTGGCAGCTTACTGAAACGCCGATTCCCTGTGATGTGTCGAAAGCAGGTTCGGAATGGTAATGTTCCGTCATTCCCTTGTCAATGGTCAGTCCCAGCGGAACATAGGCACATTCATCAGGAAGATCTTCAACGTAGTGTCCGAAATTCCACCACTGATCAACCATACCGAGGACTACGCCTTCAGAAAGCTTGGAAAAATACTGATTGTTGGTCATAACGAAGCAGTCAGGATCGATGGTACCGTTATGATATTCCCTGTTGAGTGTCTGAAACCACCTTTTTGCAGTAGGCGTTGTATTGTAGTCAATGACTGTGTTGGTTTTTCTGTCAACGATACAGCAGCCGTCATTCGGATAGCCGTCGAGAAACTGCGGCGGATTTTCCAGGCAGAAGTAAAGATATCCTTCCGTAAGAATATCATAGCCGATGAGTTTCTTTCCGTTTTCATCTTCAGGATGTGCACGGAGATATCGTCTGATAAGGTCAAAATATTCATCCGGTGTCTCAATGTCCGGATAACCCGCCCATTTCAGTACACGCACCTGAATCCAGAACGCCTCATCGTTGTGGATGGTATTGGTGTCGTACATATTCACTTTGGAAAAGCACGGAATAATATAAATGTGACCATCAGGACTCTTTATCCTGTCCCATTCCTCTTCAGTGAAATAATTCTTGAGGTTCTGGTTTTTTTCTATGTAATTTTCAAGCGGTATATAGGCTTTGGCTTCAAGGAACTTTGAATGATCAGTGCCGGCATAGATAAAATCCGGATAATCACCCTTGTTTATCATTATGCTTATAACATCGTCACGGTTGTCATTCTTCGTGAGCCATTTTTCCTCGCATACCGCCCCGGTCTTATCTGCTATGATGCTGCGTATTCTTTCACTTTCCGAACAGTCATCCTTAAGAGCAGCAAAGAATCCTGTATAGTGTTTTACCGCTCTTGCTTCCGGAACGATCTGTTTCCTTGTCACAGGAGAGCTGCACGATACAGCCGATACGCCGATAAGGCATGTGAAAAGCAGTGATAATAATTTCTTTGACAAAATAACACCCCCTGCCTTACTTTCCGGCTCTTCTTCTGATCTCAGCAGTCAGCTCGTCAAAATATGCATTGGTATCGCAGGCACGATAAGCCTTCATGTATTCCTCCCACGATGCGGTAAAGTCATCACTCATGATAACTTCAGGAAGATAACGGTGCTTAACATTGTCCATTTGTTCCTTTGCACGTCCGTACGCAGTATCATCCGTAAAATTATTGGTGTAGGACCACATAGGAAACCACGGACCGTTTTCTATATTGGAACGGATAAGTTCGGATGGTGTCTGAACACCATATGCTTCGAGACATTTCTTGACTGATCCGCTTAATGTACTTGAATATTCCTCCGGCTGATTTTCCGGACGGTATGTGTTGATGCCATCCTGGTTCATGCCCGAATAGTACGGGAATCCCTGATAGCGGCAGAAATGACTGCTGACATATTCTTCGCTGAAGCCTCTTGATTTCTGTTTGTCGTCCCTGTAAAACTTTCCGGAAGCGTCATCACGGTGATAATCCTGACCTTCAACTCCCCAGAAACGGAGATTAAGTATTTCCGGCGAAAGCAGGTCATCGAGGAATTTAAGCGCCGCATCTATGTCATCACAGTCGACTGAGATACCGATGCCCTGCGAGGTATCCATCGCTCTCGGCGATCCATAGCACGGAGTTATGCCGTCGTTTATGACAATATCAAAAGGAATGTACTTGGAGTCAGCCGGCAGTTCGTCCTCAGCCCCCTGGAAATTCCAGCGCTGATCCACCATGCCGAGAACTGTACCGGAACGGATCTTGTCGAAATACTGTCCTGTCGACATAAAGGCAAAATCAGGATCGATGACTCCCTTATGATATTCCTCGTTGAGCTTTTTAAACCATTTTACAGCTGTAGGTGTAACATTGTAATCAACAGCCGTCATAGTCATCGGGTTGACGATGCAGCAGCCGTCATTAGGATAACCGTCGAGAAACTGCGGCGGATTTTCCATGCAGAAATAAAGATATCCGTCAGTCAGTATCTCATAGCCGATATTCTTTTGTCCGTCCTCGTTTTCCGGATGTTCCTTCAGATAGCGTTCGATAAGATCAAAATACTGGTCGAGGGTTCTGAGATCAGGATATCCGCCCCATTCAAGAACCTTTGCCTGTATCCAGAAAGCTTCGTTTGAATAATCCGGATCGGTCTCTTTGATATATGTTTTACTGAAAGCAGGAATGTAGTGTATATATCCGTTTTCATCCTTTAATCTGTCCCACTCCTCAGGAGTGAAATAATTCTGTAAGTTTTCGTACCCGTCCCAGAATTCGTTTATCGGGATAAGGGCATTGGCATCAACAAGTGCCTGCTGTCCGGTTCCACCGTAGATAAAGTCCGGATATTTATTGGCGATTATCATCTCTTCGATGGTCTCCGCCTCTGGCTTGTTCGGATCTTTCCAGGTTTCATGACAGATCACACCTGTTTTTTCAGCGATGATATTCTGTATATCGTTGTCGGCCGGAAGTTCCGTACCGTTCATGTCAAAGTAAGCAGTAAATTCCTTGATATCTTTTTTGCCGAAGTCAAATGGAGTACTGCATCCGCAGAAATTCACTGTAAGTGAAGCTGCAAGCACGGAAGCAATAATACGTGATGTTTTCATTCTCATGTCACTGCTCCTTTTCGCCCGTCCTGTTTGTGATGATAAATTCAAAATCGAGTTCTTCCTTTGAATTTATGTTCAGGGTGATATCGTCAAGGTAAAATCTGCTGAGTCTTACATAAGGATTGAATTCATCTTCAGCGTTGAATGATGGAAGCCCTCTTGAGCCCTCAGGTTCAAAGATAGCCCTGAGCTTAAGAACATCCGCAGAAGTTAAGAATGTACCTGCCTTATGGAAACGAACACTGTAGCATCCGTCATGTTCGCAGACGTCGACCTCCACTTCAGCACCTGTTCCGTTGTACTGTGCAACATGAAGCGCCACCGCAGCAAGTGAATAAGGGATAACGTTCTTAACCTTCGATGTCGTGTCTGACAGAAGCGAATACTTGAAGTATTCCCTTTCCTTGAGTATATTGAGGAAATCGCTCAGGTTAAGAAGTTCCTCATCAAGTGAAACCGGGACAGATACCTTTTCCATGGATCCGAGCCCGTATATTTTCATGGTTTCATAATTCAGTGCCGAGAGAATTACCTCGTTGGTTCTGCTTCTGTATTCATCAACGAAGTCTTTCATATTCTTTCTTTCATCAGCAAGACGCTTAAGGTCTGTGAGCTTGTCGCTTACATCATCATAAAGGCGGCCTATCTCGTCACTTCCCAGACTTCTTTTGCGGATATCTGTCGATTTCTTTTTGCCGTCACAGATATTGCACACCTCAATAGTCCTGTTCTTGAAGTCATCGATTATTATGAGAACAACCAGGATACCGAGTATAAGAATTATAAGAAGAGGAACTGCAAACGGTATAGCGAAAACCGGAACAATGGTCTTTTTGCCCGCCTTAACGTAGAAGTCGATATTGCAGGTATAATAATTCTTGTAAGTACTGTAGTAGCCGTCCAGTTCACTGACTGACGGAAGCTGACTGTTTTTGATGTTGCTGCAAATGATCTTTCTGTCCACCGCAGCGTATATACGGCCTTCAAAGCCCATCTTTTCAAAACTTTCAGCAATTCGCGAAGAGTTGAAGTCGAGCTTCAGAACTGCATCGCCTGTGCCGGTCTTTTTGTAATTGAGTTTTCTGATAAGAGAAAGCTGATTGTTCTCGCTTGAGCAGAACAGGATAACGTCTCTGTCCAGTTCCTTGTATCTGGCGTACCATTCCTCGTTCTTTACATCACTTAATCTGCTTATGTACTTACCGCTCATTACTGTATCGTTGGCGGTATAGACAAGAAGCTGTTCAACAGCACTTCCGGCTGTAGTTGACGGGAACTTGTTCTTGTCAAAGTCATAGAATGCCTGGTGATATTCAAGAACGGAGCCGTATTTCTTACTGATGAGATCGTAAATATCTTCGTTTCTGTAGACTGATTCCGAGATACGCACCATGCTGTCTATTTCGTTTTCAACATAGCGCTGTGCTGAAGCTGCCACCAGCTTCTCGCTTTCCTTCTTGTTCTCGGCGATCATGGAAGAAACGACATAGTATGATCCGTAACAGATAACGATAAGACATATCATAAGAGTAACAACGATTATCGATACCTTGTTCTTGATCTTTATATTGGAAGCAAAGCCTGCTTTTATCTGTTTCTTTTTTCTTTTCCTTTTCATACTTATCCCCGATTTTACCCGGTCCCCCTGGAATTATATCTTTTCTTACCTGTCCGGCATATTTAGCTGCTGTTTTATCTCGTATTTTTTTCTGTACATGTTATCTTCAGCTTCAGCAAGGAGCTGTTCATACACGTAACTTTCCTTAGCATATGCATAGCCGTAGGCAACAGAGCATTTGATGCTGTCTGTATCGGCACTTACGATAACAGGACAATCCTCGTCGAGCCTGTTTACAAGAGCAATCATTTCACGGTATGAACGGTTTCTTACCACGAGAAGGAACTCGTCACCGCCCATTCTGAAGCAGTCAAATTCATTTTCATTTTCCTCGGATGACAGACTCTTTATATACTCTGCAGCTTTCTCGATAACGTAGTCACCGCGTTCGTGTCCGAGAGTATCATTCATAAGCTTTAAGTTATTAACATCAAAGTAGATAACAAGAAGTGATGAACAGTGACTGTAGTTTTCGACCTTGTTTTCGTAGTGACGCTTGTTGAAAACACCGGTCATTACATCGTGTGTAGCTTCAAAGATAGCCTTGTCCACGTCGTCTTTCGAAACACCTACAGATTCGATCATCTTTTTAATCGATCCTCCGAGCTCGCTTATAACAGGATTGTTATCTTTTCCGAAGTCCTGAAGAAAGTCGATGCTGACAGCGTCAGAAGACTTCTTTCTGGCGATTGCATCGATCTTATGAGTGAAATTGTCAAGCGGCACAAGTAAGTCATTCCTGATTTTTTCCGCAACAACCACACTCGTGATCAGTATAAGCACAACGGAAGCAGCGATTATTACGATCAGTATGTAATTAAAGCTGTCATTTACAACATGACTTTCGGCTATAATATAGCCTACTGCAACATCGTCTGACGTACGCAGCGGACGGTATGTATAATTTGTATTTCCTCTTGTGACATTCCAGGTTTCCCTGCATTCCACAAGCTTTGTTTTCATATCGGTCGTGTAGTCATCATATGCAATCTTCTGGGCAAGCTCCTGGGTGCTGCCGGTATCGTATATGTTGTATGCTACAGTGCCTGTAAAGCTGACAACACGAATGCGGGTTACACTGCTGTCCTTTACATAATTCATAAGATGTCTTAAAACGACCTGATAATCCGTGTCCGTTTCCTTGGTTTTGACGTAAGTTTTGGCTTTATCCCCGTTGATCTCTATCAGTGCAAAACTTGCTGCAGCATCGGATGCCACATACTCGTCCTTTTTTATATTTTTTGAAAATGATGTATAGGAAACAGTAAATATAATACCGAAAGTAATGAGCATAATAAGAAAAAGATTCAGTACTAAACGGTTTCTTACTGTATTTGTCATCCAATCACCCCAATGTAATTTACGTTATTCTATTATTATAACATTTTTGTTCGTCTATTTCAACAATATAATACAATTATTTTTTTGATTTTCTACTTGATTTTTATGACTGATAAGTATACAATTAAATAGTATGCAAAATTTAAGTAAGCGGCAAAAACCGTTCGGAAATTTCTACAAATTGTCGCTTGTACGAACAGATTTTTAAGAGCAAAGGATGGCAGCATGGTATTTTCCAGTTTATTTTTCATTTACGTTTTTTTCGCGGTTTTTCTGGTCTTTTATTTTAAAGTCGCACACGGCATAAAAGCAAAAAACGCGGTAATAATCATTTTTTCATTGCTTTTCTACGCATGGGGTGATCCGGCTTACATCGTACTTCTCCTGTGCAGCACAATACTTAACTACGTTTCCGGACGTCTCATTGACATGTACCGGGATAAGTTCATGGCGAAATTCGTATTCGGCCTTTCACTGGTCGTAAACATCGGAATGCTCATGGTATTCAAGTATACCGGTTTTATCATGGAAAACATAAACAGCATTTTCTCGCTGGATCTCTATGTGCCGGACATCAAGCTTCCGATTGGTATCAGTTTCTACACATTCCAGGCAATGTCATACACCATCGACTGCCACTGGGATTCAGTTAAGGTACAGAAAAACTACTTCCGTTTTCTCATGTACATCTCACTCTTCCCGCAGCTCGTGGCTGGTCCTATCGTAAGATACAGCGATATCGAAGATGAACTTTCAGACAGAACATCCACAATGGAAGATATAAGCGACGGTATTACAAGAATCATTATCGGTCTTGCAAAGAAAGCAATCCTTGCTGACAGTCTTTATCCGATCGTTCAGAATTTCTTCGATAAAAAGGATATTTCGACACTTTCAGTCGTCAGCACATGGTATGCCGTTATTCTCTACGCAATGTATGTTTACTTTGACTTCTCAGGATATTCCGACATGGCTATCGGTATGGGAAGAATCATGGGATTCCACTTCAACGAAAACTTCAACTATCCTTTCCTCTGCAAGGACGTAACAGAATTCTGGCAGAGATGGCATATATCACTGGGTTCATTCTTCCGTGACTACCTGCTTTACATTCCTGTTTTCGGAAAGAGAATACCTACCCTCAACCTGTTCATAGTATGGTTCTGTACAGGTCTGTGGCACGGCGCAAGCTGGAACTTCGTTCTCTGGGGCCTCTACTTCGGCGTGTTCATCTACATCGAACGCCTCATCGGAAAAAAGAGAATGAAGAAGATCCCTGCAGTTATAAAGCATATTTTCAACAAGATCGTCATCGTAGTCGGATTCGGTATTTTCTACTTTGAAAATCTTAAAAACCTCGGTACTTTCTTCGGAAATCTCGTAGGTCTCAACCACAACGCATTTATCGACGAAACAGTTAAAGCTTCATTTGTAAACAACATATTCCTGATAGCTGCAGCCCTGATTGGATGCTTCCCTGTAAAGAATCTCTTTAAGACTGACGATGATTCATCAGAATTAAAGATCGCATCCTTCGGCACACTTAGAATAGCTTACACCGTTGTACTTCTGGCTGTATCCACAATTCTTCTCGTGGATTCAACAAACAGCCCGTTCCTTTACTTCAGATTCTGATAAGGAGGCGACATCAAGTTGAAAAAGAATTTTACAAACGACATAGAAAATATCGACATAGACGTGAAACTCCCGGAACCTGTTGTAACTGTGGAGGAACGCCGCGTTAAACTCAGAAAAAGACTGAGCCGTATAAACGTTACTATTTTTGCTTTCCTGCTTGCCGGTACATCGGGCTTTCTACTTCTCGGAAAAAGGCCTGTCATGTCTGACACTGAGAACCGTAAACTCGCTCCGTTCCCTGTATTTTCAAAGGAAACGCTTTTAAGCGGCGAATTCTCAAACGGTCTTTCTGAATTCTTCAATGACACCACACCGAAACGAACAAAACTCAAAAATCTTGCAGCATCAATAAAAGACCACGCCGGCATCGAAATGGGCGGGGTCAAGGTATACACTGTAAACAACGGCAGTGCTGCCGCAAACAAATTCAACTCTCCTGCAGGAACAAATGCCAGAGTTACAGCGCCGCCGGTTACTGCACCTGTAATCACTGAAGCGCCTCCTGCAGTTACCGGAGATGAAGCAGCAGTAACTGAGGTAACTGCCGGAGCAGTTACCGAACCGGTAACGGAAGCTGTAACTGAAGCACCGCCTCCGCCGCCGGATGATAACGCCGGAGAACTCAGCAACGACATCATGATATACAAAAACCGCGGAATAATGATATTCTACGGAAGTGATGAATGCTGTGATGACTACGCTTCCGTCATCAACGAATACAAGTCAAGACTCGGTGACGGTGTAAATGTCTTCAACATGGTATGCCCTACCGCAATGACATTCTACTGGCCGGATAAATCCGATATTTCCCACGGTGATGAAAACGCTTCAATGGAATACATAAAAAGCCAGCTTAACAACATCACTGATATCAATACGATCAACACCCTCAGAGAACATAAGGATGAACCGATATATTCAAGGACCGACCATCACTGGCAGGCTCTCGGCGCTTACTATGCAGCAAAGCAGTTTGCTGAAACAGCAGGGGTACCTTTTGCAGATATTTCCACATATGAAAAAAATGTTATTCCTGACTACGTAGGCACACTGTACGGATATTCCGGTGCAGCTGCCCTCAACGATAATCCTGAGGATTTCGTTTACTATGTTCCTGAAAAGAACTACACAGTAAGATACTATTCAACATCATTTGAATACAGCTATGAAGGCTCACTGTTCCAGGAAGCCTACGGAGTATCAGCATACTGCACCTACATGGGCGGTGACGAACAGATAGTTCACCTTGAAACACAGGCTCCGAACGAAAGAACACTTTTCATAATCAAGGACAGCTACGGCAACGCACTTGTTCCGTTCCTTACAGGATCATTCAAAAACATCTTCGTTGTTGACATGCGTTACTTCGATATGAATATAATAAACTTCATGCAGGAACACGGAGCAACCGACCTTCTGTTCGCCATGAACACATTCTCGGCAGCAGGCGGATCAGGCTCGTATAATCTTTCTGTACTGCTCAACCAGTAAAACCAAAAAGGAGATATCATGAAAACACTGAGTTACCCTTTTGACAGTTCGTACATACTGAAGAAGAAGCGTTCAATAAAGAAAGAGCTTCTCGCTTCAGGTACCGGACGCATTAAAAAGAAAATTGCCGTACTCGGCGGCTCAACAACCAACGAAATAGTAAACATTCTGGAGCTTTTCCTGCTCGACCAGGGGATTGAACCGGAGTTCTACCAGTCGGAATATGCGCAGTTCTGGCAGGACGCAGTTTTCGGAAACGAAGAACTTTCGAGCTTCGCTCCTGACATTGTTTACGTTCACACAACTTCACGTAATCTTTCGCTTTATGATTTCAATATGTCCGCTTCAGAGGAGCAGATAAATGAAATGCTCGAAAACCAGTACAGGCACTTCGAGGAAGTCTGGACAAACGTAAAGGAAAAGTTCGGCTGTCCTGTGATCCAGAACAACTTTGAGCTTCCTTTCTGCCGTATTCTCGGAAACAAGGACGCTACCGACATCCACGGAAAGATAAGCTTTATAAGAAGACTCAATGAAAAGTTCGCGGAATATGCCCGCACAAACGAGAACTTCTACATTAACGATATAAACTTCATATCATCCTGCTACGGACTGGAACAGTGGCATGACACAAGCGCCTGGTACATGTACAAATACGCCATGAACACACAGGCAATACCGGAATTTGCATACAATCTTTCCAACATAATCAAATCTGTTTTCGGAAAGAACAGAAAAATGCTCATGCTCGACCTTGACAATACCCTCTGGGGCGGAGTTGTAGGTGATCTCGGACAGCAGGGCATCGAGATAGGACACGAAACAGGCATGGCAGAAGGATATACCGAATTCCAGCGCTACGTAAAGGCTCACAAGCAGCTTGGCGTTCTTCTTTCAGTAAACTCCAAGAACGACTACGAAAACGCCATAGACGGCCTTAAGCATCCTGACACGGTGCTTACCCCGGATGACTTCGTGGTCATAAAGGCAAACTGGGATACCAAGGACAGGAACACCGAAGCAATTGCCGAAGAAATTTCTATCCTTCCTGACAGTTTTGTTTTCGTGGATGACAATCCGGCTGAAAGAAACATCGTTTCAGAACAGATAAGCGGAATCGCCGTTCCTGAAGTAAACAGCGTCGAGGATTACATAAAGACCATAGACAGAAACGGTTACTTTGAACTTACTTCCTACACTGCCGATGATATAAAGCGAAATGAAATGTACCGCGCAAACATCCAGCGTGCAGGTGCTGAAAAGAAATTCTCCGACTACGGTGAATACTTAAAGAGCCTTGAAATGGAAGCCTACATCGATAAATTTGACGACGTGGCACTCGCCCGTATCACACAGCTCACCAACAAGAGCAACCAGTTCAATCTCACCACCAAAAGATACACCTTAAACGAAATGGAAGATGTTTTCGGTGATGACAAATATATAAAGATCTACGGACGTCTTGCTGACAAGTTCGGCGACAACGGCATTGTTTCCGTTGTTATAGGACGCATAGACGGAAATGAGCTCCACATCGACCTGTGGCTCATGAGCTGCAGAGTTTTAAAGCGCGAAATGGAATACGCAATGCTTGACAGGCTTGTGGAGATATGCCGTAAAAACGGTATAAGCGTTATAAACGGCTACTACTACAAAACCGCCAAGAACGCAATGGTAAAGGATCTTTTCAACGATTTCGGCTTTGAAAAGACAAGCGAAAACGAAAACGGAGACCGCACATTCAGAATGAACGTGGACGGTTATGAAAATAAAAACAAATCTATAAACGTAACAAACAACGGAGGGTATTAAAATGGAAAAAGAAGCAATACTTAAGAAGCTGAATGAAGTTTTCAGGGAAGTTTTTGATCTTGACGACGTAGTAGTTACACGCAATACAGTAGCCGACGACATCGAGGAATGGGACAGCCTTGAACACATCAACCTCATCAGTGCAGTTGAAAGTACTTTTAAGATGAAGTTCAAAATGAAGGAAGTTTCAACAATGAAGAACGTCGGCGAAATGGTGGATATCATCGCTGAAAGAACCAAGCTCTGATCCTAAAAATTTATGTATAAAAAAGCAGCATACCGACCCGCGTATTTACGTGAGCTGGTATGCTGAATTTTTATGTAGAAAACGGCACTTTCAGGCTTGCGTCTGAAAGTGCCGTTCCGCATTACAGTATATCAAGAAGATCGCTGAACTTTTCAATAGAATAATCGTACTTCTTTACATTTCCGAAGCCGTAGGATGCGTAGATGAACGGGATGCCGGCAACTGCGGCTGAATCGGCGTCGCCCTGGGTGTCGCCTACGTAAACAGCATTCTTAAGGCCGTTTCTTTCGATAACCAGCTTGTTGTTTTCACCCTTGGAAAGGCCGGTATTTTCGAAGCATTCGATGTCGGTAAAATACTTCCCTGTTCCGTGTGCCTCAAAGAAGCTTTCTATGTATCCGTTCTGGCAGTTGCTTACAACAAACAGTTTATACTTCTCAGAAAGCTTTGCCAGTGTTTTTTCCAGATCAGGATAAAGAATACCGCCGTGCTTTGAAAGGTATTCATTTTCCAGATCGCCGCACTTTTTAAGAAGCTCTGCCTGCTTTTCGGCGCTGCAGTCCGGAAAAAGTCTGCGTCCTATCTCATCCATTGGAAGGCCCATTGTAGCATAGAGCATATCAGCTGTAATTCTATAGGTTATTTCAGGGTAACCTTCGAGTACCTGGTTCCATGTAGCACACACGCCTTCGGTAGAATTCCACATAGTTCCATCAAGATCAAATATTATTCCGTCAAATTTCATACAATTTATTCCTTTCGTAACACTGACGATGGTATTATCCGCTGGGATATTTCTTTTATCAACGTTATTATACCATGTTTTCATCCTTTTTTAACGCTTTTCAAAAATAAATATATCAATTGTCTGTTGTGCACAAATTCGTCTGATTTACGACTGTAAATTTGCACATGACAGATTTGTGAAAATTATTAAAGTCCCTTTTAAATCAACAGGTGTTATGGTATAATATTTATGTATGATTTAGAAATAATGACTTATCAGAGGAGTAATTGATATGGATGAGATGCAGTTATACACACTATGGACTCAGAAAGCCACTGAAGATAAGGATCTCATAGAAGAACTTGCTTCAATAAAGGATGACTCTGATGCCATAAAAGACAGATTCTACAGAAACCTTGAATTCGGTACAGGCGGACTCAGAGGTACCATCGGTGCAGGTACATACCGTATGAACATCTACACCGTACGCCGCGCAACACAGGGACTCGCTGACTACGTAAACGGCTCATACAAGAACGGAAGCGTTGCTATCTCATATGACAGCAGAATCAAGTCTGACGTTTTTGCAAAGGCTGCTGCAGGCGTTCTTGCTGCAAACGGTATCAAGGCATATATCTACAAGGAACTTATGCCGACACCATGCCTTTCATTTGCAGTACGTGCTCTCGGATGCAGTGCTGGTATCATGGTAACTGCCAGCCACAACCCTGCAAAGTACAACGGATACAAGGCTTACGGTGCAGACGGATGCCAGATCACACTTGACGTGGCAAACATCGTAATAAACAAGATAAACAGCGTTGACATGTTCGAAGGCCCTAAATACATCTCATTCGAAGAAGGACTTGCTAACGGCATGATCAGCTACATCGGCGATGAAGTTATCGAAGACTACTACAAGAACGTTCTCGCACAGGGAATCCACACTGACCTCGTAAAGAACAGCGGTCTGAAGGTAGTTTACACACCTCTCAACGGTACTGGCAACAAGCCGGTAAGAACCATTCTCGACAGAATAGGCGTAAAGGACGTTACTGTTGTTCCTGAACAGGAAAATCCGGACGGCAACTTCACAACATGCCCTTACCCGAACCCGGAGATCAGAGAAGCCCTTGAACTCGGTCTTAAGCTTTCAAAGGAAGTAAAGCCTGACCTTCTTCTTGCAACAGACCCTGATGCTGACCGTGTCGGTATCGCAGTATCATCAGGTGACGACGTAGTTCTCTTCTCAGGAAACGAAGTCGGCGCAATGCTTCTCGAATATATATGTGAAGAAAGAACAAAGCTTGGCACAATGCCGAAGAACCCGATAGCTGTAAAGACTATCGTTACAACAAAGATCGCTGCTGCGATCGCAAAGAACTACGGTGTTGAACTCATCGACGTTCTCACAGGCTTCAAGTTCATCGGCGAACAGATCGGTTTCCTTGAAGAAAAGGGCGAGGAAGACAGATACATCTTCGGTTTCGAGGAAAGCTACGGTTACCTTGCAGGTACATACGTAAGAGACAAGGATGCTGTTGTAGCATCAATGCTCATCTGCGAAATGGCTGCTTACTACAGAACACAGGGTATCTCACTTATTGAAGCAAGAGAAAGAATGTACAAGAAGTACGGTGTTTACAAGCACATGCTCGGAAGCTTCACATGTGAAGGTATCACAGGTATGGAAAGAATGAAGGAGATCATGACTTCACTCCGTACAAACCCTCCGAAGTCTGTAGGCGGACTTTCACTTGTTGAATTCTCTGACTACGCTGCAAGCGTTACAAAGAATATCAAAACAGGTGCAGAAACAGCTATCACACTTCCTAAGTCAGATGTTCTTGTTTTCGCTCTTGAAAACGAAGCAACAATAATTATCAGACCTTCAGGCACAGAGCCTAAGATCAAGGTTTACTATACAACAACAGGCAAGACACAGGAAGAAGCAACAGCTTTATATGAAAAGCTCGATGCTGAATTCAAAACAATACTTGGATTCTGATGAAATAATGATCATAAATCAGCCGCTGACCGGGCTAAGTCCGGTTCACGCGGCATGATCAGTATTCTTCAAAAAAAGTATTGACATTCATCCTGCGATATGTTATAATAATTTTTACAAGTGAATTATCGATAGTACTACTGTCTAAAGTAACTGATGGGCTACTATGTTAATCATAATAGTTTATTGCAAAGAGGTGACACTACTAATGAAAAAGGATATCCATCCAAGCTTTGAAAAGGCTACGATCACATGTGCTTGTGGTAACGTACTCGAAACACGTTCTACAAAGGGCGATCTTAAGGTTGAAATCTGCTCAAAATGCCATCCTTTCTTTACAGGTAAGCAGAAGCTTGTTGATACAGGCGGACGTGTAGACAGATTCAAGAAGCGTTTCGGCAAGAACTAAGTTCCGGAGAAACCAAGGGTGACTTTATAATTTATAGAGTCGCCCATTTTTATTTACATGCAAAGCGGTGTACGAAAATGGGTTACAGAACAATAAAAAAGCCTAACAACATAACTTTTACTGAACGACGTTCAGAATTTATTGCATATCTGTGCCCTGTTCACACCAATGACGAAGCAGTCGCTTTTATAAATGAAATAAAATCTCTTCACAGAAAAGCTACTCACAACGTGTACGCATACATTCTCCGTGACAACAACATCACCAGATATTCTGACGACGGAGAGCCTCAGGGAACCGCAGGCGTGCCTGTGCTGGACATTCTTCAGAAGAATGAACTCACCGACATATGCTGTGTTGTAACACGTTATTTCGGCGGCATCCTCTTAGGAGGCGGCGGACTTGTACGTGCATATTCCACATCTGCAAAGCTCGCTGTTGAAGACGCTGAGATAATGGACATGTGCGAATGCTACAGGATCTCATTTCAGGTGGACTACAACCTGTACAGCAAAGTAGCTTATCTCCTTCCTCAGTACGAAGTAAAGGAACTGTCCTCAAAGTTTGAGGATAATATCTTCCTTGAACTTCTCGTAAAGGAAGAACATTTCGAACCTCTTAAGGCCAAACTTACCGATGTTTCAAACGGTAAGATAGAGATCGAAGAATCGGAAAAGCTTTTCGAGGATTTTTCATAACGAATCAATCATCCGGAGGGCAGCCATGGCATTATCTGAAGACTTTCTTTACCAGCTGAGGCTCGGTAATCCTATAGAAGATGTATTCAGCTCCTATACTTCCCTTAAAAAGCACGGTTCAACTTCCAAGTGTCTGTGCCCTTTCCACTCGGAAAAAACTCCTTCATGCACGATCTACAATGACACACAGAGTTTTTACTGTTTCGGATGCGGAGCCGGAGGAGACGTTATTTCATTTATAAAAAGAATTGAAAACCTAAGCTACATTGAAGCAGTCCGCTTTCTCGCAGAACGCGCAGGAATCACAATGCCGGAAAACGACGGCAGAAGCGACGAATCTGTCAGAAAAAAAGCAAGGACCTACGAGATAAACAGAGAAGCTGCAAAATTCTTCTTCAAATATCTCCTTTCCGGTCCGGACAAGCGCGGGCTTGAATACTTCAAGGAAAGAAAGCTTACACCGCAGACCATCAAAAAATACGGTCTGGGATATGCTCCTGATGACTGGCACGTTCTCCGCGACCACTTAAGATCGCTGGGATACCGCGACGAGGAGCTTATCACCGCAGATGTATGCAAGTACTCTGACAAGGGTGCCTACGACAACTTCCGCGGCAGAGTCATGTTCCCTATTATCGATCTCCGCGGCAATGTCATCGCTTTTGGAGGACGAATAATCGGAGATAAAAAAGGACCGAAATATGTCAACACTGCTGATACTCCGGTCTTCAAGAAGAGCAGAAATCTTTTCTCGCTCAACCACGCAAAAAATTCATCTTCAAAAAGGCTTATTCTTGCCGAAGGATATATGGACGTTATCGCCATAAATCAGGCTGGTTTTGAAAACGTAGTCGCCACACTCGGCACCGCTCTCACACCTGAACAGGCAAGACTCATGTCCCAGTATGCATCCGAGATAATCATTTCATACGACTCGGATGAGGCAGGGCAAACCGCCACACGAAGAGCAATAAATCTTCTTTCGGCTGCAGGACTGAATACAAAAATTCTGAAAATTCCTGACGCCAAGGATCCTGACGAATACATCAAGAAATTCGGCAGCACACGTTTCAGACTTCTGCTTGACGGAGCTGATGACGCGGTGAGCTTTGAGCTTGAGAAATGCAAGGATGGACTTGACCTTAACGCCGAAAATGATAAATACACCTATCTGAAAAAAGCAGTCAGCGTTCTCGCATCACTTGAAGATGCGCTTCAGCGCGACGTGTATATTTCCCGTATATCACGCGATGCCGGGATCAATATAAACGTTCTTAACGAGCAGGTAGCTCATGCTGTAAAGGCAAAGAAGAATATAAAGCAGAAGCTCGAATGGGAATCGACCAAACGCAGCCTCACAAAAACGGATGAGGTAAATCCGGAGGCTTCAAAATTCTCAAACCAGAGCAAAGCTGAAGAATTTATTATTCTTTATCTTATCAAGAACCCTGACAAACTTGATGAAATAACCACGAAGATAAAACCGGAAGAATTCGTAACCGAGTTCAACAAACGTGTTTATCTTGCGGTGACAGACGCAGTCAGAAATTCGTCTGAGTTTTCGCTTTCACTTTTATCTGATTCATTCAGCGATGCTGAAATGGGCAGAATAAGCGGAATGGCAGCGCGTAACCGCGATATAACCATAAACGAAAACACTTTCAGTGACTGTGTGGATGTTTTGAAAAAATTCGACAGAAATTCTGTGTTTGCAAAGGACTCGGAGATCTCAGACGACGATCTCCGCTCTCTGCAGATACACAGATAAATATAAAATACAGGAGGAACTTTTTATGGCAAGTGAAAAAAAGACAATTGAAAGCTTACTTGAACAGGGTAAAGCTACCGGTAAACTCACGACCAAAGAAATTACTGATGTTCTTGAGGAGACTGACTTCGATGTCGATCAGATGGATTCTTTTTATGAAACATGTGCCAACCTCAACATTGAAATTGTCGAGGATTTTTCTCCTGACACAGATCTGAAGATCGGACTTGACTCAGGACTGAACGATGACCTTGAAATGGCACTTTCAACTGAAGGTATCGCGATCGACGACCCGGTTAAGATCTATCTCAAGGAGATAGGACGTGTTCCTCTTCTTTCAGCAGAAGAAGAGATCGAACTCGCAGAAAGAATGGCTAAGGGCGATCCTTACGCAAGGAAGCGTCTTTCAGAAGCAAATCTCCGTCTCGTTGTAAGTATAGCAAAGCGATACGGCGGACGCGGTATGCAGTTCCTTGACCTCATTCAGGAAGGTAACTTAGGTCTTATAAAGGCCGTTGAAAAGTTCGACCACACAAAGGGATTCAAGTTCTCAACATACGCTACATGGTGGATCAGACAGGCTATCACAAGAGCTATCGCTGACCAGGCAAGAACTATCAGAATTCCTGTTCACATGGTTGAAACTATCACAAAGGTAAAGAAGATCTCAAGCCAGCTTCTTCACGAAAACGGACATGATCCGACGGCTGAGGAAATCGCTGAAAAGCTCGAAATGCCTGTTGAAAAGGTACGTGAGATCATGCGTATAGCTCAGGATCCTGTTTCACTCGAAACACCGATCGGTGAAGAGGAAGACAGCCACCTCGGCGACTTCATCCCTGATGACGACGCTCCTGCACCGGCTGAAGCTGCTTCCCTTGTACTTCTCAAGGAACAGCTCAACGAAGTCCTCAACACTCTCACAGACCGTGAGGCAAAGGTATTAAGACTTCGTTTCGGTCTTGAAGACGGACGTTCACGCACACTTGAAGAAGTAGGCAAGGAATTCGAAGTAACAAGAGAACGTATCAGACAGATTGAAGCCAAGGCCCTGAGAAAACTTCGTCACCCAAGCAGAAGCAAGAAGGTAAAGGACTTCCTTGACTGATAAATATTTTACTTAATCAAATAAATAATGTCCGCAGCGATGATCATAGAGATCTGCGCTGCGGACTTTTTTTATACTAATGAAATAGCAATCCGACGAAGCTGGGTTGGTTGGAGAGTGAAGATTGCGGGACTCCGCTCCGCCCCCTGCGCTGATTTATGAATAAATCAGCGTTTACTTAGATTCACTATACAAAACAAAGAGACCCTGGATTCTTCCACCGGGTCTCTCTTATTTTTTATTCAATTGTGAATTCATATTTTCACCTGAACTTTTAAGTGTAATGTACGGATCCATTTGTCCGGACATATCCGTTCATGTTAAGCTTTGAATTTCTGGCGGACTCATCCTTTCTCAAGTCTGATCATTCTCCTGACAGTGAAGTATTTAAAAACCATAAACATCACTCTCTTTCTGGAAAATCTATATAAACTCCCCTTTTGCAAGGGGCCGCCTACTCGCGCTTAAAAGTAATTTTTACATTGGAAACACCCTTTACAGTTTATTTCGTATCATAAAAGTTACTTATCATTCCATTGGTCACACCTATTTCTTAATAGATTTATCGAAATATTTGAAAATCAATTCCAATCGGAATACCTATTTCAGTTTATTTCTGGTCGAAGTAGTAATACCATTATTCCATCGGTCACACACCTATTTCTTTTTGTATTTGATCGAAGTAATATTTAATTAGTCCATTGGTTCCACCTATTTCAGTTTATTCTGGTCGAAGTAGTAATACCATTTATTCCATCGGTCACACACCTATTTCTTTTTGATATTTGATCGAAGTAATAACTAATTAGTCCATTGGTTCCACCTATTTCAGTTTATTTTTGGTCGAAGTAGTAATACCATTATTCCATTGGTCACACCTATTTCAATTTTATTTTCGGGCCATAACTTCCAAAATCGTTAAAGGCCTTATCCCCAGTTCATTTAACCTCATCACATAAATTGTCCATATCTTGTTCAGTCTGAATCCATCGAGTGATACAAACGCTTGCGGTTAAATGAAACCAGTGTCAACCGCAGCCATTAACGACTCACTTAATTACGAGAAGCTGTCTTTCAGCAAAGACTTCTGACTACGACTAAGCTCCCGGAAAATACCCCATTTCCGCGAGCCACGAAAGACCACTCGTTCATCGATGACTCATCACTATTCACTTCCATTGGACCCGCCTCCTGTTCTTCCCGAAACTTGTCCCAGTCGGTCACTTCCCGTAACTCCGGATCACAGCTGCTTGTTAAGCTTCTCATAAGCTTTCAATTACTTCAAAAGCACTGCCGGAATCAACATCTGATCACTGAAACCGTGTTTGAAAGTTCCAACGCCGTTCTTATCGCCTGAACTTTGTTTTTCCTTTCCATGACTATATAATATCATATTTATCTGTGAATGTCAACACTTTTTTTGATTTTTTTATTATTTTTTTGTTTGTTTTGATTTTTTTAGAATACTATTGACAACACTATTCTTTTGTAGTAAAATTAAAAGGTAGGTGTTATTCGCACCGGAAGTAACAGGCCCGCGGGCAGAAGGGAGAATTATCATGCCGGAAATATCAGAATTCGGACCTGATCTCTATACATTAGTTGATGAAGAGGGCGTTGAACAGACCTTTGAACTTCTTGATGTCATGGAGGCAGAAGGAAATACATATTACGCACTTGTACCATATGCTGAAAACCCAGAGGACGTTCTTGAAGGCAGCGACGAGCTTGTCGTTCTCAAGATGGAGGAAGTTGACGGCGAAGAACTCCTCGCTTCTATTGAAGATGATGAAGAGTTCGAAAGAATCGGTCAGATGTTCCTTGACAGGATCATGGAAGAATTTGAAGACGAAGACGAAGCTGAAACTGAAGAATAATTCATAAAAAATCGGGTTGACAAGCCTATTCTTTTGTGATATAATTCTAATTGAAAAGAAAAAAATGTAATTTCTGCCTTGTACGTTATATACAGCTCATATAATCCAACACTTTTACTTAGGGAATTTTGCTCTGACTGCGGACTGCAGACCTCCTCATCTCGGGACGAAGGGAGTATGAAACTTTCAGGCTGATACCCACCTGCTGAATAAGCGGGTTTTATATGCTGTGTAATACGGCAAGGCGGTACATATTAAAAAACACCAGATACAGTTTTGTAGCTGGTGTTTTTCTTTATATCGGTTTATAAACAGTGTGAAAACGTGATTACGTTTGTTTGCTGTCAACATAACGCAGATGACAGAACCGAAAGTTTATATGCAAAGTAAAAGACCACCCGTTATCGAGTGGTCTTCTTTATATTATAACAAAATTTCTAAGTTCATTACTGACCTGATGAGTAGAATGTTGAGCTGTATTCACCGTCCGGAGTAAATACTACTTCAACGATTCCTGTTACTGATGAGCCAACGCCAGGATCAACGCTTACTACGTAGCCCTTGCTTGGGTAAGCATCAGGATTTGAAACAGGAACGCACTTGTAAGGAATACCTGCTGCATCGAGAAGTGCAATGTAGTCCTTTAACTTCTGGCTTACGCCTTCAGGTGTCTTGATGTTCGGAACAACGCCCTTTACAACGTTGCTGTTTGTAACAACTGTGCCGCCTGATTCAAGTGTTGTGAGAGGTGCATCTGTACCGTCGCCTACAACAGTAAGGATAACGTCAACACCGCTTGAGATCCAGGTGCCTTCCTTGATGCTCTGGTCGATGATTTCGCCCTTCTGCTTGCCTTCAGCAGCTGTATACTGTACTGTGATGTTAAGATCCTGTACAAGTGATGAGAGCTTAACGTCGTCGTAGTTCTTACCGATGAAGTTGATCATCTGAATATTCTGTTCAGCATTGCCGCCTGTTGTGAACTCTGTCATACCTGTCTGTGATGAAACTGTTTCAGCAACAGTTACAGGAGCAAGAGTTGCAGGAACTACATCCTGGATGTAGAAACCATTGCTTTCCTCAACAGGAACTTCTGTTACAGGAGGCTCTGTTTCAGCTTCTGTTGTAACTGAAGCGATGTTTGCTTCAATACCATTGTTCTTAGACTTACCAACTACGCCGATCTGCTTTACAAAGAAGAGTATGATAGCGCCGACAATAATTACAAGAATGAGAACGAAGATTATCGGTCTTACCTTTTCGATTATAGCGTATTCATCCTCGAATTCCTCCGGTTCCGGAGCAGGACGGATCATACGTTCACGCTGAGGAGGTGCATCGTAGCGGTCTGAACGGTCATAACGTTCTGCACGCTCACTGTTATCGCTCTCAGGCGCCTTTTCAGCTGCTGCTTCAAGGCTGCGCTGCTTCTGGATAGCTTCGCGTGCGTTCTGTGAAGCAATGTTTCCTATATTAACTGTAGTCTTTTCCATGTCGTCGTCAGACTGTCTGAAAGTAAGAGCTTCCAGTTCACTGATAGTCTGGATTCTTTCCTCGCCGGCCATTTTCATACCGCCGATAATAGCGTCTGAAACGTTGTCAGGAATATCAACGTTGAGTGAAGCCGGTGGTGTAAGATCATCAGCTTCGTTTCTGAGAAGAGCCTCAGTAGGCATGCAGCCTGTAAGGATTCTGTAAAGAACTGATGAAATACCGTAAACGTCTGTCCATGTACCCTGCCAGATAGCCGGTGAGTACTGTTCAGGAGCAGCGTAGCCCTTGAAAAGTTCAGAACTTAATTCTTCCTTGTTTGTTCTTACTGCTGCAATGCAGAAGTCAGTAAGCTTAAGTTCGCCCTTCTTTGTAACGAAGATAGTGTTCGGGCTGATACCTCTGTGGATTATGCCGGCATTGTGAAGCTGGCTGAGTGAGGTGAAAAGCGGAGGAAACAGCTTCTGAACTCTTCTCCATGAAAGTTCGCCGCCGTTTTCCTTAAGATACTGCATAAGGTTCTGACCTTCGAGGTACTCAAAAACAACGTAGGCAGTGTTGTTTTCGTGGAACATATCCTGTACCTGCTGGATATGGTCAATGTTGCGAAGCTTGGCAAGCTTCTTGTTGAGTTCAGTAAACTCCTCCATAAGTGACTTGTACTGCACTGTGCTGTTTGAATTTACTGAAATAGCCTGAGTTTCCTTGTCACGTGAACACAGTGTATCAGGCATATATTCCTTTAAGATAACCTTGCAGGAAAGTACGGTATCGAATGCAAGATATGTTGCTCCTTCTCCGTTATGGCCAAGCATTTTACCTACCATATATTTTTCTTTGAGTATGGTTCCCGGAGCAATATATGACGGTGAATACGGAGACTGCTGTTTATATCCGCAGTGCGGGCACTTGTCCTCGTCACCAATCGGGCTAAAACAGCCATAACACAACTTTGTATCTCCCATATTTTACCCTCCTTAAAAATTTTGTTTTATTATTCGCCTAAACTATCATATCAGTAAATAGTTATTTTGTCAACCTGTTTCTGATATTAATTTAAATTAAAATCATGTTGTACACAAATGTATCAACAATTTCTGATTTTTAATGACAATTCGCTAATCGCTTTCAACTCTGAGAACATCAAGAATGAAATTGCTGCTCTCGACTACGGCCGGTGAATTTACCTTGCCGTCACTTCCGAAAATAACTGTTATAATGTATGCCTTAACAGCACCGGACTGTTTGTTTTTATAATAGTACCTGTATTTCTTCGAAGTTGTAGTACCTGCGTAAACGATCTGGTACGGTTTCATTTTAAGAACTGCATCCACCTCAGATGAAGAACTTCCCGGAGTTATCGGTGAAACATCGATGGCGGAACTTTTCTTTTCCCCGTTTATATTGGAGCTGAGAGCGCGGAAATCACAGTATGTAACACTTTCAAGCTTTCCGAAAGAATTTTCGCTGCAGTAAATGGTCCATTCAGGCAGGCTCACATTATATACATGAGTCTGACGTCCCGACTCGGTAAGCGAAGTAAATGTACAAAGTTCATTGATATATTCAAAATCAGATGAACCGGTAAGTTCAACTCCTGCTGATGAAACTGCCTTTTCAAGCGGTTCGCCGATCTTTTTCGCAAGTTTCTGAGACTTTCTGAGTCCCTGGTTACCGCTTACGGAATACCAGATTGCTCCTCCTGAAGCTACCAGCGCAACTGCAATGATCACTGCAAGTATTTTTCCCCTGCGCTTTTTATGAGTTTTTCCGGATGATTTGTCTTCAGAGACGTTTCCGGAACCTGCGGGAGTGTTTTCCTCAGTATTCTGAGAAACACCTGTTTTTCTTTTCTTGTGAAACATTCTCATGTCCCTCCATATGCCCGAAATACATAAATGAATACATATATTAATATATCACTTTCGGAATAAAAAGTCAAACAGAAAGTAAGCCGCGATTGATCATTTCCTGAGCCGCAAGGAGAAGACCTATCTTGCCGCTGGTGTAGGTTATTCCGCCCTGCATCCATACTGCGTAAGGATCACGTATCGGAGCGTCAGCTGAAAGTTCGATGGAAGCGCCCATTGTAAATGTACCGGCTGCCATGATGACCTTGCTTTCGTAGCCCGGCATATCCCATGATTCAGGTGAAACAAATGAATCCACCGGCGAACCCTTCTGGATACCCTGGCAGAATGCTGTAAGAAGTTCCTCGTTTCCGAGCTTGAGAACTGTGATGATGTCGCCGCGTTCCTCTGTTTTCTTCGGATAGCATTCAAATCCGAGATGTGTGAAAAGTTCGGAAGCAAACATCGCTGTCTTGACTGCTGAGGAAACTACTTCAGGAGCCATGAAAAGTCCGAGGAACATCTCGCGGTTCTGGTCAAGCGAGCATCCTACTTCCTTGCCCATGCCGACGCATGTAAGACGATATGAACAAAGTTCAACAAGATCTTTTCTTCCGGCAATGTATCCGCCTGTACGGGCAATAGCGCCGCCTGCATTCTTAATGAGTGAGCCCGCCATAAGGTCAGCACCGACTTCAACCGGTTCCTGCTTTTCAACGAATTCGCCGTAGCAGTTGTCCACCATTATGATAGTATCAGGACTTGCCACCTTGATGCCGCAGGCAATCTGCTCGATTTCCTTTACTGTAAGTGCCGGTCTGAGTGAATATCCTCTTGAACGCTGGATGTAAGCAACCTTGGCGCCCTGAACCGCCTTGAGTATGCTGTCCATATCCGGCTTGCCGTTAGGAAGAAGATCTACCTGTGAGTACTCAACTCCGAAGTCCTTAAGTGAACCGTTTCCGCTTTCGCCGCGGATACCGATAACTTCTTCAAGAGTGTCATACGGACTGCCGGTTACTGACACCATTCTGTCTCCCGGTCTGAGAATACCGAAAAGAGCAACGGAAAGCGCATGTGTTCCGGACACGAAGTTGTGTCTTACAAGAGCGTCCTCACAGCCGAAAATATCGGCATATACTCTGTCAAGAGTATCACGTCCGATGTCCCCGTAACCGTATCCTGTGCTTCCGTGCATACACTGCTCGCTTACCCTGTTCCTGATGAATGCTGCAAGCACCTTTGAGCCGTTGTACTCGGCGATGCTGTCGCATCCTGCAAGACTCAGCGAGCATGAATTTTCAGCTTCTCTGGCAATCTCGAGAAGCTTTTCATCAAAACTAAAAAAATTATTATTGATCATCTGGACCTCCGTTTGAGTCGACCTGAATAACATTTTCAGTGCTGACTGCTTTAAAACCAATCTCTTTATAGAAACTCTCGCGGTAATCGAGAGCGAAAAGGCTTACCTTTTTACCTTCAGATGCCAGCGTGTGGCCGATCCAGTAAAGAAGTTCACGGGCATATCCGCGTCCGCGGGCTTCAGCCCTTGTTGCTACCTGTCCGATGAGAACATGGTCATCAACGTCGTAGATAACAGTGGCTGTTGTACAGTGCCTGTAAAGATATATCTTCGAAAGACCGCGTCTTATCTTGTGCGAATGCTCTGTTATCCAGAGACCGTGGCTGATAAGTGTCGGGAAGCCTTCATGAAGGATCTCGTATATCTCATCAAGGGACGGATCAGTTATTACCTGTGTCTCGTCAAAATCATCCGGCCGGTGGTCGGTAAACTCAAATTTTGTTCTCTTGAGCATCTTGTAGCCCGGTATCTCGCAGAGCTCCTTAAGCACCATCCACGGAGCTTCCACACGGAAAGGACTGTGCATGCGTATAAATGTTATGAGCTCCTCTGATTCAAGCGGACCATCGGACCAGATTATCATGATGGAGTTGAAATGAACTATGTACGCTTTCGTACCGTCCTCACCAGCTTCGTAGAAGCGGCAGAAGTCATAGCCTGTTCCGTATGAATAATAGTATGAGAGAATCTTTCTTCCGTAGTAGTCTTCGTGAAGTTCCTTTACGGAATCAAGATCTTTTTCTGTAATGTATTTTATCATAATTCGTTTATCCCTGTTATAAGCAGTCGGACTAAAGCTTTGCTCATCTCGATATCAGAATACTGTGCTGTACAGGATGGTGAATGGAGATATCTGCATGGTGCCGAAACTGCAATGGTTCGCACACCGCTTTTTGAAATATGGATCGCTCCGGCATCATTGCCGCCGGCGATGAGTGTCTTGGTCTGACACGCGATATTGTTCTGTTTTCCGAGTGAAAAGGCAAGGTCATAAAGTTCCTTGTCGTAAACAGTTCTTCTGTCACGGTAAGATATTACCGCACCCTTTCCGAGTTCACATACTCTCTTCGCTCCGGAAGCGCCTGAAATATCAGCAGCAGTTGTCGTTTCAATTACTATCGCAAACTCAGGTTCTACCGCAAACGCAGCAGTCTGTGCCCCGCGGAGGCCTATTTCCTCTTCTACTGAAAATACAAAGTAAGTATCGTAATCGACGCCCTCATCTATAAGCGAAAGCATGATCGCACATCCGGCGCGGTCATCAAGTGCCTTGCTGCAGATCCTGTCACCGCCGAGTGTCTCGAATTCGCTCTTAAAAACAACGCAGTCACCGACTGATACAAGCTTTTCAGCTTCTTCCCTGCTTTTCGCACCGATGTCGATGTAAAGCGAGGAAATATCAAGAGGTTCTTTTCGTTCCTTGTCGCTTAAATGATGGACTGCTTTTGCACTGACAACACCGGTAACGTTACATTCGTATACGCAAACCTGTCTTCCTGCGATAACGTCAGTATTGATTCCGCCCACAGCGTCAAATGCAAGTGTACCGTCCTCGTTTATATAAGTAATGAGAAGACCGACCTCATCCATATGTGCGGCTACCATAAGCTTCTTTCCGCCGTCTCTGCGGCCTTTGCAGAAAGCTATAATGTTTCCGAGAGCATCGGTATGATATTCGCACTTTCCTTTTATTCGATTTAAAATATATTCACGTACTCTGTCTTCGTTTCCGGAGATACCGTTAAGAGCGCACAGAGCTTTTATTTCGTTAAGCATTTCGTGAGAACCTCCTTACATACTGTGCAAGAAGTTTTGCAGTATTCTCAATGTCATTAAGGTCAGCCGTTTCCGCAGGAGAATGCATATGCCTTATCGGAACGGAAACCGTACACGTCACCACTCCGGCACGTGATACTGAAAACTGATCGGCATTTGTTCCTGTAAGTCCTGCCATTGGTTCAGACTGACAAGGAATCTTATTCTCTTCCGCAGTCTTCATAAGTTCTCTGCTGAGTTCACGAGAAAGCGACGGTGAAATGCCTATCATCGGACCTTTCCCCATTTCGCCGCATTCCTTAGGACCGTCGTCAGGAGAAGCTGCAAAGCTTGTGTCAACAGCGATTGCGATATCAGGATCATCCAGATAACATGCTGTCTTTGCGCCGCGTTCACCTATCTCCTCTGAACCGGAAAAGAGCAGTGTAATACTGCATCCCAGTTCTTCATTTCCGATAATCTCGGCAAATCGGATAAGAGCTGCCACTCCGGCACGGTTATCGAGTGCCTTGCCTGTAACGCAGTTTCCTGAAAGCTTTGCAAAAGGTGCCACAAATGATATAGGATCTCCCGGAAAAACTATCTTCTTAAGTTCTTCCTCGCTGTAACCGGTGTCTATACGCACCTGGTCGATCTTTGTAAGCCCGCCGTCACCTGATGAAAGATGCGGAGGCAATGTTGATACCACACCCGGAAGATCTTTCGTTCCGTGTACTGTTACGCGCTGCGCCGGCAGGAAACGGTAATCCATGCCGCCGGCGTTTGAAGGAACGATAAATCCTTCTGAGTCGATGTATGAGCAGACAAAACCTATCTCATCTGCATGAGCATCAATAAGAATATGTTTTTTTCCTTCGGAACGTTCCCCTATTCCGACAAGAAAATTGTTCCCCGAAAAAGTCCCCTCCCTGCCGGTACATTTTTTCACGATCCCAGAGATCTTTTCAAGCACCGGACGTTCACTTCCGGAAACGCCGTCAGCGCTGCAGAGCTCTGATAAAATGTTCTCCAAATCCATAGTACTCTCCTTACAGGAAAAGAAATACAGAAACGCTGATCATCAGACAGATCAGTGTCTGTTTATATACGCATAAACGCAAAAATACAATTATAATTATACCAATTATAAGCCCGAAAATCAATTACATAAAAATAAAAACGCTTAAGGGTTTAAGCGCTTTTATTATATGTTATATATAAATATTGTTTAAAATCAGATGTCGAGAACAGCAATTCTTGACTTAACTTCGCCGCCTGCAGCCTTAATAGATGCTTCAAGCTTTTCTGCTTCGGCAAATGTCATTGTCTTTGTAACGAATGCGAGTTCAGAACCGTTTTCGATAACTTCAGCACCTTCAGGCATCACGTCCTGACCAGCTGATACTCTGAAGTACATTCTTGCACTGTTTTCCTTATAGTCAGCAACGATCTCGTCATTGTTGCAGTCTACCCATGTCTGAGCCTTGTCTGTACCTATGTTTTCTGTCTTGAGTTCTTCTATAACGTCACCGAGAACAGCACTTGCTGTTGGGAGCATTCCGGCGCCGCGTCCGTAGAACATTGCACGGTCGATACCGTCGCCGAATACCATTACTGCGTTGAAAACGTCATCTACTCTTGAAATGAGGTTGTCGTAAGGTACGAGCATTGGCATTACCATAGGAATGATCTTGCCGTTTTCAAGCTTCTTCATGCTTGCGATAAGCTTTATAGCTGCTCCGAACTTGTCAGCAAGCTTAACATCCTTGAGAGTGATAGCTGTGATACCCTGTGTGTAAACACGGTCAGGATAGATGTGCTTTCCTGTTACGAGTGAAGAAAGAATACAGATCTTTCTGCATGCGTCGTGTCCTTCGATATCTGCTGTAGGATCCTTTTCAGCGTAGCCGAGATCCTGAGCCATCTTAAGAGCATCAGCAAAATCCATGCTGTCGTTGATCATCTTGCCGAGAATGAAGTTTGTAGTACCGTTGAGGATACCTGCGATACCTGTTATGTCATTTGCTGCAAGGCACTTGTGAAGCGGTCTGATTATCGGAATAGCACCGCCGACACTTGCCTCGAAGAAGAAATTGCAGTTCTTCTCCTTTGCAATTGCAAGAAGTTCAGCACCTTTCTTTGCAACAAGTTCCTTATTTGATGTTGAAACGCTCTTGCCTTTCTGAAGGCATGCCTTTACGAAATCGTAAGCGAATGTAACACCGCCCATGCACTCGGCAACAACTGTAACTTCGTCATCATTCAGAATGTCGTTGATATCCTTGGTGAACTTGTCACTGTAAGGACTTCCGGAAAAGTCTCTGATGTCGAGAATATACTTGATATCAGCATCTGAGCCGACTTTCTTCAGTATGCTTTCCTTGTTCTTATAGAAAAGTTCAACAACACCTGAACCAACTGTACCGTAACCGAGAACTGCTATTTTAGACATAAATAAAACTCCGTTTCCCTGCACACAGACCGTGAGCAGCTAATTTGACCGTAAAACAATTATATTATAGTAGTGAGTTATTCCCTGTTGAGAACACGCACCTCAACAACTCCGTCAACTGCCTTCACGGAAGATTTAAGGTCATCTTCGTTGTAGTTTCCGGAATTGAGTTTAAGAGTCATGGTTATCGGAGCGACCCCGTCAACGGGTACACTCTGATTGAGCGTCATGACATTCGCATCTGATGAATGGATCGCAGAAAGCACATTTGCAAGAACTCCCGGTCTGTCCTTCAGGACAGCGTAAAGAGTGACGATGCGCTGATTATGCTGTTCGTCGTAAAGAAAAACATAATCCTTGTATTTGTAGTATGCGCTTCTGGATATGCCTGACTGCTTGCAGGCAGCTGCAAGACTCCGTGCTTCCTTGTTTGCGATGGTCTTCTTGACTTCAAGTACCTTAACGAAGACCTCAGGGATAACACGTGAATCTATAACAACAAGATAAGATGAATTTGGTGAATTATCCATAAAATTACCTCGAAATAGTCCATCACACAAACACAGTTGTATTTGTAGCCTTATAACTATAACACAGTAATACAGTTTTGTCAACCTTTCCGCTATTAGATTTTAATGTCACCTGACTGCATTTCTTTGTTCAAAACATACATGAGTCTTAAACCGGATGTATTATTTTCATGAATATTAAATTATTCAGTTTTTTTCGTACAGTTCTGCCAAAACATCACGAATATCATTGACAATCATTGCTGAATGTACTATAATATAAAATAGTAATATATATCTATTTTATATTAAACAGATATATAAAAATATTATTGATTCGGAGGATTTCAGTATGTCAAAAAAAGAATCTAAATCGACGCAGTCATCCCATATTATCGCAATTGTAATTTATGCTCTCGCATATCTTGCGATATTGTATTTCGCACAGTTTGTGCTTAACGGTGCTATCCGAGGCAAGATGATGGCGCAGTATGCAAATTCACCTGAACTTGCAACCAAAACTGCCATGCTTTCCGCAGGTGCCGGAACTATGTCTCAGATACAGACTCTTCTTTCAGCATTCATTGTTCTTGCATGTAAAAAGAAGGGCTATATCACAGCAGTTTTATGTAACATAATCAATACTACGATCGTACTAGCAATGGCTGTAAAGCAGCACAACGTTTCTGCTATTCCGGGCTTCATTGTTCCGATCTCAACAGTTATCCTTGTTACTATCATCCACGTATATTCAACAAAAGTCAGCCAGAAGACAAGCGAACTTTCAAAGAGTTACGAACAGCTCATGGAAACAAACCGTATCATCAAGGACAAGGACGAAAAGCTCTCATACCTTGCTTATTATGATGTTCTCACAAGTCTTCCTAACAGACACCTTTTCATCGAAAAGATGGACGAATCTATCGTAAACAATGCAAACATGCCTTTCACAGTTATCCTTTGTGACCTTGACAACTTCAAGATGATCAACAACACATACGGAAGCTCTTCAGGAGACGTTCTTCTCGCAACATACGCTGAAAAGTTCAAGGGTCTTTGTGACGATTCAGTTTTCCTCGGAAGAATCGGAGGAAACGAATACGGATTTATCGTTCAGGGCAACAACTCAGAAGCAAACATCCTTAACTTCATCGAAAAGATCCAGAACGTTCTTTCAGAACCAGTTCAGATCGGTTCAGATGTTATCTCTTCAACTGCAAGTTTTGGTATCGCTTCTTATCCGAACAACGCTGTTTCTTCATCAGAAATTCTTACATGCATCAACAGCGCAGTTTCATACGCCAAGTCAAACGGCAAGAACAGACCTTGCTTCTATGAACAGTACTGATAAATAAAATAACGGAGGATTTTACTTATGTCAGACAAGGAAATACAGAAAAAAAACAGTTCGATGGATATAGTCGGACCTCTTATTTATATTGTTATTTACGTTATCGTAACGCTTTTCATTCCGAAGATCGGACAGCTCGGAGGACCTCTTCAGGGTATTGTTTCACAGCTTCTGCTTCTCTTCTCTGCATTTGCTGTAGTTGCTTTTCCTCGCTACGGTTACTTCGCAGCCATCGGAGCTAACGTTTTCCAGATCTTTATGACCTCAATGGCAACAATCCGTGCCGTAAAGAACGGTGGATCAACTAATGCTCTTACAGGTCTTATCACTTGTGTTGCTACTATTATTCTTGCAACGATCATCCACATATTCTACAGAAGAATAGTTAAGAACAACGAAGAACTTTTAAATGCCAACAGAATACTCAAGGCAAAGGACGAAAAGCTTACTTACCTTGCTTACTACGACATTCTCACAAGCCTTCCTAACAGACAGCTTTTCATTGAAAAGATCGATGAAACAATCACTTCATCACAGCCTTTCACAGTTATCGCAGCAAACATTGATAACTTCAAGGACATCAACAACGACCTCGGAAACAACGCCGGCGACGCTGTTCTTTGTTCTTACTCAAAGAAACTCAAGAAGCTCTGCGGAAACTCCACATTCCTTGCAAGAATCAACGGTGATGAGTTCGGTTTCATTCTCTTCGGAAACGAAACAGAAACTGGTATACTTAACTACATCGACACTATCAAGGAAGTTATTTCTGAGCCTATCAAGTTTAACGACGTCAAGCTCAATATCACAATGAGCTATGGTGTTGCTATATATCCGATCAATGCCACTGATTCAACAGAAATGCTCAAATGCGTAAGCAGCGCCCTTTCTGTTGCCAAGGCAAACGGTAAGAATACACACTACTTCTTCAACAACTCGATCAGAATGTAATCCATCTCTGATCTGACTACTCTGAAAAGAACACGGCCTTAAGTACACACTTTATTCGGTCGCTTGCTTTTCAGGCACAGAAATAACTGGAAAGGACAAAAACTATGGAAATTGCAAAATTATATGAAACTGCGGCCGAGAAACTTGATAAAGCAATTGAAGTATGCGAAAAATCCAAGATAAACCTCACATCTCTTACTGTAATTGCTGCAGCTTCCGGTAATATCTACAGCGCACCAAACTGGAAGAGACTCAACGATGCTTTTGAGGAAGAAGAAACACACTCAGAAGACGAAGCACTTGCAAAAATGCTCCTTGCAGGAGAAAATGCAGTGGAACACATCGTTACACTCGATGCAAAGACAAAGCTTCCTGTTGATCCTTATCAGAAGTGTCTTGAAATTCTCGTTAAGATCAACACTGAAAACGCAAAATGCAATATACTTCAGGGCAAGAATTCAAAGGTAGTTCTTACTTCAGTAAACAGCGACATTGCAAAATTCGCTGAACAGATCATTGCTGAGGAAGAAAAGAAAAAACCAAAGCAGCCTGAAAAGCCTGCTGAAAATGCTGCGGAAACTTCTGATCAGAACGCTGATCCAAATGCAGCCCCTTCTCAGCCGCCTCTTGCTCCGGCTCCTGGCGAACCGGAAGGCAGTGCTGCTCACGCAGGAATCGATGCTTCCGGACTTCAGATGATATTTGATGACTGGGAGTCAACTGCTGAAAAGCCAGACGGAAACGAAAGCAAGCCGTTCAACGGACAGTCACTTTCAAATCAGGCTGATAAGGCAGAAGTTATCAATCAGGTTCAGAATATGGCGAATAACGCTTATCCGAACGGTCAGATGCAGAACGGCATGTATCAGCAGCAGGGTATGAACGGCATGTACGGCGGCCAGATGCAGGGCGGTATGTACCAGCAGCAGAGCGTAAACGGTCCTCAGATGCAGAATGGCATGTACGGCGGTCAGAACATAAACGGCATGTACGGCGGTCAGATGCAGGGTGGTATGTACCAGCAGCAGGGCATGAACGGCATGTACGGCGGTCAGATGCAGGGTGGTATGTATGGCGGCCAGATGCAGGGCGGTATGTACGGCGGTCCTATGAACGGTATGTACGGCGGCCAGATATACGGTCAGCAGAGCGTAAACGGACCGATGTACGGTCAGCAGCAGGGCGGATACGGTCAGCAGCCTAACGGCGGCAGACAGAGCCTTTATCTTAATCCTGCACAGGGTGGTGCTGGTCAGCAGAGTGTTTACACAATGCCGGGTTCAGCAACTTCATCATACCGCAGCAAGCTTCAGGCTCCTGTTCATTCATCAGTTGTAAACACACAGTCCGTTTCAGTATACGGCACTAACATTGGTGAGGGCGATAACAATGCCATTTTCAAGGACAGACTTGCAGACATCCTTAATTCATCATCAGCAGGCAAATCAGATGACACTGACAAAACTGAAGTAATGATGAGTGCTAAGGAAAAGAAGAACGCAACAAAGAAAGATGCTAAGCATCACTGATTTGATTATAAATCAACTTATAATAATAACGCCGAAACGCAAAAGTTCCGGCGTTATTTTTTGTATTCATATCTGTGCAGAACTTAAGCAGTTCATCCATCGCTCAGAACAACGTTAGCTGCTGATGATCAGTTTTTTCTTATTCTGTACAGACTTTAAAAAGCGTTACAGGTATGTTTCCTGTAACGCCTTTTATAACTAATATTTAATGTGAATCCTGTCAGATCACTCTTCTTCGTCCCTGACCTCGTCAGCTGACGGCATCTCAACGTTTTCGACGCCCTTTGACTGCTTGAGTTTAGCCTTACGAGCCATGGCAGCTTTCTCTGCCTCTTCAAGAAGTTTCTTTTCCTTCCTGATCTGTTCAGCTCTTGCCTTACGCTGAAGCTGTTTAGCCTTTTCTTCAGCTTCTCTTATAGCAGCCTTGTTCTTGTTGATGTCTACCTGCATCTGAACGTTGATGAGGTTTTCATCAAGCATTTCCTTTTCGAAAATGATCGATACTGAAATGTCATCGCGGCTTCCGGCATTTGTTCTTCTGATGAAGTTCTTGTTGATTCTGGACTTGAGAAGTTCAATGTCATTCATCTGACTTGCGAGCAGACAGTTATATTCTTCAAAGCTTTCGCGGTTGGAGAAGGAAGTATAAAGTCCGTCAGTTGAAAGAATGATAGCAAGAGGCTTCTCGTAGCTGTAAAAATAATTGAACATTTTTATAGCGTTTGAATTACAAAGTGAAGAAGTAAGGTTCGCCGGACAGCTTTCATCATCAATGATAGGCATGTAGGCCTCGCCGCACTGTTTGATCACAACGAGACTTCCGTCCCCGAGCTGCATTCCGAAACTGAATGTATCTGTAAGGACAGCCACCAGCAGCGTTGAACCGTAAATCGATTCGATCTTGATCGTGGAAAGCTCCTCATCAGTAAGCTTTTCGCGTTCTTCCTGTTTTACAGGATTGTTACGGTAATGTTCATTTACAACGTCATACCAGTTTTTGATAATGAATTTCTGGATCTTAGTTATAAGATGATCAGGATCATCCTGGAACTTTCTTTTAAATTCTTCTGGATCGGAACAGAATTCATCCACAGCTTTTATAGCAACTTCAACACCTGCTTTTGAACCGAAGTCACTTCTGAAGTGTTTCTTACTGCCGTGTCCGTCGGCAACAGCTGCAACAGCATATGTATCCGTTGTCTTGTAAGCTGCGTAGTCCTGGCACACTGTATCAGTCTCAACGTGACTTGCACCACGGACAGCTTCGCTTAATCCGATGTACATTATTGACTCATCCCTCTTTTCTTAATCAAATCGAAACTTCTTGATTACCATCCAGTATCGAATGGTACGTCCTTAGGGAATTCGTCTGAATCTACAATATTCTTGATCTGTTCAGCAAGCTGTTCCTGCTTCTTGTCAAGAACGTCAACATCGTTGAGATCGCGGAGAACGTCATCAGCAAGAGTCATACTCTTACTTCCGATCTGTGAGGATGTAACTGCGATCTTCTTGATGAGCTGAGCAAGCTGACCACCTGAGTAAGCATGAACAACTGTGTCAGGTGATGTTGTAAATTCAGCAAGCATATCGTCGTTTGCTTCCTTGCCGATACCAAGAGCAACCTTAAGGCCGTATCTGTACCAGCTGTTCACCTGAAGCTTTCTGAGTCCTGCCTTATAGTCGTCAGTCGGATATCCGTCTGTCATAAGGAAAATAACAGGTGCGAATGAAAGTGAAGGTGAATTTAAGAATTCTGATCTTGAAAGCTTTCTGTTGAGCTCCTCGAATGTCATACCAAGGTCTGTAATACCCTTGGCTTCAAGTCTTGCCCATTCAAATTCTTCTACTGAGATCGGTTCAGGATACATCCATGCACATCCTGTTGAGAATGTAAGAACTGCAATCTTGATATCTGTATCGGCTTCACCGATGCTTCTTATTTCAGGCATGAGCTCTTCCATTGCTGTATTGAGCTCTCCCATTTTTGTTCCCTTCATACTGCCTGATGTATCAATAAGGAAAAATATTACAAGACTTTTTCTTGACACGCCTGTAGCGCCAAGCGGATCGTCATCATCAAAGTCCATCAATTCTTTTGCTTTAGTGCTGAAATCTTCCATGGTAACTTAATACCCCTTTCTATAATTCGATATTTACCCCGCCTATATCAGCTGAAACGCCTGCCCAGAGAGGAAATCCCTTACCTGAACCGACTTCATGTGTTGATCCGTCAGGCATCTTGACCTTCCATACCTTGTCGGACATGTTCTTGATACCAAGTACACCCTTCTGGATCTTGTTTTCAACAACTTCCCCTACGACTGTGCTGAAATCATCTGAACCAGGTACAGAATCACACATATAGATCTTTCTTCCCACGTAGATCGGTGTTCTGTAGTCACGGTTGCTGAACTTGAGTGTTGCATATTTTCTGCCGCATCTTCTGCAGATAAGTGTATTGTTTTCACCCTCATCATATGCAGAGGAGAAAGTTGTTCTGCCGCAGTAGCATGGCAGTATCTCAGAACGAAGTCTGATGAAAAGCTTCTGCCATTCATTTTCAATGATTCTCTTGTTAGCCTGTGAGATACCTGTTGTGAATGTGAATGTAAATGCCTGTCTGATGTAATTCGGATAGATTCCCCAGAACTTGATAACGTTGTCGTGGATACCCTTTACCGGACGGTTAGTATCATTGTTAGGGTCAAATACGAATACAGCTTCCTTGCCGTAATGCTTGAGTTCAGCAGTTTCTGTAAGGCAGACTGTCTTTACAACCTTTTCACCTTCAAGAGGATCGCCTCGGAACAGAAGCTTGAACAGAACGACTGCAAGTGAGTACTTGTCTGTCTGAACGTCAGGACGACATACGCCGCGTACAATTTCAGGAGCCATGTAGCCAGGCTTGCCGCCGATACCGAAGTTGTAGCCGTCAGGAGCAATGTTGTCGCAGTCACAGACAAGAACGTCACCGTTGGTAACGTTGATGAAGAAACCGCCGTCGTTAAGGTCCTGATAACTCTTTCCGGCTCTGTGGAGCTGTCTGAAAGCATTAACTATGTTTATTGCAGCAGTTACAAGAGCGTTGAGGTTCTTGAACTGTACTGTTACTCTGTGAGCTTTTCCTGTGTTAGGATCAACTTCAAGCTTGTACATGTTGAGGATGTCTACGAATGAATCGTACTCCGGCGGTCTTAATGTCATGAGATAACCGAAGCTGTCGTCAACACCCATCTTTGTAAGATACTTAGGCCAGAGGAACTTGTCGCTCGGCGGGCCGTCCTTGATGTTTACTTCAAGGTTCTTTCTGAAGGCCTGCGGATCGCGCATCTTGTCCATGTCGTACCACTTGAGGGCATATTTAAGATTGTTGTATTCAACAAGATATACAATACCCTGTCCGCCGCGGCCAAGAGTGCTTATGACTTTCAACTCACCGCCGTATTCCATAGGAATAGTCTGACCTGGCTTAAATTCTACCATTTTCTATCATTCCCTTACTATAATATTTAATATTGTCTCACGTAAACGCTGATCCGTTACAGATCAGTGCTGAGATGTCTCTCTCAGTGTTTCCTTATAAATTCAAAATGTATTCCGTTTGTCATGCAGAATTTATGTACGTATGAGTTCTCACGGCACTGGATAGTGATAGCCGGGCAGAAAGCAAATACGTTGCTGCCGATAAACTTGATTGTCTCCGGAAGAGTAACGTCACGAAGTGTTTCACAGCCCTGGAAAGCTGCATCGCCGATGCTTGAAACACTTGCAGGAATTACGATGTCTTCAAGATTTGAACAGAATGAGAATGTGTCTTCCTCAATTGCTGTGATACCCCAAGGGAGCTCGATCCTTTCGAGTGAGCTGCATGAACTGAATGCACCCTTCTGAATTACTCTGAGTGTATCAGGAAGTGTTACAGCACGAAGCTTCTTGCATTCTGAGAATGCGTATTCACCTATAACTTTACAAGTCGAAGGTATCTTTATTGTCTTCAGGAAACCATATCCGTCAAAAGCAAAGCTGTTGATAACGGTATAGCCTTCCGGAATCCTGACATTAGGGAAAATTTTGTACTTGATAGCATCAAAAGGTCTGAATGGCTTCTGCTTGATCGGAGCTTCTTCCTTTTCTTCCTTGCCTGCTGATGACTTTTCCTGTCTTGCCGGAGCAGCAACAGGAGCCGGTTCCGGTTCCATCTTGATTTCAGGAGTGAATGGCCAACCAAACATGTGTGTAAAGCAGTCAAGAACAAATTCTGTAGCATAAGCAGAAAGAAACATATCGTTGAGCATGTATTCCCTTGCCTTAACGATGGAAAGTTTCTGATCAGGCTCATCGAGCATCTGAGTTATTACGTTGTTGTTGATTACGTTCTTGATAAGTCGTCTCTCTTTTTCAAGATCCGGCATGTAGTCATTGAGGATGCCGGTAAATCTTTTTGTGTCCCTGAACAACTCGACTCCGTTTTCTTCTATAATCTTTTTCAGAGCCGCCTTAACTTCGTCTATGTTTTCGAACTGACTGTTCATATAATCCTCCCTAAAAAGATATTATTATAATAATTATAGCATAAAAAATATTAATTGGCAATAGTGAATTGGTGTAAAATGTATAAAAACAGATTGTACATTCAACCGGCTTACAGCCGCAAAACTTCTTTAAAGACGATCAAAAAAACCCTGAAAATTCATTGACATTTGACAACAGTTCCTTGCTGTTGTATAATGAAGTAGTAAAATATCCGCCTGACAGGAATTGAACCTGCGCACATACGGTCGGAGCGTATTGCTCTATCCACTGAGCTACAGGCGGTCCTACTCCTAATTTAATTATAGCAAAAAATCAGTCACTTTTCAAGCCTTTTTAGTATCATTAAAGGCTTTTTTGCCTTAAAGTTTTACGGGAAACGCAGACAAGCTTTTTCTCCCTTATCTGACTGATTCTGAATGATTTTTTAACGATAATGCCGGCGGTCTGTTCCACCGGTTTTATTTTTGTTTTTAAGGTAGATGTATATGAAAAAGAAAATTTTTGTCCTTTCGCTTCCTTTTATCATCTTTGCGTTTTTATTTATGCTGTCAAAACTTTATCTTAATGCTATTACAGCTGTACATTTTCACTGCCCGTTCAGGGTGTTCTGGAACATTTACTGTCCGGGCTGCGGATGTACAAGAGCGCTTAGCTGCCTTCTTAAATTGGATATTACCGGCTCATTACACAACAATCCCAGTATTATCATCATGTGTGTTTTTCTTGCTCTCGGTTATCTCAAGCTTCTGTTTTCAGTTTTCGGCATAAACAAAAAAGCGATCCCTGAAAGCAAGATGTTCTATCTTGTGCTTTCAGGGATCCTGATAGTTTTCTTTGTTATAAGAAATTTTGTTCCGGTTCTTCAGCCGTACTGATCAAGTCTGATTACTGTACCTGACCTGAATTCTTAAGACTCTGAACCATCTGATCCATTACCTGATCAGCGTCTTCTTCAGTAATAACGCCGTCATCGATCATGTGATCGATCCATGCAGGATATGTACCGTCTTCTTCGTACTCTGTGATGGCTGACTGTGGATCTTCAAAGAATTCTTTCATTTCGCCAACGTATGGCATAACAGGAATCATGCTGATACCAACAATTGCGCTGATAATGAGTGTGATAAGTGATGTGATAAGACCTGCAATTGCAAGACCCTTTCCTGCCCTGCGCTTAGCAAGTGCGATAATTGCTAGAATAAGACCGATAATGGCAAACGGGAAACCTATGCAGCAGCAGAGGATACCCAGAATACCAAAGATAAGCGCAGCGACGCTTAAGCCCTTTGAACCATTTTCCTCCATTTTCTACTCCTCCTTTAAAATTTAATTCTATATCAGAACTCCATTTCGCTCAGTGTACTGAGGTCATACGGTGTTCTCTGATATACACAATAATTGAGCCAGTTCGAATACATAAGATTCGCCTGACCGCGCCACCTGAACAGCGGCTTGTTTTCAGGATCATCATCAGGGAAATAATTATACGGGACTTTTATAGGAAGTCCTTTTTCTTTGTCTCTGAAGTACTCCTGAGCAAGAGTATCACGGTCGTATTCACTGTGACCTGTGATAAAATACTGTCTCTTGTTTTTATTGCAAACTATGTACACACCTGACATGTTAGACTCACTGGTTATGTTGAGCGCAGGCACCTTTTCAATGTCCTCGCGCAGCACCTCTGTGTGTCTTGAGTGCGGAACGTAAAACACGTCGTCAAAGCCTTTGAGAAGCTGTGATTCACGTCGAAGCACCTTGTGCGGGAAAATTCCGAACATCTTTTCGCTAAGATCATGCTTCGGCACGCCGAAGTGATAGTAAAGGCCGGCCATTGCTCCCCAGCAAATGTGCATAGTTGAATAAACGTTTGTTTTGGACCATTCCATGATCTCACAGACTTCATCCCAGTAGTCCACCTCTTCAAAAGGTATCTGTTCCACCGGTGCACCTGTAATTATGAGCCCGTCATATCTGTTGTTCTTTACATCACGGAAAGTTTTGTAAAATGTGTTCAGATGACTGACTGAGGTGTTTTTTGAAACATGTGATTCTACGTGGAGAAAGTCAATATCGACCTGAAGAGGCGTATTACTCAAGAGCCTTAAAAGCTGCGTCTCTGTTTCTATTTTCTTAGGCATGAGATTGAGTATCGCGATCTTCAGTTCGCGTATATCCTGATGCTCGGCAACGTCACCGGGCATTACGAATATGTTTTCGTCGATCAGTGTTTTATAAGCGGGAAGGTCTTTCGAGATCTTGATAGGCATTGTTTATGACCTCCTTTATGTCACTGAGAACGGATATTATCAGACTGCGTGTATCTTCTTTTCCTTGTCTGAATTCTTTCCGTCAACGCCGTACTTTTTGTTTCTTCTCTTTTCGAAGAACTTTACAGCGACCTGACCGAACTGAGCGTAGCTGAGAACGTCTTCTTCCTGTTCTACCCATTCAGCGCATTCTTCACGGATAGTGTCAAGTTCTGACTTGAGAAGGTCTGCAGGACGGCATTCGATCGGTTCTGCGTCACCGATTATCTTCTTTCTGAATTCAGGATCGATCGGAATAGGTGTCTTGCCGTATTCGCCTCTTACAACGCCCTTGAATTCCTTTGTAACTGTCTTGTAGCGTTCGCCTGTGATTACGTTGAACACAGCCTGTGTACCGATGATCTGTGATGAAGGTGTAACGAGCGGGATGCTTCCGGCATCTTTTCTGACACGCGGAACTTCTTCAAGCACTTCTGTAAGCTTTTCTTCCTTGCCAGCCTGCTTGAGCTGTGAAAGGAGGTTTGAAAGCATACCGCCAGGTACCTGATAAATAAGAGCCTTTGCATCAACTGCGAGCATCTTAGGATCGATAAGACCGCAGTCAATATATTTCTTTCTGAGTCCCATGAAGTATTCACGGATCTCGCTTAAAAGCTTAAGATCAAGGCCTGTGTCGTATTCTGTGCCCTGGAATGCAGCTACCATTGATTCTGTAGGAGCGTGTGATGTACCGTTTGCAAGCGGTGACATTGCTGTATCGATGTAGTCGCATCCAGATTCAACTGCCTTGAGGAGACACATTGATGCAAGACCTGATGTGTAGTGGGTGTGGAGCTGTACAGGAATGCTTACTGCCTTCTTGAGGTCAGCGATGAGTTCTTCAGCTCTGTATGGTGTGAGAAGAGCAGCCATGTCCTTGAGACAGATGGAGTGTGCGCCTGCTTCTTCTATCTGCTTAGCGTAGTTTACGTAGTATTCGTTTGTGAAAACGTCACCTGTTGTGTAGGAGATGGCAACCTGAGCGTGGCCGCCTTCCTTTCTTGTAGCCTTGATAGCTGTTTCGAGATTTCTGATGTCGTTTAAGGCATCGAATATTCTGATGATATCCATACCGTTTGCTACGATCTTCTGAACGAAGTATTCAACAACGTCATCAGCGTAGTGACGGTAACCAAGCATGTTCTGGCCTCTGAAGAGCATCTGGAGCTTTGTGTTAGGAAGATTCTTTCTTAAAATACGAAGTCTTTCCCATGGGTCTTCATCGAGGAAGCGGAGGCATGAGTCGAAAGTAGCGCCGCCCCAGCATTCGATTGAATGGTAGCCAACCTTATCCATCTTGTCGAGGATAGGAAGCATGTCCTCGATAGGCATACGTGTAGCAAGAAGTGACTGATGTGCGTCACGGAGCACAGTTTCGGTAATACCAATTTTCTTTGCCATAATGAACCGCCTTTCCGTCCGCTTACTTGATAGTAGCGAGAGCGTCTGAAGCGTTTACTGTGTCGCCCTTCTTTGCGATAACGCTTGTTACAGTACCGTCGCAAGGAGCAACGATATCATTTTCCATCTTCATAGCTTCGAGAACCATGAGTACCTGACCCTTTGTAACTGTGTCGCCTGTCTTAACCTTAACGTCGAGGATGTTGCCAGGCATTGGAGCTGTTACCTTTGTACCTTCGCCAACTGCTGCAGATGCAGCTGCAGGAGCTGGTGCTGCAGGCTTTGCTGCTGCCGGAGCAGGAGCTGCTGCCTGAACAGGAGCAGAACCGTCTGTGATCTCTTCTACTGCAACGTCATAAGCTTTTCCGTTTACTGTAATATTAAATCTTTTCATAAAAAACTCCAGTTCCCCGCAGCTTCAGGAATAAAACCGGATCATTCGAAGCCGCAGTAAAAATTTATGATTTATTTTAAAGTGGAAGATTGTTGTGCTTCTTAGGGAGACGTGAAACTCTCTTGCCGGAAAGTATTTCAAGAGCTTCGGCAAGCTTTGTTCTTGTCTGGGCAGGTGAAATGACTTCATCGACAGCGTTTCTGTAAGCAGCCTTTTCAGCTGTTGCATATTCTGCGATGTATTCCTTTGCGAGTTCCTCACGCTTTGCAGCTGCGTTTGCTGCGCCTGCAAGCTTTTCATGCCAGAGGAATTCTACTGCTGTAACAGGAGCAAGAGGTGAGATAACTGCATTATCATAAGCAAATGTGAAGTCAGCGTTTGCGCCCTTGCTTGCGAGAGCTACGAATGCAGGGCCGTAAGCCTTGCCTGTAACGAGAGTTACCTTTGCAGTTGTAGCTTCAGCATAAGCACCTGCGAGCATTGTCATGTTTCTTACGCTGCCTGCAGCTTCGCCTTCACCGTCAAATCCTTCAGTATCTACAAAAGTAATCACAGGGATACCGAAAGCGTCGCATGTTCTTACGAAACGAGCGATCTTTGCAGAGTCATCAGCTGTGAGCTTGTCCTTTGTTTTGTTTGTGGCAACTATACCTGCTGTAGAGCCGGCCACTGTTGCAAGTGCTGTGTATGAAGCCTTGCCGAATCCTTCGTAAAGCTCAGTTACAGAATCAGCATCTGCTGTATTGTTTACTGTATCAGAAAGAGTATTTCCTGATGCAAAAGCATTTTCTTCGTATTCATAAACAGGAACGGCTGTAAGGTTATTTTCAGGAATAAGTCTTAAAAGTTCCTTTGCCGCACTTATCGCTGCATCGTCGTCATCACATACAACTGCTGCAGTACCAGCCTTTGCCGCATCTGCTGCTGTGCTCTTGCCGTTAGGAGCAACATAGAGTTCTGCGTCCTTTGTCATTACCACGAAATCTGCTGAACATGCGAGCATCGCTGCACTTCCTGCACATACTCCGGCGATAACTGAGATCTGAGGAACAACCCCTGAAACTGATGCTGCTGTACCGATCATTTCACCGTAAGCATTGAGTGAATCAACAGTTCCGTCAATGAACGCACCGTTTGAATCGTGGATGCCTACTACAGGTCTGCCTGTCTTTGCAGCAAGTGAGTAGAGCTTTGCGATCTTCTGTGCATGAACTGTTCCGACTGCACCGCTGTTTACTGTGTTATCCTGTGAGAAGGCATAAACCAGTGAACCGTTTACGTAACCGTATGCTGTGATGACACTTGCAAGGCTATCCTTTTCCATTGATAACGAGCCGACTTCTGTATAAGCGCCGTCATCAAACAGAGCCGCAAGTCTTCTGCGTGCCGCACTGTCTAAATTTTTCTCCGTCTGCATATGAAATTCCCTTTCTGAGATACTAAAATGTTGGAAATCAGATGATCAATTAAATTGATCCAAACATTATAATCATAACATATTATTTTATTTTTTGCAATAGCAATAGAAGCATATATTTTATCATAAACTGCTTTTATTTATCTTCGCCGCAGGCGTTTCTGATCGCCCTGAGTTCCTCAGCTGTCAGCTCACGGTAAGTACCCGGTTTGAGCATTCCGAGCTTGACAGGACCCACGCTTATTCTTCTGAGTCGTGCAACCTCGAGGCCTACGCCTTCGCACATCTTTCTTATCTGGCGGTTTCTGCCCTCGTGGATGGTTATGAGGAGCACTACTCTTCCCTGTTCCTTTGTGAGAACATTGATAACTGCCGGCTGGGTCTTGTGGCCGTCGATCACCATGCCTGAAGACATTGTTACCAGCTGGTCGTCAGTTATGTCAGGACGGACAGTTACACGGTATGTCTTTGCAAGATGTCTTGACGGATGCATAACGCTGTTTGCGAAGTTTCCGTCGTTTGTAAACAGAAGAAGTCCTTCGGAGTTCTTGTCGAGTCTTCCTACCGGATAAACACGCTCGTTCACTCCTTCGAGAAGATCCATTACGCACTTTCTGTCGAGTTCGTCCGATACAGTGGTAACATAGCCGCGCGGCTTGTTGAGCATGAGATAGATGAAGTTCTTCTTTTTCGGTCTGTATATTCTTTCACCGCATACAGTGATCTCATCCCTGAAGCCAGCCTTGTCGCCGAGCTTCGCCGGATGTCCGTTCACCTTTACCTTACCTCTCGAAATATACTCCTCAGCCTTTCTGCGTGAGCAGTATCCGCTGTCTGCGATGATCTTCTGCAGTCTTATGAGTTCCATACGATCATTCCTTTCGGCCGCGACCTGCATAAAACAGACACGGCATAATCATTTTGACACTTATAATGATTATATCATGCATCAGTTCAGTGTGTCAATTACAGTAAACGAAAAAAGCAAAATGATAAAGAAATAATTTGTTAGAAATTCTGCCTTGAAGAATTTCTACTTCTGTGCTATAATTGAATTTGTATGATTATTAGTGAAAAATAGTCTTCGGATTTGGGGGCAATTTTTTCATACGATTATTATAAGTCAGCAGCTTTGCTGTTATAATTTTGAGTATGATCAAAAAAATCGCCAGAAGCGAAGAAAGCAGGAAATTTTTAATGAAAATTAGTGTTCTTAACAGTTCACCAAAAAACAACTTATCTCTCACACTGCAAACAGTTCTGTTCCTGAAAAAATGGTTTCAGGATATACTTAAGGAGGATGTATTCGAAATAGTTCCGGCATTCAGCGGAAAAGTAACTGAGGAAATTGAAAAGTCAATAAAGGAGTCTGATCTCATCATTATGACTGGTGCCATATTCCATTTTGATATTCACAGCAATATGGGCGAGCTGCTTGATGAGTTATCAGATAAATATTATGACTCCATAAAAGACAAAGCTGTTTCGTTTATTTCAACTTCCGGTCTTATCGGAGATACTCTTGCACATAATAGATTTGAGATCTGGGCAAGAAGAAACAAGTTAAAATACATAAACAGCCTTAGTCTTGAAAGCGCTGAGGTTCTTTCACCTGCAGGACGCGAAGAACTGTTCTGCTGGTTTAAATTCGCAAGAACTTTAACCGATTATTATACTAACAGAACGATGCCGCATACAGCATCACACGGAAAAGTCGTTTTATTCGATACCTGCAGCAAAGAAAATGCTGAGGTTTCGAATGCGGTCGAATCTGCAAAGCGTCGTTTTGAAAACAGCGGCTTTGAAACAGATATCATCACTCTCAGAGAAAAAAACATTCGTCACTGTACAGGCTGTCAGTGCTGCTTCAGTAACAGGAACTGTATTTTTAAAGACGACTGGGAAAAAACATTTGAGCAGCTGTATCTTAACACCGATATGATTGTTTATTTCGGTGAATTACATTACGGATCACTCGGAAACTGCTACAAAACTTTCATAGAAAGGCACGCCAGTCTTGGACGTTCCGGAATCGAGGACGAAGTTATCAAATCGTATTTCTTTGTTATGGATGATAAATCTGACCGTGAAGACATCAATGAATTTAAAGTGAACTGCGAAACATTTGACGGCCTGAACTGTTCTTTCCTCAGCGATGTCTGTCCGCTCGGAAACGAAAATGATATGACTGAGCTTTACGACAAGATGACTATTGCATTCAATTCCGACATTATGCCTCAGAACGGTTTCTTAAAGAACAGTTTAAGATATGGTTTTGCTTCAGTTGCTGCAAGAGTCAGAAACAGATGTCCTGGAGATTTCACATATTTTAAGAATATCGGATGTTACGACATTCCTGAACCTCATCCTTTTGTACAGTGGATCGATAATGCAAAAGAGGCCCAGAAGGACAGCGAATCAAGAATTATGCATTATAAAATGCTGCTCGAACATCTTGATGAACTTCCGGTCGTTACTCCACGAAGAAAAAACAAGGGCGTTTCTGTGATCGAAAGACAGAAAGCATTAGCCAGAGGTTCATCAGCCTCTGAAGATGACACGAAGCCACGCTTTAACGGCAGACCTAATCATATTCCAGCCGGAGCAATGCCGCCATTTCCTCCTGGTTTTCCGAACGGTCAGCCATTCCGTCCGGCAGTACCTGTTACAGGTAAATAACTGAATACAATTTCTAAAGGCATATGCATACCATAACCGGTGTGTATATGCCTTTTGTTTACGGTAATATTGTTATCAGAGCTGCCAGCGCACATAAAAAAGCTGACCGTAAAATGGTCAGCTCTATCTTGCCATATTATAAAGTTCGCCCTGTTTCTGGAGAAGGAATGAGCAGATCTCATCCTCACGGCCTGCAGGATTGTCGAGACGTGCTATGTAGCTCAGTCCTTCGCTGCCTGACTCAGAACCGCGGCGTATAACGGTACAGTTAATATCCATGTACTTTCTTCTTCCGAGATCAAGTGTGAACAGCAGATCCGTTCCCATGTCGAAATGCTGTCTGCTCGTAAACTTCACACCGTTTATGCTCATGTCCTTAACTATGATCTCGGCATGCGACTTCTTTCCGGGTATTTCGGAATCGAAGACCGCTCTTGCGGAAGTGTTCATGTACACGCGGAGGGACTTTCTGCGTTCCGATTCCGCGATGCTGTAAACGTCAGTGATCGTAAGCTCGCCGAAAGAATAGGTGAAAACGCTTCCCTCAACAGCCCTGAAACCGAGTTTTGAGTTTATTATGTTTATCTTTATTCTTGTACCGAATGCAAGCGACTTCACTGCCCTGTTCTTTACGCTGACCTTTACCTTGTCAGACGCCAGGGAAGAGACTCTTGCAGTTGTAATAAATGTGTTGTCCGTGGTTTTTATCTCACAGATGGAACCTTCGTATTCATTAGGGATCTTAATTCCCATAACCGTCCCCCTGAATGTTTTTTCTGATATTTCCTCTCCGGGAACCGGAAGGATCATTTCATTTCATTTGCCGCCTTAAGCAGCCTTGCATAGATGGCAGCAACGACTTCATACAGTTCCGGCGGCACTGTGCTTCCTACCTCAAGCATGCACATGAGTGAAGCCGCACTGTCGTCACGGTAAACCGGAATGCCGTTGTGTTCAGCTATCTCGATGATCTTGTTGGCTATCTCGCCGTACCCCGACGCGATTATGACCGGAGCAAGATCCTTGTCTGTGTTGTATTTTAAGGCAACAGCCTTGTTTCTATTAGATTTTGACATTGATCCCTGACCTCTTGACGGAAAGTCCTTCAAAAACATCGACCAGCGAACGCGGTGCCTTAAGTGTTCTTACATTTACCGAGTTTATGCGGTAATCGGAAAAATCGGCACTTTTTCGCAGATCTTTTGAAAGGCTTTCAATATATCCCTTTACATCATCGGAGCAGTAAACTGTAAGATCGATGCTCCTGTCGCGAACCATAAGTTCAGTCTCCATCTTGCCCAGATTGTCCATGTCGAACACGATGAGCATATGTATCTGTCTTTCCGGCGCGTCGCTGCCGGTGGTCTCGTTTTCCTCGTCCGGATCGATCCAGACCTCAGCAAATGCCGCAACGTCTTCATATTCCACAGGAATAATGTAGTGGAGAAGCGGCGTAAAGTTGCTCGGTGATGACAGAATGCTGTGAATTATGGTCTCCACGCTTTCCGCACCGAGAGATTTTATCTCCTCACTGTCGCTCTGAAGGCGAAGTATGTCGGTGATTATGTTCATTACCTTTGAATCGGAAAGCTCACTGTCACGGTCGATGTTCTCGTAATATGCGAGATGATCGTAAAGAAGCTGAAGAAATTCCGATTTGTCTTCCTCTTTCAGCATCGTCATCAGATAGTTTACTGAGGACGTGAGAAAATCAGGATCGTTGTTGAAACGTGAGATATTGTAGCGTATCATGGCCGTAAGACGTTCCGTCTGCGTATTGAACAGAACGCTTCGCTCAACGTCGGTAAGAACTGAAAGCGCATCTGACTTCAGTTCGCCGAAATGCTCCCCTGCGTCGTCATCGAGCATACGCTCGGATATTTTAAAAAGCGCTGCCGAGATCTCCTTGTTCGGCTTCATCTGCGTCGAAAGGAATTCAAAACTTCCCGAAAGGGCACGCAATATATCTGCCTTGCTCTTTTCGCTGTTTACAGCTTTCAGAACGGAAATAACGGCTTTCTTGAATTCCGGACTTTTGTTCTCTGCAAGAACGTCACGCAGGAAATCAAAGAACTCGCCCTTGAAAGCAGTGGATGCATTTTCCTGATTGATCATTTCATCGGCGATCTCTTCCGGAAAAAGATTAAGTTCGGCAAACAGCTGCTGCATCTCCTCGGTAAGCGAGCCGTTCTGCATAGGCAGAAGAGCAACTATATCCATCATCATGTAGATGTTTCGGATATAACCTGCCGTTACCTGAGGATCTGTGAGAAGATTCATAAAGATCGCCGGTCCGCGCTGGTTATGAATATCTCCGTTATGCTGTCTCAGAAGCTCCGACTCGACCGGTGCCTGCTTAACCTTTTGTGTATTCTGAAAATCAACACGTTCAGCCTCTGCCGATTTATGTTCCGACACAGGCTGAACGATGTTGCGGTTGGTTATCGGGGCAGCAAATTTTTCGATGTTTGCCATCTGAAATTATCCTCTTGTCTTAAGGGGATACCGATTTGTGTCCCCTTATTTTTCTCAATATATTATCCTCTTAAAGAATTTACAAGCTGTTCTATCTCATCGGAAGTGGTAACTACTTTGGACGAGAACTGGTATGCTCTCTGTGCTATGATGAGGTTGGTCATTTCCTGTGAAAGCTCAACGTTGGAAGCTTCAAGTGATCCCTGGTAAAGAGTGTACTCACCACGGTTTGCGACTTCAGGCTGACCGGAATTCTCGCTTATAAGGAAGCTTCCGCCGTCAGTTCTTGTCAGTCCGTTAGGATTGGTAAACGAGAACACACCGAGTCTCGGCTTTACGGTCTCCACGTCAAGCGTGTTGGATTCCCTGACGTAGTCAAGCTTTATTCTCTGGTTCTGCTGATCAAGAACGTACATGCCGTCAGCGTTTACAAGATACGCATCCTCGCCCTCAACGCTCACGTCAAAGGAGCCGTTTCTTGTGTACTGAATGTTGCCGTACCCGTCATCAAGAGCAAAGAAACCGTCTCCGGCAATAAGAAAATCAAGCGGATATTCCGTTGTCTGGAACTTGCCCTGTGTAAAGTTCATGTCGTCATTCCAGAGTCTTACGCCGTTGCCTTCCTTGACCTTGTTGTCGGCCGGAAGCTCACGGTTGATATTGACGTCCATGTTATTGTTTATAAGTTCACGGAACTCAGGAATAGTCGCCTTGTAACCGGTAGTGCCTGAATTGACAACGTTGTGACCGATTATGTTGATGTCATGCTGATAGGCTCTTAAACCTGATGCCCCTGTGTAAAATGCCTTGTTCATATATCATATACCCCCAATACTTATGACTCACGGAAACACTGACTGATCCGGAAATCCAGCGAAGCCGGATTTCCGGAGGCGGGATTTGCGGGGCTTCGCCCCGGACCCCACGCTGATTTATGAATAAATCAGCGTTTCCTTAGCTTATACCGGAAAGACCGGCAGCCTTCTCATTTATCTTATCGACCATCTTGAGTGCCGAGGCGCAGGCCTGAAGTGCACGCTGAGATTCGATAAGTCCCGTATATTCTTCGTTCATGTCAACGTTCGACTGTTCGAGATGGTTCTGATAAACCGTAGGTGCATCGACATCCTCGACTGCGTCAGCCACGAACATTCCGTTGTCGAATTTCTTTATTGCAGTACCCTCGGCCGGTGTGGTAACGAGTATTCTGTCAACAAAGACCCCTTCGTTGTCGTAAACAAGTCCGTGCGGAGTTATCGTATAGTCCGATCCTCCCACACGCAGATCGCCGTTTCTTCCCTGTACTCTGCCTATTCCCTCGAGTACAAGGTATCCTTCGGCATCTATATTGAAATTTCCGTTTCTCGTAAGATATGTGTTGTTGTTTCCGGCTATATTGAAATAGCCTCTTCCCACAAGAGCCATGTCGTAAGGATTTTCAGTCTCCTTAAGATAGCTTTCGTCAAAGATAGTCTCGACCTCTTCTGTATAGATGGCCGGATCACCTTCCCCGATGCTGTGGTACACCCCGTTTTCCAGTCTTGTCAGGAAGTTGTGTTCGTAGGTGGTTGAAACCATCCTCTGTGCCCTGTATCCTGCTGTCTGGTTGTTTGCTATGTTGTTGCCTATGATGTTGACGTTCCTCTGCTGGTTCAGAATTCCCGAACCTGCTGTGTAGAATCCTGTTAGCATATGATCTACCCCCTGTTAATCATGTCCTGCTATTTTTTTAAGTATTCCTCGATGATCGCCTTTATCTTTGAAACCGCCTTTGAGCATATCTGTGAAACACGCTGAACGCTTATTTCAAGAACCTGTGAGATCTCACTGAGATTGAGGTTCTCGTAGTAGTAAAGCGTTACGACAAGTCTTTCACGTTCGCCCAGCGATTCAATGGCCGAAGCAAGTTTCTCCCTCAGTTCATTTTTAAGATACTGCTTTTCCGGCGTGCTGTAGTCGCTTGTAGCCGAATCGAGCAGCGTTCCCATCTGGTTTACGTTCTGAATAAGTTCCTCGAAGGAATATGTCACCGCACCGGCGACTTCGTTGTTGTACTGTCTGAGCTTTGCCACGGAAATACCAAGCTTTGCAGCCAGTTCTTCCTCTGTAGGCTGTCTTTTGAGTTCCGCATACAGCTCGCTGGTCGCATTTGCGATCTCCTTGGCAGCGTTTCTTACTCTGCGCGGTATCCAGTCCTGCTTTCTTACAAGGTCGATGACCCCGCCGCGGACTCTCATGAACGCATAGGACTCAAACTTCATTCCCTTTGCGCCGTCGAATTTTTCGACACAGTCAATAAGTGTCATCATGCCGTGGCTGACCATATCCTCGACCTGTGCATAGCCCTGTGCAAGACCACGGAGCTGCATTGCAGCTGTCCTTGCTATGTAGCTGTAGTTCATCACCAGCTCATTTCTTATCCTTACGTCACCGGTCTGGCGGTACTGGGCCATAAGTGCTGCCGCCTGTTCCTCAGTAAGTCTGTTATCCCCTTTGTTTTCAGAAACTCCTGATACACTGCTCAAGATTGATCACCACCTTACGAATTATCAGCTGATCTGGCTGCTTTCATTTTCCAGGCTAAAGGAAATACTGTTCTGTCCGCCGTACCGGCTGCGCCGGTACGGCGGGGTGGGAGTTTACGGGGCTTCGCCCCGTACCCCCGCACTGAGCAATCCATTGCTCAGTGCTTCCTTATGCCCCGTGCAGCTTAAATGGCAATATTGCCAAGGGCCTGTATCTGGACCTGTGTGTCAATTTCGCTGAAAGATAAAACTGCAATGTTAGGATAGAACTGGTCGATAAGCTTCTTGAAGTAAACTCTTACGATCGGAGATGTAAGAATTACCGGAGTCTGTACCAGTTCCTTTACTCTGTCCACCTGTTCAGTAGTAGCATTGATTATCTTCTGGATGCTCTGCTGGTCAAGTGCAAGGTAGGAGCCGTTATCAAGTTTCTTTACTGCTCCCATTATCATATTTTCAACGCTCGTGTCAAGGCTTATTACCTTCATCTGGTTAGCCTCGGTGAAGCGGCGTGAAATTGTTCTCTTAAGCGCCTGTCTTACATACTCGGTAAGCATGTCCGTATCCTTGATCTTCTGACCATAGTCACCGAGAGTTTCGAGAATTGTCTCAAGATCGCGTATCGGAACATCTTCCTGAAGGAGTCTGCAGAGCACCTTCTGAAGTTCATTTACTGAAACAACTGCCGGAACGGTGTCGTTCACTATGGCAGGATTTGTTTTCTTCAGATTTTCGAGCATATTGTTTATCTCGGCACGGTTGAGTATCTCATAGGCGTGAGACTTGATGACCTCGGAAAGATGTGTGATGATTACCGAAACCGGATCGATGAGTGTGTAGCCGAGAAGTTCTGCCTTTACCTTCTGCTCCTCGCTTATCCACTTCGCCTTGATGCCGAAAGCCGGTTCAATGGTTTCAATACCGTCGATGACATCATCCTTTTCCGAAGGTGCAAGACCGAGATAGTGGTCTACCAGAATGTCACCCTTAGCCACTTCCTCGCCCTTTATGCAGATGGAATACTGGTTAGGATTGATCCTGGAGCTGTCCTTTAACTGTACCGGCGGAATGATCATACCCATGTCGAGAGCGTACTGTTTTCTGAACATTACAACTCGGTCAAGGAAGTTACCGCCGCTTGCCTCATCTACAAGAGGGATAAGGCTGTATCCGAATTCAATACGGAGCTGTTCCACATTGAGAAGTCCGTAAAGATTATCTATGTTTCTGTAGTAAGCTGCCTCGGAGACGATCTCCTCCGAAGGAAGTCCCTCATCCATCACACCGGTGTCAGGAGCAGGCTTTGCCTTTTCCCTTCTGCCGAGCATTATTCCGCAGCCGATGAGCATTGCGGAAATGAGGATGAGCTGTACCGGCGGGAATCCTACGAACATCAGGAAGAGCATTGCAATACCTGAGATTATAAGAACGCGCGGCTGTGAAAAGAATGTTCTCTTGAAGTCCTCGTTAAGTTCATCTTCAGCAGATGAACGTGTAACGATCATACCAGTTGATACCGAAATGAGAAGAGCCGGTACCTGTGACATAAGACCGTCACCTACAGTGGCAACGGAATAGGTCTGGAGAACGTCGTCAACGCCGGTCATGGCACCGATTACGATACCGCCCACAAGGTTGATGACTGTTACGACGATCGACATGACCGAGTCTCCCTTTACGAACTTGGAAGCACCGTCCATGGCTCCGAAGAAAGCAGATTCACGCTGGATCTTCTCACGTCTTTTTCTCGCCTCGTCTTCAGTGATGGTACCTGCATTCAGATCAGCATCGATAGCCATCTGCTTACCTGGCATGGCATCGAGGGTGAAACGTGCCGATACTTCAGCAACTCGTTCCGAACCCTTGGTGATAACGAGCATCTGTACGAGAACTATGATAAGGAATATTACAAGACCGACTGCAACATTTCCTCTGATAACAAACTGTCCGAATACTTTTACGACTTCACCGGCATATCCTGCATTGGTAAGAATGGAACGTGTTGATGAGATGTTAAGCCCCAGTCGGAAAAGTGTAGTGATAAGAAGAAGAGTAGGAAAAATAGAGAATTCAAGAGGTTCCTTGACGTACATTGACATCATCAGGATGACCAGTGAAAGTCCGATCTGGAAAATAAACAAAAAGTCGAGAATAAAAGTCGGAAGCGGAATGATAAGAAGAAAAACTATAAGAACGACGAACGCCGTTACTACGTTACTGGATAAACTTGAAAACTTCTTCAACTTAACTCAAATCCCTTTCATCCTTGCTGTAAATGTGGGCGAGGATCTCGGCCACAGGATTGTAGAATTCCTTTGGTATCTCCATGCCGACTTCAACTGAAGCGTACAGAGCTCTTGCAAGAGGAACGTTTTCCACTACAGCTACTTCATTTTCTTCGGCGATCTTTATGATCTTAAACGCAATGTTGTCCTGACCTTTGGCTACGACTACAGGCGCATTTGCGTTTTCACGGTCGTACTTAAGCGCAACGGCAAAGTGAGTAGGGTTCTTGATGACAACATCCGCTGTCGGAACGTCTGCCATCATTCTTCGCTGTGATATCTCACGCTGCTTCTGCTTGATACGGCCCTTGATCTGAGGGTCACCTTCGATGTTTTTATATTCTTCTTTTACTTCCTGTTTTGTCATTCGCAGATTTTTGAAATACTGGAATCTTTGATACATATAGTCTCCTACAGCTACAGCCGCAAAAGCTATAAGTACTTTATTTATTATATCAGAAATTACGTTTCCTGTAAATACTGCAACGTCTTCAATTGAGCTGTCTATTAATTTCGGCAGATTGCTCAATTGTCCGGCAATGCAGATGTATATAATGCATATGAGAAGAGCGATTTTAAGTACCGACTTCAGCACTTCCACGAATCCCTTGAGCGAAAACAGTCGTTTTATACCCTGCAGAGGATTCATTCGGTCGAATTTCGGCTTAAGCGACTTGAAATTGACAAGCAGCTTGGTCTGTGCCAGAGTTATGATCGACCCGGCAAATCCGACTATGAGAAGCAGCGGAAATGCGCATATGCCGTACTTTATTCCAAGCCAGATGAACATGTCCTGAAGGTCATTTCCGTTCAGGCGTTCCATGGTACCTATCCTGTGGAGCTGATCGGTCATGACTTCTGTCACCTGTGAGCTTATGAGAGAGTAAAGAAACTTGAAAGCGTAGAAAGAAACCACCATGGTAATGGCAATAGTGACTTCCTTACTTTGGGGTACGTTACCCTCTTTCCGGGCGTCCTCAAGCTTTTTCCCGGTAGGCTGTTCGGTTTTTTCTCCTGATGACTCCGCCACTTGTCGATCCCCCCTTTATAAACCGTATAGTATGCTGATCAGTGTTTTCCTATGAAACAAGAACATTCAGTGCTTCTTCCAGATTGTCAAACATGACGATTATGTAGTTTTCAACGAAAACCGTTATCGGTGCCGCAAGAACGAAAAGCATCGTTATGGCAAGCAGTATCTTGAACTGCATGTTGATAACGAAAACGTGTATCTGCGGAATGAGTTTCATGAGAATACCCATACCCATCTCGAGTATGAATTCCGCCGCTACAAACGGAAATGCGAGACGCACCGCCAGTGAAAACACTGAGATGAAAATATCGATGCCGAATCCTGCAGCCGCCTGCACGTTTATGTTTGCAGCTCCCGCTGGTATAAGGTCGTAGGAATCGATGACAAGCTTTATAAGCACAAGATGGCTGTTGGTTACAAAAAAATATGCCATATATACGAGATTGATAAGGTTTCCGGTAAAGGCGGACTGTACCCCCGTTCCCGGATCCATGACCTTGGCCATGGAAAGACCGAACTGCATATCAAGTATATCGCCTACATAAGCCAGCATATAGAAAAAAATATTAAAAATATAGCCAAGGAACAGTCCGACGATTATTTCCGCCGCTATCCCTAAGGCAAGATCCGCCGTGTCCATATGTGCCGGTACAGGTACCAGAGGCGCAAGCAGGACCGTTGCGAAAAAAACTATACCCGTCCTCGCCATTGCAGGGACACCCTTTCTTGTAATAACAGGGTTGAATCCGATAAGGACCGCAAAACGGACAAAGACAAGAACGTAAATATAGAGATTGTCGATAATGATATTAAGCTCAGTCAAGGAAGCACCTACATTCCCGCTATCTTGTCAAAGATCATGTTAAAGAACTCGGTTACTATGCGTATCATCCAGGAACCGAGCACCAGAAGCATGAGAGCGATCACCAGTACCTTCGGAACGAAGGTGAGTGTCTGCTCATGGATCTGCGTTGCCGCCTGAAAAATGGCGACCAGAAGACCGATGACAATGCTTGCGATAAGGACCGGAGCCGCGAGCTTGAATGAAGCGTACATGGCGTTCATGAAAAGATCGAGTATTTCTTCCTGTGTCATAATCTACACCTCTTTACGCTAATTGAAGCTCACAATGAGTGATTCGATAAGCAGGTTCCAGCCGTCGGCAACTATGAAGAGCATGAGCTTGAACGGCAGCGAGATCATCGCCGGCGGAAGCATCATCATACCCATCGCCATAAGGGTACTGGAAACTACCAGGTCTATTATGAGAAACGGTATGTAAATAAGGAAGCCGATAAGAAAGGCTCTTTTGAGCTCGCTTGTGATAAAAGCAGGAGCTATTATGAAAATGCTGAGTTCAGTAAGCTTTTCCTGTGAGTCATAGTCTGCCTCAGTTACAATACCCTGTGCGTCAGCAAGTGAAAGGAACATATCCAGATCCTCGTCGTACACCTGCTTGAGCATAAATATTTTAAGTGGTTTCTGACCTTCATTCAGCGCTTCTTCCAGCTGGATGGTACCAGCCTTGTACGGATCGTATGCGTTTGTCTTGATCTCGGAAAATACCGGGAACATGATGAAAATGGTCAGAAAAAGTGCAAGACCGGTCACTACCTGATTCGGCGGTGAATTGGCAACACCCATGGCATTTCGCAAAAACGCAAACGAGATGACAAGACGTGTAAAGCACGTCAGCATCATCAGAAATGTAGGTATAAGCGCAATAAATGCGAGCAGAAACAGCAAATCAAGCGTACTTGACCCGCTGTCAGCCACGCCTGAATTCAAGTCTATTGATATTGAAGGTGATTCCGCTGCGGAGACACCGTTTATAAGGAACCCGGAAAGGCCGATGCTTACTGCCAGACTGAGCAGAAAACCTATAACGAGCTTTATTCTTCGTCTGTTCCGGAGAACATTATTTGTTTTCATCATTTTTGTTCTCCTTCTGTTTCAGATTACTCATTTTTTCACTCAGCACGTTTTTAAAGGCTCCTATAAAATCCGATGAGAACGGCGCCGCTGCACTCTCCTCCGGTATCGTGAGCTCGTTTTCGTCAACGTCGCAGATGTACTCCATGTGGTCTCTGCTGAGTCCCACGAGTACTGTTTTACCCCCTGCCTTTACTATCATAAGCACCTTGTCAGGAGCAAGACTCAAAGAATCGATTATCTTTAGGTTCTTACCGCTCATTCCGCTGCTTATTGAATATTTTTTCCCTATAAATTTCGTTGTCAGATATGCAAGATAAAGTATTGCCGCAAAGAGAACTATGGTAAATAAAACCGTTATTACTCTTCCTGCTGCTGATCCGTTCAAATTTCTACCTCCGAAAATGTGTCCTTACTCTGTTTCCTCTTCCTCTGCGCCTTCGACCTCTTCCGCCGATTCCTCTGCTGGTTCTTCCGGCTGGTCGTTAAGGTTTTCAAAAGGTGCTGGTTTCGGTTCCGGTTCTGGACGTTTTTCCTTTTCTCTGGCAGCCTTCTCTTCGGCAGCTTTTTCAGCGTCAGTCATAAATCTTCTGTTCGAGATTATCTCGGTGATCCTGACGCCGAAATTATCGTCTATTACTATTACGTCTCCGCGTGCCACCGTCTGATTGTTTGCGATAACGTCAACCGGAGCACCGGCCTGTTTTTCCAGACGGATTATGGAGCCCTGCCCTAAATTGAGCACGTCTCTCATACGGAGTTTAGCTCTTCCGATCTCCACACGGACATCAAGCGGAACGTTCATAAGCAGAGGTGTGTAGTCCTCTGACTTCGTCACTTTTCCGTTTTCACCCGCAGAAAAATCCGGAAATGTAGCTTCCTTTACATTAATACTTTTTGTCTTCATCTAACATCTCTCCATGACACTTACGATTATATGCCGCATTTTTTTGCGGCCTGCAGCAAGCCCTTCTAAAAATGAATAAACGCAGGAGCAGGGGGATATACTTATCCCCCTTAAACTCACTGCTTTAAAAATCATTTCTGACTTATCCCTGCTTACTGTGGAATTCCCCCTGATTTCTGAGTTCCTGTGTCGAAAGATGCGCCCATTGCTCTAAGAAAATCTGAATTTCGTGAAAGTTCACTGTTCTTATTGATAATAGCTATCTCAACACGTCGGTTCTGGGAACGGCCTTCCTCGGTATCGTTGTCTGCGATCGGGAAGTTGTTTCCAAGTCCCATCGGAAGCAGCATCGTCGAAGGTATACCGGAATTGTATTCAAAATAGTTTGAAATGTTTCCGGCACGTTCGGATGAAAGGAGTCGTGAATCGACTTCCGAATACGGACTCTTGGCCGTGTGTCCCTTGATCATAATGAGTGATATGTCATCCTGAACACTGGCAAAGCATTCACCAAGGAATTCGAGAACTTTCTCGCTTTCCGGCTTGATGACTGCGCTGTCCGGTTCAAAAATTACATTGTCCTTAAACTGAATAAAAATGTTTTTCGCATTTTCAGAGTCGGACTCATCAGTAGAACCGTCCATCGGTTTCTCCTGCTGTCCCGCATCTCCTTCACTGCCTTCTTCTCCGGCAGCAGCTTCTTCCATGGCGTCGGCTGACTGCTGAAGCATTATGCTGTTGCTTAAGTCATTGTCCTCAAGGTAGGTCATGATCTTTTCATACAGCTGATCCATTGCTGAGTTGTAAATGGTACCGTCCTGAGGATTTTCATCCTCGAACTGACCGATGAAAACGCCGTTGCCGCCCTTTTCACCGTTAAGGTCCGATTCCTCAAAAACAACCATGTCCACTTTTTCATCACCGTTTACATTGAAGGCTGAAACAAGTGCATTCCACTTTTCCTCAACGATGGAAGACATACTATAAAGCATTACGAAAAACGTAAGAAGCAGTGTTACCATGTCGCCATAAGTATCCATCCAGCTTCCGCCGCTTTCTTCCTCTGCTTGTTTTCTCGCCATAATAACACCCCCTGTCCCTCAAAGGAACGAATGTTTTTCTTACTTTTCCTTATCCTTTTTGCCACCCTTCTGGCCTGTCTTTGAAGGAAGAAGACGCATAAGCTTTTCTTCAATGAACTGAGGGTTGTCACCATCCTGAATGGACTGTACACCTTCGCTTATTATAACCTTGCAGAGCATTTCTTCCTCATGTCTCTTTTTAAGCTTGTTGGCAACAGGCTTACCCATGAGGTTTGCCATTATAACGCCGTAGAATGTTGTAACAAGGGCAACCGCCATGTTAGCAGCAAGTGCGTCGGCATCTGACATGTTCGCAAGAAGGTTGATAAGACCGATAAGTGTACCGGCCATACCGAAGGCCGGAGCAAATTCAGCCATTTTCATGTAAAAGCCCTGTGCCTGGGAGTGTCGGTCTTCCAGGTAATCAAGTTCGGTCTCAAGTACCTGCTTGATCTTTTCCGGTTCTACTGAGTCGATTACAAGCATGAGGGCGTTTTTCATAAACTGATCCTCACAGCTGTTCATCTTCTCTTCAAGTGCGAGAAGTCCGTTGATTCTGGCTTCCTTGGCAAATTCGGTTATCTGTTCAATATATGCGACCGGATTGTATTTCGGAGGCATAAACACTATTTTAAGGTGCTTAGGTATATTCTTGAAAATAGATGCCGGATAGGAGATAAGCATAGCACCTATAGTACCGCCCACAACGATGGCAAGTGAACCATAGTCGATAAATCCCTTTAACTGATCAACAATAAGTGTTGTCCTACCGGTATCCGGGTCAGTACCCATCATGATACTTACGATTACAAGGGCAAAGGCAAGAACATATCCAATGATCGACAGTATATCCATAAAGCACTGTCCTCCTAATTGTTACCGTTCAGAATACCTGATAAAATACTTCTGCGATAGTCTGAAGTCAGACTAACAACCATGTCAGACGGCTCCTTTACAATATATACGTTTCCGTTTGAAAGTCTTATCGTCGTATCAGGGTTTTCCTGAATAGTCTCAATAAGATCGCAGTTGAGCACGAATTTTGTTCCGTTTAGTTTTGTAAGTGTTATCATAATATTCTGACACCCTTTATTTAGATTTTAAAAAGCACAAGAGAGGCGGCCTTGTTTTCCCCGAGTTCCGGCCGTCTCTCCCGTTTATTAAGTTTTAAAAATTATCTTATCTCTTAAGGTTGATAAGTTCTTCAAGCATTGTATCTGATACAGTGATTACACGGGACGAAGCCTGGAATCCACGCTGTGTCATAATCATGTCTGAGAATTCGTTGGAAAGGTCAACGTTAGAAGCTTCAAGTGTGGAAGCCATGATTGAACCTGTACCTTCTGTACCTGCTTCAACTACTACAGGGTCACCGGAGTTGAGTGACTGCTGGAAGTATGTGTTACCAGTCTTCTGAAGGCCAGCCGGGTTAGCAAATGTAGCAAGGTCGATACGACCGAGTTCCATTACACCGTAAATATCGTGTACACCGATAAGACGACCAGCCTGATCAATAGAGATACTTGTAAGGTTAGCAACCGTCTGCTCGCCGCCTTCAGTACCGCCTGTAAGCTTGAATGAAGACTGACCTAAACCAAGGCTTCTTGAAGGATCAGACTGCTTCATGTTCACTGCATCATTAAAGCTGAATGTGAATGAGTCAGCGTTAAGTAAATCAGTAAGAGTTGGTGTAGCACTTGTACCTGCCGGACTTGTAGTCATTGAAACAGTACCAGCACCGCTACTTGCATTAGCTTTTGTCATTACCTCAACAAGTGAGTTTCTGAGCGTAGCAAGACTCGGGAATGAAAGTACATAAGAGTCTGATGTATCCTGAGCTGTAGTATTAACCATTAGTACATCGCCGGCACTTCTGAGCTGATCATTAGAGATCGTTCCTTCATAATCGCCAACTTTAATTGTAAGACCATTGGTTGAATCATAACTTAAGTCAAATGATTCTGGTGTTTCACCAATACCAGCTTTATTTGCTAACTGAGCTAAACTTAATGCTACAGTCACTGGAGTAGTTCCATCTGTAACTGTAAGAGTGCCATTAGTATTATCGTAAGATGCACCTGAAATACTACCTGCAGCAATTCCAGATAATGACGCCAGTTCAGCTGTAGTATATGTTGCAGATCCTACAACAGCTGACGGCGTAGAGCCATCAGAAATATCAATTGTCAATCCGGTTGCAGCAGCAAACGTACCTGCATTAGCAGATCCAATAGCTGAATTAGGCGGATCGAACTTTGAAAGTCTGGTGTCCCCCTTAAAGCCTTCGCCAACCGAACTAACCTTAAAGAGATTTCTGAGTCCTTCGTTGATATCAACTTCACCAGGAATATAACCGAAGTTGGAGCTGACAAGTTCAGCACCGGTGAGTTCGATGTCATGTGATTTGCCATCGATATCAAGAGCCTGGAACTTGGAGTTTTCAGGAACCATTGAAATTGTGAAATCACCTGCCGGGTGTTCAACGTTGCCATTGGCTGCCTTGATAGCCTTGTTGAGTTCTGCGTTGATCTCTGCAGCATTTGCGAAAGTTTCCTTTGCATTTACTGTAACTGTGATAGAGTCACCTGAGATCTTTGCAGCCATCTTCTGTCCGATTGGAAGTGAGTTGCTGGAAACAAAGTTGAAGTTTACATTAGCCTTGTCTGTTGGATTTGAAGAAGTTATTGTAAAGTCAACATTGTTGATAGTTGACTCAACACTTGAATTCTGTGGATCGAGGTATGGAAGATCTATCATGATCTTGTTTGAAGAAGGAGGAAGTGTTGTGTCACTACCTGAAACGCCGAGGACGAAGTTACCGTTTACGTCTACGAGGTTGCCTTCTGCGTCGATGTCGAGCATACCAGCCTTTGTATACATGATGTTGCCGTCGGCACCCATTACCTGCAGGAATCCCTCGCCTGCGATGGCAATGTCGAGGCCGTAGCCTGTGGATGACATAGCAGATGTCTTGGTGTTGGTATCGATACTGCCTACTAAGTTACCGTAACCGATCTGCTTAGCGTTTGTACCGCCGACATTACCTGTCGAAGCTGTGGCAGTCTGTGTTGTCTGGTAGTAAACATCCTTGAATGTAGCTCTGTCTGACTTGAAGCCGTATGTTCCTACGTTTGCGATGTTGTTACCGATAACGTCCATTTTTGTCTGCTGTGTTTTAAGTCCTGCAACACCTGAATATAATGATCTTATCATAATTAAACCCCCTGAAAATTTAAAAAATTGTTTTTGTTTTCGAACACGCTGTTCGGAATTCTGCCCTGCTCCCCCGAGCTTCCGGGCACGAATCCGGATCAGCAATTTTTTAAATATTTCACGGTGCATCCGGAGCCGTCTGTCGGTCGGGCTCCGGTAAAGCTTCCTTAAAAGGTCCGGCTTTAAACTACTACTGCACCGTCAATATTTGTGAATACATTACCCTGCAGCTCATCGTTTGCTACAGTGGTTATCACCATGTTATTCTTGACGCTTACGAGATATGCCGCTTTGTCAATAAGAATAAGTGTATCGTCTAACCCCTTTTCTTCTGCAAGCTTAATACCCTCGTTAAGCCTTTCAAGGTTCTCGCCTGAAATATCGATATTTCTCTGGAGAACACGGTTCATTGCGTGCTTGGAAAAATTAACACCTATCGTATTAAGTGCCAGATTGTCAAACGCAGCCTTTGATTCAGTGACGTTTGTCTTGTTCATCTGGGCTTCAAGTATAGACTTGAATGACTCTTCAGGTACCGTTTCAGTATACTCAGTAGGTATCTGAGGAATACCAGTTGTTATCGGTGTACTTAACCGTCGCAGTGTTAAATAATCATCCATGTTCACACTCCCTTTCTGCGGTATTGATTACCCCATGGCAGCTTCTGCAGCCGCTAACAGATCTTCTTCGATCTGATAATTCGGTGCCGGTTGTGTGTCTGCCTGTGTCAGGTTCCCTCCTGTAGTGTCTGCCGCCTGATATGCGGTTTCCGGAGTGTTTACAGTCTCTGTCTTTTCGGTTTCAGCTTCTTCGCCTGCTCCTACTGACATTATCTGCTTCATTGTAAAAGTCTGTCCGTTTACCACAAGCTGATAATCGTTGTCCTTTTTCTGAATCTCCGAAACAACACCTGTTTCCTTTACCATATTTCCGTTTGAGTACTTTGACGCTGTTACAGTTTTGCCTATCATGCTCATCGCGTAATTGCTCTGACTGTAGCTTGCCATTTCCTGCATTGCCTGAAGTGTTGAGTACTGGGTCATCTGAGTCATAAACTGGCTGTCATCCAGCGGATTGGTAAAATCCTGATTGGTAAGCTGTGTTATCATCAGTGTGAGGAAGTCATCAAATCCGAGGTTTCCCTCTTCACCGGTGGTATATTCGATACCGTACTTCTTCGCCAGATTTTCAACCTTAGGTTTATCAGAATTCGCCGAACCTATAAGGTCCAGATAATTTCTGTCGGAAACACTGTTTACTGCCATCCTTATTCACTCCCTTTCTTATCCTTTAAGACCTGTCCTGAATATCAGATAAATCTGTTAAGGATCGTACCCCCGAGTATTGAAGGCATCATTTCCACTGAAGTTTCATCCTCTTCGAATGTGTCATCAGCAAAATTGTTGGTGTTTCTTGCGTGACCGTTTCTGCTGCCTGTTTCTTCACTGCTGTTTCTGTATTCCTGTCCCCCGCTCATCATGTTCTGAAGTGCGTCCTCAGGTTTACGGTATTCAACAGTTTCAATCTCTGCGTTGTGAACTTTGAGCTGATCCTGCAGCACATCAAGGTCACGGTTGAGTAAAGCAGCTGTTTTCCTGTCAGATGCTATCATCTTTACAAGAACTGAGCTTTCGGATTTTATAAGCTTTACAGTTATCTCGCCAAGTCCTTCAGGATTGAGTCTGATTACAAAGTGCTTTCTGTTCTTTATAATGCTTTCATCAAGTGCTCTGTAGGTCTGGTGTGCTATCTGTCTTTCTGCAAGGTGGTCGCTCATCATGCTGTCCGTGTTAATGAAATTAAACGGTGTGAGTGTTACGGCACCCTGTACAAGCTTTTCAAAATCACTTATGCTTTCGTCATCCTTAGCCTGTGAGTTTACGCGTTCTGAAGGCTTTGCTTCTGTTTTAAAGGTTCCGTTTCCTTCGAGTGAATTATCGTTTTCACTTTCAGTTTCCGAACCGAAGCCGCTTTCATGTGAATTAGCTCTTATTTCAGACGTCAGATCCTTATTTTCTGTTTTTTCTCTTATTTCCTGTGTGAACTGTGCCTTTGTTTCTCTGACTGGTCTGCTTTCTGCCTTTACATTTGCTGTAACTGCAGTTTCTGCGGTCTCAGCCATGATCTCCGGCGCTTTCACTGTCTCAGTTTCCCAGATATTCTCTGCTTCTGCTCTGATTTCCGGTTCAGCCTTAATTTCAGGTCTCTCAGTTATCTTCGCTTCCACTCTGATCTCTGGTCTTACGCTGACCTCAGGTGTTCCGTCTGCCTTAACTTCTGCCTTTGTTTCCGGTTCTGAATGGTTCTCTGATGCCCGCTTCGCCATTGCTTCAGCACTGAACTCTGAACTGATCTCAGGTGTTTCAGCTACCTTTGCTTCTGCTCTGATTTCCGGTTCAGCCTTGATTTCAGGTGTCTCAGTTACCTTTGCTTCCGCTCTGATCTCTGGTTCATCCTTGATTTTCGGTGCCTCAGCTATCTTAGCTTCTGCTCTGATTACTGGGTCTGCCTTGATTTCAGGTGTCTCAGTTACCTTCGCTTCCACTCTGATTTCCGGTTCAGCCTTAATTTCAGGTGTCTCAGCTACCTTCGCTTCTGCTCTGATTTCCGGTTCGACCTTAATTTCAGGTGTTTCAGTTACCTTGGCTTCCGCTCTGATTTCTGGGTCCGCCTTGATCTCTGGTGTCTCAGTTACCTTTGCTTCTGCCGTGATTACTGGCTCAGCCTTGATTTCAGGTGCCTCAGTTACCTTCGCTTCTGGTCTGATTACTGGCTCAGCCTTGATTTCTGGTGTTTCAGTTACCTTTGCTTCCGCTCTGATTACTGGTTTCGCCTTGATTTCAGGTGTCTCAGTTATCTTTGCTTCTGCTCTGATTACTGGGTCTGCCTTGATTTCAGGTGCCTCAGTTATCTTTGCTTCTGCTCTGATTACTGGTTCAGCCTTGATTTCTGGTGTTTCAGTTATCTTTACTTCCGCTCTGATCTCTGGTTCAGCCTTGATCTCTGGTGTTTCAGCTACCTTCGCTTCTGCTGTGATTACTGGTTCAGCCTTGATTTCAGGTGCCTCAGTTACCTTCGCTTCCGCTCTGATTACTGGTTCAGCTTTGATCTCTGGTGTCTCAGTTACCTTTGCTTCTGCTTTGATTACTGGTTCAGCCTTGATTTCTGGTGTTTCAGTTATCTTCGCTTCCGCTCTGATTACTGGTTCAGCTTTGATCTCTGGTGTTTCAGCTATCTTCGCTTCTGCTGTGATTACTGGTTCAGCCTTGATCTCTGGTGTTTCAGCTATCTTCGCTTCCGCTCTGATTACTGGCTCAGCCTTGATCTGAGATGTTTCAGATGCCTTTGCTTCAGCTCTGATCTCCGGATTCTCCTTAAATTCAGGCTTTTCGGTTACCTTCGCTTCTGCTTTGATCTCTGGATCTGCAGTGATTTCAGTTTTTCCGGTTATCTTTGCTTCTGCTCTGATCTCCGGTTCTGACTTAATTTCATTTTTCTCAGTTTCCTTTGCATTCGCTGTGGTATCCGGTCTTACCTTTATCTCAGGTTCTTCCGTTACCTTTGCCTCTGCTCTGATCACCGGCGCTTCCTTCATTTCCGGCTTTTCGGTTACCTTTGCTTCCACTCTGATCTCCGGTTCTGACTTGATTTCAGGTTTTTCAGATATCTTTGCTTCTGCTCTGACTTCTGTGTCGGCCTTAATTTCAAAGTTTCCGGTAATCTTTGCTTCAGTTACGGTCTCCGTTTCTGCCTTCATCTCTGGTTTTACGGTAACCTTAGCATCTGCCATGGCCTGCGGCGCTGCCTTCATTTCAGTTTCACGTACAACATTCGCTCCTGCTTCTGTTTCCGTGCTAACCTTATTCTGAAGTTCTGCCGTAAACGGCCTTGTTTCCTCGGATCCTGTTTTCCCCGCGGATCCTTGTGGTGCATTTGATCTGTCGTTTTCCTCTGGTTTAAGTACTTCCTTCGGTCTGACTTCCTGCCGTGGTGTGGTTTCCGGTATTTCCTTAGCACTGAATTCTGTTTCGTTCCTTGCCTGGTTTTCAGCTTTCACTTCAAACCCGTTCTGAACCTTCGCTTCATTCTGTACTTGAAAAGCATTTCCGTCATTTACCTCTGCCTTGACTGTGTCACTGACTTCCGGCTCTTTACCTTCCGGTAAAACGACCCCTTGCACTGAGTTTTCGACATGGTGTGCAGTTTCAGTTTTTGCTTCATTCCTTACCGGTAAACCGGCGGTCTGAATCGCTCCTGAAACAGCTTCATAGACTTCACTCACCTGTGAAACATCGGTAAACACCTCTGCATCCGGCGGAGCGTGCTCCATGAAAACCGCTGTCTGCATTTCTGCAGCCAATCCGGAATCAAGAACATTCTGATAAAATGCTTTCACTTTATCTTCCCTGTCTGCTGTTTCCGGCTGAAGCTTCCTTTCCTCGTCCGCTGTCACACTGACGGTCATTTCCGGTTCTCCGGAATCTTCATCGGTGAAGACATGTTCTTCGGAAGGAATTTCTATGACAGAAGCCTCTAATATATTATCGGCTGATACATCGGTTTTTTCAACGTCTGCAAGGCAATTATCGGCATTTTGCACAAATAAATTACCTTCAAATGCCTGTCCAAGGGCTGATGAAAAATCCGCCTGTCCCATTACCAGTCCTTCAGTTATAGCCTGAAGATCAGGAATGTCTGTCCTAAGCTGTCCCTGCATCATACTGCCTGTGTCTATTCTCATTGCTTAACCCCCTTTCAATGAAAATAAATCCTTTGAAACACATTTTCGAAAAAGGCTGATCTAAGAAAAAATCGTCGTTTTCTCAGCGTTTCATCTATATGAATTACATTCCGTCCAGGTCGTAGTTCTCATCAGAGCCCTTCGACATTTTGAACGAAAGGAATTCCTCAATTGACTGCTCACTCTCCTTGTTCACAAGATAGTTATACTCCGCACGCTGCTTTTCTTCAAGCTTGTCAAGTCCGGAAACCTCCTGTGACATCTGAACAACGACTTTGCGCTGTTTTTCGATAGATGACTCCATAACGTTCATCTGGATCCTGAGCTGCGCCTGTTCGCGGCGCATCGAGGCTTTTTTCATCTCATAGACCTGTATGTCCCTTACACCGATACCGGATTTCATCTGTTCCGATGCTTCAAGGCACACGTTTCGCATTTCTGTGTTCAGATCATCGTATCTCTGTTCGAGACTGTTGAATTCTGAATACAGGGTCATGAGATATCCCTTTTCCCCTTCTAGTATCTGTTTCTTGTACTCGCGCATTTTCTGTAAAGTAAAGTTAAACTTTTTCATAACATACGCATCCTTTTATAGTCTGGAGCCCCACCCCCTGCCCCCTCCCGGAGGGAGGGGGGGAAACTCCGCATTTACTGTTACCCTTTTATCATTTGGTTCCGGCTATTTCCTTCATCTGTTCTATTGCTCCTTCGAGGGTGGATTTTTCGTCCACGGCCTGCTGGAGGAACTGATTTACGGAATCCATCTTTTTGATGGCCATGTCGAGATCAGGATTGGTACCGGTCTTGTAGGCACCGATGGATATGAGGTCCTGATTTTCCTGATAGAGTGACATTATCTTTCTGATGGTACCGGCGGCCTTTTTCTGCTCCGGTGTTGCTATGCTCGACATAAGTCGGCTTATACTTGCCAGAACGTCAATAGCCGGATAGTGGTTTTTCATTGCGATCTTTCTCGACAGCATTATGTGTCCGTCGATAATTCCTCGCACAGTATCGGAAATAGGTTCGTTTGAGTCATCACCTTCAACAAGTACCGTAAAGATACCGGTTATAGATCCTGTCTCAAAGTTTCCGCACCTTTCAAGCAGCTTCGGAAGCGAAGCGTAGATCGAAGGTGTATAGCCTCTGGCGATAGGCGGTTCACCTACGCTGAGTCCTATTTCACGTTCCGCCATACAGAAACGGGTAAGGGAGTCCATCATAAGAAGAACGTCTTTTCCCTGATCCTTGAAGTACTCTGCAATGGCAGTTGCGGTCTGGGCACATTTTGAACGGAGCATAGCAGGCTGGTCTGAGGTCGCTACCACGAGAACGCTTCGCTTGATACCTTCAGGACCTAGATCCTTGTTTATAAACTCCATAAGTTCACGTCCACGTTCGCCGATGAGAGCTACAACGTTTACGTCAGCCTTGATGTTACGGGCTATCATGCCCATGAGAGTGGACTTTCCGACACCGCTTCCGGCGAAGATACCCATTCTCTGTCCTTTGCCTATGGTTATCATACCGTCGATGGCCTTTACACCGAATTCCAGCGGCTCCGCAATAGGAGGTCTGGTCATCGGATTGGCAGGTGCTCCGTGTATGCTGTAGTACACGTCTGATTTGATCTCGCCCTTGCCGTCGATAGGATTACCAAGTGCATCTATTGTTCTTCCGATAAGATCCTCGCTCATTTTTACCTTGAGTTTCTCACCGGTATTGATAACGAAACTTCCGTATCCGATACCGTTTATATCACCATACGGCATCAGAAGAACTTTATTGTTTTTGAATCCGACTACCTCGGAAAGAAGAGTTTTCCTTTCCTTTTTATCGGAGGTTGATATTGAACACACATCTCCGATGTTACACGACATACCGGTCGCTTCGACTGTCATTCCGACAATCTGATCGATCTTTCCGAGCGTCGTGTAGAAGTTGGTGGTTCTCATGCTCTTCCGGAGCTTTTTATGATCGAGACTCGGATGCATTTTCCTCACTGTCCTTGTAACTTTCGAAATATTCACGTATGTTCTTGATCTGCTGGAGGACTGAAGCAACTATTACGCCTTCTGCTGTGCTCACCACACAGGTTCCCGGATCAGCATCACGTCTTACTTCCACTTCAATACGCTGACCCGACTTGGCATCTGAAATTACTTTTTCAAGCTCTGCAGCCGCATCGCGCATCTTATCGGATATTTCTATTTTGATCCAGTTAACTTCCCTTAATGTTTTGACCGCGCTTCTTGCAAGCGGGATGATAGTAGCAGGATCCTCTTCAAGTTTCTGAGCAACTATTTTTTCAGCCACTTCAAGTGCTGTAAACCTTAATTCACGGGAATAGTCATCAAAGAAATCTTCCTGATTCATCTTCAGTTCAGCAAGACACTGATTAAGTTTCAGCAGAGAATCCTCTATTTCGGATTCCTTGGCTCTGACGCCTTCGCTGTAACCATCTTCCATTGCTGATGTCATCAGGTTCTTTGCCTGTTCTGCAGCATCGTCAAGTATCTGTGCCGCCTCAGCACGCGCATCCTCGATTATCTGAGCTGCCTCCGTCTGAGCCTGCTTGATTATTGCGTCACGCTCGATCTGAAGCTTTTCATATTCTGATTCGTATGAGGACTGCGTGTCATCGACAGCTGATTCATCATCGAAAACCTGATCGTCCTCTGCATCCGTTTCCGTACCGTCTTCAATGTAGTCGCCGGCATTTTCTTCGGTATCATCATCATTCATACCGATAAGAGTTGATTCCGGAAGCTCGTGCGGATCCACCCTGACAACACAGTCAGGGATCATGACCGCTTCGGCGATCTTAACGACTTCCTCTGATCTGAATATTTTGCTCAACCTAAGTCCCCGTCCTTACCCTTTCATCATTGAACGTATAAGTGCTGCAGCGATCTCCGGATTCTTCTTCGCGAATTCCTTTACTTCGTTTGCAGTTGCATTTGAAGCTTCAGAGTGTTCCTTGGCAGCCTGCTCAAGAGTCTTCTTGAGGTTTTCTGCCTCCTGTTCATTGGCTTTCTTCATACTTTCTAACTGTGCAAGGTTTTCAGCCTCGGCAAGTGCGATCTTCTTCTTTGCGTTCTTGTTGACTGCAACAATGATGAGTGTGATAAGAATAATAAGAAGAACTGCTGCACCAAGAAGTACCCATTTGAACCATGGTGTGTTGAGAAGCTTCGCAAGTGTCGAATCAGGATCAACAACTCCAGGGATCTCATCAGGAACTGCAACTGTATTGGCAAGTCTTGCTGATGCTGAGATCTTTTCAACGTCTATGTTTGTTGCGTTTCTTACCAGCTGAATGATATTTTCCTGTTCAGCGCCGGTAAGCTGGCCTGTTTCTGTAGTTACAACAACAGATATGCTGGCATCGGTGATAGCGCCCTGTGCCTTTTCCTTCTGTGTGAGGATGTAGCCGATAGCCCATTCTGTCTTTCTTTCATATTCAGGGGTGTCAGTTGACTTGAGATCATCCTCAAGGTTTCCGTAGTTAGGAATGTCGGTATTGTCTTCTTCGCCGACTATTCCGCCCGGATCTACAACGCCGTCAGCTTCGTATCTGATGTACTGGTCTGACTTGACACCTTCGTTTTCTTCGTTTGTAAGGTATTCCTTTACTTCCTCGTTTACCTTGTCGTAGTCGATATCTACAGAGGCTACTGCGATTACTTCGCCTTCACCGTAGATAGGAGCAAGGATCCTTCTTGCATTCTCCTCGTACTGGTTCTTGATCATGTTAAGATAATTCATTCTTGTCTGATCGTCGAACACGTCATTCGAAGCTTCTTCAAGTCCGAGGAGCTCAACGCCAGTTGCGGCGTTAACGACTGAAACATCTTCCGGTTTTACCTGCTGCGCACTGTACGCAACAATGTTCTTGATGGCACTTACCTGATCAGCTGTGAATCTGTCAGGATTATCAAGTGTAAGCATTACGCTGGCTGTTGCCTTGTCTGCGTCATCCTTCTTCCATACGTAGTTGGTCTTTTCCGGAAGGCTGATGGTAACAATAGCACCCTTTACACCGTCAATACGCTTGAGTGTTGTCTGAATTCTGTCCTGAAGTTCGAAACGGAGTGTCTGCTTCTTTTCGAACTCACTCATAGTCATCTTGAGGTTATCAAAGAATGTTCCGTAGGACGGTGCTGACTGAGGATATCCTTTTTCAGCAAGTTTATAAACAAGGTCGTCCCATTCATCTTTTTTAACTTCGATCTCGCCCTTGGAGTTAAGTTTGGTCTCAACTTCCATGTTCTTGAGTTCGAGATATACCTCTGATGCTTCTTCAGTAGTCATACCAGGGAAAAGAACGAGCCATTTTCTCGACTGAATGTTAAGGACTACTGCAAGTGCTATGGAACCGACAAGTATTACCGAAATTCCGACTATGAGGAGCGTCCTTATTCGCTTTGACATTCCTCCCCAGACTGATTTTACTTTATCAAGTACCGGTTTCAATTTATCGTTCATTTATAAAATCATTCTCCAAACTAAAAATTCCAAAAAAACTATGATAAATGAAAAACTATTTCATTTACCTTCAGCCAATATACCAAGGCAGCATTTATCAGATCTGCATCTGAATAATTTCCTTATAGGCGTTAACCGCCCTCGTTGTTACCTGAACGGCTGTTTCAATTGCTACTGACGCCTTTGTGGCATCGATCATGGCACTTTCGATATCTTCAGTGTTACCCATAGATATGTCATAGGCACTGGCAAGTGACTTCTGTTCAAGATCCTTGACGTTCTGGATCTTGGAACGTAATGTGTCGCCGAAAGACATTTCCGATTCGTCATTTTCGACGTTTGTTTTTCCGGAACCCCAGGACTGCATCGGCTTTATTGCCTGCATGCCTGACATTGGAGTAATAAAATCTTCTCTGATCATTTTTCATTCCCCTTAAAATCCGTTATTTATCAGCCCTTGCCTATTTCAAGAGCCTTTGAAGCCATGGCCTTTACAACGCTGAGTGCTGCTACGTTTGCTTCGTACACTCTTGTTGCTTCCATAAGGTCAAGCTGTTCTTCCGTGTTGTTAACATTAGGATAATAGATATATCCGTCTTCATCCGCATCAGGATGAGTCGGGTCATAAACCGGCTTGAAATCTTCCTGTGACTCAACGACCTGTGTTACCCTTACGCCGCCGCCCTGTACCTGTGACAGTGTTTCGTCAAAAGTCTGCGGACGTGTCTGGAATATTACCTGCTTTCTGCGGTATGGATCTTCACCGTTTCGGCCTATTACAAGCTGGTTTGAAATGTTCTGTGTAATTATATTTGTTCTGAATCGTTCAGCTGTAAGTGCTGAACCGACTATGTTAAGAGCATTCAGAAAAGCCATAAGCTTACCCCCTTACTTGAAGCTTGCGTTCTGAAGAACGTATCTGTAGTCTGAGATCACGGCGTTCATCTTCTGGATAGTAGCCGCCTGCTGAAGGTATGCACTGTAGAGTTCGAGATTTTCGTTCTCGATGTCAACGTTGTTTCCGTCTACCAGTACCTCAACGTTATCCTTTGTTTCGACCTTTGCCTCAAAATCATATTCTATACTGTCTTTAGCGTTCTGTTTCATCTGGTTTTCAAGCGTATTCCCGAAAGAAAACGTTTTTACCTTATAGTCAGGAGTGTCCAGATTTGCGATGTTCTGAGTATGTACCTGCTGCTTGATGGACATTGCCTTTATGCCGCTTTCCATTGCCTTGAACTGAAATGAATCTAAAATCACAGTCTATCCCCCCAATAATATTAGTAAACGAAAAATGCATTCTTCGCCGACTATAGTATTTTATTATTTTATTATACAGTATACTAAACTGAATTTCAAGTAATGTATTTTAAAATAGACAAGATTTCATTACAAATTTACAGGTCCAATTACAGCACTTTATACAAAGGCATTCATACAATACCAAATAAAAAAATATCCTTCAGGAATACCTGAAGGATAATTCTTTTAATTGGTTTTATGTACTGTTTATCAATACTTGCGCTTACGAGCTGCTTCGGACTTCTTCTTACGCTTAACCGAAGGCTTTTCGTAGTGTTCTCTCTTACGAACTTCAGCTATAACGCCATCCTTAGCGCATGATCTCTTGAAGCGCTTGAGTGCTGTCTCTAAAGATTCGTTTTTACCAACACGAACTTCTGCCACTTTATTCCCTCCCTTTGCCACAAAGACAGAGGTTTATGCTAAAACCTGATTCCTTGCGAAACCAGATGTCAGTCATCTGTTTCTATCTCCTCTGTTATAAGCTAATACTGTGACCATGAGTGACACACTAAATATTCGCATGTCATTCAGACCGCAGAATTATAAGCTGTATGAATAACATAAATTTATTTTAGCACACAATGCACGGTGTTGTCAAGTAGAAAATACTACCCGCAGTTAATTTGTTATTTTACAACAAAATTCACAAGTTTGTTTTGTACATATATCTGCTTAACTATGTTCTTTCCGCTTGTTGCTTCAGCAAATTTCTCATCCTTAAGCGCCATTTCAAAGGCTGTATCCTTGTCTGTGCCAACAGGGATCATGATCTTTGAACGTACCTTGCCGTTGATCTGGAGAACAATTTCAACTGAATCGTCAACACAGAGCGCTTCGTCGTATGTGATCCAGCTCTGTTCACTGAGTACCTTGCCGAATACTGTGCTGTACATTTCTTCAGCTATATGAGGAGCGAAAGGATAGAGCATTGTGCAGAGAGCACCGAATTCCCCCTTGGTGATGCTTCCTGCTGCGTATATATCATTGATAAGTGCCATCATTGCAGCTATAGCTGTGTTGAACTTCATAGCTTCGATGTCTTCGCTTACCTTCTTGATTGTCTTGTGGAATGCGCTGCGGAGCTTGTCGCTGTATTCGTCGCCGTCAGTGAGCATATCCTGTAAAGCCCAGATTCTGTCTGTGAAACGCTTGCATCCCTTGATGCTTGACTCGCTCCACGGAGCTGCCTTTTCGTAGTCACCCATGAAGAGAACGTAAAGTCTGAGAACGTCTGCGCCGTATTCAGCAACAACATCGTTAGGATCGATAACGTTTCCTCTTGACTTGGACATCTTTTCACCGTCAGGTCCTAAGATAAGGCCCTGTGCAGTTCTCTTTGCATATGGTTCTGAAGTAGGAACGAGGCCGAGGTCATAGAGGAACTTGTGCCAGAAACGGCTGTAGATCATATGACGTGTAACGTGTTCCATACCACCGTTGTACCAGTCAACAGGCATCCAGTACTTAAGTGCCTCCTGTGACGCAAACTCGTTATCGTTCTTTGGATCGCAGTAACGGAGGAAGTACCATGATGAACCTGCCCACTGAGGCATTGTATCAGTTTCTCTTCTTGCGTCCTTGCCGCACTTAGGACACTTGCACTTAACGAAGTCACTGATCTTTGCAAGCGGACTTTCGCCGTCTGTACCTGGTTCGAAGTTTTCTACAGGAGGAAGTCTGAGCGGGAGTTCCTCATAAGGAACAGGAACCATGCCGCAGTGTTCGCAGTGAACTATCGGGATAGGTTCACCCCAGTATCTCTGACGGTTGAATGCCCAGTCCTTCATCTTGAACTGAACGCCCTTTTCACCGCATCCGAGCTTTTCGAGGATCTCAATTGCCTTTGCAACAGCATCTTTCTTGTTTGAAATGCCGTTGAGCTCGCCTGAGTTTACAAGTTCGCCTTCACCTGTGTAAGCTTCCTTACTGATGTCGCCGCCCTTGATTACTTCGATTATGTCAATACCGAACTTCTTTGCGAAGTCGTAGTCACGTGTGTCATGTGCAGGAACCGCCATGATGGCACCTGTACCGTAGCCCATCATTACGTAGTCTGAAATGTATATCGGGATTTCTTTGCCTGTTACAGGGTTTACAGCTGTAAGGCCGTCGATCTTAACACCTGTCTTGTCCTTTACGAGCTGTGTTCTTTCGAATTCGCTCTTCTTAGCGCATTCTTCCTTATATGCATCGAGATCAGCAATGTTCTTAATGCTGTCGCGGTATTTCTGAATGATCGGATGTTCCGGAGCGATTACCATGAATGTTACGCCGTAAAGTGTGTCCGGACGTGTTGTGTAGATGCGGAGCTTCTCGTCATTTTCCCTGATGCCGAAGTTTACGAAAGCACCTGTTGACTTGCCGATCCAGTTTTCCTGCTGAAGTCTTACGTTTGGAAGATAATCTACCTCTTCAAGTCCCTTGAGGAGCTTGTCTGCGTATTCTGTGATACGGAGGTACCATACTTCCTTTGTCTTCTGGATGATGTCACTGTGGCATACGTCACACTTACCGCCCTGAGAGTCCTCGTTTGAAAGAACAACCTTACAGCTCGGGCAGTAGTTTACGTTTGTCTTGTCTCTGAAAACAAGGCCGTTTTCGAACATCTTGAGGAAGATCCACTGCGTCCACTTGTAGTAGCCTTCTTCAGTTGTATCTATAACTCTTGACCAGTCAAATGAGAAACCTACGCTCTTGAGCTGGCCTGTGAACTTTTCGATGTTTCTGTCTGTTACTATTCTAGGATGAACATTGTCCTTGATAGCTGTATTTTCAGTAGGAAGTCCGTATGCGTCAAATCCGATAGGGAAAAGAACATTGTAGCCTTCCATACGTCTTTTTCTGCTTACTACTTCAAGACCTGAATATGCCTTGATATGACCAACGTGCATGCCGTGGCCTGAAGGATAAGGGAATTCAACAAGGCCGTAGAACTTTGGCTTTGAAAAGTCGTCAGATGCCTTGAAAGTACCTTTTTCATCCCAGTATTTCTGCCATTTCGCTTCAACGGCAGCAAAATCATATTTACCCATAAAGATAACTCCTTAAAGTATTATTTATAAAGTCGTAAATCCGGCTTCGCCGGATTTACGGAAGGTCGGTTCGCAGGGCTTCGCCCTGGTCCCCATACTGATCTGTGAACAGATCAGTATTCCCGGATTTTATTTAAGCAATTCATTAACATCAAGATGTTCGCCGTCAGCCCAGAGTCTTTCGAGCTGGTAGAACTCTCTTGTTTCCTTGTAGAACACATGAACTATAACGTCTGAATAGTCGAGAACGATCCAGTTTGAACCGTTGTGGCCTTCCTTGCCTGAAGGTTCGATACCCTCTCCGGACATCTGATATTCAACTTCATCTGCAAGAGTTCTTGTGTGTGTTGTACTTGTACCGTTTGCGATTACAAAGTAATCGGAAAGTACTGTAAGATCTCTTATTCCGAGAACTTCTATATCTTCAGCCTTCTTTGAATCGAGGGCTTTAACTATCTTCCTGAGTTTTTCTTTCGTATCCATTCTATCTTCCCTTTCATCAGTTATTATTCTTCTTCATAAACATCCGTATCAGAATCAGATTCGAGCTTGTTTGCATCTTCCCTGAACGGAACAGACGGAACATCACCGTTTTCAATGTCAGCAAAATTGGTGCTGTCATTATCGTAATATGTAGCTGTGTGCTTTACTTCGGTTATATGAAGCTGTTCAGCTGTCATTTCTTCCTGATAAGGTCTGAAATACTCGTTGAGCATATCAACAGTTTCCTGCTCGTGGATAGAGTAGCCGTAGTAATTGTTAATGTCTCCAGGGCTTAAGTCTTCACCCGGCACCATTCTTACAGTTACGTTTTCCATCGGAACAGTCTGGGCAAAATCGCACAGAATGCCGATCTCGCTTATGTCGAGGTCGGACATGAGGTACTGCTTCAGTGTAGGATAAATGCTGAGAACCTTAAGTGTGCCGAGATTCTTTACCTTCTGCATTCCGGCAGCAAGGAAGATTCTCTGTGCTCTGATTCTGGCGATATCTCCTTCGAGATAATCGTGACGGAAACGTACGAACCATTCCGACTGTTCACCATTGAGAACCTGTTCACCCTTGTAGATGATCTTATCTGCCTCATAGATGATGTCATAAGGCACGTTTATCGGAATTCCCCCGATAGCATCAACCACCGGCGGAACGTCTGTACATTTTATTCCTATATACGCATCTATCGGGATACCGAAAAGATCCTTAAGGCAGTTAGCCACCTTTGCGACCGGTGTGCTTCCCTCGTTTACGCCGTCGGAATAAACGCTGTTTATCTTTCCGTGTTCAGCCTTTGTGTATTCCGGACCAACGTAGCAGTCACGCGGTATCTGAAGAATATTTATCTTTGCTGCGTTCAGGTCAAACTGCGCAAGCATCATAATATCCGTGTTTAGTCCTTCCTCGTCCATTCCGAGACAAAGCACGGTGTACTGTCCCTCAATGTACTGGTAAAGGTCAAGGCCGTCAAACATCTGTTCCGGTTCCATCGGTTTAAGCATGTAGGTATTGCTGTCGGCATCAAGCTCGCCCGCCTCTTCCGATTTGAAAGGCTGGCTGTCTGACACGACTGATTTTATCATGCCTTTTCCGGCAATAAAAAGTATAGCAAGTGTAATAAGAAGCAGGAGAATATCTCTGAATATCTTAAACTTACTCTTCCTTACCATGTTCACTTTCCTTCCTGAGCACGTCGGCTCTCTGTCAGTGCATACTGATTGTAAGCTTCAAGCGTGTATTCAGGAATGAGACCTTTTTTCTCAGTAACCGATACTATCGAAAAGATCAGGGCTTCAAGCATGACCCTGTCCATATCCTGATAAGCAAGCTTTCTGAATTTCTTGACCCCGTTATATGACCTGTCCGCTGAAATAAGATCACCTATGTAGACTATCTCTTCCAGACGGGTCATCCCTGCTCTGCCTATGGTGTGAAAACGCACGGCATTAATAATATCTTTATCCTCTATCATCAGTGAATCCCTTACAAAAGCCGCACCTGCAACAGCGTGCCACAGTGCCTTCGTCTGAAGTTCAGCAGACGATACTCCAAGTCCGCTTTCGGCAGCCATTTTTCTCATTTCGTCTGCCGGAATCTCCTTGCATATATCATGTACAAGTCCCGCAAAATACGCTTCTTCGGGATCTTCGCCGTAATGTTCCGCAAGTTTGCGGCACTCTGCGGCTACATTTAGTGAATGATTGAATCTTTTTTCTGAAAGACGGTTTTTAAGAAAATCTATAATATTTTCTACGTCGAACAAATATATCACCAGCCAGTTGTTTATGTCCTGCCCTTAAAGCCCGCATTTTCGGAACATCGGGACTCCGGTGCAGTGATGATCATCAGATGTATAATTTTTTCAGTCTAATATATTGTACTACTTTTTCAGGCAAATAGCAAGAATATTTTTGGCCGCGGCGTATCAGATCCCTTATCTGCGTCGATGACACCGGAAAAGGATCTGCGTTTATTATTTTCACGCTGCCGTAAGCTGAAAGCTCCTCAGCCTTTTTCTTCAGGTCGTCCATATCGTCATACTCTCTTGATACGACTGCCAAGGTCACTGTTTTGAGTATATCCTCAAAGCGGTACCACTTGTCAAAACTTAAAAGCATGTCGCTTCCGACCATCATGTAAAGCTCATCATCAGGGTACATTTCCGCAAAATGCTCCGCTGTATAAACCGAGTAGCTTTTGCCGCCCTGATTAAGTTCAAAATCCGAAACTTCAAAGCCTTCATGTCCCTCTGCAGCGAGACAGCACATGTTAAACCTGTCAGTATTGCTGCAAAGATCGTGTGCTTCCTTGTGCGGCGGGATATTTGCCGGAACAAGTATAAGGCGGTCAAGTCCGAGGCCCCTGAAGGCTTCTTCCGCAAGATGGATGTGACCGGAGTGTATCGGATTGAACGTTCCCCCGAAAAATCCTGTTCTGCCCATCAGATATCTATTTCGATAACAGGTTCTTTCGGATTTCTCTTGAAGAGCACGAATCTGCTGCCGACTACCTGAACTACATCAGCGCCTGTCTTTTCAGCAATCTCGTCAGCAGCTTCCCTTGCAGTGTAGGGGCTGTTGTCGAGGACTCTGAGCTTGATAAGTTCACGTACTCTGAGAGCGTCGTTTACCTGTGCTATAAGTGTATCCTGTATGCCGTTCTTACCTACCTGAAAAATTGTTTCGTAGGTACTTGCTATTCCTCTGAGTTTTGATCTCTGTTTGCTTGTAAGCATAATATCAGCCTTTCATTTAGCATTACATTCATATTAACGGTTCATATATATGGCATTTACGGCTTCGCCTGAAATGCCGGAGAGGAAGAAATGCGTTCATTCCGCCCTCATGAAATCAGTAAAATCCGGATTTCTGATCTGATAAGTGTTTTACTTTGCTCCGATAGCCGCAGCAAACTTTTTAAGTGCGTCTGCTCTGTGGCTTACTGTGTTCTTTTCTTCGGATGAAAGTTCTGCGAACGATCTGCCGCCGTACATAAATACAGGATCGTAGCCGAATCCGTTTTCACCCTTCGGTTCAGTGCCGATGATACCTTCAACTGTACCGCGGATAACAAGCTTTTCGCCCTTGTCGTCAATAAAGCAGAGTACGCAGACAAATCTTGCTGTACGCTTTGCTGTTTCCACGCCGCTTAATTCTGAAAGGAGCTTTGCACAGCGGTCTGCATCAGTAGCATTCTCGCCTGCATAACGGTGTGAATACACACCCGGTGCACCGCCAAGGAAGTCAACTTCAAGTCCGCTGTCATCTGAAATAACAGCTGTCTTTGTAAGATCATAAACAGCCTGTGCCTTCAGTGCGGCATTTTCCTCAAAAGTAGTGCCTGTTTCCTCAACGTCGATATCAACTCCGGCTTCAGCCTGTGAAACGACTTCATAGCCGAGAGGTGTGAGTATCTTCTTTATTTCTTCAAGCTTGTGTTTATTGTTTGATGCAAGTATTACCTTCATCTGTTACTCCTTATTACTTTTTCTTCTTACCGAAAAGACGGCTGAAGAATCCCTTCTTCTTTTCCGGTTCCTCTGTCTCTTCTTCGGCTTCTGTAGTTTCTTCTGAATCTTCAGTTACTTCTGGTTCTTCAGTTTCTGTAGTCTCTTCTGAATCTTCAGTTACTTCCGGTTCTTCTGATTCTACAGGTTCTTCTGAAATCTCAGGAACTTCATTTTCATCTGAAACCGCTGTTTCTTCCGGTGCATTTTCTGTTATTTCAGAAGTTACGCTCTCTGCACTTTCCTGTTCTGATGCTGATACTTCAGCCGAACACTGTGTATCATCAGCAGATGAAGCAGAAACTGATTCAGCCGGTTCTTCTGCAGCTGCACCTGTATTCACATTTGTATCTGAAGCCGGTGCTGATGGTCTGAAATGGAGCACAGAGGATGCAAGTGTTTCTGAAACAGGCTTTTCTTCCGATGCTTCTTCCGGTTCGGACACTGTCGTTTCTTTTATTTCTTCAGGTTCAGCATAAGATGATTCTTCTGAAGTTTCTGTATATGTATCATCGACATCTTCTGAATATTCAGCAGATGCTTCTTCGATATCCGCAGTTTCTTCATCCTCTTCAGACATATCGTCATCATCCATATTTACTTCACCGTCGAGGACTTCGTCACCGAACAGTGCATTTACGAAATCTTTGCTGTTAAAGTCCTGAAGGTCATCGATCTTTTCACCGAGACCAACAAGCTTGACCGGAATGCCAAGTTCATTCTTTATTGAAATAACAATACCGCCCTTTGCAGTACCGTCGAGTTTTGTAAGAACTATACCTGTAATATCAGCGACCTCGCTGAAGAGTTTAGCCTGATTTACAGCATTCTGTCCTGTTGTTGCATCGAGCACCAGAAGGATCTCACGGGCACATCCTTCTGCCTGTCCTGCCACGATTCTGTTTATCTTTGCCAGCTCGTCCATGAGATTTTTCTTGTTGTGAAGTCGTCCTGCAGTATCAACGATGACAACGTCACAGTGTCTTGCCTTTGCAGCTGTGATAGCGTCATAAACAACCGCCGCAGCGTCAGAACCTTCAGCATGCTTTACTATGTCAACTCCCGCTCTTTCCGTCCATACCTGGAGCTGATCGATAGCAGCCGCTCTGAATGTATCAGCAGCAGCCACAAGCACCTTCTTACCCTCGCCCTTGAGCTTGTGGCACAGCTTGCCGATAGTTGTAGTCTTGCCGGCACCGTTTACACCGATGACCATTATAACAGAAGGACTTGTTGAAAGATCAAGCCCCTGATCTTCACCCATCATGTCCGAAACTATTTCATGGATAAGACGCATGATCTCCTTCGGATCAGTTATCCCCTGTTCCTTTATCATCTTTCTGAGTCTGTCACATATCTCAAGCGAAGTGTCAACGCCAACGTCGCTCATGATAAGCGTTTCCTCCAGCTGTTCAAACAGATCTTCATCTATTTTGGTAAATGAATGAAGCAGTTTCGAAAGCTTAGACATCATCGCCTGTCTCGTTTTCAGAAGTCCTGCTTTTATTTTACTGAAAAGTCCCATAAAACCTCCTGGCAATTTTGAAATACATAAAATAATTGTACCATAAATACGCCGCTTTTTCAAGTATCAGAAATGCCAATAAAAAAGACATGCACGTATGATTTTACATGCATGTCTTTTGCCTAACACCGTACTGTTCACAAAAATCTTCGTTTAGAAACCATCTTAAATTAATACGATGAGGCAATTGCTTTATCATCAAACAATTTCAGTCAGATTGAATAATCACCGCACAAAACTCCATTTTCGTTTCTTTTCAGAATTATTGACTTGTGCGGAAATTTAATTTTGTCAAAAGTATTTAAAGTTACTTCTCCGCTGTTCCATTCCTTCACAGGGTCCTTATCCGGCGCTACACCAAGCAGGACTTTTTTCAAAGCAGGATTCGTATTCTGGCTTTCCTTTACCTTCTCTTTTTCATAAGTAGTATAAGCGTAAACTTTTTCAATCTCTATTCCAAGATATACACACACAGCTTTTATACTGAGTAAACTCGCTCTGAATTTTCCTTTGATCTCTCTCCATGTGTTGAAACCTATTGTTGTTTTAAATTCAAACATGTGCAGTTCCCACTTTCCGTTATTCTGTTTCAGAACAAAGTGGTCTACACATTTCAGCATACTATATTTTTTATCCGGTTTCAGAAAAATATAGTTTGGTCTGTAATTTTTGTCATAGTTCATCGCACAGTAATGCAGACCTTTTACAGTTACCAATAAATCGCTTTCACCGCCATCATCAGTTTCTATAAAATGATATATAGATTCTTCATCACTTTGGGCAGTAAAAAAATCATTTTGGATATAATTTTCTGCAGCAAATTCAATTGAATCCATTTTTAATCCTCCTGAAATGCATAAACTTCATCCAGCAAACTTGTTAATGCATCATTAAAAGTCGGAACAACAAATCCGTTTGAATTACAGGTTAATTTCTCAACTTTCGTTTTATTTTTTTCTTTCTTTTCGAACTGATACATTACTGCATTTTTCGGATCAAGAAGATCATTTGCAGAATAAGAATATTCTTTGCATAGAGCATCCTTGTTACTGCTGTTAAAAAGTTTTATCATATTATTGAAATGCTGAAGAATAGTATCACTGTGAGTTGTGATCCAGACTGGAATTCCTTTGTTCATAAGCTTAAGCAAAAATCTTGCCATCTGTTTCTGAAGTGCCGGATGAAGATGTGCCTCCGGTTCTTCAATTATTACTGTTTTAAAATTGATATTTGATTTCAAAGTCAGTAACAGCGGCGATATTTCAGATACAACAGAAGATGAAGCAAACAAAGGAAGTTCCTTGCCAGCACCATCCGGAATATATTTTATCTCAGGGGTATATTCATTACGAACATTAATCTTACCGCTGATCATATTCTCCTCTACAAAATCGACCAGTTCTTCAAAAATGCATTTATCCTTGGATTCAAATTTTGTAATAAGCTGAAGAAAATCAATATACGGAAGAGTAAGAACGCTGCTTTCATTATCATGAAGCTTTGAGAAGCTTGACTGTATAGCACTTTCCAGCAACTGAGAATACGTCAGCATAAATCCTGTTCTCGAAGCCGGAAAATAAATCGGTTCTCCCGTTCTTCTGCCTTTTACAACTGGTGTGTACAATGGAGCAGCAATTCCATCCATTATCAAATTCCAGCAAATATATATATTCATTCTCAGCAAATCTTCTCTGCTTGGATCCTTTACCTTCGGGAACTGGATATATTTCTTTGATGAAGAATAACGGCTGCCATCTTCCCCCCATTTCAGTATAAGATTCTTTCTTCGGTAACTGCATATTTCAATTTTATCTATATTAACTTCATAATTGAATATCTTTTTTATTAATTCTTTTTTGTTGGCTGCAAGCAGTTCATTATACCATTTCAGATATATTTCAAATACATCTTCATTTATCGAAATTTCTTTATTTAAACTTGCTTTGAGCCACTCTTCGCAAACCAGATAAGATTTTGCCTCTGTTTTTTTCTTCGGGAAAATATCTTTACCGAGAGTAAGTAATCCCCAAAGAAGGCTCATTAAATAGCTTTTACCTGAGTTATTATCTCCCAAAAAACATATAAACGGAGACAGTTCTATTTCTGCATTACCGATTTTCGCAAAATTCTCAAGTTTCAACGTCCATCTTTGTTCCATCGAGTACCTCCCCAAAGTGATTATAAAAGGTTTCCACTTGCTAAAAATTCAAAATTTGTTTTATCAATCATAATATTTATTTTAAGCTACGACAGATAAATTGTCAACCTTTTTCTTACTCAATCTCAGATGAAAACTTGACAGTGAAAACGGCACCTTCAGGCTAACGCTTGAAAGTGCCGTTTTGATCGTAAATGAGCTGTCGCTCATTAATTTTGTTTTACCTGCAGATGATCATTCATCGCAGTTTTAAGAATTATGTTATCAGCGGAAAAGATTTCTGAGTCTTCTGCCGACTGCACCAACAAGCCATTCTGTCCAGCTTTCTTCGACTCTTCTGGTTTCCTTTTCTCCGCATTCACAGGTTCTTTCTTCATAACCTCTGTGCAGCCATGAAGCGTTCTGTGAAGTCTTCCATTCGCCGAATTCATGTTCGTGAACTGGTTCCGGTTCGACTACTGGCTCAGGTTCAACCACCGGCTCAGGTTCAACCACTGGCTCAGGTTCAACCACTGGCTCAGGTTCAACTACTGGCTCTGGTTCAACTACTGGCTCTGGTTCAACTACTGGCTCTGGTTCTACCACTGGTTCAGATGCTTTTTCTGTAAACATGATATAGAACTTCGAATAATACTGTGATTCGAACCAGCCTCTTGTGGCATCGATGATATGAAGTTCAAGTGCTTCGTATTCGCCGTTATGTTCACGAACCACAAAGTAGCTTCTGCCTTCTTCGTAAAGGCCTTCAGGGAGGTTGATATAAACACGAAGCGGTTTCTT
>JAFRUS010000091.1 GCA_017438745.1 Oscillospiraceae bacterium | reverse complement strand
CATAATTGCTTTACCTTCTTCTAACAATATTTTCGGATCTGTGATATACTTACGTGGATTCATAGCTTTCACCTCATAGTATAAGTATAACACACAATCATTTTTAAGTCAAAGTAAAATTATTTATGACGTTTACTATAGTTTCAATGTAAAAAATGTGGCAGAGCTAATGCCTTTATGTTTCGAATACAACGGTGAGGCATTTGACATGGATCGATATCCAATTCAAAATTATAATGGAAAGAATGTTATTTGTTTTGAATTCACAACTAATTATCCTTGGAGCGTTTCAGCACCACATTATATTAATATTCATAACAAAGAAACATGTGAACCAATAACAAACGGAGGTGCAGGAACATATTCATTATATATTTGGATGGATTCCGATTTGTATTGGGGAAAGATAATAGGATCGATAAAAGATCATCATTATTCTGAAATTTCAAAGCCGCAAGAAATAACTTTCAATGTACAAGGTGCAGTTTTTTCATATAGTATTGATCCGTTTCACATAAATGAAATACCAGCTCATGATTATTTTGCGAATAAAGTTTCCGAAATCAGTGACTTTGCAACAGATGGAAAATACGATATTATTGATTATATTTGCGGGAGGGTTATTACAGGTGGAAGTACAAAAACACTTTATTATAAAGATAATAAGTTTTATTGTTTTAAATCCGAATTAATTGACGAATTTAGTCTTAGCATTGATTACTCAGTTAAAGAACCTGCTAATACCAGTATTGATAGCCATTCATATATAGTAAATGATGATATCTTTTATACGGTTCCATTTGATTTATACTCTATTGCCGTAGCGTCAGTACATTATAAAACCGCATACAAGGGTGTGCTAGACTTTAGCGGTGGCAGTGCAGGGATAAGTGTTCATATTTATCCAGGAACGATTCTTGAACTTGATCAAAATGGATTTTGTACTTGGTGCTATAATCCAACGAATGATAATGATTATACATATTGGTACTTTTATGATTCATTAGATCATATGGTTAAAATGAATTGATGAATTAAACAACAATATTTTATGTAGATGAAAAATTTCATTATAATAAAATAACGCTGATTCAGATGATAGCTTAGCTACATTTTCCTCCCTAAGGCAGTATGAAAATGCTGCTTTCAGGGAGAATTTTTTATAGTTAAAAAAGATCGCCTCCAAAATGTATATATTATCTTGATTTTCGTTCCATAAAATAGTATCATAGAATATAGTAATAATAAATGGATTTAAAGGTATCATATGAGAAGAACAGACAAGTTGAATGATAATAAATGACGGGGGATTGAAATTTGGAAAACGGGATAATTAAGGAACTGAACAACGGTTTCACTACAGCTTTTATAGACAGTACAAATTTATCGAATCTTGCTTACAGACCACAGTTTGTATCTAATGATTACCGGAATGGAAGGAAAGTTCTTTCCACGATTGAAGATGAACTGAAGAACTGTGATAGTTTCTGTATAAGCGTTGCTTTTATCACTATAGGCGGAATAACACCGCTTCTGATGACACTGAAGGAACTTGAAAGAAAAGGGATTAAAGGACGTATTCTTACTACGAATTATCTTAACTTCAGTGAACCGGCTGCGCTGAAAAAACTTCATGAACTGAAAAACATACAGCTGAAAATGTTCGATGTGAAGGCGAGTGAAGGTTTTCATACAAAGGGATATATTTTCCGCAAGGATGATCTGTACCGTATAATCATTGGCAGTTCGAATATGACAAGAACTGCGCTTACTACCAATCACGAATGGAATACAAGATTTATTTCTACTGAAAACGGTGAAATGGCCAAGCAGATCATTGATGAATTTGAAGCTTTCTGGAATTCAGAGCATACATCTGATTACAATGATTTTATTGAAACTTATGAAACACAGTATGATATCATAAAGCATCAGAGAGCTCTTTCGTATTATAATAACGTCATCTCACTTGATCAGCATAAATTAAAACCGAATTCAATGCAGACAAATTTCATAGTTAATCTGAAAAAGATCATTGAAGCCGGCGAAGACAGAGCACTTCTTATCTCTGCAACAGGTACAGGTAAAACATATGCATCTGCTTTTGCAGTTAGAGAGCTTGGATTTGATAAAATACTGTTTGTTACTCACAGAACTCAGCTTTCCGTTCAGACAGAGAAGTCATACAAAAATGTATTCGGAAATACGAAAACAATGGGTTTTATCGGTAACGGTAAACATGATACTGACAGTGATCTTATCTTTGCTACGGTTCAGACTTTGAGTAAAGAAGAAAATCTGAAGAAGTTTAAACCGGATCATTTCGACTGTATCGTAATCGATGAGGCACATCACAGCAGCAGTGATATGTTCTGCAAGGTATTTGAGTATTTCAAACCGACTTTCTGGCTCGGTATGACTGCGACTCCAGATAAGAATGATGACAGCAGGGACGGAAAGAATATTTATGAGATTTTCAATTACCAGATAGCATATGAGATCAGACTACAGAAGGCTCTTGAAGAAGACCTGCTTTGTCCGTTCCATTATTTCGGTATCAGCGATCTTGATCTTATCAGTGATGAAACCGGTGTGAACGAAAAGCTGAATGCGGAAGATTTCAGCTTGCTTACCAGTGATGAACGAGTTAGTCATATCATTTCAAATGCAAAATACTATGGCTATAGCGGGGACAGAGTCAAGGGAATAATATTCTGCAGGACTATAAAAGAATCTGAAGAACTCTCCGCTAAAATGAATAATAGGGGCTACCGTACACTTGTTCTGACTGGTGCTTCATCTGATGAACAGCGAGCAGAAGCCTTTGAACGTCTTGAAATGGATTCAGAAACAAGCAAATCCGGAAAATCACAGCTTGACTATATCTTTTCAGTTGATCTTCTTAATGAAGGTGTTGATATTAGATCCGTAAATCAGGTGATTATGCTGCGTCCAACTCAGTCGCCGATCGTTTTCATCCAGCAGCTCGGAAGAGGTTTAAGAAAATGCGAAGGCAAGGAATTTGTTGTCGTACTTGATTTCATCGGAAACTATACAAAGAACTTTCTGATTCCGGTTGCACTTTATGGAGACAGAACATATAACAAGGATAATCTGCGCAGAGGTGTTATTGAAGGCGGACGAACAATTACCGGATCGTCAACGATCCACTTTGATGAAATAAGCCGTAACAGGATCCTTTCATCTGTTGACAGTGCGAATTTCAGCGATGTCAGAATGATTAAAGAGAATTATCTCACGCTGAAAAATAAGATTGGACGTATTCCATCGCTTATGGATTTTGATACCTACGGTGAAATGGATGTATGCAGGATCTTTGATTCAAATACACTCGGCTCATATTATAAGTTCCTCGTAAAGCATGAAAAAGAATACATAATCCGCTTTGACAGTGATAAGGAGAAGGTTCTCGAATTTATTTCAAAGAAACTGGCATCCGGTAAGCGTGTTTATGAGCTTCTGCTTTTAAAACTGATACTTGAAGGAAAACATGATGATCTTTTCATTTCTCTTAAGAGTGAGGTTGAAGTACGATATAAAAAAGAAATGACTTCACATAACTGCGACAGCGTAGCGAAGATTCTCACAAATGAATTTGCGACAGGAAGCGGAAAAGATACGTACAAGGTTTGCGTATTTATTGAAGAAAGCGGCTCAGACTATAAAGCGTCTGCTCGTTTCCTTGATATGCTGTCTGACAGGGATTTTTATAATACAGTTGAAGAACTCATCGGTTTCGGCATAAGCCGTTATGAAAGAGATTATTTAAACTCATATAAGGATACTGATCTTGTACTTTATCAGAAATACACATACGAAGATGTATGCCGTCTGCTTAACTGGGAGAAAGGCGAAGTGCCGCTCAATATTGGCGGATATAAATATGATAAGACAACAAACACATTTCCGATATTTATAAACTACGACAAGAGCGAAGATATTGCAGCAACAATCAACTACAGCGACCATTTTACAAGCAACAGTTCGCTTATCGCTGTTTCAAAATCCGGAAGAACTCTGGAATCGGAAGATGTTCAGAAATTTATTAAATCTGAAGAGCTTGGAATCGCAGTTCATCTCTTCGTAAGAAAAAATAAAGATGATAAGATCTCAAAGGAGTTTTATTATCTCGGATATGTCAGACCTACCGGAAAGACAGAGGAATTCATCATGCCTGGTACAGATAAAACAGCCGTCGAAATAGAATGGCTGCTTGATGTTCCGGTCAGGGAAGATCTTTATGAATACATTGCAAACACATAGGAGTTAGTTTAAATGAAAACAATAAGAGTAGTAGCAGCAGTAATACTTGATTCAGCCGAAAAGCCATCTCAAATCTTTGCGACAGCTCGAGGATACGGTGAATACAAAGGCGGATGGGAATTCCCAGGCGGAAAGATAGAACCGAATGAATCACCGGAAGATGCTATTGTACGCGAAATAAAAGAAGAACTTGATACAGAGATAATTCCACTTGAAATGTTCCATACAGTAGAATATGATTATCCGAATTTCCACCTGTCAATGGACTGCTTCTACGCTGTTGTAAAACAAGGTGATCTGGTACTGAAAGAAGCCGAAGACGCAAAATGGCTTACTGCAGAAACACTCGATTCAGTTGACTGGCTGCCGGCGGATAAAGGTTTGATCGAGATAATCAGACGTAAACTTTAATATAACGCATAAACCACGCCTTAAGCCCGTCAACCTCCGAGCTATAATAAAAAGCAAAAGCCGGCAATGATGGGGAAGGTGTTGGGAAAGGGAGTGCAGAGGGAAAACCGAAGGAAGGGGAAGAAATGCCGGCTTTTACTGCGATTTTTGTCGTTCTTCCCCTTCATAAGGTTGTCCCTTTGCAGTTATCCGCTGAGAAAATGATTAAACAAAAGATTATGGAGGAAAACACAATGATCGAAGAATTACTAAATAAATTATCCGCCCTTGCTGGCACAGATGATTTTGAATATGAATCAGAGGAAATAATGGAACAGCTGCAGGATGAGGGGGCTGGATTCGAAATAGTGGAAAAACTGTTCACTATAATTGAAAATCATCCGCTTGATGATTTCGGAATGCCGGGAGCGATGGTTCACTATATCGAATCGTTCTATCCTGATTTTCTACCACTCCTTATCGATTCCGTTAAACGCACTCCGACTATGCATACAGTCTGGATGCTGAACCGTTGTATTAACGGAAAATTTAGCAGAGAAGAACTGCTGTCAGCCCTCAGAGAAGTTGCCGAAAATGAGAACACAGATAAAGCAATAAGAGATTCAGCAAAGAGTTTCATTGATTATCAAACTGAAAAATGATATCTGCGATTGCTATACCGGTATTGATCGTGACATCTGTCAAACTTAATATTTGCAAAAGAAAAGACTGAAAACAGAAAAATAAAAAAGAAGGAGACAATATATATGAAATTTTTAAAGGATTTTATAAGAGGTTTTTTATGGTTCGCTGGACTTGCCTGGGGAGCGCTGGGCATCACATTACATGGATTAATCGTTTCTTTTTTGTTAGATAAAGATAAAGAAATGATGATTTATATTTTAGTCTGTACGATTTTGTGGTGGCCAATTTCAGTTCTATTTGTTATACTGCTGAGAAAATGGAAAAAATACAAAGACAAAGAAATCGAAAAAGAATTTGAAAATGCAAGATATAAGAAATATAATGAGAAAAATTTATCTGAGGAAGAGATAAAAAGTTCTTATTTTGAAAACGGAGTTTTAATAAAGGATTCGTGCCATCCGTATAATCGTTATATAGATATAAAAAGCGGTTTTGACAGAATCTTTGATTCATTCGATAAAAGTTACGTTCCTTGTGATCTGGGCGAAATATCGGTGCGAGAAGATAATATAGATTATGTGCTTGATTCTCTGCAGATGATATACGAAAAATCTGATCAGATAATGGAAAAATGTTACGGCAAAATATATGATGAAATCGTTCATTTCTTTGAAGATGTTTGTGAGAAGGGTACAGGTTTAAAGAAAGAATTTGATCTGGATTATGTAAAGAAGAACTGGCGTGTTTATTCATTGAATATTTACGATGAAACAGTATGCTTTTTCATTGGTATAGATGCTTCAGATGACCCGGAAGCTGACAGTTATTATCAGATCAGCGTATCGGTTGACTATGCTACTCAGGAACCGGAAGTTTCATTTGATATTGTGTGGTAAAAGGGTATTGCTGCTGATGCAGCAATTAGGATAGTACGCCGAAGGCGTACCATAAAAAATGACGATCAGAAAACCGATCGTCATTTTTTTCATATAATCACATATCATAGATCTTCAAAACAGCTTGCTATCCTTTCAGCCAGGATCTTGTGTCCCTCTTCATTAGGATGCAAACCGTCTGTAAGATAATTATCCTTTACAAATTTATCTGCAGGATTAAGCCCGTATACTGTGTTTGTATCAATAACCGGTATCTCAAGATTCTCGCATTGCTTCTTGATGGCATCGATGTAATGATACAGAGTATAACCGGCATCGTTTTTCTGCTTGTCAACGCTTAAGCCTCCGAATTCTACGCGGTGAAGGGGCGTCATGAAAACTATGACTGCCTTCGGATGCTCTGCTCTGAGTCCTGTAAGCATCTCATACAGTGCCCCGTAGAAAGAAACATCGGTCTTGTCATTTTCATCGCCAAGCGGAGTATTGTAGCCGTAGTCATTGGTGCCGCCGAAGATTACGATAAGATCAGCATCTCGCTTGATGTCTTTATATCGTTCGCAGAAAGGCGCAATACCTGTACCCATGTCAGATGTGGCAGAGATACATGACCCTGCAACGCCGTATGCAATCGACTCCTTAAGACCAAGGATCTCGCCGAGATAATCCCAGTACCCCTTGCCTTCGGAAGTGTTCATGCCGGCGGTAATACTGTCACCGAGAAAAGCAGCAGTGCGGCCTTTCCATTTGATGTCGCCATCAGGAAGAACCAGTTCAGACTTTCTGCGGAAAGTAATGTAGCTTGTTTCCACCGCTCCGGTCTCTTCATTTTTCACTTTGTTCTTAAAGCGCAGAGACTGCCTGTCATCGGAAAGGATGAGTTCATTGGAGCTGCCAAGACCGCCTTTGCCGGTAATGAATCTGATTTTCACACCGTCATCAGTCTGAGCTGCATCAAAGTATGAGACCAGCTGCTCAAATGCGTATTCACTGTCGCTTTTAAGTTCAGCCTTGTAGCTTATGTCACCGACACCGGCGCTGAAAATGAGTTCATCATTCTCATCATCGGATACCCAGCTGCCGTAAATGATATCGAAAACTTCTTCCGATTTCATTTTCTTTTTTATCGACTGGTCCTTGCCGGATGGTTCTGAAGATTCTTTATCTTTTTTATCATCCGGTTCATTATCCTTGTCTTCTTTTTCTGAAGACTCATCATCTGATGAAGATTTCTCATCTGATCCGGTTTCAGTACCGGCTTCATCCGTGGTTTCCGGATCTACAGCATCGGCATCAGATTTGTTTACGTCACCGCATCCGGTAGCGGATATTGATAGCAGCATTGCTGCCGAAAGTAATGCAATGATCCTGTCTTTCAAATCTACCCCTCCCATATCATATAAAGAAAATTCAGGAAACACTGATTAAGCCAGCAATCCGGCGAAGCCGGATTGCTGGGGTGGGGAGATTGCGGGGCTTCGCCCCGAACCCCGCGCTGATTTATGAATAAATCAGCGTTTCCTTTACGCCTGATCAGTTCAGAAAGCTATTATCAGTCAGCTGATTCGCTTTCCTTAATTTCCTTAAGCTTGTTGTAAAGCCCCGGAAGATCACGTTCAAGACGGATTATCGATCTGTCTTCACGAATAAAGCAGTGTACCGATTCTCCCTCGAAAACTAAAGCTCCGTCTGATTCGCGTATCATTTTATATGTCAGTACGAATTTCGCACTTTTAAGATCAGATACACCTATGTAGATGAGTATCTCATCAGTGAATTCAGCGCTTGTAATGAATTTGCCTGTTACGCTTACAACAGGCGAAACAAGCCCGTTTTCTTCAAGACCTTTGAAATTATATCCCCATTTATCTAGATAATATACGCGTGCTTCTTCCATCCAGCGGATGTAGTTAGAATGATGCACGACTTTCATTTTATCGGTCTCGTAGTACTGGACCGTGTGTCTGTAAGGTTCCGTGGTTCTGACCTCCTGTCATTGATAAAGGTTTTGCATGAAATATCTGAATTATAATCCTTCCGGTTCATCGAATACATATTCGAATTTGTGATACCGGTAGGCATTTATTATAGTTGTGTTCTTGTACTGTGTGATCTTCGGGAACTTGCCGTAGTTCTGATGTACGTGTCCGTGAATGAAGTATTTCGGGCTGTATTCGTCGATCAGTTCCTTGAAAACCTTGAAACCGGTGTGGCAGAGGTCTGTTCCGTCATTGATCCCGAAAGCAGGGGCGTGAGTTACGAGAATGTCAAAACCGCCGGCTTTGTCGATTGACTTTCTGAGCTTCTTGACTCTTTTTACCATTTCCTCTTCTTTATACTGATGCTTTTTGCACTCACGGTATTTCATTGAACCGCCAAGTCCGAGTATACGAATATTTTTGACAACTATGAATTTTCCGTCGATTGGAATGCAGCCCAAAGGTTCACCCTCAGGAAACAGTTCATCGTGATTGCCGAAAACATTATATACATTGCAGTGAGCAACGTCAGCGATATAGTTGAGATAATGGTAGCTGAGATCACCACATGAAAGTATTAAGTCAATGCCCTCATATTCGTCCTTTTTGTACTTGTCATGCTTTTCATGGAATTTTGGCACTTCTTCATCTGCAACAGCCAGTATGTTTACCGGTCCGCTGGGTTCCTGCAGATATTTAGTCTTCATTATTCTGTCGAGAATCATTTTATACCTCTGAGCTTTCTTTTTTATGGAAACACTGATCAGATGTTGATCAGTGTTTCCTTGTAGTAGTGATTTATTTGCTGGAGTTAAGTTTTACTCCAAGCTGTGACAGGAGTTCGTGACTTTCTTCCTTGAACTGTGATATGTCCGGTATAGTACCTTCAACAATATCCACAAACCAGTCGATGTTTATGATCTCGGAAGCAGACATGCAGTTTGCAGTCTTGTTTACGAGACGATGGTCCTGATCGTATATTTCACACGAGAACGGATTCATGGTACCATTCTTTACCATGCTTTTAAGTATGTATTCAAGCTGTCCTGTTCCTGCATACAGGTCGAAGGTCTCAACGTCTATGGCACCAGTTGACATGCCCCAGTAGTAGTTGAGTACGTGGCCGCTCTGAGCAGATTCACTGCTGTTCCAGTCACCGTTGAGAACAGATCTGATAAGTGATTCGTAAACAACACTCCAGTTCCATTTCGGTACAGCGAGCTTGACAGGTTCTGCATCACCGCAGAGTCCGCAGAGACCAGTGTAGTTGTCACTGTTGCGGGCTGTAAGGTCCGGGAATGAAACTATGTCTATACCGAATTTCTTAAGCCTTTCAAGCGGATCGCCGCCCTTGAGTGATGTCCAGTCGAGATATACTTTTGCACGCGGATTTGTAAGTTTTACACCGAGAGCAAATGCATTTATCGCAGCAGGAGCGCCGTATATCGGATAGTCGGCAATGTAGCCTATTTTATCCTCTTCAGTCATTGCACCGGCGATGGCACCTATGATGTATTTTGCTTCGTATACACGCAGATAATATGATCTTAAATGCATGTATGCGTTATTGAGCGAGCAGTTGCAGATGATAGTGTCCGGATGGTCGATAGCACAACGCAGACTAATAGTGCTGAGAACCGGAGTAGTTGTGAAAATGAGCTTGTATCCTTCTGCAATAAGGTTTTCCAGAACGGAAATATCTGAACTGTCGTGAGTTACTACAGGCTTCACTTCTATTCTGTCGCCGAACATTTCCTTGACCTTCATGCTTTCATGATCATGACGGCGTGTCCAGCCGGATTCCTCGGCAGATTTGAAATGAACAAAAGCTACCTTGAGCTTCTGAGCTATCACGTTGCTGGTGATTATATGAGCTATGGACTGTGCTATGGACTTTTTCTGCTCTTCAGGTTCAGTTACCATCTGAAGATGGCTTTCGTCGCCTTCGCCTGCAGCCGTAAATTCAGACCATACCTTTTCGACGTTTGCTTTTATTTCGACAGATGACTGGTCACGTACATTCTCGTAGCCGAAAATGTCCATGTAGGTAAGCAGCTGGTCACCTATACGTGCCTTGAGTTTGTCACCGCCTTTTTCCAGATAATATTTTCTGAAGCTGAAATATACGTACTTGAGGTCAAGCATTTCATCGTCAGTGAACTTATTGTTGTCATTCGGATGAACGTGCCTGTAAAGACGCTCGTAGTTGCCTTCACGGCTCATGAGTACGTAGTTTACCTTCGTTTTAGCGTAGAAATCCAGGTATTCATAATATATTCGGTTTTCAGCTGTATCATTTTTCTGCGGTATCATTCTTATGACGTTGCCTTCGATGGCTACCGCACCCATGTATTTCTGAACACTGACACGCTTGTTTCCTTCAACAAGATAGTAGCGGTTCATGTATTCGTAAGCCACTACAGGATCACGCTGACCGTTTTCGCAAAGCGAATCGTAGAGTTCCGCCCACTTTGTTGCGAATTCTGTTTCCGGCGGAAGCAGAGGCATGAAATCACGCGCAAAAGCGTTTGTTCGTCCTGATGTATATGTACCGGCAATGAGTTCTATAGGTATTTCAATAAGACCAAGTCTTGTCTGAGACATAGGCGGTTCGCCTGCGATCATGTCTTCGAGTACAGGAAGGTAAGGGTATTTACCTTTTGATGCCAGGTTTTTGTATGTTTTTTCACCTATTTTCAATGCCTTCTGATAATCTGTATAAGCCATATTGCACCTCCGTGTTTAATATGAATATAAACTTATTTTAACATATTTCATGATATTATTCAATCTTTTTCTTATGAGAACATAAGAAAGATGCGAAATCTGATGACGAAAATATAAAAAACGGTTGATTATTAATTGACAAAAATGATCAAATCTCATATAATTTATTTATACATAAAAAAGCAGGAGGGGAACTGTATGAAAAGAATAACTTCAAAAATTATCGCATCGGCTCTGGCAATGTCACTTACAGCCGGTGCTTTCACTTTTACATCATATGCAGATGCGGTCCCGGTCATTACACTCGGTGCTGACCTTACTGACGCTCAGAAAGAAAAGATCTTTGAATTTTTCGGTGCCGATCCTTCGGACACCATGGTCATCGAGATCAACAACCAGCAGGAAAGACAGTACCTTGAGGGGCTGGTATCCGACGATATTATCGGAACGAGAACTCTTTCGTGTTCGTACATCATGCCGATGCAGTCGGGCGGACTTATCGTAAAGACTGCGAACCTTACTTACGTTGACGAAAACATGATCGCCAATGCTCTGCTTACCGCCGGTGTTGAGAACTGCCAGGTGCTCGCAACCGCTCCTTTCAAGGTTTCAGGTACAGGCGCACTTACTGGTATTCTCACATCCTATGAAAAGTCATCCGGCGAAAAGCTTGATGAGGAAAAGAAGGAAACTGCCACAAAGGAACTTATCGTTACCAGCGACATTATAAATGAAGTTGCTGAAAATCTTAAGGAACAGCAGATAGGCGGTAATTCCGAAGACCAGACCATGACTGAAGAGTATATTTTCAGATTTCTCAACGATCTGAAGGCTGAGGCGCTGAATGGTAATCTTACAGAAGATTCCGCAAAGGAGCTTCTTGATAAATATCTCGATGAATACAAGATCGAGCTTGAACAGAAAACCTATGACAAGCTTCTCGACTATCTGAAATCTTTCTCGAAGCTCAGTTACAAGGGAAAGTTTGAAGACAAGCTTTCTTCTCTTACTGACCGAATCTCAGACGGATTCAATATCACTTTCAATACCGAGATCAATATCGGAGACGTTAAGGACAGAGTAAGTTCCGGACTGAATGCCTTTGAAAAATTCTGGGGCACACTGAAGAACTGGCTCATGTTCACCTTTGATACTGGTAAACTGAAGATCGATACGGACAGCATTAAGGAAAAGACTCAGAATATCTTCGACAACATCAATACGGATATTATTGACTATGACGTGATACCTGAGGATCTTTCAGATATTATTCAGTAAGGAGCGGCGGTTATGAAAAAAGAAATAAAAAAATCATGTATAGCATCTCTTGCTTTTATTGCAGCTGAGTTTATTTTCAGCCTTATTCTTAAATCAATGGCTAGTCCGTCCTCTATAGTTATAGGTGAGACAGGCGCTCAGTCGCTTGTGTACTTCATGCCAGCTGTTGCCGGACTTATTCTGTATCTGCTGATAGCATTTACAGCATTTCTCGTAAATGCGTCATTCAAGGCGTTTGCACACGGCCATCCGCTCAAGTGGCTTGTATTTTTCGGAGTATGGTTCCTGCAGGCCGCAGTTGCCGTTTTTTCTGTTGTGAAAATAAGCACAATGGAGTTTTTCTCATTTGAAAACAACATTCTTCGCATCGCACAGTTCGTGATCGTTATTTTTTCAGTTCTTTCATGTGTGATAGTTAAAAGAATGAAGATAAGCGCAAATTAACGCATAAATCCACATAAAACATTGCCGGATACGGGGCTGATCCTGATTTCCGGCTTAATAGTAGATATTAAAGAAAGGTATTTGGTATAAGCACATATAATTCATACACACTGAACGTTACTATGGACGGATATGAATCAGGTACACTTGAAATACCGGATGAAGTAGTAAACGGTGCAGTGGCTGAATAAACAATATAATTTTGGGGGTAATTAAAAATGAAAAAAGAACTTAAGAAACTGACAGCATTATCAGCAGCTCTGGTCCTCGCTGCTTCGGGCAGTATGTTAAACGTATTTGCTGAAGAAACTGCAACGGAGGAAAAGGCTAAAATCAACGAACAGATCTATGCTTCAATACTCAAAAACGATAAACACTATGACGATAACAAGGACGGTGTTATTTCTCAAAAGGAGCTTGAAGAAATATTTTCTTTAACTCTTGACGGAAGTATCATTACAGAAATTGATTCGCTTAAAGATCTGAGCAAGCTTGATAACCTTAATCATATCAGTATAATTAACTGGAAAAATTTCAACCCTGTTTTACTGTGTGACGTTAAGCAGGTAACTTATATCCAGCTTACTGATTCGACATTTGCTGAATGCAGTGAAAAAGTAGATCACATTAATCATATCGATATATTTAATACTGAAGATTTTGATCTGAATTCATTAAAGCCTTTCACAAATCTTCTGAAAGTATCCACATCCGGAACAACAGTAAAGAATCTTGAGGTACTTAAGGAACTTGATCTTAAAAGACTTTATATTGACGATAAGGTTGACAGTACTGAAGTAGCAAAGTATATTAAAGCATCTGATTACGAACTGCCTGAAGGATTCCTTTGTCCGCTCGCAGTTAGACCGGCAGGTGCTATTAAGGGTAAGTTTACAGTAACTGATCCGGAAATCGTACAGTTTACTAACTACTCAGTAAATACATTTTCCGATGATGCCAATGAAGAATACTACAACTTTATCTACGCTGAAAAGGCTGGTGAAACTGAATATCAGTACAGTGATAAGGACGGAAATCAGATCTGTGCCGGTAAAATAAAGATTACCGAAAACAAACCGGTGGATGAGCCTCTGGATACTGAAATCAATAGAACTTTCAGAATTATAACTGTCGAAGATTCAGATCAGCGTGGAATTCAGGACGCATGGGCGTATATTCTCTTTGATGATGGTATTGTGTATACCTACAACAAGGAAGGTAAGTGTGAACTTAGCCTTGTAGATGAAAACGTAAGCGACATGAAGAATGACAGTTACGGAAACCATATCGTACTGTACAAGGATGGAACGCTTAAAATAAACGGTGATACCATTACTAAAGACTTCAAGGTCGTTACAGCGTCAGAATGGTTTGATTACATATTATGCTCAGACGGCATCATCAGATCTGTAAGCGGTGTTGTTGGCGGTGGATATACTATTGATGAGATAATGAGTGGCGTTAAAGCCATGTGTCCGTCAAAACCTGATCTCATCCAGACTAAGGAAGGAAAAACTGCTCTTATCTATTCTGAAAAAACAGGCGATAAAAAAGAATACAAGCTTTTTGAACTCAATCTTAATATCAATCCTGTAAAATGCGTTGAGGGTCAGTCTGTAGTCACAAACGGCGGAGGATTCCTTTTCCGCGGCGGCACGTTCTACGTTACCGATGACAAAAACGATCTTTACATGATAAAAGCCGAGGCAAAGACTTCATCAAAGGAAATCACCAAATCAGTAGGCAGAGCTCTTATCGCTTCTGATGTTGTAGGATGCGGCTATTTATACCGTCGAGGAGAAGGAACAAATCAGAAAGCAGACATTGCCTATACAGACAAGGAAGGCAAAGCATACAGCTGTACAAATCAAGGTGAAGAGATAAAGACTGAAAACGGCTTTGATATTTTCGATAACAAGCAGTATGATTACGAAACAAGGGATACACGTTATTTATTCACTGAGAATACAACAGCAGCGGGTACAACAGTAGTAAATGACGACAGTGTTCTTGGTATTTCTCTCCGCACAGATGAGGGAACAGAAAACTTCACCTGTCTCGACAGATTTGCTTCATTTACTCATGTAAAGAAAACCGAGGGTACATTCTTCGACGGCAGTGACTATACGATCCTTATTACAAGAGAAGACAACTCTCTCTGGAAGTACAGCATTGAAGCCGGCACATTCACTCGTATAGACAAGGAACTTAAGGCTTCTTCCGGTCCTTCAGTTCCGCCGTCAACTCCTCCGTATGTACCTGTAAAGAAATACGGCGCCAAGGATATGGTATCAATGATGCAGTACATATTCGGAGCAGAAAATGCAGTTCAGGAAAAATGGATGGATTTCGACGGCAACGGAAAGGTGAATATCATCGATCTGCTCCTGCTCAAAAAGGAGATACTTCGTTCTTTTCAGTGAAAAATGACATTCACTATAGACGGATATGAATCAGGTACACTGGAAATACCGGATGAAGTCAAAAATGGAGCAGTAGCTGAATAATCATCCCACTTCACATACGCAGGACTGTTTCAGCATCTATAAAAAGGAGAATGTTATGGAAAAACTAAACTTAAGAAAAATGACAGCTTTTTCAGCAGCTCTTGTGCTTTCCACGCAGAGCGGGATATGCGCACTTAATGCAGAAGAATCAGACAATACCGTAGAAGCTGTGATTCGCGAGTCTTTATCTGATTCATATAACGACAAAGACCATGACGGATTTTTATCTGATGAGGAATTGAGCACAGTATATTCTGTTACATTAGACGGCAGCAAATTAAAAGATAAAACATCGTTTGATTTCCTTAAAAAATTGTCCTCCACATGTATTCTTAATATACAGAACTGGGAAAACTTTGACTACAGTATTATTAAAAATATTAAGGAAAAACCCTTCACAAGTATTCATTTCATATCATCAACAATGAAAAAAACAGATGAAAAGTTTTCTGATGTAATATATGTATCTATAGAAAATACAGAAAACTTTGATCTTGAAGCACTGAGTTCTTTTACTGAACTAGGGAGTCTGGACGTTGTAGATTCTACAGTTAAAAATCTTTCAGTTATTGAAAAATTAAATCTTGAGTCCCTTTATTCTCATTCTGACGGAAAAACAGATGAAGAATTTTATAAATTCTTAAAATTTCCTGACATTGAAGTACCGGAAGGATACAGATGCAGAGTTGATATAAAACCTCATGGATTTCTAAATAACAGGGGAATAATATCCGTAAAGGATAACGGTATTGCAGCTTCTAATGAAGAAGCAATTGAAGATAATCTTGCATATATACATGCTGTATCGGAAGGTAAAACTGAATATGAGGTAAAGGATAAGGAAGGAAAACTGATAGGTTCCGGTAAGGTCACAGTAACTCCGGACAAACCTTTTGATGAACCTCTGGTATCAGAAAAACTTCCGGAATTCAGAATTATTGAACCAAATGGTTATTCCACATGTGTTTATATTCTGTTCGAAGATGGAAGACTGTATTCATTCAATAAAGAGGAGAAGGGAGAGCTTACTAAAATCGATGATAATGTCGCTGACTTTTATGAACACTCCCGTGCAAACAATATTGCTCAGACCGGCGTGCAAAGTCCGCGCGGCTCGACCCCCTCATACCCTAAAATGTACGCTGTATTATATAAAGATGGTGTTCTTAAGGTAGATGGAAAGGCACTCAATGATCCGAAGGATTATACCGTTTTATCATTTGCTGAAAGAGGCGGTTATTGTCTGTGTTCAGACGGCAGGATACGAACGCTGAGATTTGGAAGATCTGCAGAAGATACAAGCCGGGACGTTTATGGCTGGAGTGAACTTAAAGGCCTGGATGATATAAAGATAAAAGCAGTATCAAATTATTATTATTTTGACTGGTTCCCGATATGTCAGCTTGAAGACGGCAGAACAGTTAAGCTGGAATTTGAAAAGTCCAGCGACAATATTAATATTATTGATCTTGGACTTAATATTACTCCGGTAAAATTTATTGCAAAGATATTCCATTCTGATGATCCCGGTGCACATGAAACAACATATTATATCACAGATCCTGATAATAATCTTTACGAAGTAATACTTCCGGATGGTGAATCAGAACCTAAGACAAGACTTGCAGCAAAGAACGTCAAAGACCTTGGCTATATTTATGGCAAAACACAAACAACATATGATGTAAATGCATATGTAGCTTATCTCGGTGAGGACAATGAATACCATGATCCTTCAGGCGAAAGGAAATATGAAGATCATAACCGATATACCCTTGGATATGACTGGATCTATACTTATAATCCTTCAATTGACTTTTACAGTGCCTCACTGGCAACAACAGAAAAAGGAACTGTCATTAACGATAATCGTTCTGTCGAACTTTATTCGCAAAATGATATTAACTGCACTGAAAAATTCTCGTGTCTTGGAAATTATGCCTCAATGACTCACGTAAAAGATACTATCGGCGCTTTCTTCGACGGCAAAGATCTGTGTATACTCATTACAAGAGTAGACAACACACTCTGGAAATACTGTATTGAAGGAAATACTTTCACACGTATCGATCCTGATCTGAAAGCTATCGCGCCTAAAAAATACGGTGCAAAAGATATCGTATCAATGATGAGATACCTTTGCGGTATCGACGAAAGTTCTGACTGGATGGATTTTAACGATGACGGCGTGATAAACGTTCTTGATTTTATCCGTATGAAGAAAGATATTCTTCAGAACTTCTGATATTATTTTCCGGGTAATAGCTTTATGAGGTACGAGTATGAAAACAGCTTTAAGTATTTTTAAAGGATTTTTGTGGCAGGATGGAGCAGCTGAAAACAGAAGCGGTATTACTGATTAATTATAAAAGGGAAATAAAAATGAATATAAGAAAAATAGCTGCTTTATCGGCAGTACTTGTGCTTTCTGCTCAGTTCAGCAATGCAACACTGTATGCGGTAGAAAATACAACCAGAGAAACAGCACCTGAAACTGTATCAGTACAGAACGAATCTGATGACAGCATCAGTAAAGACTATGAACTTCCGGTCGGATGTATAGTGCCTCTTAATATAATAACCAAAGGTACGATCACTGTCAGTGATCCGGATAAAGTACTTTTTACTTCTGTTGTTAATTCAAAGTTTTACGATGACTGCATCGTTTCAGTAAATACTCTGATTTATGGTGCCGCCGTAGGTGAAACAGAATACCAGCTAACTGATGATAAGGGAAATTTTTTAGGAAAAGGTACTATAAATATCGTTTCGGATACTGATATCTTAAATGATGAACCGCTGATTAAAGATCACGCCCGAATTGTTCAGACAGATTATGCTGCCAGTACGGTAACAGGTACGAACTACACATATATTCTTTATGATGACGGTTCGCTTTATGCATATAATAAAAACGGTGACGGCAGACTCACTTTAGAGGACAGAGATGTTGCTGCTGTCAGCCATACAAATTACTTCAGACCTGTAGTCTATTACAACGACGGAAGTATCAGTATTAATGGTGAGAAAGCTGATATTGATTATACGGCAGTTACTGCATCAAAAAATAACAGCGCTTTTCTTGGTTCTGACGGTGTGGTACGCATGATCAGCGTGGATAATGAAGGATACAAAATCAATGAGCTGTTTGGCAATGTTAAAGCAATAACCAAAGATTTTATTTCAACCGTTGACATCATTCAGACTATCGATGACAAAACTATGATCTCGTACTATGATGACGCTGGATACAGCTTTATTGATACCGGCCTTAAGATCACTCCGGAAAACATAATTATTAAAGATATTGTAAAGGCTTCTTTAGATGACAGGACAGTTCTGAAAGGCATTTTTTATGTCTCCGACAGCGAAAATAACCTTTATGAAATAATCTCAGATATTGATACATCAGCTGAATCTGAACAGCTGGTTGTGAAAACAAGGCTTATTGCATCAGATATTCAGAAATTCGGTTATCTTCACCAGAAGAGTGGCAGTACCACCAATATCCCTGCATATACTGATAAAGACGGTAATATAACAGGCGTTGAAGACGGAACACAGTATGATTCCAGTGCCGGTGCGTTTGTAAGTGATACACCTCAGTATAACAATATTACGCCTTACTACACTGCTAATGCTTCCGCTGGAGGATTAATTGCTATCCAGGATATGAAGAATTTCTGTGTTTCATATCTTGGAGATGATGATACTCTCAGATTCAGTTATGAAAACACTTTCGGCGCACTTACCAACGTTGAAATGACTGACAGCATTTTCTTTGACGGGAAAGATTACAAAATTCTTATTATAAGAAAAGATGATACTCTCTGGACATATAACGTAAAAACCGGTGATTTTAAAATGCTTCAGCCGGAAAATGAAACTGAACCAGCCGGTACGAAATACGGCGCCAAGGATATGGTATCAATGATGCAGTATATCTTCGGTGCAGAAAACGCAGTTAAGGAAGACTGGATGGACTTTGACGGCAACGGAAAGGTGAATATCATCGATCTGCTCCTCCTCAAAAAGGAGATACTTCGTTCTTTACAGTGAAAGTCAGATATAAGGAAACGCTGATTTATTCATAAATCAGCGTGGGGCTCCGGGGCGAAGCCCCGCAAATCCCACCTCCGGAAATCCGGCGAAGCCGGATTTCCGATTTAATCAGTGTTTCCCTAATTTGACGCTAACTATAATTTCAGAAAAGGAAAACAGAAATAATGAAAAGAAATAAACTGTCTGTGGTTCCTGCACTTCTTTTATGTGCAGCACTTACTTCCTGTTCATTCAGCTTTCCGGGCCGAGACAACAGTTCGGAAAAAAAGCAAAGAATCAGAAACTGAACTTGTTACTGACCTTTTGTATGATGAAGCAGAAACTGCAGTGTCTGAAGAAATAACAACAGAAGCTGCTGAGGAAACTACAGCAGCAGAAACAACTGAAGAACCTGTAACCGAGCCTGCAGAAGAAGAGATAACTGCGGAAAGCCTGATCGACGGTGTCGATTATTTTGCTCATCAGTACGACATCACATACGGTACAATATCCGAAACATGCTCGATGACAGCAGAGCTGGACGGTGAGACACTGGATTATACACTCTACAGCAGCTACAGCTACAGGGAATATGACGAAACTGCCTATGTAGGCGGTTCAATCTCAACTTCGCTGGACGATGATTCTTTATCCGCAGAGTTCTGGAGCATTTATGCTGATGGCTATACTACCCTGTATGAAAAGACTTCCGATGAACCTGGTGTATGGCATAAGCTAACCGGAAGCGGTAAGAGAAGATCATATCTCGGAAGCACTCATTTCCGTGAACTTGCTCTTGAAGAAACTGATGACCAGTATATAATCAAAGGTCAGATCAAGTACGCGTTTTTAAACCAGAATCTTTTTGGAGTGATCATTCCGTACGGCGTTGCAGATGCTGAACTGTCATCTTTACTGGATATGACAATGTATTTTGATAAGGAAACAAAGGCGTTTAAGTCCTATGATGTTGATTTCACACCGATGATGAGTGGTAAATCCCTGAATAATATAAGCAGATATAATTCTTTCACACTGAACGTTACTATAGACGGATATGAATCAGGTACACTGGAAATACCGGATGAAGTCAAAAATGGAGCAGTAGCTGAATAATCATCCCACTTCACATACGCAGGACTGTTTCAGCATCTATAAAAAGGAGTATGTTATGAAAAAACTAAACTTAAGAAAAATCACAGCTTTTGCTGCGGCACTTGTACTTTCGGCACAGAGCGGGATATGCGTGCTTAATGCTGAAGAAACAAACAGCATCGACGATACTATTCTTGAAGCATTATATGATCCGAGTATTGACAGTAACGGTGATGGTACGCTGACGGAATACGAAATAATGTATATTCATAATTTAACTTTAGACGGAAATAAATTAAGGGGAGTCACTTCTTTTGATTTCCTTGAAAAGTTTCAGAACCTTTCTGATCTCACGATACTAAACTGGGAAAACTTTGATTTTGCGCTTTTAAATAAAGTTAAAAATTCTTCCCAGTTTAAATATATCACGTTCGACTCATCTACAATGAAAAAGACTGATGAACAGTTTCAGAATGTGGTTGATGTCGGTATTAAGAATACTGTAAATTTTGATCTTGATGCGCTGAGTTCCTTTAATGAACTTCAATGGATAGCCATTACCGATTCTACTTTAAAAGATGTTTCAGTTCTTGGAAAATTCAAAAATGTTTACTTTACAGGCGACATAGACTACAGAGAATATAGTGCCGGGATCATTTTCCCAGATATCGAAGTTAAAGAAGGATATGTGTCCCGTCTGTATCTGAAGCCGCGTCGTTTTCTGGATTACAATACAATTCTTTCGGTAAAGGACAATAGTATTGCAAAACCTGCTGATTACTATTATGGCCGGATATCTGATAATGTTGAAGTTCAGGGTATTCCATATATATTTGCAGAAACAGCCGGAAAAACGGAATATGAGGTAAAGGACAAGGAAGGAAATCTGATAGGTTCCGGTAATATTACCGTAGTTCCGGACAAACCTGCAGATGAACCGCTTGAATCTGAAAAACTTCAGAATTTCAGAATTATTGAACCTAACGATAAATCCGAATATGTTTTCGTCCTGTATGAAAACGGGGATTTATATTCTTTCAATAAAGAAGGCAAAGGGGAATTCACTAAAATCGATGATAATGTAGCAGAGTTTTATGAATTTTCCAGAGCAAGATATGGAGCACCTTCCCAGGGGAAATATATACCTTTCAGAGGAGATAAAAATTATAAAACCCAGGCCGTGTTATATAAAAACGGTGTTCTTAAGGTAAACGGAGAAACAGTTAATGATCCGGACGAATATACAGTTATTCAATGCAATAACGATTTTTATCGTTGTCTTTGTTCAGACGGAAAAATTCGTGCACTGAGCTGTTTTGTCTCCGAGGGCGATTACGAAAAAGATACATTCACCTGGAAAGAGGCAGAATCTGATGTAAAAATAAAGGCGATTACTAAAGACGATTATTATTTTGCTATAGATGAAAATCACAATTCAGGCCCGATCTGTCAGCTTGAAGACGGAAGAACAGTTATATTCTGTATATACCGTTTTGATATGTCTGCAAAGACTGTTGACCTTGGGCTGAGCATCACTCCTGTTAGTGTACTGCAAATGAGAAATAACAAAAGCGGAAAGAAAGAGTATGTATACTTCATAATGGATACTGATAATAACCTTTATGAGGTTAAACTAAACGATAATGCTGAACCGGAAACAAGACTGGTCGCAAAGAATATTAAAGATCTGGGTTATTTATATGAGAAAAGCGACTTTCATACCTATAATGAGGTTTATTTAGGTGAGGATAATAAGTATCATGCTACTGACGGTGTGACAGAGTTTGATAATTCTGCTCAGTATGTACTTTCTCATGAGTCACCGAACACATCATATTCATATAATCCTTATTTCACTGAGTACACAGTCCCTAAAGTAACAACCGAAAAAGGAACAGTCATTGATGACAGATTCGATTATGACGAAGTGGAGCTGTATTCTCATAATGATTCAGACGGTACAGAAAAATTCTCATGCTTAGGAAATTATGCATCAATGACTCATGTCGAAGACACCACCGGTGCTTTCTTCGATGGCAGGGATCTTTGCGTACTTGTTGCCAGAGAAGACAATACTCTCTGGAAGTACTGTATTGAAGGAAATACATTCACACGTATCGATCCGAACCTGAAAGCTGTAAGCCCTAAGAAATACACTGCAAAAGATATCGTATCAATGATGAGATACCTTTGCGGTATCGACGAAAGTTCTGACTGGATGGATTTTAACGGTGACGGCGTGATAAACGTTCTTGATTTTATTCGTATGAAGAAAGATATTCTTCAGAAATTCTGATAATTTTAGCGTATAAAATTATTGTTTTAGAATCTGAAAAAATTTTTTAAATATTTGTGTTACCCTGGAGCAGTTTTATACACTATACAGACAAAGGCATTTAATAATCGGTAAATATTAATGCCAGTTTAGAATTTAATAACTGTACAGGGGGAATTAATTATGAAAAATATAACACTCAGAAAACTAACTGCTTTTTCTGTTTCACTCTTACTCGCAGCTCAGAATGGTATTACAGTGATAAGTGCAGCGGATAACTCAGACAAAGTGACCTCAAATGCTGCTTCGGAGGAAACGGTAATAAAAACCGGAGACAAAGATATCAATAACGGTTCTGATTACACGGTTGTTGATAAATGTAAGCGTGAACTATGGGTAGTTTTTAATCTTCAATCCAACAAAATAGCTTTTGAGTATCAATCGATCATTTTTTGATTGCCCCTGCTTGTTCAGCGAGGGCATTATTTTTGTTTTTCAGCGGCTTATCGATCAGCTT
>JAFRUS010000090.1 GCA_017438745.1 Oscillospiraceae bacterium | reverse complement strand
TCTCTGCCGGGCTGGCTTCAGAGGAAGAACAAGCGGATTCACCAGGCAACCTTCTGCATCCCTGCGGTCGTTTTTTTCTTTTATATTGAAAAGCAGGCTTTTATATGCTACAATTAATAAGGTTTATTAAGATTAATACGAACGGAGAATCCAGATGAAAAGCAATTTCAAAAACAAAAAGCTCACCGATCAGTACGAACAGCCGAGCGACGTATTCCAGATGTGGCTGCTGTTTGACCACGAACCTGTACGTCCGGACGAAGCAGTTCTCAAAGCCGCTCTTGAGGCGAAATGCGGAAAGGTCGATACTATTGCCTCCAGTACAGAGCTTACAAGTTTCGGAGTAAAACGTTATACAAGCCGCATTAAAGACAATGATATTCCGGCACAGGTAATGCTGGGCAATATCATGCCATTCAGGCAGAAAGACATCACAGCAGCAGAACGCGCGCAGATCAGAGACATTGAGGACAGGGATACTTTCCTTTCAAAATGCACACACAAGATCGCTGCAACCGATATGATGGCTGCCCTTGATACTGAGCACAGAACTAAACTTCTTATGAACTGGCTTGAAGTAGTTGTTGACGTTTTTAAAGACTGCATAGCAGTATGGGTACCATCCGGTGGTAAACTTATCCCCGCTGATCTTATAAGAAGCGGAAAAGTTGAAAAGCAGGACCGTTTTGTCTGCTACTGTGTTAATGCCCGTTTCTTCAAAATAGAAAACACAGATGAAATGCTCGTTGACACACACGGCATGTGTGCTGTAGGTCTCAAAGACGTTCAGTGCCACTTTAAAGGACTTGATCCTGACAATGTGATAAACTATATTTACAACATAGCTTTCTTTGTAATGCAGTTCGGCGACCAGATAAAGAACGGTGATACCATTGAAGGACTTAACGGTGATACAATAGACGAAAACGTTCTGTGGACCTGCCGCTACGAAGATGCAATGGTAGCACCGATGCGTGCAGTTCTGGACATCTGTCCGGGTGAATATGCCGCAGGTGAAAGAGAAAAGTAATATAAGTTAAGTAAGGAGAATAATCATGCTTCCAAATGATCCGGCAATACTTCTGAGTGTAATAAACACAAAACTTCGCGACCAGTACAGTTCGCTTGCAGCTCTATGCGACGATCTTGACGTTTCAGAAGACGAAATAAAGAACAAGCTTGCAGGTATCGGATATAACTACGATGCCGCTCAGAACAGATTCAGATAATGAAAGGAAATGGCCGCCTCTGCGAGACGGCCATTACTATTTATAAATTTTTCATCATTTCATGATGAAAAATACCTTTTTACGCCACTACCTGAAGGGCGTTGTTTCTTATGCTTTCGATAGTCTGAAGCAGAGCGTTTTTAGTCTTTGCATCAAACAGCTTCATGAAACTTGTCGGTTTGTCGAACGGAGGCTTCATAAGAATTTTAATGTCCTCGATGTAGCCGTTGTTCTCGATGTGGTTAATGATCTTAAGAATGAATTCGATCTGTTTCTGATTCAGTGAGCTGTCGTTGATAAATGCCGAGAACGCCGACATTGCGCTGTCATGATCGAGTTTCGCTATCTTACGGATAAGCAGACCGAACGGTGTATCTCCGTATTCCCGCTTATAGTCATCACTGTCGCCAAGTTCTTTGGTGAATATTCTTTCAAGTTCTTCAAAGTCTTCCTTTAACAGTGGAAGATTATGATTCAGCTTGTAGATTACCGCATCGTTCTTATGCTCTTCGACATAGCGGTTTACCTTTTTCCGGTAGTCCTCGAAATCATAGGCTGCATCGAGCAGTTCGCCCTCTTTGCATTCAAGAACCGGATCGTCCAGTCTGGTAAAGATCTTCGGCTTTTTCGTTCCGTCATTGAGAAACTGCATAAGATCACGAAGCTCTGTTCGAATATCTTCCAGTGTAAGCGTACTGATTTCCTGCCAGAATTCTTCTGTCTGGATATCTTTTATAAGCGTAAGTTTCTGTCCAATCTGCGGAATAGTTGACTTCTTCTCAAGCTGTTCAGCTGTAAATGATAACGCATATCTTTGCTTACGCATCATTGACGGAAGTTTGTCGATATTTGAAAGCATCATGCTGTACATGAAATTATCGAAACGCTTTGCGTACTCGTCTGTGTCACTGAAAGTAACAAGCGGTGCGATATGCTTTTCAAGTTCATAAAGATCAGTATCGTCAAGGCAGTTCCATTTATCAGCTTTCTTAAACTTCTCCACGAATTCCATTTTGAGTTTAACTGACATGATGTCATAGGAAAGATCATTCACATTTCCAAGGCAGATATCAACAAGCTGCTTACGCAGATCCTGATGTTTCTCATCGCTGAAATCAATGCCCTGAAGTGCTGCGATCAGTTTCGTCCGTCTGCAGTAGATGCTCTCAGTAAGCGACTTCGTCTCCCCTGTTTCGTAACCATTCTGATGCTCTCTGAAATATTCAAAATTACCGCAGTAATCGAAAATCAGGAAACGGCACTTTCCTTCATATTCGCCGTCAATACCGTCGATACATGAAAGATCTCGGCAAAGTCGTGTGCCACGGCCTATCATCTGCCAGAACTTCGTTTTCGAACGAACCTTCTTGAAAAATACAAGGTTCACACATTCAGGAACATCTATACCGGTATCCATCATATCTACTGAAACAGCGATAACAGGCATTTTATCCGGTATTTTAAAATCATCGATAACCGTCTGTGCATAGCTGTCATCGCATGTGATACGCTGTGCAAAAGTACCGTTATATGCCGGATAGAGTTTATTGAATCTCTGGACGATAAACTCAGCATGATCCTTGTTCTGGGCGAAAATAATACTCTTTCCGAGCCTGTCTCCGCCGTGAACTTTAATGCCTCGCTCCATCAGATCCTGCAGAACGGTATCTACTGTTTTCTCGTTGAACACAAACTGATTGAGAGCCGCCGACGGAATAAAGTCAGGTACGTAGCCGTCTTCGGCAAAATCATCTTCATAACGCTCCCTGTCTTCTTCGGAAAGGTTGTCATAAGTGATGCCCTCTTCAAGGAATCTGGTCTTGACTTCATAATTGTAATACGGAACAAGCACATGATCGGTATATACTGCAGTTTCGTAATCATAGGCATAGGTCGGCACGCCGTTTTCAACTTCAAAGAAGTCATAAGTATTTCGGTCAACATCCATTTTAGGTGTAGCCGTCAGTCCAACCATAATCGCATCGAAGTATTCAAATATAGCACGGTACTTTTTGAAAATACTTCTGTGGCTTTCATCCGTGATTATAAGATCAAAATGAGCCGGAGAAAACAGCGGTATTCCGTCCTTAGTCTTTGTGCTGTCTATTGCATTAAGTATGGTCGGATAAGTTGAGAAAACAATACGTGCATTTCTGTCATCCTTGTTGCTGCACAGATTACAAAGCGACATATCCGGCAGATAGTTCTTGAAATCATCCTTTGCCTGCTTAACAAGTGCTGTTCTGTCTGCAAGGAAAAGAATATTTGTGATATATCCGCCGCGGCTGAGAACGTCAGTAAGACTTGATGCTGTTCTTGTCTTGCCGGTACCGGTAGCCATTACAAGAAGTGCTTTACGGAATCCTGCTTCAATATGCTCACATACCGCACGAATCGCTTCTTTCTGATAGTAACGGTCTGTTATCTTATCGTCTATCGGAACACTGATCAGCTTTTTACGTGTTTCACGTCGGTTCATCAGCTTTTCAAGGTCTGATTTTGTGAATAATCCGCTGACCTTTCTCTGCGGCGAGGATTTATCATCCCAGAAGTAAGTTTCGAATCCGTTTGTGGTAAACATCACCGGTCGCCGTCCGAATTTCCGCTCCAGACAGTCAGCATACAGTGAGACCTGTTTTCTGCCGTTGTTCGGATCGGTACTTGTTCTCTTGGCTTCAATGACTGCCAGCGGAAGTCCGTCACGTCCGAAAAGAACATAATCACAGTATCCTTTCTGACCGATGATACCGTTCATATCCGTTACTTCGTATTCCTCGTAAACATCCGCATCAGTACCGGTAAACTTCCATCCCATCGATTTAAGATCAACGTCAATGTAAATCTTACGTGTCTTGAACTCGGAAATATCCACCGAAGTAAAGGTACGGCTGTTCTGATTGTTCTCCTTACCGGCAGTCAGCGACTCGGACATCTGTGCGATCTTTTCCTGTAAAGCCTTTATCTCGCTTTCTTTCTGCTCAATAAGTGATTCCTGCTCTTTTATCTTCTTTGTATCAATAACGACCTTTTCTGCAGGAATAAGCGAAACATCAAAATGCCGCTCCTCATAGTCCGAACCGTAACAGTAATCCAGCCATTCAATAAATTCAAACAGACTTTCAAGAGAAAGCAATGCATCTGCCTTGTTTACGGATTTCTCAGTATGAACCGAAAGATTTCCGAGACGAATGATAAAAGGCAGCTTGCTCCACGTCTGACTGTCCAGCGCAAAACGGAACGTCGGTTCATGGATAAGTGACTGAAGATTATCCTTATACGGCATAGAAATGGTATTGTCCGCAGAATAAACCCATTTCACAGCCAGTTCAAGTGCCTTACGGCAGCCCACCGCACACATCGCCGGAGAGGTAGCATAGACCTTCTCTGCTTCAATTGCTGCGGATGAAAAAAGTTCGTATTCGGTTTTATTGGCAAGGAAACTAAAATTCGAAATAGTCAATAGATTCACCCCCTGTTGGTAGTTTTCCTATATTCATAAATGTTTGATTCATCAAGTGATCAGTTTTTATCGGAACATTCAGAAAAGATGAATTGTATTCTTATTCCAATAATAATCTGGCTCTCTTTTGTATCTGCTTATTTATTAATTTATACCTTGTATCATCAACATTATATCTTGGATTCTTTTTCAGCTTGTATGTCAGAAGATGTCTGAGCTGTTCTCTGTTTCT
>JAFRUS010000089.1 GCA_017438745.1 Oscillospiraceae bacterium | reverse complement strand
TGGTTGAACCTGAGCCAGTAGTCGAACCGGAACCAGTTCACGAACATGAATTCGGCGAATGGAAGACTTCACAGAACGCATCATGGCTGCACCGCGGTTATGAAGAAAGAACATGCGAATGCGGCGAAAAGGAAACCAGAAGAGTCGAAGAAAGCTGGACGGAATGGCTTGTTGGCGCAGTCGGCAGAAGACTCAGAAACCTTTTCCGCTGATAACATAATTCTTAAAACTGCGATGAATGATCATCCGCAGGTAAAACAAAATTAATGAGCGACAGCTCATTTACGATCAAAACGGCACTTTCAGCCTTAGCTGAAGGTGCCGTTTCTCCTTGAAAATGAACTGAAATAATGATATAATACTGGTAATGAAAGATACTTTGAACCCGTGATCATGAAAATGAAATAAAAACACATGGCAAATACTTGACAAGCCAAATTTACCATGGTACAATAATTGATGTAAGATAATAGTAATACTTATACCAAACATTGTAACAAGGAGAATTAAGATGAAAAGCATTATTCATGAAAACGGGAAAAGTATGAGCAAAAATGAAAAGAATACTGAAACAGTAAATGCAGCCGAGGTACAGGAAACAGTTCCTTTTGCAGGCTCACAGCCGATACTGAAACCCAAACTTGATGTGGTATTCAAGATGATATTTGCAGATCCGGATGGGGAAGGGTGTCTTAAAAGTCTCATTTCTTCTATAATAGGAATTCCAAAAGAGGAAATAACAGAACTGACTATCGAGAACACTGAACTGATACCGGAACTGGTGGAAGATAAGTTTTCACGTCTTGATATCAAGGCAAGGGTGAACGGCAGGAAGATCAATATCGAAATACAGGTAGCCTATGATAAGGACTATATCAGCAGGACGATATTCTACTGGGCGAAGCTGTTTACAGAAGGTTTTAAGAAGGGTACATCGTATTCTAAACTGTCGGGGACAATAAGTATCAACATACTGGGGTTTGATTGGTTTGAGTGCGAAGAGTACTGGTCACATTATCAGCTGATAGAGAAGGACAGAGGAGACCTTCTGACAGACAAGGTATCATTTCATTATCTGGAGTTAAAAAAGGCAGCTAAAGAACACGGAGACAGCACACTCCTGCAGTGGCTGCATCTGATAAACGCAGAAACGGAGGATGATCTTATGGCAGCAGAAGCATTAGCACAGAAGACAAACGTTCCGGAAATACAGGACGCAATAGTACGTATAAGAACTCTCAGTGCGGATGAAAGAGCGAGGGAGCTTGCATACCAGCGTGAACTTGCGCTTCATGAAAAAGCTACATGGGAGGAAAATCTGAGGGAAGCCGAAGAGAAAACAAGGGAAGCCGAAGAGAAAACAAGGGAAGCCGAAGAGAAAACAAGGGAAGCTGAAGAGAGAGCAGAGAAAGCCGAGAAAGAAAAAGCTGTTGTCGAGAGAGAAAAAGCTTCAGTTGAAAAAGAGAAAGCTTTACAACAACAGAAATTTACAGATGAACTTCGCAAACTTGGTTACTCTGACGAACGCATTGCTGAGATACTTGGCGAATAATAAAACTGATTCAGAAGAAAGAAAAAATCCCGACCCGTCTTGCGACGTGCCGGGATTTTGCGTTTGCTGTAATACACCAGACTTCAGATCATCGGGATCACTGCGGAAATGATCTGCCGCCGCGGCCGCCGTTCATACCGCCGTTCATGCCTCCGCGCATACCTCCGCCCATCATGCTCTGAGGTATTTCAGAAACTTCTTTTCCGTTGATTATAATTGTGCCGCCGTTGAATTCAGCTGTTCTGTCGTAGTCGAATGAGGACATCTGCGCTGTAATGTTTATCGTTCCTCCGTTCACATATACGGAACCGTTGGAGTCAACAGCGTCCGTATCGCCCTGAGCTACAGTGACAGTTGTACTGCCTCCGTTGAAAACAACTGATGTTTCGTAAGCAGCCGAGTCTGATGTCGCATTGATACCGTCATCGCCGGCATTGATCACGATGTTTCCGTCATTGATAACTATATATGTGGCTTCAAGACCTTCTGATGTGGTAATATCAAATTCGCCGCCGTCTATCTGAAGGAGTGCGCAGGCTTGAATACCGTCACTTCCGCTGCTGATACTGAATGTACCGCCTGAGACGGTAACAGTACCTTCCGCTTCGTCATTTTCACAGTGGAAGCCGTCTTTGTTGGTTTTTATGCTGAAGTTTCCGTCGTATACTGAAATTGTGTCATTTGCCTCAAACGCGTCCAGAGCCGTATTGACATTATAAGTTCCGCCGGTTATCTTAAGATCGTCCTTGCATGAAATACCGTTGCCGTAATAGGATATGACATTCAGAGTACCCGTACCGTTGAGAACAGTGTCGTCCTTTGAATAGATGACAGCATCGGTATTGTTTTCGCCGTCAGATCTGAACTGTCCGCTGACAGTAAGACTGTTTTCAGTTCCGGCGGATGTTATGAAAACCTTGTCTGCTGAAAGTACATATATAACCGGAAAGTCCTCGTTTTCTACTGTGACACCGTCAAGTACGAGCTGTATCTTTGCGGAATCGTCTGCACTTATCCTGAAGGTGCAGTTTTTCGCGTTTCCGCTTATGGTGTAGACACCTTCATCGGTTATGTCAATTACAGTGTTGTCGGCAGCAGTTAAACTTTTTGCTTCGCTTGTATCTGCTGTCTGTTCCAGATCCCGTTCGGTAAACAGTGTTTCTGTTTTATTGTCCGGGGACTGCCTGCTTTCTGAGGCAGCGGGATTACCGGTTTCAGAATCTGAACTTTTTGATGATCTGCTGCTTTTTTCAGTTTTATCGTTTGTTTCTGCTGCAGTCGTTTCAGTTTCAGCAGGTGTGTCTGAAACAGCTGATTCGTCCGTAACGGTCGTTTCTTCCGGCTCCGCTGTGTCAGAAAGTGAAATGCTGCTGATCCCGTTCAGTGAAGAGTTTTCCGGGAACCGGTTTGTACTGCAGCCGTTTACTGATACGGCCATTGCCGCCATAAGAAATGATGAGATTATATATTTTCTGTTCATAATGATACTTCCTTTCACCGGGAGCTTTACGGTTGTTTCTGTGATTCTATTATATTCTCGCAGTATGAAGATATAATGAGGTGAAAGTGAAATATTCATTCTGAAATGTGAAATCTTGACTGACGGTTTGTGAAAGTCTGATGACATCACATCCTTTGAACAGATAAAAGCCCCTGCCGCATCCCGGTATCGCTTTTCAGCCAGTGAGATACGACAGGGGTTATTGTATATCAGAATAAAAATCACGGGGAACAGTCTGTCACTGTGCACCGCAGCCGGACTTTTTCAGTGCTTACTCATTGACATTAACTTCAATGTCTGTCGCTTCAGAGTATGTACCTTCGATCTTCAGATCATTTTTATAGATCACAGCACTGCCGTTTGACTGATATCCCTCGATGGTAAGAGCAACTTCGTACATTTTTCCGAGGTCAAGTCCGCATTTCTTCCATGCGTCAAAATGCTTTGAAACTGAGATCGTGCCTTCTCGTTTCGTACCTTCGCCGGAAGGCTTTTCGCGGCGGACGCTCCAGTACTGGTCGAAGGTCTGGGTGCCGTCGATGGATGGCTGTTCAACGCGGGTGGTTTTGTATATGTCATAGACTGCACCGTCCACGGTGACATTGCCGATGGCAGATGGTGCTCCCGGCGGACGCCATGTGCCCCATGATTCTACTATGTAGAATTCCACGAGCGGAGATCTGGTCCAGCCGTAAACGCACATGTATGAGTTACCCTGCGGTTTATAGTCAATACCGTAATCCACGGAGATATTTCCGAGCTGATCGTAGGTCTGTGTGCAGTCGAATTTCTGGCCTCGTCTGAAAAGAGCGTTGTTGATGTTTTTCCATTCACATGAGAAACATCCGCCGCCCGGTTCCACGAAGAATTTTGTGTCGCCTTTGTCTTTCCAGAGTTCGTAGCCGTATCCGTCGGCAGTTCCGATTATGTTTTCGTTAAATTCCTGTGCGTCGACACTGTGTTCCACTTCTTTTTCCGCTTCTGAAGATTTGCTATCAGACGATTTTGAGTTTGCCGGTTTCCCTGCAGTGCTGTTTTCAGATACAGTATTTCCGCAGCCTGCAAGCATTGACGCCATGCACAAGGAAAGAGAAAGAAGAACGATCTTTCTTATTGCGTTTCTTTTCATTAAGTATTTTCCTCACTTATATAATAGCTGATACCGTTTGTACGGGATAACAATTACATCCAGAATAACATATATATGCGGCAAAGTCAATATAATCAGGCAGTTCATAATAATTGTCTTGACTTTTGGTGGGAAATAAGGTAAAATGTAATAAATACTTTCGGCTCGCTTCGGAGCTGCAGCAACGCAGAAAGCGTTAAGCAGGGGGGATATCGGTGAATAACGGAAATACGCGCAGGAGACTTGCGCTGCTCATATCAGACCCGAGTGCCGACTACTCGCAGTCGGTCATCACGGGCGTGCGCGACCAGTGCGCTAAGTATGGCTACGACCTGCTGGTCTTCAGCCCCATGGTCAAGGTCTGCCACCCCGACAAGGTCTACCTTGACGGAGAGCTCAACATATTCAACCTCATCAACTACGACCTCGTGGACGGCGTACTTGTTGCGTCGCTGGAGCTGGTAGAGGATCAGGTCTATACCGTTCTTGAGAAGCTCGAAGCTGATTTGCGTCAGAAGTGCCGCAAGCCCGTGGTGTCGCTCGACCTGCCGCTTGCCGACTATCCGACCTCCTTCACTGACGACAAAAAGGCTATCCGCAGCGTGGTGAATCACCTCGTCAACGAGCACGGCTGCCGAAAGCTGTACATACTCACGGGACAGAAGGGCTACGTAGTCTCGGAGGGACGCGCAGAGGCGTTCTGCGAGCAGATGAGAGTGGATGGGCTCGACGTTTCGGAGGATAACGTGTTCTACGGCAACTTCTGGTATACGGGCGGCGAGGAGTTCGCTGACCGCATACTCTCGGGCGAGGTCGAAATGCCTGAGGCAGTCGTATGCGCAAACGACTTCATGGCGGTCGGACTTGCAAACCGCCTCATCAGCGGAGGCGTAAAGGTGCCCGAGCAGGTGCGCGTTACAGGCTACGACGCGACCAAGGAGGCTGTCTTCAACACCGTCAGCATCATGACCTATAACCCCGATGTCTACGGCATGGCGGCTCAGGGAGTCAATATGCTGCATAAGGTCATAGAGCCCGACGTCCCCGAGGCGGAGGTCGACCTGCTGCCGCATTACGGTCTGCGTATCGGAGCAAGCTGCGGCTGCGGTCAGGACGCCGACGAGATACGTGCAATACATGGCAAGGGCATGAATCCCGACGAGAGGAAGAAAAACTTCGACGGCAGCCTGACGGTCAACGATATGCAGGGACTCCACGAGAGCTATATGTTTGAAACGCTGTCGGCGGTTCAGGACAAGGAAAAGATACTGGACACGATAACCGATGTAACATACCTGCTTCAGCCGTATCGCCGCTTCTATCTCGTGCTGAGAAATGACTGGAGCGATATCGCCGAGCGCTGTGTGACAGGCTTCCCCGAGACAATGCGCTGTGTGATGCGGTGTATCCCGCAGAATGACTCGGAGAGCGACGCTGAAAGGCGCTACGCTATCGATTCCGCGGAGTACGAATTCCCGACAAAGCAGATGCTGCCCGCTCTCGATGAGGAGCGCAGCGAGCCAGTCGCCTTCTACTTCCTGCCGTCGCATTTCAGCAACGACACCATTGGCTTTGCAGTCCTGCAAACCGCTATGGACGCAAAGCGCTCGGCGGACGCTGTCTCGACTCTGTGGCTGAGAAACGTCAACAACTCACTGCACATGATAAGAGTCGTGAGCAAGCTCATCGACTATTCGATACACGACCCCATGACGGGTCTGCTCAACCGCCGCGGCATGGAAATGATGTACAGCCGCCGCAGGGAGCACATAGCTCCCGACGACAATATTATCGTATGGGTCATCGACATGGACAGGCTGAAATATATCAACGACCATTTCGGTCATGAGAGCGGCGACCTCGGTATCATCACCATTGCGGAGGCTGTCCGCGCGATATCCGATAAGGACGATATATCGGTGCGTACAGGCGGCGACGAGTTCGTAGTCATCTCCGCGGGCACGCTGACCGACAATGACGGTCGGGAGCGTATCAGCGCATTCGAGCGATTCCTTGCCGATAAGAACGCCTCGCAGAAAGGCAGACAGTTCGATATCACGGCTAGTATCGGCTATGTGTGCTTTCCCGCTTCGGAGATGGAGCAGTTCGACGAAAAGCTCAAGGAAGCCGACCGTCTAATGTATGAGTACAAGAGCGCCCGCAAGAAGCAGCGCGGCGAATAAAACAGCAGGCAGTCCGTAAGTTCAGCACTTGCGGACTGTTTTTTTGTATTGAAACTGAGATCGTGCCTTCTCGTTTCGTACCTTCGCCGGAAGGTGTTGTAATTCCGGCTTGAAAATATGAAAAATATATGATATAATGAAATAAGCTATATTTGTGATAAATTCAGGTTATGATAAGGGACAACGGGATTCGGGGGTGACAACTTCAATGAAAAAGAAAAAACCGGAAAACGGGGATAAAAAGTCCGGTGATAAAATAAAGATAAATAATTTTCTAAAACGCAGACAGTTCCGCTATTTTATCGGAACGGCGGTCGTTATTGCGAGTCTTCTCGGAATGGCGCTGGGGTTTGGCTACTGGATGTACAGTATAACAGAAAATTCCTGCTATGTTCGCCTTAAATCAGAAACGCAGGGTGCTGTTTCGGCGTTTGAAACAAAACTTCGAAATGACCGTACAATGCTTCGTATCATCGCCAGTCAGATTCAAAACGAAGAAGATCTTGAGAGTCTCGAAACCAATGGCTATCTTGCCAATTACAATATAAACAGTCAGGTAACACAGATATACATGCTGCTTCCTGACAATGACCTGATCGCAGCAAAGGGACACCGTCAGAATTTTGGCGACGAACTTGACTTTAAAGCTGAAGAAGCATTAAAAGATCATATATGTGCGTCAGTTACGGATGACATGACTTCATACGGCACCAAGATACGCAATTTCGTGCAGATCCGTGAAGGCGGATACTGTATCGGTCTTCTTTTCAGTGAAGGAACTGCTGCAGGTCTGGCGCAGGCCTGGATGCCGGATATTTACGATAAGAAGGGCTATCTTTACGTAGTAAACAGAAAGACCGGGGAAGTAATCATGGACACTTCACCGTATACTTCGATAACCGATATAAATGATATTTCATTCAGACAGGTCAATAAAGGATGCACAAAAGCAGAGACAATTGACAGTATAATGGCAGGAAAGAGCGGCTATGCAGTGTTTTCATCAAAAGCAGCCAGTGAGACTCTTTACATGTGCTATCTCCCGTTCGATATCGAGGACTGGGAAATGGTCGTTGTCGTTCCGGAAAGCGCAGCATTTTCAGCAGTTGCACCGGTACAAAACAAAATTTATCTGCTGGTGGCAGTAGTTTTTATCATTCTTCTTATTTACATGTTGTGGCTTCTGAATGAGTTCCGTGAATCTATTGCCGATGCCGAGGAAAAGGCTAATACTGATGTTCTTACAGGACTTCAGAACCGTAACCGTTTCGAGGCGTTTATCGGAAAAACAGATGCACTTAAGGAAAAACTTGCGTGTATCTACATAGATGCAAACGGACTGCATGATCTTAACAACAGCAGAGGGCATTCTGCCGGGGACCAGATGCTTCGCTTTATTGCCGATACACTGAAAGTTGAGTTCGGCGGGGATAATATTTACCGTATAGGCGGCGATGAATTCGTTCTTTTCAGGACCGGCAAAACTGAAAAGGATCTTGAAGAAGGACTTGCAGGTTTCATGGAAGCTCTTGCAAGAAATAATTATCACGCTGCTGTGGGTATATGCACTTACGAATCCGGCCTTGATATGGATAAGCTTATCAAGAGTGCCGAGTCGAAGATGTATGAGGCAAAGCGCAGATACTATGAAGAAACAGGCAAAGATATGAGGGTTTAATTTAAAGGGGGAATTCAATATGAAAAAGAAATGGATGCGCATGACCGCACTTGGGCTTGCCGCCGCTTTTCTTGTGGGCGGATGCTCAAAGTCGCTTCCTACGATCGATGAGGAAGTAGAGGTTACCGAGTCCGATAAGAATGTCTACGACATGATATATTTCGGTGAAGTTTCCACGCTTAATTATCTGGAAACAGATACCGAAGTTGACTACGCACTTTGTTCCAATCTTGTAGACAGTCTTGTTGATTACGACAGGTACGGAAGGATCGTTCCGGGGCTTGCTGAAAGCTGGTCTTAAAATGAAGATATGACGGAATGGACCTTTAAGATCCGCAAAGGTGTCAAATGGGTCGACTGCGAAGGAAACGAAGTCGCTGAACTCAAGGCCGATGACTGGGTGGCTGCTGCACAGTATGTAAACAATGCAGCCAGAGAAGCCGGAAACCAGTACATTTACGATACCGGCGGCGTAGTAAAAAATGCGCAGGCGTATTATGACTATACCGAATATATGATCCTCAGCGACAACGGAAAGCGTACAGTTGATGAGAACGGCGAAAAGATCGAACCTGTTCCTGAGGTAAAAGAGGAGGATATCGGTGTAAGGGCAGATGATGACTACACGCTGGTCTACACGCTGGAACAGCCGTGTTCTTTCTTCCTTACCTGCCTTTCCTATGCATCCTACATGCCGGTAAACAGGGAGTTTTTAAATAAATGCGGCGATCTTTTCGGACGCAGCAAAGAGAACATTCTTTACAACGGTGCGTACAGACTCAGCGAATTTATTCCTCAGGAAAAGCGTACTCTCGTAAAGAACGAAACTTACTGGGACAAGGACAACGTTCACATTGACGTTATAAACGCAAAGTTCAGAAAGGACGTTCTTGAAATAGGTCCTGAGGAGTTCTTAAGCGGTGAAGTTGACATGGTACCTGTCAGCCTGAGTGCTATGGATAAGTGGCAGGAAAATCCTGAAGCTGCTTCACAGGTACACAGTATGCGTCCTGATATATCATACAGCTATTTCTACGGATTCAATTTCAAGCCGGAATTCGCTTCAAAGTACGAACCGGAAAACTGGGCGAAGGCGGTTGTAAATGAAGATTTCCGTAAATCGATCATTTATTCGCTTGATAAAAGGGCTCTTGCTGAAGTTTACGAACCGTACAATCCGGATATTCTTCTTCAGAAGACGATCACACCGGAAACTTTCCTTCAGACAGGAGGAAAGGATTATACAGAGCTTGATCCTTTTAAAAATGTAACATCCCGCGATTCATATGATACAACATTTGCAAGAAACTGCAGAGACAAGGCGCGTACAGCACTTGAAGCCGAAGGCGTGAAGTTCCCGGTAAAGGTACTGCTTCCGTATAACCCGGCACTTATCAACTGGGTGGATGAATGCAATCTTGTAAAGGAACAGCTTGAAGGCGCTCTCGGCAGTGACTTTGTTGAGGTGATTATCGAGCGCGGCCCTGATACCGGTTTCCTTTCCGCAGTACGACGCAGCGGTAACTACGGACTTCTGCTCTGCAATTACGGTGCCGATTTTGCAGATCCTGCAACATATGCCGAGCCGTTCACAGCAGGCAACACCTACAGCTTCTGGGATCAGTGCGAGGACGAAAATATAAAGAAACTCTATGAACAGTATGCAGATCTTATCGACAGGGCAATAAAAACCTATGACGAAGACAACAAGAAGAGATACGATCTGTTTGCACAGGCAGAGGCTCTGCTTATAGAACATGCGATCGTCGGTCCTTGCCGTGTAAGCAACGGCGACGGATATATCGCAGACCGCTTAAGCCAGTTTGACGGCCAGTTCGCACCATACGGCGTGGCACGTTCACGTTACAAGGGAATGTATCTCCACGACAAGTCAATGGGCATGGACGAATTTAACGCCGCTTACGAAAAGTGGGAGAAAGAGCGTCTGAAAGCCATGGCTGAACTTAGCGGACAGTAAGATCATAACAGCATTACGGGAATGAATCTCCTGTAATGCTGTTTTTTCATGCAGCGGGACTGGTCACATCCGGACACCGGAGCGGTCGGTAGAGTATATATTTTTTCATAAAACCCTTTACAAGATGACGCACATGTGATATAATAAACAAGTACCGTGTACTTGGAACTTGGATTTTGCCCGAAACGGGAGTTTTTACCTTCCTTGTTCTATGTTACGGCATGTAAATATTTTCAAAGAGGTGAAATGCAAATGTTACTTAAAGAAGAAAAGACAGCTGTTATCGAAGCTAACAGAACTCACGAAAAGGATACCGGTTCACCGGAAGTTCAGATCGCAATCCTCACAAAGAGAATCAATGATCTTAACGAACACCTTAAGGTTCACAAGAAGGACCACCACTCAAGAAGAGGTCTTCTCAAGATGGTAGGTCACAGACGTAACCTTCTCAACTACCTTCAGAAGAAGGACGTTGAAAGATACCGTGCTGTTATCAACAAGCTCGGATTACGTAAGTAATAATTTAAAGGCAGTCTGGAGCAATCCGTCTGCCTTTTCAACGTTTTAGCACTATTTGCTAGGACAGTTGTCATCTGGCATCAATAAGGCAGTAATCATTTAGCATTAAACAGTGGAACTGAATGTATTGAATAAAGTACGGCACTCTCCGGACTCTGTACTGCAGTTTACCCCTCGTCCGCAGGATGAAATCACGCGGGTTCGGTTTTTCTGTTTATTGCTGAATTTACTGCCTTAAGAAAAAATAATTTTCGGAGGCGAAAAAAATGTTTGAGAATTACAGAAAGTTTGAAACAACATTTGCGGGCAGACCGCTGGTTGTAGAAACAGGAAAGACATGTGGTTTATCCAACGGTTCATGCTGGGTAAGATACGGTGAAACAGTAGTTATGGCTAACGTAACAGCAAGCGTTAAGCCAAGAGAAGGCGTTGATTTCTTCCCGCTTTCAGTTGACTACGAAGAAAGACTTTATTCAGTAGGCAGAATCCCTGGCTCATTTACAAAGAGAGAAGGCAAGCCTTCAGAAAAGGCTATCCTTACTTCACGAGTTGTTGACCGTCCGATCAGACCTCTTTTCCCTAAGGATATGAGAAATGACGTTTCAGTAGTTATGACAGTTCTCGCAGTAGAACCAGATAACCTTCCTGAAATCGTTGGCATGATCGCAACATCAGTTGCTATCTCTATCTCAGACATCCCGTGGAACGGACCTGTTGCCGGCGTAAGCGTTGGTCTTGTTGACGGCGAACTCGTTCTCAATCCTACACTTGAACAGAGAGCACACAACGACCTCAACCTCACAGTTGCAGGTTCTATGGAAAAAATCGTAATGATCGAAGCTGGTGCAAACGAAGTACCAGAAGACAAGATGCTCGAAGCTATCGAATTCGGTCACGCAGAGATCAAGAAGATGGTAGCATTCATCAGCGACATTCAGAAGCAGATCGGCAAGAAGAAGTTCGAATTCGAATCAATGGAAGTTGACCACGACCTCTTCGACGCTATCGCTGAACTCGCAGAAGAAAGAGTAAAGGTTGCTCTCGACACTGATGACAAGAACATCAGAGAAGAAAGACTTCAGCCTATCAAGGATGAAATACACGAAAAGTTCGACGAACAGTACCCTGAACAGATCGCAATGATCGACGAATGTATCTACAAGCTCCAGAAGAAGATCGTAAGAAACTGGCTCTACGAAGGCAAGCGTGTTGACGGCAGAGGCATCGACGAGATCAGACCTCTTGCAGCTGAAGTAGGACTTCTTCCAAGAGTTCACGGTTCAGGTCTCTTCACAAGAGGTCAGACACAGGTACTTACAGTTGCTACACTCGGTCCTGTAAGTGACTCACAGAAGATCGACGGTCTTGATGAAGAAGATACAAAGAGATATATGCACCAGTACAACTTCCCTTCATACTCAGTTGGTGAAACAAAGCCAAGCAGAGGTCCGGGAAGACGTGAAATCGGTCACGGCGCTCTTGCTGAAAGAGCTCTTGAACCGGTTATCCCGCCGGTAGAAGAATTCCCATATGCATTCAGACTCGTTTCTGAAGTTCTTTCTTCAAACGGTTCAACATCACAGGGTTCTATCTGTGGTTCAACACTCGCACTCATGGATGCAGGTGTTCCGATCAAGGCTCCTGTAGCTGGTATCTCATGCGGTCTTATCACAAAGCCTGATTCAGACGACTTCATGACAATGGTTGATATCCAGGGGCTCGAAGACTTCTTCGGCGACATGGACTTCAAGGTTGGCGGTACTCACAAGGGTATCACAGCTATCCAGGTTGATATCAAGGTTGACGGTCTTACAATTCCGATCATCAGGGAAGCATTTGAAAAGACAAGAAAGGCTCGTATCTACATCCTCGACGAGATCATGCTCAAGGCTATCCCACAGCCAAGAGAAAGCGTAAATGAATACGCTCCTAAGATGGTACAGACAAAGATTCCTGTAGACAAGATCCGCGAAGTAATCGGACAGGGCGGTAAGGTAATCCAGAAGATCTCAGCTGAATGCGAAGTTAAGATCGACATTTCAGATGACGGTTTAGTATTCATCTCAGGTATCGACAAGAACAAGGTAGACAAGGCTCTCCAGATCGTAAGAACAATCGCTATGGACCCTGAAGTAGGTGCTATCTACAAGGGCAAGGTAGTTAGAATAATGCAGTTCGGCGCTTTCGTTGAGATTGCTCCGGGCAAGGACGGACTCGTTCACATTTCAAAGCTTGACAAGCAGAGAGTTGAAAAGGTGGAAGACGTTGTTTCCATCGGCGACGAAGTTGTAGTTAAGGTTATGGAAATTGACAGCCAGGGCAGAATCAACCTTTCAAGAAAGGATGCTCTTGCAGATATTGAGGCAAAGAATAACAAATAAAAATGAAGATCAGAATAAAACTTCTTCCTGTACTGATGGCGGCTGCACTTGCTTTTGCGGGTACAGCGTGTCAGTCTGACGGATCAGACGGCGGCACAGGAAGCGGGATAGTTCAGAACGGGGAAAGCATTGCATCTCCAGGCGAAGGAGATACATCAGAGGGGTTTGAGACATTAAACGACATCCGCGAGATCCCGTCCGGAGCAGGCGCTGCTCCGCAGAGCGAGGAATTCGTTGATAACAAATGGGCAGCATTTCTTGTAAGCCCTGCACTTCCGGCGTATGATACAGCCGAAAAGGGAAATGCTATACTTACAGTACTTAGCAGTGACAGTGTGATAGGCAGTGTGGCTCTTGCTTCACTGAATGCGACTGCACCGGCTCCGACAACAGCCTACGGTGCTGAAGTTATAACAGCTGGTGGTCCTGTAGCGGAAGCATCTCTTGCTCACGGAAGATTATCCGAAGTACCTGATTCATTTCTTAATGCTCTTTCAGCAGACATGAAGAGTGCTATCGGTCTTGAGTACGGCGAGCACGACGGCGGTGCCGGAATGGGTTACAGAACATTCTACCAGGCATCATACGATGTTGCAACAGGCGGACTGCAGGTAAATCAGGAGAACGGATACTGGGCACGTACACTCGGTGCCTATTCCGAACACTGTGCAGGTCTGGCAGTTGACTTCAACATCTCATACAACAGCAGTGAGTTCATTGAATCGACAGGAGCGGTAAATCGTGAGGGAACAGCACCGGCAAACAAGGAATTTACCTGGCTTGCCGACAATGCCCACAAGTACGGCTTCATCTGGCGCTACAAGATCGACGGAGACACAACTTCCGCAACCGGACAGCGTACCGGTACTATCTATGAAGGCTGGCACTGGAGATTTGTCGGCGTGTACAACGCAACAAAGTTCTGGGAAAAATGTGCAGCCGACACTGACGGCGACGGAGTCCTCGACAAAGGTTACATGACAAATGACAACTATGTCTGGGAAGATTACTATAACGAATATATAGCAAATGATTCGTCCTATCCGCACAGTGAATACGAAGCTTTTACAGGTTTCTACAATGCTGAAGCAGGTAATAAGTGTACTTACGAAGAATATCTTTTCAGATAACACATTTTACGGCGCAGTCTATTAACTGCGCCGTTTTTTTGCTTTCTTTTAAAAATACACAAAAAAGTATTGATTTCTGATCGGTTTTATGTTATAATTTTAAAGACAATTTTTTACAGAGTAAAAGGTAGTTTATCGTATTATCTTTTAACGGAAGGAATGAGTAAATAAAATGAAAATCGATCTGCATTGTCATACGACTTTATCCGACGGATCGCTTGGAATCGAAGAAGTAATTGCACAGGCAAAAAAGACAGGGATAGACGTGCTCTCAATCACTGACCACGATACCCTTTCATCATATTCAAGAGCAGCAGTACTTGCTGACAGATACGGCGTAAAGATCATTCAGGGCGTTGAGATGTCCGCATGGGACAAACAGAGAAACCAGAAGGTCCACATTCTCTGCTATGCACCTAAGAAACCAGACAGACTTGAAGGCCTCTGCCTCAAGTGCTGCGAGATAAGAAAGTCCTGTTCAAAGGAAATGATCGACAAGGTACGCGAGCTTTATCCTATAAGCGAGGAAAGCGTACTCAAGCATGCTACAGGAAGCAAGAGCATTTTCAAGCAGCACATCAGGCGTGCCCTTATCGAATACGGCTATGCACTCGAATTCTACGGTGCGCTCAACGATGAACTTTTTAATCTGAAAAACGGTACCTGCCTTGTAGAACGTGAATATCCGGACGTTAAGTTCGTTCTTGAACTTATCCGTGCTGCCCGCGGTGTTTCAGTAATGGCGCATCCTGCACAGTACGACAACATCGAACTTCTTGAAGAACTTGCTGCCGAAGGCAAGATCGACGGCGTTGAGATCGGTCACTACACAGCAGACGAAGCTGCAAGAGCAAGAATGCAGGAAATCGCAGACAAGTACGACCTTATTGTAACAGGCGGATCCGATTTCCACGGACTTTACAACGCAAAACCTACATACCTCGGAAGCGAAACAACAACAAAGGAAAACTTCGACAGGATCATAAGACTTTCTAACAAGAGAGTATCCGAAGACAAGGCACCGGCTGCAGCGAAAACTGAAGAAAAACCGGCTGCACCTGCAAAAGGAGAGTAAAGTATGAACGTAAATTTCACACCTAAGGGCGTTTGCGCAAGAAACATGAACTTCGACATCGAAAACGGTGTTATAAGAAACCTTAAAGTAATGGGTGGATGCAACGGAAACCTCAAGGGTATCGCAAGCCTCGTTGAAGGAATGAAGATCGAAGACGTTGTTTCAAGACTCGAAGGCATCGACTGTGGCGGCAAGGGCACTTCATGTCCTGACCAGCTTGCTAAGGCTGTTAAGCCATATTTATGATCAACGGAGTAAGCACTGATCTGCAGACAGACCGGTGAACTCTTAGGCGGATAAACTATCGGACCGGTGCAGCTGTTTTTGCTGTACCGGTTTCTTTCGGGATAACAGGGGAAATAGAATAAAAGTATCAGGCGGAGAAAATGTACTATTCAATACAGCTGACTTTCAGAGACAGAGTCTGTGAGCGTATACTGTCACTTGATGACGGAAACGATAGTTTCATAGACATTTCTGATCTTACAAAGAAGAAAGACTGCGTGATTTCCTTTGAAAAGTCCGGAGGAAAGTGGCGCATAAAAAATGACGGCAGCATCCTTGTCACAGGTGATGACGTTATACGCGACGGACACTGCAATGAAATTGAGATAAAAGGCACTGTACTCACCGGTGCCCTGTTTGTGTCTTCACTTGACGAAAATGCCGTCTGCTTCGAAAGATTCTGTCCTGAAAGATCCTTTACTATAGGAAGTGGAAACGACTGCGATATTGTAATAAAAGGCGATTACATCAGCCGCAGACATGCAGAGATAAGCTGCGACGGCGGTGTGTTCAGCATTAAGGATCTCAGCGAGAACGGCGTTTTTGTAAACGGAAAAAAGATCGATGGAAAACGTCAGCTCGATCCCTTTGATATTATCTGGATCTTCGGTGCAAAGATCGTGTTTGCCGGTGATTCCATTGCAGTTCAGAAGAACAGTAATTTTGCAGGATGCACGCTTGTAAGTGCTGAAGAAGGGTACGAAACTGAATTTGTAAGGAAGAGCGGCAAAGCCGGCACTGGCAGTATGCGTAGTTTTTCTGTTACGGAAAAAGACTGTGAAGCCGAGCTTGAACTTCCGGAAGCTTCATCAGGAGTACACAGAAAACACGGCGTTTCCGATATAATGAAGACCGCAGTTCCTGCATCGGCTGTTCTGTCAGCGGCAGCTGCCTTCAGGGGAGCGCTGACCGTTCCGCAGACCATTGCGGCTTTTGTCGCCGGCACTGCAGCTGTTACAGGAATATGGCTTGGAGCCGAACGCGTTTCAGAAATGGCATCGGCCAGGCGCATAAGTTCGGACAGGCAGGATGAACTGAAAAAATACGAGCAGATACTTAACGAAAAACAGGATAACTATCGCCTGATGATGAACGAGCGTTTTCCTGGTGCAAGGGAAGCGGCACATATGTTCGCTGAAGGAAGAAGGAGGATCGTTCCACCGTCTGATGAGGATTTCCTTAAGGTGCGTATCGGCACGGGAAAAGCCTCTTTTGAACGTTTTATAAAGACCGGCGGCACTCCGGACAAAGGGCTTGAGGAACTCGTGAAGAAATACCGTTACGCTGACGGTGTTCCTGCAGAAGCTGACCTGAAATCCGGAAAGGTTTTTCACGTATCTGGAAAACATGAAGCAGTGACGGAATTCATCCGCAGCATGGCCGTAAAGATATCCGCTTTTTCAGATCCTGAAAGCGTAAAGATGATGTTCCTTTTACCGCAGGATAATACGGACGGGATCTCTTTTGTAAAATGGCTGCCGCATACTTATTCATCTGACAGGAAGGTGCATTTTACCGGTTTTGATGATGGTTCAGCCATTCACATGAAAGAAGTGATATCATCATATCTTAAACGTGAGACGAACGAACATTATCTTATCGTTTTCTCATCAGATGAATCAATTATCACTCATCCTGAAGTTAAGAAATATCTTAATTCAGACAGGGAAGGAAAGCTCATTTTTATCATCTGCAGATATTCGGACGAGGAGAAACTGACTTTTTCAGGTCTTGAAAATACCGTTCTCTTTGAAAGTGGAGATAAGGCTGAAAGCATCAGTCCTGAAAGTGCCCTTTCCTATGCAAGACTGATGGCGGGTGCGGAAACGGATGATGAGGAAAGAGGACATCTGCCTGATACGCTTTCCTTTACCGCAATGTATGAAAATTCTGATTCGAATATAAATGATATAAACTACGAAAGTAACAAATCGTATGAAAGTATCAGGTCACTCATCGGTACTGACAGTTCCGGAAAGCCCTTTTATCTTGATCTTCACGAAACAGGACACGGCCCGCACGGACTTATTGCCGGTACTACCGGTTCCGGTAAATCAGAACTTATCCAGACGCTCATTCTTTCACTGGCACTTGGTTACAGTCCTGATCAGGTGGCCTTCGTTCTTATCGACTATAAAGGCGGCGGTATGTCTCGCGTGTTCGAGGGACTTCCTCATGTAGCCGGAATACTCACCAATCTTTCGGACAAAAGAAACGAGACCGGAAGAATTCTCGTGTCCCTTTCAGGCGAGATAAGGAAACGTCAGGTGATACTTAAAAAATATAATGTAAGCCATATCGATGCTTATCTTAAACTGTATAAAAACGGAAAAGCGGAGGAGGCACTGCCTCATCTGGTGATAATCTGCGATGAGTTTGCTGAACTTAAAAAGGAACAGCCTGATTTTATAAGCGAGCTTGTGAGTATATCCCGTGTGGGACGAAGTCTCGGAATACACCTTCTGCTGGCGACACAGCGTCCTTCAGGTGTCGTTGACGACGAGATACGAAGCAACTCCGGTTTCCGTATCTGTCTGAAAGTCAGAGACAGGGACGACAGCATAAGCCTTATAGAAAAACCGGATGCGGCTTCAATTGAAACAGCCGGCCGTGCGCTTGTAAGGTGCGGAAACACAGAGGGCATGGCCCTTGTCCAGACCGGTTATTCCGGAGCACCATATTCTCCGGAAGGAAAGAAACTTTCTGTTACTATGATCCGCTGCGACGGCACTCCGGTAAACGCCCGTGAAGATGATCGACCGGAGGACGGAATTACTGAGCTTGATGTACTTACAGAAAAAATAAAAAGATACTGCGAAAAGAACGGTATCGCTCCGGCACGTCAGGTATGGCGTGAGTCACCGGGAACGCTTATCCCATCAGATGAAATCGGAAAATACGGATATATACATCCTGATGACGGCCTCGTTTTTGCAGCCGGTGTTACCGATGATCCTGAAAATCAGGCTGTCTACCCGACTGTGTTCGATCTTTATACGACGGGGAATATTCTGGTTTCCGGTGTTGCCGGAAGCGGAAAGACCATGTTCCTTTCTTCCATGATAAGCTTCCTTGCGGAAAACTATCCGCCGGAAAGAATAATGATGAAGACCGTCGACTTTACCGCCGGAGTAATATCAGTTTTCGGCAGATTAAAGCATTCTGCGTCAAGTCTTTCATCGCCTGATGAAAGAGAGTTTACTGATTTTCTTGATGAGATACGTGATGAGACCGAGAGGAGAAAGAAGAAGTTTTCTGAAGTCCATGTTTCGGATTTTGACGAGTATCTTGAGGTAAGTGATGATCTCTGTCTTGAACTTGTGGTGATCGACGGCTACGGCGTTCTCAAGGATCTTTATCCGGCAGCGGAGGAACAGGCTGCAAGGCTTGCGGGCGAATGTGTCCGTTACGGCATAGTGTTTGTCATCACTGTAAAGCAGGCTTCAGACATAAGAATTAAGACCCGTCAGAATTATAAGACGGCGGTAACATTCGAGCAGAACGACAGATCAGAGTACACTGAACTTCTGGGCGTTCGTCCTGAAGGAAATCTTCCTTTCTGTCCGGGACGCGGGCTTTATCTTTCTGACCGCAGGGTGCTTTCTTTCCAGGGAACAGTCTGCTGTATGGGAAAAGGCAGGGAAAAATATTCGTCCCTTCTTGCATTCTGTGACAGAGTTAATGCTTCATACGGCAGTGCGACAGAGGAAAAGAGCGGCTTCTGCATAAAGGAAAACGTTTCTGATCACGCCGGATATGCCAGACTGGTAAGAAGATATTCCGAAACGGGAAAAGTGCTTTTCTGGTCAGATGATCTTTCCGGAACGGATATGGCCGAAGGATTTACAGGCCGTGACGGAGCCTTTGATCTCCTCGTGAAACTCAGGGATGTTTTTTCGGAACGCGCGACAGCACGGAAGATATCAGGGAGCTTTGACGGCGAAGACATTTATGTTATAATAGAAGATCCGGACAGTTTCTGTAAATGCATTTATGCAGAAGGAAACGAAGACATGGCGCTTATCATCGAAAAATTCCTCAAAGGCGGAAGCGGATTCGGTGTGAGCTTCGTAACAGGTAAGGCGTCCGGTTCAGAATATTCGGACAGCGCATTTATAAAAGCATTTGAAAAAGGAGGTGCGGTATGCTGAATCTTTACGGGTACAACAGCAATGAGCGTAACGGAAAGAAGTTTCATAAACAGTGCTGCGGTCAGATAAAAGAGAATAGTCTCAGCATACTTGACGGCGGATTCTGTTCCGATGAGAAGCAGTTTTCAGTTCTCATTTCCGGTGACGGCGGATCCTCTCTTTTCATGATAAAGAACGACGACAGATTCGAGAAGATAAGAAAGCTGATCGATGCTGTCGAAGACAACAGTTACACTGTACTTGTGCTTGATTCTTTCGAGGATATGTACGGCATCATCCGCCCGTCATTCAGACCGTCGGGCATACTTCTTGAAAGTGCAGATGAAGAACGTATAGGTTCGCTGCTCTGCGATATATACGAGGACTATACGAGATATATCAAATCCATTTCTACTAGCAGTACTCCCGTTCCGAACTACCGGTTCAAAATAAGGGGCGAAGATTTCAGCGAAAGCTTTGGCAACATATATATGATCGAGGTGCAGAGCAAGAGGATAACTTTCCACACTGCAGCCCAGTCATATGAGTTCTACGATTCGCTTGAAGCGATAATGAAACAGGCACCGGAGTATTTTGTACGTATCCACCGAAGCTACGTTATCAACGTCAAGTTCATAAAATCGATAGACTACCACGAAAGGGTCATTGTATTAAACGACGGAAGCGAGGTTTTCTTCTCGCGTAACTACAGTTCGGACTTGAGAAAGTGTTACGTAAGTAACGTTTACGGGGGAGAATCTTCATGAGCATATCATACAGACTGAAAAAGAAGGAACTTGTTCTGCTGCTTGATCTTTTCGGAGATGCGGGAAGTCTTGAACAGAATTTCGGCGATATTTTCATAAGTCGTGAGGAATATGACGAGAACGCGGAAGCATTGCATAAAAAGGGATTTGTAAATACGGGCGACAAGACCATATCACCGGAAAGCGGCATTGCACTTATGATGAAACATATCTACTCCGCACCCCTTGCTCTGGCGGATACAGGTGCCGGAGTGTGGATCTACTGCTCGGCTGATCTTGCCGTGATGCTTAAGGTAAATACTGCATTCGGAATGGAATACAGACTGTATGCGGCGGCATCTGACGAGGAAAGATCGGAACTCTGCGGTGAGTTTATACCGGATGATCTGAAGATCATAAGAGGCTCGGAGGCAGAATTCGATGAGCTGGCCGGATTCATAAAGGAGTCCCAGTCATGAGCAGCAGAAGGGTGAATGTTGAAGTGGTCTGCCCGGTAGTGTCAGGACGGTTTGATTTTGTTATTGACACTGGTCTTACCGCAGCCGAAGCAGCCGGAAAGATTGCATCCGAAGTACGGGAATCCCTGAAGGCGGATATTATAGCTGAAAATGACGGGCTGCTTCTTTATGCGTCAGGCTCGAGACTTCCTCTTGACCCTGAGGAAAGGCTTGAAAAATACGGAGTAACAAACGGCAGCATACTTATGCTGATACAGGAGCAGAAAAAATGACACGCAGAATAAATGAACTGTCGGAAAGGATCGACGACAGACTCACGGAGCTCAGGAATATCAGAGATATTCTGGCTGACTACGAGGGAGCGGAAGGATACGAACTGCTTTTAAAAAGTACGGACAGAATGTATTCGAAGCTTTCGGAACTTAATGAAGAGATAAAAGCAAAGAACGGAGAGGCGTAAATGGAAAGAATAAAGGTTTCACCTGAAGCTCTGAAAAATGCCGCAGCCGGGCTTGCGAAAAACAGCAGGGAATGGCTTGCCGAAACTGAAGATATGGAAAACGGCGAGTGCAGGCATTTCCTTGAGGAGTGCGGAAAAATAATAGCCGGATACGCAGAGCTTCTTGAAAAAGCAGGAGACGAGTACGAAGATGCCGGCAGAAAATTTACTTTAAGTGCAGGAGAAGTATATGACGAAGTACGAAAAATTTGACCGGCTGATACGTGAACTTGAGGTTATAAGCGGCGAGATCAGAAAGAACTGGGATTCCGATGCTTCCGGCGTATTCTGTACATCACTCGATGATTCAGTTCACTACATAAGAAAGATGACAGAAAGATTTCGTGACGATCCGTCAATGACAGCTAAGGAAAAGAAAAGCGCTCTGTCGGATTTTTCGTTTTAATGATATCACAGGCACTTTTAAGGAAAGGATACTATGAAAAAGATAATTGTAAGTCTGCCGGATATGGAAGAATGCATCTCGGCTTTTAACAGACTTGCCGAAAATCTTCGTGACGATGCGGAGTTTGTGCACAGTACCTGCCTTGCAGGTGATCTTACTGAGGATGCTGGAAACAGGATAGGAAAACTCTTTTCCGCAGAAGCCGAAGCCGCGGAGGATACGGCAGCACTGCTTTCTGCCATGACGGATAACATTGAATGTGCCGAGGAAAAAGTGAGTGCACTTGTGAAGAAAACTGTGTTTGAACATAAATGCAGCGTTGTCGTGGAAAAGTCAAAGGAGAAAGTAGATTCTGCGCTTCTCAGCGGAAAAAGCGTAAAGCACAGCGATGCACTCGAAGCACTTGTTTTCAGAAATAGTCAGGAGTAAGGAGAATTATGAAAAGAAAACTTGCGGCTTTTGCGTCAGCACTCATGCTTATGTTCTGTGTCACACCGGTAAATGCAGCCGGTGATGGTATAGTGGACGGCAGTTTCGATGACGGTATTTATTCTGCTGTAGTAAAACTGCCGGATGACAGCATGGAGATAAAAACTGTAACAGCTGACGGAAGAAAGCTTAAAATAACTGCAGTCGTTTCAGCTGAAGACATGAAACTGATGCTTCCGGAGGATGAGCAGGATTCCGGAAACGAGGTCATGTGTCTTGTAAAAGCGAAGCTTGACGGAAAGGCAATAGGTGACGGCGGAGTCAAAAAAATAGAAATGACTTTTGGAAACGGCGAAAGTGAGGTCGTGTACGAATCCGAGGTGGACACCGGAGACCAGCGCTACGCCGCTGCAGAACGTTCCCTTGCGAGAACGAGAATGATCCTTGCCGTCGTAGTTGCTGCAGTGATCCTTGGCGGAATATTATTTTTTGTTAATTCACGCAGAAAGAAAAATGCACCGGTATCATTAAAGGAAGACGGCGGACCGGTTCAGAACTATACAGTACCTCTTGCAAGGAAAAGGGAAGGAAATGCCGGAACAGTCCTTAATGCGATGTCAACAAGGATACTTTTCCGGGAAAGTGCTGAAAAGAAAATAGTGCTCACAAACACTGCAGACAAGGAGCATGTTATCGAGATTTCTTCACTGAAACCGTCAGTCATCGGACGTAATCAGTCACTTGCCGATGCGGTCATATACAACGAAAGAAGTGTTTCCCAGAAGCACTGCCGTATTTTCTGCAGAAATTCAAAGGTGTACGTTGAGGATCTGGATTCACTCAACCACACATTTGTTGACGGCGAGCAGATAACTGAGGAGACGGAACTGTTCAGCGGTTCAGTACTGAAAATAGGCAGGATATCATTCAGCGTGAGGATCGAAAACGTTTAGCGTTGACAAATCACGGCCGTGTGATATAATAGTTATTATGAAAATAAGGAAAACGGAGGATCAGAATGAATAACAAGGAACTTACATATAAAGAGATCAAAAAGAACGAAGCCATAAACACCTACATAAAGAAAGCCGATGAATCACTCAAGGCTATGGGGTATACCGAACACTGTTTCGAACATGTTACGCTTGTTGCAGAAAAGGCAGGATATATTCTCGAAACACTCGGCTATGATGAAAGAACAGTTGAGCTTGTAAAAATAGCAGGTTACCTGCACGATATAGGAAACCTTGTAAACCGCGATGACCACAGCCAGAGCGGTGCGATAATGGCTTTCCGTATTCTCACCGAACTCGGCTTCCCGCCTGAGGAGATCGCGACCATCACAACTGCCATCGGCAACCACGATGAAAAGACAGGCCAGCCGGTAAATGACGTTGCCGCAGCCCTCATTATTGCCGACAAGTCAGATGTACGCCGTGGAAGAGTACGTAACAATGACAGCTCAACATTCGACATCCACGACCGTGTAAACTACTCGGTAAAGAAAGCGGAACTCAAGATCAACGAAGCACATACTATAATAAAACTCAAGCTTTCAGTTGACACCAAGTTCGGCTCGGTAATGGACTACTTCGAGATCTTTCTCGAAAGAATGCAGCTCTGCAAAAAGACAGCCAAGACCCTCGGCCTTGACTTCAAGCTCATGATCAACGAAACACAGCTTATGTGATAAAGGAAAATGCTTAACTGTTCACAGTTAGGCGCGGAGCCCTGCAATCTCCCTGCTATGTATATTATAAAAAATAACCGGACAGCCCCGTAAAACTGTCCGGTTATTTTTTATGAAAATAGAATTATTATTTTTTGTTTATATATATGTGTATGAAAAAATGAAGGATCTTGCTTTACTACAGCCTCCTTTCGGAATGAATTTTACGGGTATCGTTTTCTCTGTTGATTATGATTATAATATGTAATTATGTTTTATATGTGTTCTGAGTGTAAAAATTTCGGGGATATAAAGATGAATTTTTAGTTGTTTTTATGACTTCCCCTGTTTCTGAAAAAAATTTCAGTCTCAGTTCAGTTTTTAAAATTATTTTAAGGTTTATGCCTTATAATTATAACTGGACAAATAAGAACGTTTACAGGTCAGATAAATCTAAATTTTGAAAGGAAGAATTATAATGGCAAATGTTCTGATCGCCGACGACAATGCTGAGATGAGCTCAGTATTAGCTGAATACATTAAAAAGGAAGGCTACAACGTACTGGTGGCCGCTGACGGCGGAGAAGCACTTGATATTTTTTCTAAAAACGAACTTGATATGGTCTTCCTTGACGTAACAATGCCTGTACTGAACGGATATGATGTGTGCAGGGAAATACGCAAGACCTCAAATATACCTGTAATTATGGTAACAAGCCACGGCGATGACTACGAAAAGATAATGGGTCTGGGTATCGGAGCCGATGACTACATTGTAAAACCGTGTTCGCCTAATGAAGTGGTGGCAAGAATGCGTGCACTTCTCCGCAGGATCTATTTTGAACACAGTGAAGACGGAAGCAAGGCACATTTCAGATATGAAAACCTTGAAATAGACATGGACAATTTCAGAGTCTGCATAGATGACAAGCAGGTACCTCTTACAAAGAAGGAACTTGAAATACTCTGGACACTTGCCGACAACAGGGACAAGGTGTTTACAAGGGAAAACCTCCTCAACAGTCTCTGGGGCTACGACTACTACGGCGACTGCCGTACGGTCGATTCACACATTAAGCGCCTCAGAGCAAAGCTTGACGAGTATCCTCACGATAAATGGAACATAAAAACAGTCTGGGGCATGGGATATAAATTCGAGGTGGCAGAAAACAATGAAAACTGAAGAAGTATCCCTTCTTGAAAACCGACTTGCAGAAGCCGTTGCGAATGCCGAATCTGAGAGACAGACCAGCCGGGAATTCGTTTCAGCAGTAGCTCATGAGCTCAGAACTCCGGTCGCAGTCATACGAGGATCACTTGAGGCTCTTTGCGACGGAATCATCTGTGAAAGGGAACAGGTGAAGGAATATCACCGGCAGATGCTTAACGAGAGCATCTACCTTCAGCGTCTGGTAACCGATCTTCTCGAGTTTTCCAGACTTCAGAGCCAGAGTTTCAGCATAGTGCGTGAACCGGTAAATGTTTCGGACGTTGTATCCGATGTCTGCAGGGGCATCCGCAGAATCGCCGATGAAAAGGGGGTTACCCTTGAACGCGCTGAGAATTCTTCTGTATTTATAGTAAAGGGCGACTATGCCAGACTCCGTCAGATGCTCATCGTTATTCTCGACAACGCAGTGAAATTCACCGACAGAGGCGGGAAAGTCACAGTAAGCGAACGCATTGAAGACGGAAAGTTTTATCTTACAGTAACTGACACAGGTATCGGCATATCAGAAGAAGAGCTTCCTCTTATTTTCGTAAAGTTCCACCGCACCATCACCGGCCAGAACCGAAACGGCACCGGCCTCGGTCTCGCCATCGCCAAAGAGATCGCCGAACGTCACGGAGCAACGGTATCAGTTGAAAGCACACCGGGAAAAGGTACGTCATTCACATTCTGCTTCTCGGAGCAGATGACTGAAGAAGAACTCGAAGCGTACAGTTAATACTAAAATATGATCAAATAATATGCCGCAGCAGAATAAAAAACTGCTGCGGCTGTTTTGTTAAAATGCGCCGATGGCGCCTCCTGAAAAAGGAACGCCTTCGGCGTGCTATAGAAAACGGGCATACATGATGCCCGTTGACAAATATAAACATTTATGTATTAGCGACAAATAAAAACAGCGGAGATCTCAGAATAGTCCGAGATCTCCGCCTGTCATTTACTAAAGATTTGCATTACTTAAGATAAGATTTGCAAGCCCAGCCCCATACACCGTTCCATTTTACACGATACCATCTATAGTCATAAGATCCTGGACGATATTCTCTTGATTCTAAGCCGTTGTGATAAACAAGATCGTTCTTTCTCATGAGATAGAGAGTAGTAGAATTAATAGTTGGTTCTTTTCTAAGACGAACTAAATCACCAGTTACTTTGTAGTATTTAACGGATCCAGCGCTTACAGTCTGAATTGATGATGAAGACGGTGCAAACGGGATGATGGAATTGATTCCTGGTACAGCAGTAAGTGATAAAGCTAATGCTGCGCCTACAAGTGCTTTTGTAAGTTTTTTCATAATAATTATGTTCCTTTCAGATTGAATTATTGTCGATAAGTTAATTGACGACGTTAACAATATATCATAATATAATTTGAATGTCAATAGTAATTTTTTTACCTGTAGTAAGGATAATACCGTAAAAATATTCAGTAAAAATATTGCGATAACGTATTATTTCATTATAACTTAATTAAGAATATAATAATTCGTGAATTAATAATTATTGAGATTCAGTATTATAGAAATAATTCATGATGTTTGAAATCAATTTAAGAAACTAATATAGATCCAAAGTCTTCAGATATTACCGCATGATCAGTTTTTACCTGAAAAAATGTATATATTATACCGGCATTCAGACTCATGTCCGGACGCTTTTGTGATTTCGGATAAATTTTCAGGCGGCCGGTAAAAAATCTATTGACAAACGGCGTATTTGTGGTATAATTGATAAGTGTGATGCTCTATCACATATTAAATATTTTAAGAAGGAGGAAAAATAATGCCTACGTTTAACCAGTTAGTACGTAAGGGAAGAGATGTTCTGGAGGTTAAGTCAACTGCTCCTGCTCTTCAGAAGGGCTACAATGCTAAGAAGAAGATCACAACAGACGCAAGCTCACCACAGAAGCGCGGTGTTTGTACTGCAGTAAGAACAGCTACACCTAAGAAGCCTAACTCAGCTATGAGAAAGATCGCCAGAGTAAGACTTACAAACGGATACGAAGTTACAGCTTACATTCCGGGTATCGGTCACAACCTTCAGGAACATAGCGTTGTTCTCATCAGAGGCGGACGTGTAAAGGACCTTCCTGGTGTACGTTACCACATCATCAGAGGTACTCTTGATGCTCAGGGCGTTGCAAAGAGAATGCAGGCTCGTTCTAAGTACGGTGCTAAGAGACCTAAGGCTGGCGCAGCTAAGTAATTCATTACTTAAAACGCAATTATTCATTCACTAAATAGGATTCAACTACCACAAAGATTTAATGTGGAGATTATATAGATAATATATACCTCTCTGCATGGTCTTGACGGGTGATCAACTAAGATCAAACGAGTACCTATGATTTCATTCACAATTATATGAAGGAGGGAAGCGAAAATGCCAAGAAGAGGTAATATCGCAAAGCGTGATGTATTACAGGATCCGCTTTACAATTCAAAGCTGGTAACACGCTTAATCAACAACATAATGCTTGATGGTAAAAAGGGTGTTGCTCAGAAGATCGTTTACGAAGCATTTGAAATCGTCGCTGAAAAGACAGGTGAAAATGCTCTGGAGGTTTTCGAGAAGGCAATGGAAAACATTATGCCGGTTCTCGAAGTTAAGGCACGCAGAATGGGTGGTGCTACTTACCAGGTACCAATGGAAGTTCGTCCGGAAAGACGTCAGACATTAGGTTTAAGATGGATCACAAAGTATTCAAGACTCAGAAACGAAAAGACAATGAAGGAAAAGCTTGCAGGCGAAATCCTTGATGCTCTTAACGGTACTGGCGGTTCTTGCAAGAAGCGTGAAGACACACACAAGATGGCTGAAGCTAACAAGGCATTTGCACATTACCGCTGGTAATTCTGTAAATAAGATTACGGAGGTTTTAGAATGTCAAGAGATTGTTCACTTGAGAATACAAGAAACAGTGGTATCATGGCTCACATTGATGCTGGTAAGACAACCACAACTGAGCGTATCCTTTTCTACACTGGTATAAACCACAAGATCGGTGAAACTCACGAAGGTTCAGCAACAATGGACTGGATGGAGCAGGAGCAGGAAAGAGGTATCACAATTACTTCTGCTGCTACAACAGCTTACTGGTCAGGTCACAGAATCAATATCATCGACACACCTGGTCACGTTGACTTTACAGTTGAAGTTGAGCGTTCATTACGAGTTCTCGACGGTTCTGTAACAGTTTTCTGTGCTAAGGGCGGTGTTGAACCACAGTCTGAAACTGTATGGCGTCAGGCTGATAAATATCAGGTACCTAGAATGGCTTATGTAAATAAGATGGACATTATGGGTGCTGACTTCTACCGTGTTGTAAGCATGATGAAGGACAGATTACACTGTAACGCTGTTCCGATCCAGCTTCCAATCGGTGCAGAAGAAACATTCAAGGGCATCATCGACTTAGTTGAGATGAAGGCTTATGTTTACTACGATGACCTCGGAAAGGACATCAGAGTAGAAGAAATTCCTGAAGACATGGCTGACAAGGCTCAGGAATACCATGAAGCTCTCCTCGAGCACGTTGCTGAACAGGACGAAGAACTCATGGAAAAATACTTCGCTGGTGAACAGCTCACTATCGAAGAAATCAAGAAGTGCATCAGAAAGTCTACAATAGCTAACCAGATGGTTCCTGTTGTATGCGGTACTTCATACAAGAACAAGGGTGTACAGAAGCTCCTCGACGCAGTAGTTGACTACATGCCTTCACCACTTGACGTACCAGCTATCAAGGGTATCAACCCTGATACAGACGAAGAATGTGAACGTCCGTCATCAGATGACGAACCATTCTCAGCACTCGCATTCAAGATCGCTACTGACCCGTTCGTTGGTAAGCTCTGCTTCTTCAGAGTTTATTCAGGTACAATAAGCACTGGTTCATCAGTACTTAATGCTACTAAGGACAACAAGGAAAGAATCGGTCGTATCCTTCAGATGCACTCAAACCACAGAAAAGATATCGAAACAGTTTACGCTGGTGATATCGCAGCTGCTGTTGGTCTTAAGAACACAACAACAGGTGATACACTCTGTGATGAAAAGCACCCGGTTATCCTCGAATCTATGGAATTCCCTGAACCGGTTATCAACCTCGCTATCGAACCTAAGACTAAGGCAGGCCAGGAAAAGATGGGTATCGCCCTTTCAAAGCTTGCTGAAGAAGACCCTACATTCAAGACATGGACAGATGAAGAAACTGGCCAGACAATCATCGCTGGTATGGGTGAGCTCCACCTCGATATCATCGTTGACAGACTTCTCCGTGAATTCAAGGTAGAAGCTAACGTAGGTGCTCCACAGGTTTCATATAAGGAAACAATCAAGAACTTCGCTGATGTTGACATGAAGTATGCACGTCAGTCAGGTGGTAAGGGTCAGTACGGACACGTTAAGATCAAGGTTGAACCTAACGAGTCAGGTAAGGGCTACGAATTCAAGAACTCAGTTGTCGGCGGTTCTATTCCTAAGGAATACATCCCTGCTGTTGACGCTGGTATCCAGGGCGCTATGCAGTCTGGTGTTCTTGCGGGCTACCAGGTAGTTGACGTTAAGGTTGACCTCTACGACGGTTCATACCACGAAGTCGACTCTTCAGAAATGGCATTCAAGATCGCTGGTTCTATGGCGTTCAAGGAAGCTATGAAGAAGGCTAACCCAGTAATTCTTGAACCTATCATGAAGGTATCAGTAATCGTTCCTGATGATTATCTCGGAACAGTTATCGGTGACCTCAACTCAAGAAGAGGCCAGATCCTTGGTCAGGAAACAAGACCAGGTACAATCCAGGTTGACTGTCTTGTTCCGCTTTCAGAAATGTTCGGTTACTCAAACGACCTCCGTTCAAAGACACAGGGTCGTGGACAGTACTCAATGGAACCACACAGCTACATTGAAGTTCCGAAGTCAATCGCTGAAAAGATCATCAGCAAGAGAAGCAAGGCTGAATAATCCTGCTTTTCTTAAAGGAATATTTTAAAAATATTCCGAAAACACTTGAATTTATATCTGATATCTGTTAAAATTGATATCATAGTATAAAGCTATTCTATAATTTTTATTGAGGAGGAAAAATCCAATGGCAAAGGAAAAATTTGAACGTAACAAACCACATGTAAATATCGGTACAATCGGTCACGTTGACCACGGTAAGACAACTCTTACAGCTGCTATCACAAAGACACTCGCTCTTCAGGGTCTTGCAGAAAAGAAGGACTCCGCTAACATCGACTCTGCTCCGGAAGAAAGAGAAAGAGGTATCACAATCAACACAGCTCACGTTGAGTACGAGACAAAGAACCGTCACTATGCTCACGTTGACTGCCCAGGCCACGCTGACTATGTTAAGAACATGATCACTGGTG
>JAFRUS010000088.1 GCA_017438745.1 Oscillospiraceae bacterium | reverse complement strand
CGGTATCCGTGATTATTTGGCTGCGATGTCTTACATCGGCACTGCTAAGAAACATGGGAAAAATGCTTTTCAGGCTATCTTAAATGTTTTCGAAGGCAATCTATTTTATGCTATTGAAGATTGAGGTCCTGAACAGTTACAAAATTAATATTATTGATTTTACAGGAGAAAACAACATGGATAAGATTAAAATGTTCGCTTACAATTACCGCGATTTTGATGAAAAACAGTACTTTGATCAGTTTGCTGATGAGTTCGGTATAGAACTTAAACACGTTCCTTTCTCACCGACACCTGACAACGTTGAACTCGCAGCAGGCTGTCAGTGTCTTAATATAATCACGACACCTCTGACCGCTGAGATGCTCGAAAAATACTACGCGCTTGGCATACGCTACATCGTAACAAGAACCATCGGCTACGATCACATTGACCTTGAAGCCTGCAGAAGACTCGGAATTACAGTAGCAAACACACCTTATGGCCCTGAAGGCGTTGCTGAGTTCACTCTCATGCTCATGCTCATGACTCTCAGAAAAACCAAATCGATAGAACACCGTTTCTACGGACAGGACTACACACTCAAAGGCCTTCTCGGAAAACAGCTTTCCGGTCTTACAGTCGGCATAATCGGTGCAGGAAGCATAGGTTCTTCCCTCATCGGTCTTCTTGAAGGATTCAAGTGCAAAGTTCTTGTTTACAGTCCGAGAAAAAACAAGGAACTTCCTGCATATGCTGAATACACGGAACTTGATGACCTTTTAAAGAATTCAGATATCATTTCACTTCACGCCCCTTCAAACGAAAGCACATTCCACATGCTCGGCAAAGATGAATTTGCAATGATGAAGAACGGCGTTATCATAGTAAACACAGCCCGCGGTGCACTCATCGACACTGAAGCTGCCATCGACGCACTTGAAAGCGGAAAGATCGGCGGAATGGGTCTTGACGTAATCGAAGACGAATTTGATCTTGTTTACTACGACAGACGCGAGGAGATACTTCACAAGAAGCCACTCTACCTTCTCAGAAGCTATCCGAACGTTACAATGACACACCACATGGCCTTCTACACTGAGCAGACCATACTCACAATGGTACGCGACTCCCTCCGCGGTGCAAGATGCCATTTCGACGGTAAGGAAAATCCGTGGAAGGTTTGCTGACAGTGATTTTTAACAGCTAAATCGATTTTATCGCTTTTATCGATTTTTAAAAGCGATTCTGAAACGATAATGAACGAAACGGCAGCGTAACCGCAATAGTTATGCTGCCGTTTTTCAATTCACCGAAGGTGCACCTTCATCGGAGTTGCTCAATTTCAATATCACTCAATGATATTTCCGTCGCTTCCATACATAGTAAATCCACTGTTTTTAATTTCGTTTATTATATCTGCTGCTGATCTGAATTCCACAGCATCATCGTCAAACCTGTAATTAGTTGTTTTGTATGAATAAGTAATGTTTCCTTCTCTGTCACGCTCTTCATAAGAAAGGAGCACACCTGTTGCTGCGTCAGCTTCTGCAGTGTAAGTGCGTTCACGATAAACACCTTCATAATTGTTATCGCCTTTCTGAACACCGCTTACCAATACTATCTTCCTGCCGTTTTCTATTCTTTCTCCTGTTATTTCCCAGTTTTCCGGATTATATACATCTAATTCCCTACCAACAGGTAATAAAAATACCTTATCGGAATTATTATCTTTTACCCAGCAATTTTTTTTCGGAGTTTCAAGGAATATAAATCCACCGTTTGAGTAATCTGTTTCTGCCCATTCTTCTCTAGCTTCATAGTACAGATTGTCCTTTATAGCTATGAGAGACTTGCTGATGCACTTACCGTTTACATATTGCTCGGATGTTCTTGAAGCAGAAGCACCGACTTCATCAAGATAGAACTTTCCTGTAATAGTCGCAGGCTCTGAATAAAATTCTCCTCCCTCGTTTATAAGAACAGTATAGTCCGCAGAGAACTTATCAAAATAATTCACACAATTATTATCCTTAGCCTTTTCGATAAGATCCTCTTTGCTGACCTTTTCAGTTAATTCCTCCGTGGTCACGCTGACCTTATTCTGCTCTTCTGTCACTTGCTGCACGGTAGTAACTTCTGTATCTTCGACAGCCGAAGTCCCTTCTGCAGTAACGTAAACAACTTCGGTCACTGTGGACTTATCATGCTCTTCTGTCCCCGGTTTTGTGACCTGAACTTCTGTATTTACAGCTGTTACAGTCTCCGGTACCGTAACAGTTACCTGTGTTTCTGTCTCTGGATACGTTTCCGGCTCAGGAGTCTTCGGAAGCTTATTATTCATATATGCTCCCCCGCCTACAAGTCCTGTCATAAGTGCCACTGTTGCAGCTATGTTTATAAATCTCGTCATGTTGATTCTCCTCCTGTTATCTTCAGCGCCCCTCACACTATATGTGTATTCGGACTGACTTATATTTGCTCTGAGCTGTGCCTTTGCAAATATCTCGTTCTTCTTTGCTTCATCTGTCATTAATTTCTCCACAGAAGCCTTATCCGCTTTGCGAAGAGTTTCTATTATTTTCTTATTATTATTCATATGTACTCTCCTTTACAAAGTTATACCGTCGGCTTCAAGGAGCTTTTTAAGCCTCTTCATTGCTCTTGTGCAGCGCATTCTGACAGCGACTGCATTAAGTCCTACCATTTCGGCTATATCCTTTGAGCTTTTATCGTAGTAGTATTTCTGAATAATTATTATTGAATCGGGAGGCCCGAGCTCGGAGACCTTTTTAAGAAGCAGCTCAGATGTTTCTGATCTGTCGTTCTTTTCTTCGATATCCTCATCATCTGCGATCTCTGCCATATTCTCATCGTCTGCAGATACGTTTCTGCCCGTCTTTATCACGAGCGAACGCTGCATGCTTATTGCGGCATTTCGTGCAGTCGTCCCGATGTACGACTTTAATGAGCAGTTTTCGTCGGGAACAAGTTTCATCATAACCGATGCAAATACATCTATGACGCATTCCTCCGCATCATCTGCACTGCCGGATCCGGTTAGTATCCTGTTCACTATGGCATATACATAGCTGTAATATTTATTAAAAAGTTCCCGATGTCCCTCCGGCGGATTTTCCCGCATCAGACTCAGTATTTCATTATCCGTCATACGCTTCCTCCCTTTTTTGAAGTTCAGATCTGTCCTTCACTTATATAAACGCACAGTAATCTTAATGTGTAACACTTTTTTTGAAAATTTTAAAAAAAATATTTTTAGGGAAACACTGATTAAACCGGAAATACGGCTTCGCCGTATTTCCGGGTGGGGAGATTGCGGGGCTTCGCCCCGAACCCCCACGCTGATTTATGAATAAATCAGCGTTTCCTTAGCATTACACCAAATTAAACGGCAGCATAAACCGCAATGGTTATGCTGCCGCTTTTAAGTTCACCTTAGATGCTCCAGGGCATCTTTCATTACAGATCTATTTTCAGAACAACCGGACAATGGTCACTTCCCAGTACTTCTGAGTGTATTTCAGAAGCTTCGACTTTCTCCATCAGTCTTTCAGAGACTATGAAATAGTCGATACGCCACCCTGCGTTGTTGGCTCTGGCGTTGAAGCGGTATGACCACCATGAGTAAGCTCCTGTAAGATCAGGGTTAAGTCTTCTGAATGTGTCGGCAAAACCGGCTCCGAGGAGTTCAGTCATCTTGCCGCGTTCCTCGTCTGAAAATCCGGCATTGCCTGCATTGGATTTTGGATTTTTAAGATCTATCTCATTATGTGCAACGTTTAAGTCACCGCAGTAAACTACCGGCTTTTTACTGTCGAGTTCCTTAAGATACGCTCTCATCGCATCTTCAAATTCCATACGGTAATCTATCCTCTTAAGTCCCGGCTGTGCATTCGGAACGTAGCAGCAGACAAAGTAGAAATTCTCGTACTCGCAGGTAATGACTCTTCCCTCGTCAGTGTGCTCACCGTTTATTCCGTAAGTTACGTTCAGCGGTTCCTTTTTCGTAAACACTGCTGTTCCTGAATAGCCCTTCTTCTCAGCACTGTGATAGTAGGAATGATATCCTTCAGGATCAAAATCAGCCTGCCCCGGCTGCATCTTGGTTTCCTGCAGACAGAAAATATCTGCTTCTTCCGATTTAAAATAATCTTCAAAGCCTTTTCCAAGGCAGGCTCTGAAGCCGTTTACGTTCCATGATATAAATTTCATCAGTTTTCCTCTTTTCTGTCTGTTTCCTCACGGGCTATGGCATTTACCGCTGCAAAAGCCTGCCTTATATTTGAAACTCCGATTATTCTTGTTTTGTACGTTCCCGGATTTATCTCCTTCATCGAATGTTTCGGAAGGATAACAACCTCAAATCCCATTCTTTCTGCCTCACGAATACGGTTAGGTACGTGAGAGATAGAACGTATCTCGCCGCCGAGGCCTATTTCACCGAAAGCTATGACTTTTTCGCTCACCGGCTTGTCAAAGAGACTCGACTGAAGTGCCAGAGCAACTGACAGATCACCTGCAGGTTCATCGAGCTTGAATCCGCCGACAACGTTTACGTAAATGTCCATTGTTCCGAAAAACAGACCAGCCCTTTTTTCCAGTACGGCAACGATCATTGCCATTCGGTTGTAGTCAAAACCGGTGCACACCCTTCGCGGTGATGCAAATCCTGACTTGGTTGCAAGCACCTGTACTTCAGCAAGAATCGGACGTGAGCCTTCCATTATGCAGGCGACACAGGTACCCGAAACATCGACCGGTCTGCCTGCAAGAAGCATTTCGGACGGATTTTCCACCTGTTTCAGACCAACATCCATCATTTCGAAAACGCCTATCTCATTGGTGGAACCGAAACGGTTCTTTACTGCACGGAGAATACGGTAGCTTAAGTTCCGCTCGCCCTCAAAGTACAGAACCGCATCAACAATATGCTCCATTACCTTAGGTCCAGCTATGGCGCCGTCCTTGTTTACGTGACCGACAATGAGTATCGGTATTTCAAGTTTCTTAGCCGTGTTCATGAACATGTTGGTACACTCACGCACCTGGGTTATGCTTCCCGGACTTGAACTTATCTGCTTTAGGTTCATGGTCTGTATCGAGTCGATTATTACTATGTCCGGCTCAGTTTCCTCAATGGTGGTACATATGGACTCGACGTCATTTGACGAAAGAAGATAAAGACTTTCCGTCGTAACGTTCAGTCGTGCCGCACGAAGCTTTATCTGACGGACCGATTCTTCTCCAGAGATATACAGTATGGAGTGTTCCTCGCCGAAGTACTGACAGATCTGAAGCAGAATCGTACTTTTACCTATACCCGGTTCACCGCCGATAAGAACGATGGATCCCTTGACAAGACCGCCGCCGAGCACACGGTTAAGTTCGGAAAGGCCTGTGTCGTAACGTACATCAGTGTCTGCTCCTATCTCCCCGAGCCGTGAAAGTTTGTCTGCAAGACTCGGTGCTGCAGATTGTTGTCTTGAAAAGGAAGATGTTGTCTTTACATCCACAGCCTCCTTTTCCTCAAACGTATTCCACTCACCGCAGTTTGTGCAGCGTCCGTTCCATTTTGAACTTTCAAATCCGCAGTTACTGCATACGTACAGTAATTTTGAACGTGCCATTTTATTCTCCCTTGTTTTTCATGTTTACGTCTATCTTTGTATAAGGTATTTCTATGCCGTTTTCATCAAAGGCATCCTTCACCTGTTCCATAAGATCATATTTCAGACTGAAATAGTCACTGCTTTTTACCCATACCTTGCAGTCGATATCCAGTGAACTCTTCCCGTGGGCTGTAAGTCTTACTATCGGTTCAGGCTTCTTCAGTGCCATCTTATTATTTTCTATGACGCCGTTTATAACTTCGATAGCTTTTCGGAAATCACTTTCATAGCTTACCGAGAACACAAGGTCAAGTCTTCTTGTACGGGTAACGGTATAGTTTATGATACGTTCATTTGCAGCTGAACCGTTTGGTATATATGACAACTTATTGTCCGGAGTAAGAAGTTTGGTATAGAGAATTGAAATACCCTCGACCTCGCCTGTCACGCCGTTTATCTCGATAAAGTCCCCTGCCTTGAACGGCTTCGTGATCAGGATAAGGAATCCACCCGCCACGTTGGAAAGGCACTGCTGAAGCGCAAGGCTGAGTGCAAGACCTGCCGCACCGATAACAGTGAGTATGGATGCCATAGGTACACCAAGCACATTAAGTGAAATGATTATGACGATAGAATATAAAATAGCGCTTACAAAAGAATGCAGAAAACCGTTTGCTGTTTTGTCAAGCTTTGATTTTCCGGACATTCTGCTTATTATTTTCAGCACTATTTTTGTGATTATAAAACCGATAACAAAGCTTATTACAGCGAATACAATGTTAGGCAGTTTCTCACCGAACATTGCAGAAAGCCTGGTATAGATCGATACCGTTTCCTCTGCCTTTTCAGCGATAACACCAACAACATCGATTTCCGTCACCGCCGCTTCAGTAAGCTGATCAGTTATTTCTGTTACTGCTTCTGTATTAATTTTTCTCATCCTTTCCGGTTAAATGTGATTATACGTAACTATTAATAATTTTACCATTCTACTGATGTTTCGTCAATGTAAAATTATCCCGATTTGGTATGGTGAATAAAGAAAGCGGCAGTAAATCGGTTTTACTGCCACTCTCGGTACGCCTTCGGCGTGCTACTTATAAATTTTCATCTTGATCAGATGAAAATTGGTTTGTACGGATACTGTCATATGATCATCTTTCTTTAGTACCGCATACTGCACACTTACCGTCTATGATTATTTTGCTTCCGCATTTTGTGCAGATAATAATTTTATCTTTGTCCTGAAAAGGATGAGTTCTGCGTTTGTTAAGTTCGCATTCGATGCATGGAGATTTTACGCATTTTATTAATCCGAGATGATACGGACAGGTTTTGCATTTAAGCTTTATCATTTAGATCCACCTCTCTTTCTATGCTATTGGATTTGGTTTTTGATATTATTATAGCATAGAAGCTAAAGGAAAAGGTCACCTGATGGGCGACCTTTTCGTGCATATATTAATTTTTCATTCAGGTTGAGGAATAAATTGTTTATAGATAGCAATTTTTTTAACTCGCAGAGCTGGTATTTTCAGCCACAATAGTATTCGTCAATCCTGATTCTTCAAAGAACTGTTCTAATTGCTCATGTTTTTCCATAACCAGTTAGATATTAAATATCTTAGTCTCCTATTTTCTCGCGCAATTACATAACCCTCCATGTTTTAACATCAGCGATTTCCTTTGGAACGATTATGTGTTTTGCAAAGCATGGTACAATTGCTTATATCAGTAGCTCCTCCATTACTCCAAGCAGTAACATGATCAGCATCCATTTCATTCAACTTATATATCCTGGCTTTATTGTTGTCATTCCCTCCTGCGCAGAGAGGGCAATTAGAAATGCCGCGAACGTTAGCATCAGCCGTTTGAGTGGTGTACACAGTTTTCTTGGTAACATCGTCAAAAATTCGAACATCAAGAAGTTTCGTATCCATACATCCACCAAGAATATATTCAAACACGCCTTTTCGGTTTTTTACAAAAAAGTCCGAATACAACTCTTGTACTTTATTATGAACTTCTGCTGGATCATATGAATTTTCGTGGAAACGTTCATACAAATCTCCCCAGTTTAACCCACGCATCTCAGACTCCACATCGGTAAACACACTCGATACCCAGTCAATAACGCTAGTAAAGTAGGTTTTGAGTTCAGTTATGTCCGTATCAAAACGATGTTGGCTCATATAAGAATCTATGTTGCCTTTTGACACCCACGAAAGTGCAGTCCGCAAGTAATCCTGCCTCTTGACATCACCGTTTATATAGGCATGCCATTTCTGAATATTGGCGTTTTGCGAATTGCTAAACTCAGCCTTCGCCTTTGTAACAAACGGCCCGGAATGAATTGCGTTAGACAATTCTTGCTCATTCAAAGGAACACCGACAATATTTATGGTTTTGAACCATTCCTTAATTTCCGACTCTTCACCTTCGCATTCATAGATTGTAAGTTTAGCCTTCATAATCTTTCGTTTTTGATCGTCTGCCAAACCATCGAAATAACGTGGAATATTATTAATATCCATGACGGAAAACTTTCCAGTTACAAATCTACCAAAACTAGTAATTCGCTGCTGTCCATCGAGAACTTCGTACTTACCATCAACAGTCTTGACAAAGTAAATCAGACCAAGCGGATATCCTTTGAGCAATGACTGCACAACAGCAACATCCTTTTTCCCATCTGCATAAATATAATTTCGCTGATATTCCGGTTGAATTACCAACTTTCCAGAAAGGCCAAACAGCCCTTTACCTTCGTACTCATTATAGACAAAACCTTTGCAAATGTCTTCAACCGTAATGTCAGTTCTTAGCGTTGTTTCCATTAACTCACCTCCGTGCTTTTATAAGTATTCTTCCGTATGGAAGTCCTCCCGGTAAACCATCTTCGTTTAAACGTAGACCATTCCCTGCTTTCCTTTCAGAAACAGTATAAGGAGTTGTCCATACTGCTATGCCATTTTTTTCGTAGCAAATAATATCTTTGCTTTTATAAGCGATGTGGTCCAATGTTTTTGGAGCATATGCACCATTATCCACAATTTCAAATTGTTCAGGATTATATTTGCTTAAAAAAGATGTCGGTACACCCATAACCCCATTATAATCACATGGAATAGCATCTACATAAGGAACATCTATACCATCATAATTAAAATAAGATATATAACCTTTTTGCAGTAAATCTTTGTGTTTACTGTATTTAAGGTTATCATTCATCGACATTAGTTGTAATGGAGCATGTCTCCGACCGTGATCTATGTTTGTAAACCAACAAGCATTCCCTTGGCGCGTATAATTTCCGACATATCCCATACGAGCAGCCTTATCCCTATCTTTAGGATTTACATCAGCACCTTCCGGAACTTCGAAAACCATATCCTCATCATTGCATGTCACCCCAACCCAAAGACGAGTGTTCTGTATTTCAGGAAAGATTTCCTTATAAGTTGCCATACCAATCTGTCCTATTATAAGACATTTTTTGCTAGCTTCTAGAACCCAAGCTACAAACTCTCGGAAAAGTGAGAATGGAGGATTGGTCACAATAATGTCTGCCTCATCTCGCAGTTTCTTCACTTCCTCGGAACGAAAATCTCCATCTCCTTCAAGGTATTCCCATTCGAGGTCATCGTAATCGATTTTACCGTATTTATTTGTATCACGAGTAAGAGTGAATATCTTTCCTTTGGTTTTGGACTTTTCTTCGTCATATTGAGGGAAAAGTGTCTCGAACATAGTCATCTGATGGTATTGTTCGTACTTCTCCTTCTTGGCTTCCATCGAGTAGCTTGTACTAATCAACTTCTTCAGACCCAGCTTTTTGAAATTCTGAGCGAAGAATTTCGTGAAGTTCGACCATTCTGGATCATCACAGGGACATAATACGGTTTTTCCCTTAAAGGTATTAGGATCATATTCAAGATATGCATTTACCTCTTTCTGAATATATTCATACAGCGTATAGAACTCATCATTCTTTTGTTTTTTTGCATTTAACAGTGCATCGTTTGCCATGTTAATCCCCCTATCATTAATTATTTTAAAAATAATAAAAACACCGCAAGCATATACTTATACCTGCGGTGTACAAATCAATCTTATTCCCCCATAACAGCCAGATGACCAATCCCCACAAGTCTCTATAGCTTTGCGATACATGTTTTCATGCATTCGAAATAAGTCTCATACAACTTATTTATATATTTAAGTATACTAAATAAAATAAAAAAATACAAGTATTTTAAGATATTTTTGTGAATATTAACAATCTGTTCATATTCAATTTGGAATTACTAAAGAATTAAGTTTAATTAATCCTACACATACTCATTTTCAAATACAAAGCAACCCCGAAAATTACAAACTGAGATATTACCAGTTAATAACCCCATCTGTCTATGAACTTTTACAAATTCCTTTCTGCTTCTCACCCATCTGATAATACTGATCCCCATCAGAATCAATATGATGCTTTCTCCAGAGATCATTCTTTTCCAGTATCTTTCCTACATCATGCTCCTGCGACTCATACACCTTGCCCCATTTTCCTTTTCGGCGAACAAGACAAGTCGTTATCCCCGCTCTGTTTCCTCCATAGATATCATTAACAATACTGTTCCCCACATGTGCCATTTTATCAGGTGTGATCTTATAACGCTTCAGCGTCTCCTCAAAACATAACGGATCCGGTTTACGGGCTTCGTAGATCATCCAGTCTGTATGCAGCTTTTTATGATACATCTTCGCGATCTTTTTATTGGAATTCGTTATCAGTACAATTTTGAAACCCATCTGTCTCAGCTCTTCAAATTTCGCCTTCGATTTCTTCAGACCGAATGCACCGACAAAATATCTCAGATAATTCTTTTCAAGTGCCCCTATTGTGTCATCAATATCAAATGAAATAACTTCAATGCCCTTTTCTTTCAGGCTCGTATAATCGATATCCAGAATCGATTTCTGATACACATCCGGTACAAATAACAGAAGCGATTCCGGAGACAGATCAATATGCTTACTCACTGGCGGTTCCTCCTTTACACATAGTATTCCTTAAAATTATCAAGGCACAGACAACCAAGCCTGCCGCCGAAAACCGCTGCGCAGTCGATGAAAATATTGTTTCTGCATCGATAGATACGATTATTGGCTCCGAAAATGCATGTCGGCGTATGTCCGCAGACAAGATATGAATTCTTCTCTTTTATGTACCTGATATGCGGATTCGGACGTGACCAGATAAGATCATGTTTTCTGACAATTCTTCTTTTTCTGCTTCCAAGTCCAGCATGAACAAGAGTAAACGTCCTGCCATTTACCTCTACATCCTGGATCAGTGCAAAGAAGTAATTCATATAATCAAGGATATCTCTGCAGGTTTCGATCGGTAACTCACGGAAAGATTCGATTGTCGCCCATCCGCCTTCATCTATCCAGTCTCTCATAGCGTCCATTGTATCTTTATCGATCTTATTAAAATCGAACTCCTTCTCCGCAAGTTTTTCAAGTACCGGATAAGCCATTGCTTCATGATTTCCGAGCATTGGAACAACGTTTGGACGCTTCATCATATCAAGAAGGATCTTTGCCGGTTCCGGACCGCGGTCAACTACATCACCGAGGATGTACAGAATATCATTATCGCTGAATCTGATTTTTTCAAGCATTTTACGGTACTTGTTGTACTCGCCGTGGATATCGCTCATTACATAAACCATTTGCATTCCTCCTGCGGTATTGCTGGCGTTGTCGGGTGGATTTGTTTCTGTAACCATTATATCACGATGGGAAAAAAATAAGGTCACCTGGCAGGCGACCTTTTCGTGTGTGTTATTTTTTACAGGCTGCAGAGCAGACTGTTTATAGATAGCAGTTTTCTGCTCGCAAGAGCGGGAAACTACATTTTTTGAAGAAGTCGCCCTAACGCAAGAGCTGAAAACTTTAATGCACAGCAGATCGTTCTTCAATCAGTGCGTTAATATCTTCAAAAGCGTTTTCGATTGCTTCGCAGTGATAACGTTCATACATATCCATGATGAAATCGGTAATGTTAAGTGAATCCCATTTTTCAAGCACTTTATTTGCTGTAGTTCCGCTGTACTGTGCGTACTGCTCCAGCAGAAAGATGAAATATTCAGTTTCTTTTGTCATATTACACACCTCTGATATAGACTGAATTACGTGGATCACCGGTTATCTGCTCGACTTCCCACATATCAAAAATAGCAGGATATCCGAATTGCCACATTTCAAGTGCCGGATCAGAAAGCATCGCATATGTTTCTGATTTAATAAAACGGCGAAGTGCATCCATTTCATTGTAATCGTATTTTTCGCACATTAACATTACGACTTCTTTGTCATAGTATTTCAGTATGTAAGGAAGAATTTTTGTACTCATACGAACACCGCCCTTCGAAATGTAAGCAATTCAAGAGATCTTTCTGTTTTAAATGCATACTGATCCTTGAGTTTGAATGGAAGAAGTCTTCGTAACGCCTCTTCTTCATCGTATGCTCCGATAAAATAGAGCTGGATAACTTCAAATGTCTGATCATTTGCAACTGGTCCGGAAATCAAATCGTAACTATCAGAGTAGTTTTTGTTTGTGCGGCATTCGCTTACAAATTTCAGCCAGTCATGGTCAGCGGATTCAAAATGCAGAACATTAAGTTCTGATAATTTTGTTTCATCAAAATCAAATTCATTTACCACTGCTGATGACGTTTTTCTGCGTTCAGCCGTAAGTTTAGCCCATTTTTTAGCCTGTTCGTAATCAGAAGTAAGATAAAAAGCTTTTCCTAAGTCAAGTGCTCGGTTACTTTGTAGCAGTACCGGTTTTGTCACTTCAGTGTAGCTGCCGTGGTAAAGTTTCATCTGTTTGTTCCTTTCGTATGTGTATGATAAATCTATAAATAGATGTAACCTTTAGATTTAATATGTTAATCATTTGTTTTTCAAAGACTTTGCAAGAAAATCATAAGTCCTGATTATATAATCATTTACAAGTCCGTAATTCGGGGTGATATAATCAAAAACTGCTGAAGTTTCCGCTTCTGCTGCGTTTGTACTTTGTATGATAAGATCTCTGTCAGGAAGTTCACGTTTCAGGATATCGCAGCATACTGTATTGGATAAAATACTATCGGTAAAAAGATTACCGCGAACATCATCTATTCTCGGAACACCTGTTGATATCAGGCCGAGATTGTAGTCAAAATACGGCGCAAGGCCGGTTGTTTTTCCTGTTGCAGAATCACGGAGAACACCGGCGTTCTGATTATGTCTGTCATCGTTATGAAGAAGTGCATCGTAAAATACCATCATTACATACGGCTTTACAAGATCCTTATCGAGACGCGGAATAATATATTCCGGTTCATCATGATCGTGGTAATAATTGCAGAACGGTTCAAAATCAACATCTGCATTTCCGGTAAAGTCCTTCGTTACGATATATGATGTTCTGATCCCTGTTTCTTCGGAGATCCTGTTGTGCATCTCATATTCGGCTACATTTACATTCATATGTTTAAGGAACTGATAGGAATAATACTCACTCAAAAGTTCCTGTGTGCTTCCCTGTTTGAACATATACCAGCTGCCATCGATAAAACGCCATGCTTTTTCGTAGCTTCCGACCGTACCGAACTCGAGATATCCTTTTCTGTTACCGGAATCTGATTCGGAAGAACCGTAAAATGCAATATCGGCAATTTCCTCGTTATATTCCTTTAGAGAACTGTAATCAAGAGTTTCATCAGTTCTTCTTATCCACCAGTTATCCGTTATTGAAACACCGTGTCCGATGCCGACAACTTCGCTAAGATCATCCGGATTTCTCAGGCGAAGGGCTTTGAAAAGCTTTCTTGAATGAGAACGGTGAACGTCTATGCAGCGGTTATCAAGCCATATATGAAGCGGCATTCCCGGAGCAAAACAGGCAGGACAGAGTTCCGGAATTATTATTTCTGATATACCATTTTCATCGGCAAGGGCGATTGCCTTGTCTCTGTGCATTATCGTGTAGTTCATATGTTTCCCTCCTGTTCTGTTTGATCGGTACGTTAATATTACTTATAATTTTACCATCGTACTGATGTTTCGTCAATGTAAAATTATCCCGATTTGGTGTGATGGGTTAGCAAAGACGAAAGCGGCAGTAAATCGTTTTTACTGCCGCTCCTCGTTACGCCTTCGGAGTGCTATTTTAAAGAAATAATCCAGCGTTCATGACATACTCTTTGGCATTATGGACTACCATATCATTATTCACTATCTTTATCTCATACGGTTTATCGCCGAAATCCATAATATGTCTTAAATTGATCAGCAAATCTTTATCTGACCTTTTAGCAATTTCCAGTACCCATCTTGCACAATTATCTCCGCATGCTGATACATTAAAAATTCTTGTACTATCATGCTGTAAAAGTATAAGCGTTTTCAAGCCTCTCGATATCATTGTTACAGGAATAATACCCATTGCTTTTGTATCAACTGCATTTGGGCTGATGACAATACCTTTATCTACACTTTTGATCATCCTTTTAGAGAAATCATCTGTGATCCATGAGTCAAGATAGGTATTATTAAAATACAATCCAGGCTCATAAACATAGTTTGGATAATCTTTCTCATTTATATCACCGAAAATAATATTCAGCATATGATCACCTCATTCTATATGCCCATAGCATCGTTGAAAGATATATCTACAAGATAGTCCAGTGCGTTAAACATTTTTGCCTTATGGCACTTCCTTTTACCAGTAATAAAAATAAATCTAAGATCTCCGTCAGAACTTTTCAGTACAGAGAGCAAATCCTCCAGTATATTACAATTATGTTCACATTTTTCTTTATCATCAGCAAGATCAAAAATAGCTTTATCATATTCATCTACAAGAACAACGCAGTTCTTGCCAGTTATTTCTTTAGCCTTGACAATAAGATTGCTGAATCTTACAGCATTATTGTCGCTAACATAATCTATGCCATAAAGCTTTTCCCAACCGCTTAAATGATAATCGATTACCTCTTCAAGTGCATTTTCTGTTCGATAATCAGATGTAGTGAAATCGAAATAGAACACAGGATATGATTGCCATGCATTCGGATTGTTTTCTTCAAGTTTCTCTATTTCAAGTCCTCTGAAAAGTTCTTTATCTCCTTCCCAGTATGCTTTTAAAGTAAAAAGTAACTGACTTTTAGCACTTTCACGCGGACTGCTCATAAAGAAAGGCACAATATCATGAACAAGTCTATATAGATCCGCTGTCTTGTCTTCATACCCGACGTTATTATCGTTATTCGTGGTAATCATAAAAGTACCTCCATATAACGCTGTACCTTCGGCTTAACCCTTAAAATCTCTGCGTACTGCATCAATTTATGAATGTTTTTCTCTTTTGAAGCAGCGTATTTTTTCATAGCTGCATTCACGATTTGAATATCACTTCCGCTTCCACGAAGAATATCACAAAGGGTTCTTTCAAGATCATAAACATTTATTGAATGACCGCAGTATGACTGCATTTCTATAATTCCAAACGAATAGTTTTCCGGAATAACTCTCTTTACAATTATGCTTTCCTGTTTTAAAGACGGCGCGTTATAACCTTTTGGAAATGTCATGGTGTACTTTGCCGGAGTACGATCAGAATATCCGAGAAGATAAAGTGCTGTATCATGAGAAAATATACCTCGTCCGTATTTTTTCTGCAGTAAGTAAAAATCATCTTCCCATGCATCTTTGCTCAGATACAGTCCCCGTGCATAACGATAAAGTTCACCTATGTCTACCATTTCTTTTAATGCACTTCGATGTATTCCTGATTCAGTTACCTGTTTCGTAGTAACGATTCCATCAGTTGTTTTTGTCATCAGATCTTTTATCTTTTCATTTTCAGACATTACGGTCACCTCACTTTCTACTTCTACACATTTGATTATAACAAAGTAATGTGTGCTTGTCAATAAAAAAATAATACAACCACACATTATTTTCATAAATATTATTGTGTGGTTGTATTTTATTACAGGCTGCGGAAGCAGACTGTTTATAGATAGCAGTTTTCTGCTCGCAAGAGCGGGAAACTACATTTTCTGTTGCAGTCGTCCTGACGCAAGAGCGGCAGTAAAACGAATTTACTGCCGATTTCGTGTTGACATTTTAAAGGAATAGCATTATAATATTTACAAGAGCGGCAGTAATTTTAAAATACTGCCGGATTCGTAAAAAGGATGTGTTAATCTATGGATACTCAGAATATGAACAGCAAAGAAATATTTACTCGTCATGAATATTATGATCACCTAATCAAATCCGGGAAAACAAAATCAAAACATTCTTACGATTACGCATTAAGGAAAGATATATCATCAGGAAAAGTATTTCATTTAGGAAGAGATAAATATATATCCTGCGATTCGAAGCCGATATATTCATATTCTTATTCAGAAGAAGCGCACAATATAGCTGAAATAATTACAACTGAATTTTATGATCTGAATTATCGAATATTTGAACTGACTCAGCTAAATACTTTTGTTAATCATCTGTATTCCCATAACACAATCTTTTTATCGGTCGAAAATGATATAATAGATTACGTGTTTGATTCGCTAAAAAGCCATTATCCAGGGAAAGTATTACTTAAACCCAAAGCTGATGAATATTTCAGATATTTAGTCGATGACCTGATCGTTATAAACAGACTTCCATCTGAATCGCCTAAAGGAACGGAACTATTCTGGCACAGCCGTCTTGAAAAAATCCTTGTTGATATTTCAGTAGATAAACTTCTGTCAAAAATCGTTTCTGAGTCTGAATATAGTACCATTTTTACAGATGCATTCAACAGGTATTCGCTTGATAAAAGTACCATGTTCCGTTATGCAAACAGAAAAGGGGCAGGAAAGAAATATAAGGATATTCTTAATGAGTATGTACCGTCAGTACTGGAGGAAATATGATCGCTAAAGAGAGGTAAAGTCTACGAAACAGATTTTCCACATTATCTGGAAGGTACAAAGAAACTTACCAATCATGTTATGGCAAAAGGATTCAGCATGGAAAAAGCATCTACATTAGCTCCGAAAATCATTTATATGGCTGCTTGTTTACTTACAGAAACCCCTTTTGAGAAAGTGAATGATACAAGTGAATTGATACATATGCCATTACAATCAAGTGATTTTCAGAAAATGAAGAATCTCAGAAAAGTTGATCCAATAGCTTATGGTTATCTTATAAAAGCCGAAAAACTTCTTATGGATATATAATCATGCACTTAAGCGAAAAGGTCGCCTGATAAATAGGCGACCTTTTCGTGTGTGTTATTTTTTACAGGCTGCAGAGCAGACTGTTTATCAATAGCAGTTTTCTGCTCGCAAGAGCGGGAAACTACCTTTGATGCGTTACTCCTTCCAATTATCGATATACAACTGGTAAAGATCAATCGTTTCTTCCTTATCCCTGTAATGAATAGTCAGCGTATCGCCTTCACTGACGTCAAATCCTATCTCAAATGAATTGGAATCGTCGTCAAATGGAAGCCTTAACTTTGGATAAATATACAGGTGTTCATGCAATCCGTTTTTTCCGTTATAGTCCTCAATAATTGTTTTGAAACGGCAGCTGTTTGAATCTGTTGTGAAATCAAACCACAAACTCTTTTCAATGTTTTTTTTCTCATAGGTCTCAGACTCATCTTCGTTACTTTGATAAGTTGTCCTTACTTCTTCATGAGCATCGATCGTATAATGCGCTTTTTCTGATTTTATCGGTACTATGCCCCAGAAAACAAACATAAATACTCCGAACCAGAATGCTAATGCAGCTAAAGCAACTCCGATAATTTTGAATCTGTTTAGTTTATTAACTTTTTTAAGCGGACGAATGTCCTTATCCGGAACAGTTATATTTATTTCTTTTGTCTTCATATTTTCATATACCTCACGGCAGGTCTCACATTCGGCGAGGTGTTTTTCTATTTCTTCTCTGCTGTCATTTGATGTCAGATCATCACAATAAATTGGTAAAAGATCCTGTATAATCGAACATTTCATGTGCAATTCCTCCTCATTTTCTGATATGGTCATAATAGTGACATAAGTTTCTGCTTTGCTCTGTAATGAGTTACTCTTGCCCAGTTTTCGCTTTTACCGAACAGTTCACCTATCTCACTGTAACTCAGTTCTCCTGTTGCCCTGAGCAGAAGCACCTCTTTGTCGGTTCCCGGAAGTTCATGCAGCTTATGCATCAGCTGCATCTTCTCATCACGGTCTTCCACAATTTCATTTGGCAGAGGTGCTGTATCTTCGGTCGTTAGCTCAGGTTCAGCTACAGGATGATTCTTTTTCCTTCTCGTTTCGTTAAGAAAAACATTTCTCGCAATTCCGCAAAGCCATGTATAGACTGAACTCTGGCCTTTAAAAGTTCCCACATTCTTTATTGCCTGATAAAAAGTTTCCTGCGTCAGCTCCTCAGCCATATCCGGGTCTGAGCACAATGTCATCAGATAAAGAAAGACCTTGCGCCCGTATTCTTCATAGTAATCTTTCATATTATCGGCCATTCTGCTCACTCCCTTTCTGAACGTTCATATATTAGTTGCATGAAAAATGATTTCGTTACAAGGTTTCTGAAAATATTTTTCATGAATCGAAAATTACTTATAATTTTACTATCGTACTGATGTTTCGTCAATGTAAAATTATCCCGACTGGATTTTTATTGACTTTTCCCATCTAAAGTGGTATAATGTTATCGCTTTGTGTGTACAGAAAACTTACCCATATTACATGAAAAAGAAGATGGTTTATGCTTGATACCGGCGTATAATAAGCATAACACTCTACTATATTTATCAATAATCCCCGAAAGGAATCATAATCATGAATTACGCAGAAGAATCACTGAAAAAACATTATGAATGGGAAGGCAAGATCGAAGTTATCTGCCGTGCTCCGCTTGAAACAAGAGACGATCTTTCACTGGCTTACACTCCTGGTGTTGCTGAACCTTGTCTTGAAATACAGAAGGATGTAAACAAGAGCTATGAACTCACAAGACGTTCAAACCTCGTTGCTGTTGTTACAGACGGTACTGCAGTTCTCGGTCTCGGCGATATCGGTCCTGAGGCTGGTATGCCTGTTATGGAAGGCAAATGTGCTCTGTTCAAGGCATTCGGCGACGTTGACGCAATTCCACTTTGTGTACGTTCAAAGGAAGTAAGCGACATTGTAAACACAGTAAAGCTCCTCGCCGGATCATTCGGCGGTGTAAATCTCGAAGATATTTCCGCTCCGAGATGTTTTGAAATCGAAAAGCAGCTCAAGGCATGCTGTGATATCCCGATATTCCACGATGACCAGCACGGTACAGCCGTTGTTACTCTCGCTGCTATGCTCAACGCTCTCAAAGTCGTAGGCAAGAAAATCGACGAGATCAGAGTTGTAACAAGCGGTGCAGGTGCTGCTGGTATCGCTATTATCAAGCTCCTTATTTCCATGGGTCTTAAAGACGTTGTTCTCTGCGACAGACACGGTGCTATCTACAAGGGCAGACCTGAAGGTATGAATCCTGTAAAGGACGAAATGGCAGAGATCACAAACCAGCAGATGAGAAAGGGCAGCCTTGAAGATGTTATCAAGGGCGCTGACGTATTCATCGGTGTATCTGCTCCGGGATGTGTAACTCCTGAAATGGTAAAGTCAATGGCTAAGGATCCTATCATCTTCCCGATGGCTAACCCGACTCCTGAAATCATGCCTGATGAAGCTAAGGCTGCAGGCGCTGCTGTTGTTGGTACAGGAAGAAGTGACTTCCCGAACCAGATCAACAATGTTCTCGCATTCCCTGGTATTTTCAGAGGTGCTCTTGATGTTCGCGCAAGTGATATCAACGATGCAATGAAGATCGCAGCTGCAAAGGCTATCGCTTCATTCGTAACTGACGACAAGCTCAGCGCTGATTACATCATCCCAAGTGCACTCGACAAGACTGTTGCTCAGGCAGTAGCAAAGGCTGTTGCTCAGGCAGCAAGAGACACAGGCGTTGCTCGTTTATAATAATCATCACACCACTATATGAAAATAAAGGTCACCTGGCAACGGGTGACCTTTTTGTATATGTATATAGATTTTATTCTAAGTAAATTACGCTATCAGGCACGGGAGTCCGTATTCTTCAAGCTTGATATCCAGTTCGATCATATCGTATATTTCGTTCTCTATGAAATACGAAAAAATAATATCAGTTTTGTCGCAAGGAGAAAGTGCATATCCCGCTCTTGCAAGCAGATCCTTCGTCTCATCCAGATTAAGGCGTGCTCCGACGCACAGGCACATCGCTGTGATCTTCTTCGGATGGTAGTCCTTATCGTTTTTGATCTTTGAGAAGATTTTCTTGTCTATCAGAGCATTTTTGTAGACTTCCGCATTTTTCAGTCCATTTTTATCAATAAGATACATAAGATATTCTGAAAAAGTATCTTTAGTATGCTTTACTCGTTCATCGAGATCAGGCATATCCAGGGAATCTTCAGATTCATATGAAACATAATCCAGTTTCCCGTCTTCAGGTATCCTACTATCCTGTTTAAACTTTTTCTTTTCTTTAAATAATGCCGAAGCAGCCGCTCCGGCGCCAAACAGCGGAGAATTCTTTATGCCTTTTATCTCAATATTCGGATATTTTTTCTTTTCACGATATTCTGATTTCTTATTGGCTGAGAGATCCGGCTTCGGAGCTTCCATATAGCATACAGCTGCAGCAGCTCCCATTGTATTATCCTGATCCGGACGCATATAATTTTTATGGATATATTCATCAAGATCAGGACCAGTTCTCCTGCTTAATGAACCACTGCTCTCAGGTGCAATAAGCATCACTGTCATTTCATAGTCTTCATTATCTTTAAGGAAATTTTTTATCTCATCAGCCGCAATACGGACACCTTCCTCGCAGGCATATTCCAGACCGAAAGGCACCAGCGGAAAAGCTATCGAACTGCTGGAATTTTTCTTTGCCTCAAGCAGATGATCTTTGTAAAATGAACGTATTTTATCTTCTGAGATATCCGGTGATAAAAGTTTCTGTTCCGCCTCCACAAATACTTCAGCACCAATATCTTCACTGTTGCTTCTTATAATTTTTACCGACATACTGATCCCCTCTTTCTTTTCCCTCATAATATTCAAACCGGTAGACAATTCTGTATACCGGTCTGTGCTGTTATCATAATTGTACCATTGCATCTGCTTTCAGTCAAGGGAAATTCAGATTATATTAACCGTATTTTATGATCTGCGGGACTATATGATCAGCTTTTATGTCTTCTCTTGTAATCCTCTATGATCGGTGCCGAATAACATTTCACTACATTGTCCACATCGCATGCCTTTGCACTTCGTACACCAGACAGAATATTCGATACCGCTCCGAATGCAACTCCCGTACCTACGCTGTCACACTCATAGTTTATCGCTCTGTCAGCTTTCACGCCGAACTTTCCGGCTTCAGTTATTGCATCGATATTTGCACCGATGAACAGGAACTCCCATCCGTATTTCTTCTGCTGCTTCTCTACCATCTTCTTAACTTTTGCGTGGTTATATTCACGGCTGGAATTTTCCATACCATCTGTAGTGATAACGAAAAGTGTCTTTTCCGGTACGTCTTCTTCACGTGCATACTTGTGAACATTGGCAATATGCTTTACAGCACCGCCTATTGCATCGAGAAGTGCTGTACATCCTCTTACGTAATACTGCTCTTCCGTCATCGGCTCGATCTTGCTTACTGGTACTCTGTCGTAGATAACTTCTGATCTGTCATCGAAAAGAACAACTGAGATATATGCTTCTCCATCTTCCTTTCTCTGCTTTTCAATCATGGAATTGAATCCGCCGATAGTATCCTTTTCAAGTCCGCTCATGGAACCGCTTCTGTCAAGTATGAAAACAACTTCTGTTAAACCTTTACGCATAATAGATCATCCTCCTGAAATCATTGTCCCCTAAGGGTGTTTGTTTCTTCTGTGATCTCATTATACACTATTTCGAAAAAATAAAGGTCGCCGGTAAAGCGACCTTTATGGATTTTTATTTATTCACTGATATCTGCTGATCAACACGTTTATTCACCGGCATTTAATGAATCAAAATCGAAATGAACTGAACTCCAGTCGAAGTTCTCAAAGGTGTGTTTTTCTACGAAAAACAAATTAAATTTTTTCCAGTCGGAGACTGGAAAAAGTATGATTCATTTTTCGCAGAAAAATGCTCCTTTTCGACGATGCGTATGTTATTATTGGTTCACTTCATCTTTACGATAAAATCCATACTTCTTTCTGAACTTCTGCTTGGAAATGTACATCTCATTATCTGCTCGCTTAAGAATATCGTCAAGGGTTTTATCTCCATCGGTATAATCAGATATGCCGACTGAAACTGAATATCTCTCCCACGGATCTTTATCTGTCTGATTATATGATACATCAAGATCGGATTCAAGAGTTTCAACCAGTGCAGCACGATTATCATAATCAGTATTTCTCAGAACGGCTACAAATTCATCGCCTCCAATTCTGAAAACCGGAGAATGCGTGAATGTATCACAGATCATCTTACAGCAGCCACAGATATAATCGTCCCCCTTATCGTGACCACAGGTGTCATTTATATATTTCAGATTATTGATATCCATCATCAAAACTGCTATTGATTTGTTTCCGTTTTTAATATCGTTTCTGATCTCATCAGCCATCTCGTCAAGCGCTGCATGACTGCCTACACCGGTAAGCGCATCACGAAAGGCCACTTTGCTGATCTCGCCGATCCTGTTTTCCTTTTCAAGAATATCACTTTCAAGTTTACGCATATGCTTTGTTTCCAGACTGGAATTAAACGCCATCACGAACTGCATGCAGAGTACAAAGAAAAATGCGATGATTACAAAAATAAAATTCTTTCTCATCTGACCTAAAACTGATGTCGCGTTATATACGGAAATACACTCCCAGTCCTCAGCTGCAGGCGCTCTGTATACAATGTATTCTTCACCGTTATATTTCAATGAAAATGAATCAGCATCTGTCTTTCTGAGCTTTTCGACAAGTTCCTTGCCCAAAGTTCCTGTTTCTGCAAAATAATTTTCGCCTATCTGTGTACGGTCAGAATGAGCGATAACGTTGTATCTCCTGTCTATTATTAACTCAATATCCGATTCGCTGTACGATGCTACATCTTCAGTTATTTTCTGAAGATAATCAAGTGAAAGATCCATGGCGATTACGCTTTTTGCATCACAGAGAGTCTTGGAAAGAGAGATCATAACATTACCGGTATTGGCATCGATGTAAGGATCAACGACTGCAACACGTCCTATATTGGCACGTGCATCAATATACCACGGACGTTCTTCAGGAATAAAATCCGGACCCGGAGTCCAGCCGGTAGTTGTAATGTAATCTTCCCTGATTTTTCCATACAGTCCTTTTGTATTTCCGGATGTAATATTTACGACTGCGGCTGACTGATTGAAAATATAATTTCTTATTTCCTCCTGTGAGCGTCCTTCACGGATCATATTATCAATTGAATAGCACGCAAGGCAAATCGCATCGGTACCGCTTGAAAGATACTTGTCGATCTGTCGAGCCTGTCTGACCGTGTTAAGTTCACCGGTTTTTATAATTCTCTGACGCGTTTCATTGCGAAGTGCATAATAAAACAAAGTGATCATGCTGACAAAAAGAATTGTAATAAAGAGCATGGTCAAAGCGTATCGCCTTCTGCTGACGCTGGAATTCAGTTTATAATTCATATGATCATCCCTTATCATAAACCAAACAAAAATCTTGTTTGCTGTAATTATCTTACTATTGTTATATCACAGCCGAACCATTTTTTTGATATCTCTGCAAGTGTTCCGTCTGACTTCATTTCATAGAGTATCTCCTGAACTTTGTTCCTGAGTGAATAATCATCATTTCTGAACGCAACAGCGATTTCTTCTTCACCGAGGCTGTCCGGAAGAACATAATACTGCTCATTGTCTGATAAAAGAAAATAGTACGCCATAATAGAATCAAAAAACGCTGCATCAATACCGTTATTCTTAAGTTCATTAGTCATTTCAAGATTGTCATCAAAAAATCTTATATTGATATCCGAAGCCAGATACGATTCTTCCAGCGCTTCTTTAGCCGATGAACCGGACTGTACCCCGACAGTTTTTCCTTTTAAGTCACTCATATTCTTTATGGTGCTTTGTTCCGTAACAACGAAAATAAGTGTATTTTTCAAATACGGATCAGAAAGATTCATTTCCGCTGCTCGTTCCGGTGTAACGGAAAATCCGTTCCATATGCAGTCAATCGCTCCGGTGTAAAGATATTCTTCCTTATAATCCCAGTCAAGAGGCTGCTTTACAAGTTCAACGCCAAGCCGGTCACATACTTCTTGAGCAAGATCAATATCAAACCCGACTATTTCACCTGATTCATTGACAAATCCCATAGGAGGGAATTCGGTATCAAGACCAATAATAAGCTCATTAGATTCCAGAACCAGGTCGAGCGATCTGTCATCCTGTGTATCTTTCTTATTTTCAGTATTTCTGTATACAAATACACCTGCAAATACAAAAACCGCGGCAGTACAAAATCCTGCCGCGAGTTTAAACGCTCTCCGTCCGCTCATAAAATCCCCTCTTTCACGAACTGTGCATGATTCCCCTGAACTATATCATAATATATCCGGAAAAGTCTAATTCAAGACTTTTATCATATTCTATATTTTTTCGTTTACTATAATTATAATCAAAAATCATATAGTTTGTCAATATCATTTCGGCTTTTTTCACATATATTTAAATTTACTGACACTAAGATTCTTAAACTCTCTGCGCTTTATTGAGTTTCAATCCCAAGTTTCTCGCACAGCTTTTCTATTCCAGTAAAATAACCGGATCCGATTGTTTTCATTTTTATACGGTCATTATGGCGGTAAAACTCCACCACTTCAACCGTCTTTTCCGAACTTAATTCAAGTTTAAATTCTCCTGACCCTCCGAATCCGAACAAATCTATAACCGTCGCAGGATTTTTTATCTTGCTGAAATTCATCTTTTCATCATCTCCGTATACCGAGAAACATACAAGGACATGATAAATATCTGACGACAACAGCGCCGGTTTAAATGACACGGTATGACTGCTATTCTCAGAAAGATCTTCAACTGCTCCGTCCGGTGACAGTTTGCTGCCGAAAAATACAAGATCCTCATCACGTTCGGCTTTCCCGTTTTCACGCAGCATAAATGCATATACATCCGGATCCGCTCCAGCTTCGGCACTGTCATATTTAAGGCTTATTCTCACCTCATCACAGTCGGTGATATCTGTCCGCTCACCTTTCAGATAATGCTTAGCACCTTCCGGCTTTATTCTCGGAACAGTATCAAACCTTAATGAAGAATGATCATCTTTACTCTTATCCTGTTCAGTTGAAGACACTGTTTTCTGTTCAGGGTTTTCTTCAGGAGATGATTCAGATTTTGTTACCGTAGTACTCACAGAAGAAGATAATGATGTTATATCAGGAACCATTCTTTCAGCCTGAACATTCAGCAATACGGATTTTCTTTTATAATCGGTAATATCGCTTCCGAGTTTTGAATAGATATTTTTCACTGAATCGCGGGTCGAAAGAGAAAGCAGTTCATCTTCCGTCATGCCGATCATTTCAATAAACGCAACTTTTCCGTTTGGTGTATCGATCGTATTAACGGAAGGATCTGAAATACAGATAAATCCTCTGATATCTGACTCTCCCTTTGAATCTATGCCGACCGTCTGACCGGTGCGGATAAATTCATTCGGTCCGAAAACTACACCTTTCTGAAATGTGATACGTGCTAAAGTCTGAAGAATCTGACAGACACATCTTATTTCCTTGTTAAGATCATCGTAGTTATCCTTCTTAAGCTTGAATGTCATTTCATAGCCGTATCCGCTTAATTCATGATTATCGGATACTTTTTCATACAGTTCCGAAAGGCCAAACGTTACGAAGTGCCAGTAGTCTTTTCCCTCATAAATGCTTATTCCGTCAAGCGGATCATTTCCGCCGAAACGCCATTTTATCATAGCCGCAAAATGCAGCGGATCATTCTGACCGGGATAAATTCTGAGAAATTCCCGCTCGATAAGTTCCCATCCTGTGGATGCTGTGTTGTTCATATTCCTTTTGCTCCCCTTATTTATGTGTTTTTCTTCGAAAAACAAATTATAATTCAAGTTTCATAAATACATCTGCGTACTGACTATCATTATATCTTTCCGTATTCACAAAACCGGCCTTTTCATATAATCTCTGCGCGGCTTTATACTTTGAAATGGAATCCAGAACAATTGATCTGTACCCAAGTTCCCTGGCTTTTGAAATCACTGTTTCAAGCATTCTTTTTCCAAGGCCTTTCCCTCTTAAATCTTTGTGAAGATAAAAGGCTTTCAGTTCCACAGTGTCGTTATTTATCTTTTTTAAGCCAACCGTTCCAAGTACTTTATTGTCGTTATTCTCTTCATTAACAACACAGTAAAACACTTCAAATGACTTCTCAATATCATTATAGAAACTGTGTCTTCCATCCGGTTCGAATTTTTTACCCAGTTCTTCGAAACAGATATCAGTGAATTCAAATACACTTTGTTTGTATATTTCTCTGTACGGAACGATTATCATTTGCTCGTACCTCCATAAATCCCGCGGTGATTTTCCAGTCGCAGGATGGAAAATTTCAATTCATTTTTCAGAGAAAAATGCTCCTTTATTATCACTTTATCCACCACTCCGGTGTCAGTTCACCAAGCGTGATAACTTTCTCCTGCTTATAATCCATCATTATTTCGATATCCTTATATCTTCCCGGCATAAGCTGAACCATCAGTTCACGGCATGCTCCGCACGGAGCACCGCTTGTGCCGTCAGGCAGAACAGCAATCACCTTTATGATCTCCTGTTCACCATTGGTTATCATATTGACGATAGCGTTTCGTTCTGCACATATTCCAAGTGTGGAACATGTATCGATACATACACCGGTATATATTTTTCCTGATGATGACATAACAGCCGCAGATACTTCACCGCATGTTACATAATCTGAAATGCGTCGTTCATTTCTTAATGAAACAGCAGCTTTATACATCATATCCCACTGCCACTGATCCTTTGTTATACTGCTTGCATGACCTGTTCTCTTTTCATTAAGAAGAGGTACATCAATATTTTCTGATGTAAACTGATAGCGGAAGCCGCACTTTTCCTGCGCGCGTTTTGATTTGATATTTCCGTCGTAGTAACCGCACCAGACTTTTGTCATACCAAGGTCTTCGAATGCACGGCGAAGCAGTTCCATTCCTGCCTCCGGTACAATTCCACGACCCCAGAAAGGCTTACCGAGCCAGTAGCCAAGCTCGCATTCATCATCACGGTCGGTCATATCGCTGTGTCCGTTCAGTTTCAGTTCTATCGCACCTATAGCCCTATTATCTTCTTTAAGGCAGATGGCATACGCTTCTTTGCCGTTTAAAACATTTTTTATTACATAAATACTTTCTTCGATATCTTTATGTGCCGGCCATCCGGCTATCGGACCGACATCCAGATCTTTTGCATATTCATACATATCAGCTGCATCGCTTTCCTCCCAACGACGCAGAATAAGGCGTTCTGTCTCGATTATCATCTGTTCATTCCTCCGTGTATCTCTATTTATCTTTCCCGGAAATTTCAGTACAACCTTTATGGCCGCAGTGTGGGCATCTGATCTCGTACTGATTATCATAATGCTGTGAGAAAAGGATAGTTTTCCAGTTTAATGTAAACTCTTCCGAACACTCCTTACATCTGAACTTATGCTTTGCTATCTGTTTAACGTATAAAGCACATAAAATAAAAGCCGCAGCAATAACAACTGCCGTTACAATGATCCATCCCATAATTGTCTCCTCCCAAAATATCTTTATAACTTCCGTAAAATGATTTTCCAGTCTCAGACTGGAAATATTCAATTCATTTTTCGCAGAAAAATGCACCTTTTCACTGAACTGCAGATTATTTACACATCTGCATAAATCCCTTTGAATCCTCGAATATTGGTATCAGATTCAGAAAGAATGCTTTAAGCGACGGCGCTACTTTTATACATGTTTTATCGCCGTATTCAACAGCATATACTTCTCCGGTGATATTATCCACTTCAAAAATATAGGAATCATCTCCCTTTATACATCCTGAACCGAGATGAAAATACTGACCGTCAACGAATTTCCTGTAACTTCCTCCATATCCTTTATCAAACGAACTGATCAGAGATCCTTCAAGGCTATGATAAGGCGTCATTCCGTATCTGTGAAAATTATATCCTTTACCACTTCCATCAATCATGTAATAATAATATGAAGAAATAAATTCTTTGATTTCCTTATGAACTTTAAATCCGAGTTTGGATTCGACTTCTTCAAAATCGATTTTCTTTGTTATTTTTTTAGGTTTCCATTGATACCATCCGGATTTATTCGGACCAGCTACAATCATTTCAGGATCAAGAGTTTCTTTTCTGATAACCGCAGTAGGATATTTTCCGTCATAATTCAAATATGAAACGATGTGTCTGGAAAGAAAATATCCAAATGCTTCATCAGCACCGCTTTCAGGTAAAAGTGCTTTTTTCAGCTGCCCCATCATTGTCTGGATCTCATTTTTTAGTACAGGTCTTATTTCATCCTGATGATCCTGAAGTTTACTGATTCTTTCTACATCCATTAACCAAAAGCTAAATAACAGAGTTAAAAATTCATGACTCGGCTCACCGTCTCTGACCGAATATATATCCTTATCAATTTTACTAATAACAATATCATATTTATCGTTTTCACCAATCTTTATATAATCCTCACCCAAAATAAAATCCGAAGGTGAATAGAATTCCATCTTTAAAAAAGGCATAACGGTTTTTCCGGTATATTTCAGCCAGTCCCGATATTCATCAGGAAGCTTAAAACTATTCTCATTTTCCCATCTGACGATCTCTTTTTCATCCAGAGGTGCACTTAATTCTACCTTTCCGTATCTTTGTTCATACTTTTCATTATATTCCTGAATTATTTCTTTTATTCTCTCAACATCGCTGCTCATTATATCATACCTCCGTGTACCGTGGTGATTTTCCAGTCTCAGACTGGAAAATATCAATTCATTTTTCGAAGAAAAATGCACCTTTTAAAATTTATACCGCATATCAGTATAACGATGTTCCTTGTCCTCAAAACCTATCTTCTTATATATCGGATAACCTTCCTTCGTTGCACTCAGATCAATTCTTCCAAGACCGCGTTTTCTGCCGTATTCCACGAGGTTTCTGATAAGCTGCGTGCAAATACCTTTTCCGCGGTATTCAGGTTCAGTATATACACTCAGTACTTCACCGTACAAGCCATTTAAAAGGATCGAATTTGCCGGCATTTCTATGATATGAAGATATGCTACGGCTACTATTCTTCCATCATCTTTCGCCGTAAATGCAACAAGTTCATCTCCGAGTTTTCTGTTAAAATAATCCGGAAGCTGCTTTCTCATACATTCACTTTCATGCTCACTTACACTTCCGAAATCATCGATCATATATGCTATCCTTAAACGGATCAGTTCATCAATATCATCTTTTGTTGCTTCACCATAAACTATACTCATTTTCTTTTGTCCTCCACATATCTTTCTTTATTCGTATTCCAGAACTTATGCGTTGTTTTGCTTATATTACAGATATAAATATTATACACTATTCAACAGATAAAAACAAGAAAAAACAGGTGCAAAGCACTCTGTCTCTGCACCTGTTCAGGTCAAATATACTGTAGGATCAGTAACTTAGAACTGTTCTTACAGATATATTTTTTGTTCTGTCTGTAATGCCGTTATTTGATGTACCGCTGCCGCCTGCTACTGAATTCGGAATGATGATTCCCGGAAGAATTGTGTTTACTGATACTTCTGCGTCTACTGTCACCATTGAAGCTGCCTTGCTGATGTCAAAGTTTCCTGATGGTGTAAGTGTATATCCCCTGGCTGAGGCATTCTTTAATCCGTTGTTCATGTTCACGTCGATAAGAATTGCTGTTCTTGAAAGCATTGCGCGTTCCTTTTCCTCTGACATTGTTCCGAGCATAAGGAATATTCTCAGATATTCCTTATAGGTAAGTGTGATAGCGCTTGCCGGTGACGGAGCCTTCTTTGATGCGTTTATGTTTACACTGCCGAACTTGTCAGTAAGTGCTGTAGTGGCTCCTGTTACCATGTTTCCAACAAGATCCTTTGCGTAGTCTTCAGCACATTCGCCTGCTGCACCGATACCGTTCTTTGCTATTTCCTTTACGGATTTTCCAACATTGTCTACCGTATTCTTTACCGGATTTCTTAATGAATCAACTGTGTTTTTGATCTGTTCAGCAATATCCGTTTTAATCTGTTCGATTTTTTCCTTAGTTCCGCCGATGGATGATGAAGCTGCACTACTGATCATTCCTGCAAATTCATCTGCTTTAGCTTCTGCAAGCTTCTTTAATTCCGCAGCAGCAACTGAACCAAGATCAGTACCAGAAGTATCGATTGAGTCAAGATTTTCAAGAAGGAGTTTCTTTATATTTTCCTTGCTCATGTTCTGTTCAGCTCCGTCAATAACGGAAAGAGCTGTGGCAAATACAACATTGTTAACTGTATTGACTGCAGATTCGATTGTTTCGTCAGCAAACTCGTCCACATAAGAGTTAACTGTATCTGTAAGCTCATCAACACCATTTTCAGCTGCGTTTTCAATTTTACCGAAAATATCTTCAACCTGTTTTCCTGCCTTTGCAGATGCCACCTTCACTATTTCACCGGAATTATTCTTAAGTGCATTTATAAGGCCTGACGGCTTCATATTCCAGGTTGATGAATTCTTGTATACCGGCACCTCGCCACCTGCAAGAAGCGTGTTGAGATCAATCACAGACTCGGAGAGAGCGAGGGAAAGAACGAGCACAGTCTTTACCACCGGAACGCCGAATCCTGTCCATCCTGCGATAGCTGTAGCAGCTGTAGTTGTAACTGTGCGTATCTCGGAATCGGTAAATGCATAAACGCTGTTGAGTGAGAATCTAGTACCGAAAATGAGTGCTCTTGTGTAGGCGAGATTCTTTTCCATGTCCTCATTTCCCCAGAGAATATACTCTGCTTCTGAACGGTAGAAAACGTTATTCTGCTCATTCATCTGAACGCCTGACATCATCTTAGGAGTTACAGGATTCACCTTGCCTCCGCTGCATTCAGTCTCAGATGTGTAACAGCTGAACATCTGCATGATATATTCGCTGAGAAGAAGATCCTCTATACCCTCACTGGCAAGGTCACCAATCTGACTTAAGTATGCTCCTGTGTTCTGCTGAAGAGCCTCACTGTTTTCCAGTGCCTGTTCAGCATCTGTATCACCGCCGGCTGCTGTAAAGCTCTCACCGGCAGCCGGAACTGCAAGATAAGCATTTATTGCATTAAGTTTTTCATCAGATATTTTTGAGCGGAGATCAGTCTTTGCAGTAGCCGGCATGTTCTGAGTGATCTTTGAAGGATCGCCGAGTTCCTTCATTGTCTTGAGAAGATCCTTTGCAGATTTCTTATCTGCCTGAGATACTGAAGTATTTCCGTATGTATCGTTAAGATATTTATAGAACTTATATCCGCTTCCCTGTTCTGTATAGCTTTCACTTCCGAGTTTCACTGTTGAAACGAGCTCAGAAGATACTTCATCATTTGCAGCACCAGGTGTATCGTTCTGGCTGTAAACAGCACGGTCACAGAGCACAGGAGCAAATACTGAAGTATAGTCAATATACTGACATACAGTCTCACCGTGGAATTTAAGTCCTTCCGCAAAACTTCTTAAGTTTTTAAATGCTGCAAGATTCTTTTCAGTTATCGCAAGATAATCATTAATGTCGTTTTTATTCAGTGATTTTACATCATTGTTGTATTCGTTCTGCATGGAGGTTTTAACATCGCCTTCTGACAGAGCTGAGATAGCTGTCTTCCAGTTCTGACCTGCCTTTTCAGCTGAATCGATAGCAAGTACAATACCTTCAAGGCCATCCTTTGTATCTTCAAGATACGCTATAGCCTCATCTGCTGATGTACAGAAATTCGAAAGAATATCGGCAGCATTGCCGCAGTAAGCATTGGCATGTGTCTTCCATGCATCTCGGATGAAACGTGCGTCAGAAGCTGTCTTATCCATAAGATAACTCAGATCACACACACGGTCGTAAAAAGACTTGTTGTTTTTCTTATCAGCATCTGAAAGCTTGTCGTACTGTTTCTTATACATGTCGCAGTATGTTTTTACCTTATCGAGTTCTGCTGATTTTCCACGAATCCCTCTTACGTGATCAAAATCAGATGAAGCTGCAATGTTTTTTATCTCACTCATAAATCCGGAATCGTCACCGTTATCTGATGCCACATAACCGCCGAGCTTTTCAGCTGCAACATCTAAAACTGACTTCTGTTCTGCAGATGCAGTATCCTTTACATCCTTTTCAGCCTGCTTGTCAGTGTTTATGTATGTGTCTTCAGAATACTTGTACATATACATGATGGATACAGCGTTTTTATAAATATCCCTTACCTGCTTTTCGTTTTCCGAAGCATTCACAGAACCTGAAAAAGTACCGGAAGTAATGAAGCTGTTGTAGTCTGATGCACTCCGCCATACGGCAGCGCATTTCTTGTTTATCTTTTCAAGACTCTTGTCATATTCGATCTTTGCTGTGACAGCCTTGTTCTGCTTACTGAAATCCCTGAAAGCTCCGACTTTGTTGAGGATTCCGCTGCTCATTTTAAGCGGACCTGAATATTTCATATACTCGGTTATCTGGCTTTTGAGAACTTCCGGATTTGCAAGTACTGCTCCTTCAGTATACTCTGCATTAAAAGATTCCGTATTAAGCGATACAAGATTTTTGAAATCAGCCTTTGAAGGATCTGAAAATATGTCAGCAAGTGATGAAATGTATTTTCTGCTCTGTGCATCATCCTCGGTCAAAGCTGTGTTATTGATAGTCCTGTAAAAATAATCGTTAAGATTTTCTTCAAGCTCTTTCTCGCTGGAAGAAGCAGCAAACAGTCCGTAAACATCCTTAAGAACTCCGTTAAAATCAGAAAGCCCTGCATCCGCCGTAAGATCAGCAGCACCTGCAGCCATTGTCTTTGCTGATGAGATCCTGACACTGTCCGCTACAGCAGCACCGAATGTGTACACAGGAAGCATCAGAAATGAAAGCATGATAGATACTGATGCGCGCGAAGTTTTTTTGATGTCAATTTTTGTTTTCATAGTGTTCTCCTCAATTGGTATTGTTTATCATTGGTATATTTGAATTATAGCATATACTGCCACTCTTGTCAATAGAATTTTGAGGGATTTTTTAGTATATCAAATTTTAGCTATGAAAGCGCATAAAAAATGCTGTGGTAACGTAAATCACCACAGCATTTTCTGTTATTTATGAAAAGTATTACTTGAAGTCTATCGGAACCCAACCGGCCGTGCCAAGTCTGATCCTGTAAGGCTTGGTCTCATCATCGAGAATCTCAGTAATCTCGTATGTGCCTTCAACCTCAACAGACTTACCTCCGTTGGCTGAATAATAAACAGGACCGGAATATTCAACTTCGTCGCCTATCTGGTATTTGCTGTCAGAAGGTACTGAAGGCTGTACAACTGGTGGTGCCGGACTTACTTCCTTTATATCTCCGCCCGAAAGAACAGCAGCGTATTTGCCCATCTGATTGTAACGGAATCTGAAAACGCTCAGGCTGTATGTAACTTTACCCTTCTGAGGATCGTTGACATAAACTCTGTTTGCAGCCTTGTCGTATCCTGTAAGGACAAAGCAGTGTTCGTTTTCATACCACTGAACATCTCTTCCGTCCGGAGTGATCCAGGACTTAGTATATTCAGGTTCGATCATATCGATAGTAGCCCAGACCATAACCGGTCTTCCAGCATCGATGTATGAAAGAAGCGAGTCAAAATCCTTACCTGTAAGATCAGTAAGCTTATATGTTTCCTCGCCGATCTGCTTGAAATAATTATCGGCTGTTGTCACCATACAAGGTGTATAGCATCCGTAGCCGGAAACCGCACTTGCTGGATTTCCAGGATAGGTGTTGATAAAGTCAGCACCGTAAAGCACATCATCGATTATGTAGAAGTTGAACTTTGGCATAAGTTCAGCAAGAAGTGTTTTGTCAGCATTGAAACCGTAATGGTTAAGGATCATTGAAAGAGCTGTAACTTCACTGCCCTTCGGAAGTTCAGGCATCTGAAGGATGCTGTCTACTTCGACCTTAACTGGTTCGCCTGCTGAAGGAAGCTCTTCTTCAGTAGTGACCGGCGCCTCAGTGGTTGTTGTTACCGTTGTGGTAACAGGAGGTTCCGTGGTGGTCGTAACTGTTGTAGTTGTCGCTTCCGTTGTGGTCGTTGCCTCAGTTGTAGTAACTTCTGTCGTTGTTGTTGCTTCTGTAGTTACAGTTTCTGAAGCAGTTACAGGTTTTTCCGGCTCAATAACCGTAGCATACGGTATATCCGGAATAGCATCCTGATAACGAGCTGTTGTAACCGGCATTGTAATTTCAGGAAGATCTGTGACAACCGGCTCAGTAGTAGTAACTTCCGGTAATTTGATCTCCTGAGTCAGAAGCATAGCGGCAAGATTCATGTCACAGAGATTGATAACACCGTCTCCGTTAAAATCATATTTGTCATATTCTTCAGGAGCAAGTTCTATTTTGCCCATAAAGCACTGCTTGAGCTTTAAAATATCTGCAGCAGTGTAGGTGTATGCTGAATCAGCCTGTGCACTGTTCCTGCCGGTCAGACCAGTTATTCTTCCTGAAACAACGACCGCAGAAAACGTTGCTGCAGCTAACAGCACTTTTCCAAATGTTTTAAAATTCATAATGCACCTTTTTTCCCGTTTCATAATTTCTTCATTATAATCCGTCGTATACTGCTCATCGAACAGCACACCTGTATAAGTATATCATAACACACACAAATTATCAAGGGCATAATTTGTACAAAAATACAGGTTGCAAACTGATTTATAAACTGAAAAGCGATTTTACCGTTAGAGGTTACATGAGATATTCGAAAATTTTATCCAACTTGTCTATTGACAAAATTATTTTTTTCATTATAATAGAAATATAAAAATTGAATTAAAGGAAGTAAATTACTTGAAATACAGAATAACACCACTCATCATTGCAGGTACGCTGCTGTTAGGGTTGAGTTCCTGTTCTGCAAGGAAAAATGAGAATCTGTTTGATGATGAGTTTACAAATAAAATTACTCCGGTTGAATTGGTTGAAAGATATGACAGACCGGAAATCGGACTTGACAGCGTTAAAACTGAAGATCCGATAGTCAATTTAAACAAAGAAACTGAAAAGTCAGAACACAGGATAAATATGAACTGCGTCATGCAGTTGCCGGAACTCCCGACAGGATGCGAGGTCACAGCTCTTACAAGTGTTCTTAACTACTTAGGATATGATGTTACCAAAACGGAACTTGCAAAGAATTATCTCACAACTGCTGCTCTCGGAAGCACAGGCTTTGACAAGGCGTTTATCGGAAATCCTGCTTCAGACGGCGGTTACGGATGCTATGCTCCGGTTATCGTTGAAGCAGCACAGAGATATCTTATCCAGAGAACCATGGATGTTACAGCATGGAACATTAGCGGAACGGAATTTGATGATCTTTTCGAATATATCGACAATGATGTTCCTGTTATAGTATGGGCAAGCATGAATCTGATGGACGTTGAGCTTACAGATGCTTACTACGATCAGAATGAAACACCGGTACAGTGGTACAATAATGAACACTGCATGGTACTCTGCGGATATGACAAAAAAGACAACACTGTAATTGCTGCCGATCCGCTTAAGGGTATGATGAAATACAACAGAGACCGTTTTAAAATGATATACAATCAGCTTGACAAGCAAGCGATCATAATAGACTAAAAACTCGCAGGTTAACGATGTTAAGTTAACCTGCGAGTTTTCAGTTAACGATCAAATCTTCATCCTGGATAGTCAACTCGTTCGAGAAGAAGTTAACCATCAGCAGATACAACCAGTGTCAGAGCCGTTAACCTGAATTCTAAAATTTAGCCAGATACAAGTTTACTCCAAAGTCTGAGTTATACTATATATAGTATACGAGAAACATCTATACTATTATATATAGTATAATCACTTTGTTTTCAGATCACAGCATGTAAGCAATAAGACCCAGCCGTCAGGCCAGGTCTTTAAATTACTTATTTTTCCTGCAAAGGACCTCGTAAAGGAGATCATTCCTGTTTGCTGCAGGTTCAAGGGAGCTGTTCATGTAAAGTCCAAAGGACTCCTCGTGATATGTGTGATAATTATAGCTTATCCTGTACTTATTGAAAATATCAATAACGTCTGATACCCAGCGGTCTCCTCCCTTGTCATCAGTAAAGCTCACTGTGCCGGTACCGAATTCGCCGCAGTATACAGGAACGTTGTATTTTTCCGAGAATTCAGCATAAGCCTTAATGTTTTTGTCAAGGAAATCCTTGTTAAGGAACGAGATAGACTCAGCTTTCCAGATATCAACTCGCGGTCTGATGGTAGCTTCGCCGCTTGATGAACGGATGCGGAAATATCCGCTGGCCTGATAGCTGTAGTTCTTCACCGGTCTGAAAAATCCGACTGAACCACTGGCGTCATCTGTCGTACCGGAAACAAGGTAGCTTCCGCCGCGTTTTCTTCCCTTGGTACTTACGAACTTGCCGTTTCCTATATTATTGCTTGCCCAGAAATACATTGAGCAGGACTTGTCAAAATTGCTTGCATATACAACACGGGTACGATTGCCTTCGCTGTCGAATTCAGTTATTGCGATGTCGTCAACATAAACGGCACCGTTTTCACCGATCTCTCGTGCCTGGAAAACGTAGCTTAATACCTGGTCATCGTCAGTTACGGTAACACGATCACTTTCAATGTACTGCCAGTCCCTGCTTTCAAGATCACACTGTTCGCCGTTGAAAGTACCTGCATGCCAGCTTACACCGTCAGCAAAAATATCGTCTTCGTTCGGATAAACCTTATTGAACTCACTTGTGTTCGACCAGGAAAGTCCCTGATGAGTAAATGTATACGGATTATAGAAATGGAATTCATAAACCGCATTGTAATTGTCATCGGAAAGAGCAAAATTATGCTCGTCGTTGGATCTGCTCCATTCCAGTTCAAAAGTCTCCTCGTTCTGGAAAGTCAGTATCTTTTCGATAAAGATTATATGATTACGGTCGGCTTCACGAACAGCCTTTATCATTCTGTTAAGAAGTTCAGCCCATTTTCTGCTTCCCGCCCAGACATCATCTGCCGGGATTACCGGTTCATTGAGAAGTCCGTAGCCGACAATGCATGGTTCATCGCAGTAATGTTCAGCAATAGCTTTCCAGAGTGCGATAAGTCTGTTCTGATTTTCCTCGTCACTCCACAAAGCAGTTCCCCCGCCCTGAGACTGATAACCTCCCTGCGGATAATGCATGTTGAGAACGATACGCATACCGTTTTCCTTAGCCCACTCCACATTGCGGTCGATCCACTCGAAGCCGGTCTCCTTGTATTCATATGGTTTGTTATCATCTTCGAACAATCCGTAATTCAGATAAAATCTTACAGAGTTAAATCCCATTTCTGCAAGCTCTCTGTAGCTGTCCCTCGTATGATGAGTATCATACGGTGGAAGCGACGGATTATCCCAGACATTATTTCCGAAAGCCATACCCTTCAGCAGATACTCCTTGTCGTTTTCGTCTCTGAGCAGCCTGCCGTCTGTATGTATGAAACCTTTATAAAGATCCATACAGTTAGTTTCCCCCTAATAAAAATAATAACTTTTACACATACAGATTAAATTCGGGATATTTTAATCGCAATAGAAAAATCAATGCATGATATTGTTATATTTGTTGCTTTTGCACAAATATCCGCAGTTCTATCTTATCACAATTTTTCAATAAAGTCAAGTCAAATCGTGCAGTGATAAGGCACAGTTACGGCCTGCCCACATGCCTGAAGACCATGCCCATTCCAGATTATATCCGCCGCATTTTCCGTCTGTGTCGAGTATTTCACCGGCAAAATAAATGCCTTTTTCCTTCTTAAGACACAGTGAAACGTCGATTTCACCGGCATGGATGCCACCCGCTGTCACCTGTGCGTTCTGCCATGATGAGCAGCCGGTTATCTTAAATGAGAGGTTCTTTATCGTTTCCGCAATTTTTGATAAGTCCTTATTCTTAAGCTTTGAGACCGGTTCCGTAAGAGGCAGATTCAGTGTTCTTTTCATTATAAAAACAGCAAGATTTTTTACAAACAGTCCGTTTAAGAATTCTTCCAGTGTACATTCATTTCTTCCCGATTTGATTTCTTTCAGAATATCAGAAAGCTGTTTTTCAGAATATTCAGGCATAAGGTCAGCCTTTACAGAAAGCTTTCCCTCATACTCTGAAAACAGATATGCAAGGTCAAAAACACAGATACCGGAAATACTGTTTTCAGTAAACTGAATCTCCCCTTCTTCAGTTTTAAGAACCCTGTCTCCGGAAACAGCACTTACCTTTCCGTGAACGCGCACTCCCTTAAGTCCTTTTACTGAAGCTGGATCAACACGAAGAGGGGCAACTGCCGGACAGATCTTTGCAGTCTTTATGCCCATTTCCCTGAACATTTTAAGAGCTGCTCCGTCAGTTCCGTTTGCCGGAGAAGCATATCCTCCGCAGGCAGCGATTATTCTGCGGCATTTTATTATTCGTCCGTCTTCGGCCTTTATCGTGTAACCGCTCTTTGTTTTATCAATGTTATCAGCCTTGAAACCGCATATCTCCGGAATGTCCAGACTTTTAAGCTTTAATCTCAGCGCACTTAGAACAGAAGCAGCACTTTTGCTGTAAGGATAAACTCTTCCCTCTTCATCAGCTGAACACAGTACTCCGAGAGAACGGAAAAATTCTTCAGTGTTCTTCGTTTTCTTTATTATATCCATTACAAAAGGCAGTGAACCGTGATAGTCTCCACCCGAAATATTCCTGTTTGTAAGATTACATCTGCCGCTTCCGGTCACAAGTATCTTCTTCCCTGTTCGGTCAAGCCTTTCGGCAATGATGACATTCAGTGAAGGTGCTGTTTGTTTGGCTTCTATTGCAGCAGTTATTCCAGCCGCTCCGCCTCCGATAACCGCTATGTCTGCCGTGATCACATTCTCCATTTTTAGCCCTTTCAAAAATAAAAAACGCTTATATCCCGAAAGTAAATACAGATAACCGGACGGTATATATCCGTCCGAAAATAAACTGGCAGACAGTCCGGCAATTCATATACTACGCCGGCTACACCATGTTCTTAGTGTCTGTATATCTAATGAAATAAGCGTTTTGTAATGTTTTATTTGTTCTTTTCTGCTTCTATTCTGTCAGCAAGATCATTAAGATAGATCCAGCGTTCTGTTTTTTCTTCAAGTTCAGCTTCAAGCTGTGCCTTTTTGTCAGTGAGTTCCTGAAGCTTTACGTAATCGCTTGTCTGTGCTGCCATTTCCGCTTCACACTCGGCAATGCTGTTTTCTATCGCTTCGATGTCTGCATCAATGGTCTCGTATTCACGCTGTTCCTTGAACGAGAACTTAAGAGCGTGTCCGCCTTTTCTGCTGTTTTCGGATGATGATTTTGCAGCCGGTGCAGATGCAGCTTTTTCAGCCTGCTTTCTTTCTGCAGTCTTTTCAGCATAGTCACTGTAGTTTCCGGTAAAGCAGTTAACTTTTCCGTCGTCACATACTTCAAAAATGGATTCTGCAGTCTTGTCAAGAAAATATCTGTCATGAGATACTGAAATGACAGCACCCGGGAATTCTTCAATGTAGTCTTCCAGAATTCTCAGTGTTTCTATATCAAGATCGTTGGTAGGCTCGTCAAGAAGAAGAATGTTCGGAGCCTGCATGAGAATGCTTAAAAGATAAAGTCTTCTTTTTTCGCCGCCGCTCAGTCTTCCGATAAGGCTCTGCTGAAGATCAGGATAGAAAAGAAAACGTTCAAGCATCTGTGAAGCTGAGAATGTTCCCTCTGAAGTCTTTACCGAATCAGAAATGTCGTGAATGAAATCAAACACCTTAACATCCGGATCGAGTTCACAGGATGTCTGTGTGAAATATCCTATGCTTACTGTTTCACCGGTCTCCACTTCACCTTTATCGGGTAAAAGTCTTCCGGCTATCATGTTAAGCAGAGTTGACTTTCCGGCACCGTTGTGTCCGATTATACCAATACGGTCGTTTCGGAGTATGATATATGAAAAGTCGTCGATTACTTTTTTGTCACCGAAACTCTTTGATACATTTTTAAGTTCAATGGTCTTTCTTCCGAGTCTGCTGGACAGAGCAGATATTTTTACGGTTTCATCGTATTCAGGACCTGACTGGTTCTTAAGGTCATGATAGCGCTCTATTCTGTCCTTGCTCTTCGTACCTCTTGCTCTTGCAGCACGCATTATCCACTGATATTCACGGCGAAGTACGGACTGACGCTTTCTTTCGCTCGCCTCTGCCATTTCTTCGCGCTGTGCTTTGAGTTCGAGATACTTCGAAAAGTTTGCTTCGTATGTGTAAAGCTTTCCGCGGGAAAGTTCAACTATTTTGGTTACCACTCTTTCGAGAAAATATCTGTCATGAGTGATCATGATAATTCCGCCGGAAAATCTGTTCAGACGGTTTTCAAGCCATGTTACCATCTCACTGTCAAGATGGTTGGTAGGCTCGTCCAGTACGAGAACATCTGCCGGATGTATAAGAGCTGCCGCAAGTGCCACACGCTTTCTCTGTCCGCCGGAAAGAGTACCTATCTTTGCGGAAAAGTCGTTTATTCCGAGCTTGTTAAGCATGGTTTTCGCTTCGTACTCATGAACTTCACGGTATTCTGAAGGCATGTCTGAAAGCACCTGTTCAATAACGGTGTTTTCGTCATCCATCTCAGGATCCTGCGGAAGGTATGAGATCTGCAGGTCAGGCTTCATAGACATGTTTCCGCTGTCAGGATGTGATGCACCTGCAAGTATCTTTAACAGTGTACTTTTTCCTGTTCCGTTGATGCCGATTATTCCTAATCTGTCACCCTCGTTAAGATAAACTGAAACGCCGTCAAGCAGCTGCTTCATACCGTAGTTTTTTGAAATGTTTTCTGCTGATAGTAACATCAGTTTTTCTCCGCCTTTTTAGCTTTCTGTGCTTTGATGACCTTGAGTCTTGAGAATTCCTCTCGTTCCTTTTCCTCAAGGCTGTCGCTGATATATTTTGATATACCGATAAATTTCGGTATGAGAATATTCTTAAGAGCATTCGCTCTCTTCTGGGTCTTCTTTATGGCAACCGCAAGTCTGTAAATACCATTTTCCACTTCTGCAAGCTTCGCTGTCATTTCCTTTACCCTTGCAAAGAGAATATATGCTTCGTCAAGGCTGGAATCAGTATCATAGAAACCGAAAGGAGCAGTACGGATAACAGGATTTATCTTAACAGTAGGAATTTCCACGCCCATTACGCTGCGGCTTCCCACGGTAAGTGTATCCTCCACCGGAACTGCCTTTCCGAAGATCTCAACAACGCCGAGACTTACGTTCGCCTGCTGCAGTGCGCGGTAGGCATCCTCGTAAGTCTTTTCAATGTCGAATCTTATTCCATTTGCTGAATCAACAAGCTGCATGAGTTCTCTGATGAGGATATTTCTCTTTCTGTCCATAAGCTCGTAGCCGAGCCTTGAAAGAGCAAGGTCCTTACGTGCCTTTATAAGATTACCTTTGGTAGGAAAAATCTGTTCAGTCACACGATCATCTCCTTATCATCAGTCTGCAAATAATGAAGCTGCGTCTTCAACATATTTTTCGTTAAGGAGCTTTTCGTCAACACGTTCAAGCTCTGACTTAGGAAGGAGTGAAAGCAGCTGCCATCCAAGATCAAGAGTCTGTTCAATGGTTCTGTTCTCGTCAAAGCCCTGATTGATAAAGTGCTTTTCAAACTGGATACCAAATTCCATATACTTACGGTCTGTATCGGAAAGTTCCTCCTCACCGATTACGGCTGCGAGTGAACGTGCCTCCTGTACCTTTGCATAGCAGGCAAAAAGCTGATTGGCAACAGCTGAATGATCGTCTCTTGTATAGCCTTCACCGATACCGTCCTTCATAAGACGTGAAAGTGAAGGAAGAACTGATACAGAAGGATAAATGCCTGTCTGATCAAGGTTTCTGTCGAGAACTATCTGTCCTTCAGTGATGTATCCTGTAAGGTCAGGTACCGGATGAGTGATATCATCGTTAGGCATTGTAAGGATCGGAATCTGTGTAACACTTCCCGTTGAGCCCTTTACTATGCCGGCACGCTCATAAAGAGACGCAAGGTCTGAGTAAAGATAACCAGGATAACCCTTTCTGCCAGGAATCTCACCCTTTGAAGAACTGAATTCACGAAGTGCTTCCGCATAGGATGTCATATCTGTGAGAATTACGAGAATATGCATGTTCTTCTCATACGCAAGATATTCCGCTGCTGTAAGAGCGCATCGTGGTGTAAGGATTCTTTCAATGATAGGGTCGTTTGCAAGGTTTATGAACATTGCAACGTTCTGAAGAACACCACTTTCCTCGAAGCTCTTTCTGAAATAGTCAGCTACGTCGTTCTTAACACCCATTGCACCGAATACAACGGCAAATTCCTGACCGCTTTCATCGGCTATCTGAGCCTGACGAACAAGCTGAACCGCAAGTTTGTTATGTGAAAGACCGGAACCTGAGAAAATCGGAAGCTTCTGACCTCTGATAAGAGTCATAAGACAGTCTATCGATGAGATACCGGTTCTGATATAGTTTCTCGGGTAGGTTCTGGAAACCGGATTAAGCGGTTTACCGTTTATATCTGCAAATTTTTCAGGATAAATATATCCTAAGTTATCTATTGGTTTTCCGGCACCGTTGAACACACGTCCGAGAATATCCTTCGAAAGCGGTATTTCCAGCGGCTTGCCGGTAAATGAAGTTCTTGTATTCTTAAGTGAAAGGCCCTTTGTTCCTTCAAATACCTGAAGAATGGCCTTGTCCCCTGCAAGTTCAACGATTCTTCCTATACGCTCTGTTCCGTCATCGAGCTTAATGGACGCAACTTCCTCGTAACCTACGCCTTTTACATTTTCAAGTGCAATAAGAGGACCAGTGACCTGTTCAAGTCCAATGTACTGTACGCTCATTATTCAGCCCTCCATTCGTCCTCGTCACTGAGACTGTCAAGAGTTTCAGTGATTTCATTGATATAGTTGTCGAACAGTTCAAGCTGATCGTTAGGGATCTCGTACTTGATCTTGATGACCTTTTCCATTATACCGGACTTTACGATCTGGCTAACAGGTCTGCCTTCGGCAATCTTTCTCTTTGACTCGTTGTAAAGATGGAGGATAGTCCTCATCATGAGAAGCTGCTTTTTAAGCGGAACGAAAGTATCGTCCTTGTGGTAGGCATTCTGCTGAAGGAATCCTACACGGACAACTCGTGCAATTTCGATAACAAGCTTCTGGTCATCCGGAAGAACGTCTGAACCGATGAGCTTGACGATCTCCATGAGCTTGTTTTCTTCAACGAGGATGTTTGAGATCTCCTGACGGCATTCCATAAAGTCTGCCCCTGCGTTTTCAGTATAGAACGCTGAAAGATCCTCGATATATTCACTGTAGCTTGTAGTCCAGTTGATGGCAGGATAATGTCTTGCATAGGCAAGTGACTTGTCGAGTGTCCAGAAGCAGCGTACAAAACGCTTGGTATTCTGTGTGACCGGCTCTGAAAAGTCTGAACCCTGAGGAGATACCGCACCGATAACGGTTACCGAACCTTCCTTGCCTGAAAGAGTCTCCATATATCCGGCACGTTCATAGAATTCTGAAAGCCTTGATGGCAGATAAGCCGGGAAACCTTCTTCCGCAGGCATTTCTTCAAGTCGTCCTGATATCTCGCGAAGAGCTTCAGCCCATCTTGATGTGGAGTCTGCCATGATAGCGATGTGATAACCCATATCGCGGTAATATTCTGCCAGAGTAATACCTGTGTAGATAGATGCTTCACGGGCAGCAACCGGCATGTTTGATGTATTGGCAATAAGAACAGTCCTGTCTGTAAGAGGACGGTCAGTCTTAGGGTCGATAAGTTCCGAGAATTCCTCAAGTACCTGAGTCATCTCGTTTCCACGTTCACCGCAGCCGATGTACACAATAATATCAGCATCACACCACTTGGCAAGCTGATGCTGAGTCATAGTCTTTCCTGTACCGAAACCGCCAGGAATAGCGGCAGTACCGCCCTTGGCTATCGGAAGGATAGTATCGATAATTCTCTGACCTGTGATAAGCGGTCTCGAAATAAGTTTTCTTTCCTTTACCGGACGCGGCTGTCTGATTGGCCACTTCTGGCAGAGAGTAAGCGGGATCTCATTTCCCTTCTTGTCCCTGATAACACATACTGTGTCATTGATCCTGTATTCACCGTTTTCATTTACAGAAATTACGTCACCTTCAAGAAGCGGTGAAAGCATGCAGTAATGTCTTATAACTGCTGTTTCCTGACACTCAGCATATACCTGTCCGCCTGTAAGATGGTCACCTATTTTGACCTTGATCTCAGTCTCGTATTTCTTTTCTGTATCAAGTGAATCTACGTTAGCGCCTTCTGAAATAAATGCGCCGCCTGAAACTTCCTCTATTCTTTTGAGCGGTCTTTCGATACCGTCAAAAATATTTGAAATAATACCAGGTCCGAGTGTCGCACACATTGGTGCACCTGTCTGGTAAACAGGTTCCCCGACCTTAAGTCCTGTTGTTGTTTCGTATACCTGTATTGTAGTAAACTCGTTTGTTATACCGATAACCTCGCCGATAAGACGCTTGTTACCTACGTACACCATTTCGAGCATTGAAAAGTCTTTTGTATCCTTTACTTTAACAACCGGTCCGTTGATTGAATATACAACGTTCTGCATAATGCACCCCCGATAGCGATTTTATAGTGTTTTTCATGCAAGTCTGTAGTTGGAACCGAAATCCTTCTTCTGTTCATCAAGCATGTTGTCAAGAGTCTTGTTAATGAGCACTGATGATTTCCTGTCGTAAACGGAAAGTCCGCCGTAGATTATTTCCGGATCTGCTTCAAAAGAGCATTCATTTCCGGCTTTTCTGCGAAGAGCTGATTCGTATTTCATGTCTTCTTCCCTGAGATAAATCACAGTGTCACTGTCGATTTTTTCTCCGTCAAGAAGGCCTTCAAGAAAGGAAACATATGAATCAGACTGTGTAAAGTCTGCAAGCTTGTCATCAACCGAATCAAATATTTTACCTACAAGCCCTTCCCTGTAAGTGAGAACTTTTATACGAGCTTCCTGTTCTGCTTTTGAAACAGTCATCTTGTTTAACTGTTTTTCCTCTGTAACACAGGATCTGATCTTCCTGTATGCTTCATTAAGTGCTTCGTTTTCTGCAGTTTCGAGAAGCTCAGTACATTTTTCCTCTGCTTCTTTTTCGATAAGCTCTATTTTACTGTCAACTTCTGAATTTACTGCGTCTATAAACTGTCTGAGATTATTATCATTCATTTTCTGTTACCCCTTTATCTGTACTGATTACTGTCGTCTGATCAGGATACGGTCAGATTCAAGTACAAAAAGCAGACATCCATCTGCTATATTCTGATGCCTATTGCTTCACGAACATATTGCGAGATGGATGTCGAAATATGAGATGAGCCATGTCTGTCCGGGATCTCGACGATAAGAGGATATTTTCTGTTAAGCTTAAGGTCGTAAACAAGCTCTGAGGATTCAGTAATAAGCTTCTGTGTTATAAGGATAACAGCGATCTCGCTGTCTTTGAGCGCATTGTTGAGTGCTTCCTTTACCTCATGCTTTTCGTGTACGACAACACCCTCGATACCGCTGAGTCTCATACCCATAAGAGTATCAATATTATCACTGATAAGAAAGAATTTCATAAAAGATCAAACCTTACCGATAATCATGAATGCGATAATGAATCCGTAAAGTGCAACACCTTCGCCGAGAGCAACGAAGATAAGTGACTTGGCAAATGACTTTGGTTCTTCTGCAACAGCACCGATAGCAGCCGGGGCACCGGAAGCAACTGCGATACCACATCCGATAGAACCAAGACCAACTGCAAGAGCAGCTGCGATATAAGCAAGACCTGCATTATTGTTTACAGCTTCTGCAGCAGCTTCAGCTGTTTCAGCACTGATAAATCCGCCTATCGGGAAAATAACCGCGAGAGCCATTACTGCGAAGAATGAGCAAAGATTAAGTATTACAGCGTTCTTAGCCTTCTTAGGTGAGCTTTTTCTTCTGAAAACAGCGATAAACGGTAATGAGATAATGCAGAGAATTAAAAGTGGCATTAATGCAAGTTCTAAAATGTTCATGATAAAAATTACTCCAATCTTTAATTTACTGTAACCGCAGATCCGTCTGCGATTGCTTTTAAAATAATGTTTTTCTTTCGCCGGAGATCCAGTTTTGCCTGATTGCCGGCGGTGGGATCAGCGGGGCTTTGCCCCGTTACCCCACGCTGATTTATTCTCAGCTTTTAATTAGTCTAGTTCCGGGCTGTAGTTTACTGATACAGGTTCGAAAGCCTTTCCGTCGCCGTCATAGCAGCGTGAGAAGATTTCGTAGAACTCAAGTCTGAGTACCTGTATTCCTGAAAGCATGCCCTCCATGCCTATTACAAATATATTTCCTAAAATGATGATTACCGGCGAAGCTCCCTTGTACATTTCTGAGAGAAGCATTACAACGGACATCATTGCAGCGTGTGAAAGTACGAAACCACCGATTCTTACGAATGAAAGAGTGTTGGTTACGTATCCGAGAAGGAATTCAAACACTTCAAAGAAGTTGGAAGCGATAAAGTCACCCACACCCTCTGACTTGAACTTCTTTCCGCTTACCATGCATCCCAGAGGTTCTCTGAAAAGCATTATAACAAGCGGAAGAACTATCAGAAATACTGTAAACAGCGGATTGAATACGTTCCTTGAGAACATCATGAAGTTAACCACTGCATAAAGTATAGCTGAGTAGAATACAAGTCCTGTAACACCGTTATTTCCGAACAGTGCATTGTCAAATTCCTTTTTCTTGAGTGTCGTTACTATGTTGATGAGTATTGATATGATTATAAGCACAACACCAATCGCAATAGCCGCACCAAGTACAATATTTACATTATCGATAGCCTCGAAAGGCTTTTCCTCAAATCCGAGTGCTTTGTACATAGGATCAAGAGCATGTTCAAATCCGAATACCGAACCGAATACCAGTCCGAAGAACGCACTTGAAAGTCCTATTCTTGAAATTATCGCACAGAGTTTATTCTTTGTTTTCTTATAGAGCAGCGCACCTGCAATGGATATCACAAGTCCCTGCCCGAGATCACCGAACATTATGCCGAAAAGCAGTGTATAGGTGATGGCCACCAGTGTGGTCGGGTTGAATCCGTCGTATGAAGGAAGACCGTACATTTCGACAAACAGTGAAAACGGATTAGTGAATTTGTTTGTCTTAAGCTTAACCGGTACTTCAAGTGAAGCGTCGGAGTCAGGTGGCTTTATTACTACGGATACACCAGGTATCTTACTCAAAGGCTTTTCAAAATTCTCTGCCTGTTTTGCGGGCACAAAGCCCACAAGCAGGAAGTTGTCTTTGAGAACACTTGCCTTCGAACGAAGCTCAAAGCAGTCATAAAGTGCTTTGAACCTGCAGAACACCTTGTTTATCCTTTCTTTTTCAATTTCAATAAGATCGTTACGTCTTTTTTCCAGTTCAGAAGCTTTCGCCTTTGCTTCAGAATATTTCTGATTTACGTCCTCGATCTCCTTTTCAGGTTTGCCTTTTACATAATCAGGCAGCCAGATCCTTTCAAAATAAAGATCTGAAAAGATCTTGTCCGCTTTCTTTAAGCATTCCACCGGAGCAAAATACATACCCCAGTAGTAATCATCGTCCACATCGTAGTGAACAAATGCGAAAGCGTCTTTCTCATAGTAGGCAAGCTTGCTGAAGCTGTCACACGGAAGCCTGCCGAAACGAACATGGATGTGTTTACAGCCTGAAAGCTTTTCCATGTCTATGTCAAGTCCCTGAAGATGCTTAAGCTGTGCGATTATCTGCTCGTACTGAAGAATGCTGTTTCTGTTTTCAGATATCTCTTCACCAAGAAGTCTTATCTTTTCGCTTGTTTCAGAAACATACTCCGAAAGTGATTCCAGTGATTCGTTCTCAATATCAGAATAATCAGTCCGCCGGAACTTAAAATCTGAACCGAGATCAACAGCAACGATCTTTTCAAGAGTTTCTCTGTACGGGTTTTCTTCATGCAGGACAGATAAACCGCTGTCTTCGAGGTCCGCGGAAGATGCTGATTCGATATGGAAACAGCCGCTTTCCACACACTTTGTTATGACCCTGTCGAGGCTGTCCAGTTTGCCTGCAATGTTCACAAGCTGCATTTTCTCAATTGACATAATAATCCCTCCTTTTCCGGTAGACAGTACACAGTGTGTACTGGTCTTTGATCAAATAGTGAATTTCTTTGTTTTTCTGTTTTTTCTCACTTAAAGCCTGTATACAGAAAGCAAACATTGCCTGCGTATCTGCAAAGGCTATTATAGATTATTTTATGTCGGTATGATCATTGACAGAATATTATCAGCACTTCTGCCGTATCTTATTCCTTCAATGACCGTAATAATATTGTCAACTTCGAGTTCATCAAGAAGTACAAGTGAATATACACTTACAGCCGCACTCTGCGAAAAAGCAAGCGCACGTCTTGCCATTTTACTGCGCAGTTTACGTACTTCGGTCTCAAAGTTTTCTGAATTATCAAAATCAATTTCCCTGCCGTAGTAGGTTTTTGAAAAAGCCTTCAGAAATTCCTCACTGTTCTCATTTTCGAAAAGTTCTGTCTTTGACTTTTTATTAAGCTTCCTGTAAAAAGGAAGAAGTTTTTTGTCAATTTCCGCACTGGAAAGGCCATAAAACTTCTTCATTCGGTAAGCATTAATTATGTTTATCAGGTCTATCTGTGTTTTTATCTGTGTCAGAAGTTCCTCTGCAGTTTTCTTAGGGAGCTCCTTGTTAATTGTATCCATGAGCCACTGATAGTAGAAAGTTCTGAGCTTTATCTCACAGTTTAAGTAATCTACATGACCGTTTTCATCGACTGCGATGGTCTTCAGTACCGGATAGTACCTGCTATGTCTGAGCACAGCGATCATTTCCTTAATGCTCTTTGCCTTTGCAAGTTCAATAAGGTTGATACCGGTCTTTCCTATAAGGTAAGCCGGCATTGCTGTGATGTATTCATCGCTCGAGTCAGCGTTTATGTGAAGAATTACACTGAGTATCTCGCGTATCTCGGAAAGTACGATCAGATAATTGTAAAACTGTTCTTTTCGAAGCTGCTGAAAATCGCAGATGTTTATATACCTGTCGAAGGAATATCTGCGTATTACCGATTCAAGATACCCTCGGTGTACCGTTGCGGTATTTACACTGGAAAGAGCCGCAGAGTAACTTGTGCTTTTCTTAAGATACTCTGCTGCCTCTGATACGCTTTTGCGTCCTGCCAGTTCCCTGTAATCCGCTTCTGTAAGTCTTTTTCCGTGTAAAGCTCTTGCTCGTGCTACCGTGGCGTTAGTTGAAAACTTAACCAACGTTCTCACCCACTATCGCATGGAAGATCTTTTCTTCAATAACTGAATGGCTGTTTTCAAAGGCTTCATCGAGCTGTTTGAGTTTCTGTGAACATTCATCGTTTATACGATTCACGTCAGTCTCAGTTTCTCCGCGGTAGAAGCTTCGAACCTTGTCCATTCTGCTTTCTGCTCTGGCCATAAGATTTTCCTTAAGTTCCAGTGCTTCCTTTTCAGAATCTTCGACACGCTTTCTGCTCGCTTCCTCAGCTTCTGTAAGCCTTCTGTCAGCTTCATTGTCGATCTCAACGATCCTGTTTACTATATTTTCCATCACATCACCCCATTAACAGATCCGGGCTGCACCCCTTAGTTCTTTACGCTGTGCATTGGTGCCGGAAGTCTGCCGCCTCGTGAAATAAATTTTTCTGCTGATCCGCTGTGGAGCTTCATGATCGGTGCATGACCAAGAAGTCCGCCGAATTCGAGAGTATCTCCTTCCTTCTTGCCGATGGCAGGAATTACTCTTACAGCAGTTGTTTTATTGTTAACCATACCGATACATGCTTCGTCAGCGATGATAGCTGAAATTGTTGAAGCAGGAGTATCGCCAGGAATAACGATCATATCAAGACCAACTGAGCATACAGCAGTCATAGCTTCGAGCTTGTCGAGCTGGAGAACACCGGCTTCTGCAGAAGCGATCATACCTGCGTCTTCTGAAACAGGGATGAATGCACCTGAAAGACCGCCGATGTGAGATGAAGCCATTACGCCGCCCTTCTTAACTGCGTCGTTAAGGAGCGCAAGAGCTGCAGTTGTTCCGTGTATACCACATGTTTCAAGACCGAGTTCTTCAAGAATATGAGCAACACTGTCGCCAACTGCCGGAGTCGGAGCAAGTGAAAGATCAACAATACCGAACGGAACTCCGAGCATCTTTGAAGCTCTTGAACCAACGAGCTGTCCCATTCTTGTGATCTTGAATGCAGTCTTCTTGATAACGTCTGCGATCTGTGATATATCTGCATCAGGATACTTGGCTACAGCTGCACGTACAACACCAGGGCCTGAAACGCCGACATTGATAACACAGTCAGGTTCGCCCACACCATGGAATGCACCTGCCATGAAAGGATTGTCTTCAACAGCATTGCAGAATACAACGAGCTTTGCAGGTCCGATACAGTCACGGTCAGCTGTTATTTCAGCACTTTCCCTTACTATCTTACCCATGAGTGCAACGGCATCCATGTTGATACCTGTACGTGTAGAACCAACGTTTACAGATGAACAGATGTTTGAAGTTCTTGAAAGTGCTTCAGGAATAGAGTTGATAAGTTCAAGGTCGCCTGCGCTGAAGCCCTTCTGAACAAGAGCTGAATAACCGCCGATAAAGTTTACGCCGCACTGGTCAGCTGCCTTCTGAAGTGCAAGAGCAAATCTTACAGGATCTTTCTTGTCACATGCAGCACTGATCATTGCGATCGGTGTTACGGAAATTCTCTTGTTGATGATCGGGATACCGTATTCCTTTTCGATCTGTTCGCCTGTCTTTACAAGATCTTTTGCCTTTGTAACGATCTTGTTGTAGACCTTATCACACGCCTTGTCAATATCGCTGTCGATACAGTCAAGAAGTGAGATACCCATTGTTATCGTTCTGATGTCAAGACATTCGTCCTGAATCATGCGGATAGTTTCAAGTATGTCATATGCATTTAACATTAATAACTTCTCCTTTTAAGAAAATCAGATCTCGTGCATGGAATTAAAAATGTCCTCATGCATAGTGTGTATTGATAATTTAAGTTCATCACCCAGTGCTGCCATTTCATCAGCGAGCTTTGCAAAATCTGTGTTGAGCTTCGAGATGTCAACGAGCATGATCATTGCGAAGAGTTCCTGAAGAACAGACTGTGTTACTTCAGTAACATTTGCATTGTACTTTGCACAAACTGAGCTGACTTTAGCCAGAATTCCAACATTATCTTTACCTATTACAGTAATAACTGCTCTCATAGTAAAAAACCTCCGGATGTTTAGTATATTTTAACCTATTAATTATAGCACATATAACTAATCAAGTCAATGAACTTCGTTAAAAATCACTAAGTAAGCAAATCCGGCTTCGCCGGATTTGCAGCAGAATGGGGACGGGGCTCCGCCCCGAACCCCGCTCTGATTTATACGAGAAGAGAACACAACTTAACCCTGTTCTCCTGTGATTTGAGAGAGAGGAACACGACTTCATCAGAACTCCTGTATTGATTTGAGAAAAGAGAATACGAATGTGCCTGAAATCCTGCTGATTTCTGCATTTCCTTACAGTATCATTTTTTCTCAATAAGAGCAATGAATTCCTTTTCGGAAAGCGGTTTCGAGAAATAGTATCCCTGCAGGTAATCGCATCCGAGATCACTGAGAAGTTCTATCTGTTCTTCAGTCTCGACACCTTCGCAGAGCGCTTTCTTCTTCATTTTATGTACCATATCGACTGATACCTTAAGAAGTTCCATTCCCTCTTCACTCTTTGCGGAATTCCAGAGAATGCTCTTGTCTATCTTGATTATATCGGCACCGAGTGAAAACATTGAGGTAATGTTTGAATAACCGGTACCGTAATCGTCGATTGAAAACTGGAAGCCCTGTGATTTGAGCTGTTCGATAACATCTGAAAGATGCCCGTAGTCTTCAGCTGCCACAGATTCAGTTATCTCAAAATTGATCATTTCCCTGCGTACTCCAAGGGAATCAACAATTCTCTTTATGTTGTCAGCAAAGCCGTCCTTGACGCACTCAAGAACGGACAGATTTACGTTGATACATTCCATGCCGTTCATCTGCGGAATACCGGTGTCGATAAAACGGCATACTTCCTTGAGAACAAATTCATCGAGATTATCGATAACGCCAAGCTGTTCTGCCACAGGAATGAATTCATCAGGATAGATCATACCCATAGTCTTATCATTCATTCTTAACAAGGCTTCAGCGCCGTGCAGTGTCCTGTCTATGTTATAAGTCGGCTGGTAATAAACCTCAAAGGAATTTTCGTCAAGGCCACTGGTTACAGCCTTTTCAACTGCAGCACGGCGGATTATTCGGTCAAGGGATTTGCTGTCTACAATACCGGAACCTATATCCTTCGGAAGCAGACATTCTGCAAAATACAGAACTTCCTCTGCACTTTCCGCAAGTTCAGGCACATCGATAAGCAGAAATTTTGCAGAGAGATTAAGATTGATATTGCCAAGTCTCCATGCAGATTTGAAACGGCTGCAGATCTTTTCTTCGATCTCGACCGCTTCTTTTTCCGTAGTGTTGTAAAGTATAACGGCGAATCGTCTGTTACCTACCGTATAAATGCAGTACTTATCCACAACTGTGGCAATATAGTCTGAAACCATTCTGCAGGCTGCATCACGATCGATTTTCACAGACACAACAGAATTGGAATTACGGTCAAAGTCGATACTGCGTATCACAAGAACCTTTACCGGAATATGATGTCTTATCGCAGCACGGACATCAAGTATAAAGGCTGCTGAATTGTATGCGTCAAGTTCGACATTTCTTCTGTCATCCTCGTTTTCAATAAACAGGAGAACACCTGTAAATCCGAGGGCTTCCATGAGTATTTCCACACGGTACTGTTTAAAAATGAGCTGAATAACTATACCGCTGCAGGCAAGGAAGAAGCATATAGCTATCGAACGCTTTCTGCCTTTTGAAAGAATGCTCCAGGATCTCATAAACATGATAAAGCCCGCAACTACCCATATAGCTGAGAAACCGTAGATGAAAATATATTCGCCCCACGACCTGTGAAACATTCTGTCTTCAGAATAATACCAGCACCAGTGTGTAATAGGGTTGAGAATTATCATAAGTTCAGTGATCAGAGCAAGTATGAACGGCGACCTGCCGATAAATGAATATCGTCTGAATCCCTGAGACTTTCCGGGCGTATCTGTAACAACGAAACGGCCAATTACAAACGAAAGATAATAATAAAGCACCGGAGGGACAAGATTATGAGTAAAAAAATAGAAGAACTTTGATAGTCTCGAAGCCAGAAAAACAGAATCTGAAGCAGCCGAAGCTTCATCGGTGCTGACATTTACAAGTTCGCACACCGCATTGATCCCGATAAGAACGAGAATAGTTATGTACAGCTTATTCTGTATTTTTCCGGTGTGACCGTCAAGAAGCGTGAACAGAAGGTTTGTAAGGCAGATACAAAGAACCGCAAGAGCGATTCCGTATCCGAAACTCGTATAAACTATCATTCCGTATCCTCCTGTTCCCAGGAATCCCCGTATTCAAGTTTAAGGGCATTAAGAACTGAACGTCCTGCTTCCTGAATTTCAAAAAGATATTTTCTCTGTTCACCGGCCGGAAGACTCAGAAGGGTAACGATCTTCCATTCATATTTTCCGTCAGGACTTCGCATGCGGAACGCCTGACTGATAAAACGTGTACCGCTTTCAGCGATACGCTCTGCTATGTCATCCATATTCATAAATCTGAGATAGCGCTCACGGTCATCAGGATAGATCTCGGTTGACGCAAATTCAGCAATTCCAAGTCTGAGTCCTGTTCTTCCGTACACTTTTTCAAAATTAGCATTTGAATAGATCTGCAGAGAACTGTCTTCATCAGGTTTTAACATGTTAACGAGCTGATACTGTGAATAAAGACCTAAAAGTCCTTCGTTTATAAGATCATTTTTCTGATGTTCAAACTCTGCATTTACTACTCTGATCGTTATCTTGAGAGCATGTTTGTTTCCGGATGATGCAAGATAGAAGACCGACAGAACAACAAGACGGCCGTTATCAATAAAATCAAGCTGCTGCTCTTTGCGTGAAACAGACACGTTCATGAGGATCTCGTCGAAAACAAAACTTAACTGATTATCAGGAGCAAGTGATTCACGAAGTGTTTCTTCAAGTCCCTCCGGATGTAGTTCCTCGATCATCTGCTGCATTCTTTTGTTGATATCGATTATATTCCAGCTGTGTTTCGAATATTCAAGGATCATCCACGGTTTTAACGAAGCTATATCCTGTCTGGAAATGACGTTCCAGTATTTCTGATTTTCGAACGGTTCAGATTTTTCATGAAAAGCTGAAAGAGCATCAAATGGCTGAGGTTTGCTGAAATGCCATCCCTGAAGACGTTCACAGCCTGCCTCCCTTAAAAACTCTACCTGTTCAGCTGTTTCAACACCCTCACAGACAGTACCTGTACCGAGCTTTTTAGCAAGCTTAATGAGAGAACGAATTATTTCTGCAGCTTTGTCATTGAAATTTCGCATGAACATCATGTCCAGCTTAAGTGTATCAAAATTATGGCTCTGCAGAGTATTAAGAGTTGAATAACCGCTTCCGAAGTCATCCATCCACACCTCGTAGCCATCTCTGTGGAACTTTTCAATGTGCTCATCAAGACAGATATCGCCCATGGAAGCGATACTTTCGGTTATTTCAACATGTATCATATCATGAGGTACTTCATAACGGTCAAGTACTTCATTTATAACTTCGTGAAGGTCTTCACGCTGAAGATCTTTTCTGGAAAGATTGAATGAGAACGGTACAACATTTTCTCCGTTCTTCCTTAAATCAGAATAGTATCTGCATATCTGTTCAAGAATACAGATGTCGAGAAGACATATTTTTCCGCAGTTTTCGAGAACAGGTATAAAAAGATCAGGTGTAAGAAAGCCGTGAACAGGATCGATCCATCTCGCCAGAGCTTCATAACCTGCTGTCTGTCCTGTCAGAGTTCTTATTACCGGCTGAAAATATGCTTTTATCCAGCCTGATCTGACAGCTTCTTCTATGTTATCGGAAATATAGTTTTCCAGCTTTATATCCGGTGTCATTTTCCCGTAACCCCTCTCGTACATAAATTTGCATCTGTCTGCATCACAGATGTTTATCTTATGTTTATATCATAAATCCGGCCATTTATTATCCGTATGAGACCGGATAAAACTCTACCCCTGATTCTGACCGGTCGTTAAAAAATCAACGAACATATTTTTTGTTTATTATAACATACTTTTCTCCGTTTTTCAATCTTAAATCTGAAAAAATAAATAAACACGGCTTTACGATAATCAAATGACCATCATAAAACCGTGTCACAGTGTTATACTGATTATTTATTCTTGTTGTACTTTTCCATATCCATCTTGCGGATCTCTGAACGGCGAATCTTGCCGCTTCCTACTGTCTTAGGGAGATCTTCAACGAATTCAACTACTCTTGGGTACTTGTAAGGAGCAGTTTCCTTCTTAACGTATTCCTGGATCTCCTTAACAAGGTCGTCTGACGGTGTTGTTCCCTTTGTGAGAACGATAGTTGCCTTTACAACCTGTCCTCTGATATCATCAGGAACACCTGTTACTGCACATTCGAGAACGTAAGGAAGTTCCATGAGAACGCTTTCGATTTCGAAAGGTCCGATACGGTAGCCGGATGACTTGATAACGTCATCAACACGGCCGACATACCAGTAGAAGCCGTCTTCGTCTTCCCATGCTGTATCGCCTGTATGATAGTAACCGTCACGCCATGTATCCTTTGTCTGTTCTTCATTGCGGTAATATTCTATTGCAAGACCAGGGATTGGCTTGTCACCGAGCTTGACGCAGATCTCACCTGTTTCACCAGGAGCAGCCGGTGTACCGTCAGGAAGAAGGATCTGCATATTGTACTGTGGATTTGGTTTACCCATGCTGCCAGGCTTTGGTTCCATACCAACAAAGTTAGCGATAGTAAGTGTTGTTTCTGTCTGGCCGAAACCTTCCATTATCTTAAGGCCTGTAGCCTTTTCAAAGAGATTGTAAACTTCAGGGTTAAGCGCTTCACCTGCTGTTGTTACGTACTTGAGTGATGAGAAGTCGTACTTTGAAAGATCTTCACGGATGAAGAAACGAAGCATTGTCGGAGGAGCGCAGAATGTTGTGATGTTGTATTTCTTGAACATCGGCATGATGTCATCTGCGTGGAAACGGTCAAAGTCATAAACAAATACTGCACCTTCGCACATCCACTGACCGTAAAGCTTGCCCCAGAGTGCCTTGCCCCAGCCTGTGTCAGCAATAGTGAAGTGGAGACCGTTCGGATCAGCATTGTGCCAGTATCTTGCTGTTGTGTAGTGACCGAGTGCGTACTGGTAGCTGTGGAGCACCATCTTCGGGTTACCAGTTGTACCTGAGCTGAAGAAGATGAGCATAGGATCTGTTCCGCATGGAGCATCTTCTGTACGTTCAAATGTTGTATTGTAAGCCGGAAGTTCAGAATTGAAGTCATGCCAGCCTTCACGTGTGCCGTTTACGATGATCTTTGTCTTGAGTGAAGGTGATTCTTCACATGCCTTGTCAACTTCTTCTGTTACCCAGCTGTCTGCTGTACAAACGATCGCTGAAACATCAGCAGCGTTGAATCTGTATTTGTAGTCATGAGCACGGAACATATTGCTTGCCGGGATAGCCACAGCACCGATACGGTGAAGAGCGAGGATGGAAAGCCAGAACTGGTAGTGGCGCTTGAGAACGAGCATTACCTTGTCACCGCGCTTGATTCCGAGAGACTTGAAGTAGTTTGCTGTCTGACATGAAAGCTTCATCATATCACTGAATGTGAAGATGCGTTCATTATGATCACGGTCAACGTAGATCATAGCTGTCTTGTCAGGAGTCTTTGCTGCGATCGCGTCAACAACGTCAAAAGCAAAGTTGAACTTTTCTTCGTTATGATAATTAACACCTGTAAGGATACCTTCGCTGTCTGTTTCACATGAAATGAACTTTTCCATTACAGGATGGAGAATACCAGCCTTGTCGAAGTTTGTGTGGTGATATTCTGAGATCTGTTCATGATATTCAGGAGCATCAGTCTTTTCACCGTTAGGAGGCATGATCATAGCGATGATCTCACATGATTCACCGCCAAGTGCTATATCATCGTGCGGGATAGAACTGTCGAAATAGATGCTGTCACCCTCATGAAGTGTTTCAGTGTGTGAACCGATAACCATTCTGAGTGAACCCTTGAGAACGTAGTCAAATTCCTGACCCTTGTGTGTAGACATGTGAAGAGGCTTTGAAAGTTCCTCCTCTGAGTAAGGGATTACTACGTGGAAAGGTGTTGCTATCTTGTTCTTGAACATAGGTGCGAGACGGTTGTAAACGAAACCTTCTCTTCTTGCGATAGGAGCTCCCTGTCCTTTTCTTGTAACAGTGTAGCTCTTGAGTGCCGGGCTGCTTCCTTCCATGATGTCTGTAATTTCAACATTGAAAGCATTGGCACATTTATAAATGAAAGTAAAGCTGAAGTCCTTTTCGCCTGCTTCAAACTGCTTGTACTCTTCAACAGAGTAATCAGTGAGTTCAGCCATTTTTTCAACTGAGAAGCCAAGATCGTCACGAAGTCTTGCAATACGTTCAGCAACCTCTTTGATCTTGCTTTCGGCGCTACCGAGATTTTCCTGATTGTTCATAATAACTACTCCTTTTTAAGTTTGATTGTTCAGGACGAAACTAAAAAAGCCCGTCCCAAAGCCTTTTAACTTTGAGACGAGCATCATATCGATTCCCGCGGTACCACTCAAATTGTGCTGCATATGTGCAGTCACCACTTACAAGCTCCATTAAGCTTTTTACATTTACGCAGCATCACGGGAGCACTTACATTCATTTTCAGTGTTCCAGCTCAGAAGGGATACAAATCATTGCTTATGTCCGGCTCGCACCAACCGCCGGCTCTCTGTACAAAGAGGCAATCATTTACCTGTCTTCTTCACAGCCATTGAATTTATGATATCACATTAATTTTTATTTGTCAATAAGTATTTTTAAATTTTTAAACTATTTTCGCATTTTTCAGAGTACAGTATGTGCTGTCTCCGTCCTTATAGGTATCATAGACACCGACAACGCAGATCTCATCGCCTTCGTACGGATAATCCTTCGGATACTTATGCTCACCTGCGAGCTGGAATTCTATGCCCTGAGCACAGCAGGCTGTGGCATCTTTAACGATACAGGCATAAAAGAAATCGCTTGATCCTTCATCGTGGAATACTGTAAATGCGCCGTTCATTTTTACAACTTTGCCCATATAGTCATCAGGTGTTGTCATCATATTGTAGACTTCCGAGTAGACCATTGTACTTGAAAGAGCAGTAAGGTCAACATCTATTTTGTCCATATCTACGGATGCCATGTCAAAGTGCACCGATCTTTCAGGATCTGTATTCGGATCTTCATCATCAGAAGAAAAACTTTCTTCTGCAGCTTTGATTTCCTCTTCTGAAACATAGTTTCCGGCAGCGCTTTCAGTTATTTTGTAATCTTCTGAGGCTTCAGTCTGTTCTGCAGCTTTCTTTTCTGCTTCAAGCACATCATTTACGCTCTGAGTATTACCTGATGAACGGCTGGCTATCCCGTCTGTCGGTCCGCATCCTGCAAGTGAAAGCACAAGCGAAGAACATACAAGCAAACCTAAAATCTTTTTCATTTTCTTAAACCTCCGGTAAGTGCACCCGCACCGCAGCAGAGTGCAAAAGCAGCAACGTCAACTGCAACTATAGTTGAACCTGCCGGTGTTCCGGCAAGTATCGAGATGATAATACCTGTAAAAGCACATATAACTGACAGAACTGCTGAACAAATGGTTACGTTTCTGAAGCTGTGGAAAAGCCTCATGGCTGAAAGAGCCGGGAAAATAACAAGTGCTGAGATAAGGAGTGAACCTACAAGGTTCATTGCAAGAACGATTATAACAGCGATAACAACAGCAATAAGCAGATTGTAACGGTCAGCCTTTATTCCCGTTGCCTTTGCAAAGTTTTCATCGAATGTAACTGCCAGTATCTTATTGTAGAACAGTACGAAAATTATGAGTACGGCTACTGACAGAGCTATACAGAGTCCCACTTCCTTCTGTGTGAGCGTAATGATCGATGTTGATCCGAAAAGGGTGCTGCACACATCACCTGAAAGATTTGATGAAGTGGAGAATATGTTCATTATAAGATAACCGAAGGCAAGAGCGCCGACAGATATCATTGCGATAGCGGCATCGCCTTTTATTTTTGTATTCTGACCTGTTCTCAGAAGAAGAACAGCACTTATGACCGTAACCGGCAGGATCAGCAACATTTCATTTGTAAGTCCGACAACTGCAGCTATGGACATTGCGCCGAAAGCAACGTGTGAAAGTCCGTCGCCGATGAATGAAAACCTTTTAAGGACAAGTGTCACACCTAAAAGCGAGGAACAAAGCGCTATCAATACGCCGACAATAAGTGCATAGCGCACATTTGAAAACTGCATGTACAAAGCAAGCTTTTCAAGCATTATTCCTCACCGCCCTTCTGCTGTCTGAGAAAGAATTTTCCTGTTTCACTTTCGAGATATTCTTCCTTTGTTCCGAAAAATACGGAAGAACCGATGTGAAGAATATTTGAGGCATAGCGAAGTGCCGCTGCTATATCATGGGATATCATTATTATGGTTATCCCCTCGTCGTTGAGTTCCTTTATAAGCTCATACATCTCAGCAGTGACCTTCGGATCAAGACCGGATACAGGTTCATCAAGAAGAAAGACCTTTCTTGTGGCGCACAGCGCTCTTGCAAGAAGAACACGCTGCTGCTGGCCTCCTGAAAGTTCACGGTAACAGCGGTCAGCAAGATCGGTTATTCCCATTCTCTTCATGTTTTCCGCAGCAAGTGCCTTTTCCTCTTTGTTATAGAAAGGTCTGAGACCACATCTGCTCTGACATCCTGAAAGAACTATTTCCCGTACAGACGCAGGAAAATCACGCTGAACGATGGTCTGCTGAGGCAGATATCCTATTTCGTTGTTTTTAAGGCCGTCACCTGTAATTATCTCCCCCTTTAAAGGAGCCTGCAGATGCAGCAGAGTTTTCATAAGTGTGGATTTACCTGAGCCGTTTTCACCGACTATGCAAAGGTAATCTCCGGCACTTACTGTAAAATTGAGATCTTCGGCTATTGCACGGTTATCGTAGCCAAGTGAAAGATCCTTTACTGTAAGCAAAGCCATTACTTTTCCTCCAGCTTCTCTGTGTTGATCATATTTTAAGCATTAAGTGCTTCCTTAAGAGTTTCAAGGTTTTCTTTCATTAATGAAAGATAATCTGCACCATTTTCGATATCCTTTGAAGTTACCGACTGCATTGAATTCAATGTAAGAATTTTCTGATTTCTTTTCTTTGTACTGTTTATCACTGTATCAGCTATTCTGTGATCTGTGCCGTCGATGGTCATAACTGATTCAAGTGAAAGCTCGTCGACCTTTCCTGCGAGGAATGCGATAGTCTCGAAGCTTGCTTCTGTCTCGGCTGAGCATCCGACAAAAGCCGCATAATATGTAAGACCGTAATCATCAGTCATGTAACGGAACGGAAAACGGTCTCCGAAAAGGAGTGTCTTTACCGGAGCCGCAGCCACTGCAGACTGATACTCGGCATCGAGAGCATTTATTTTTGAGATGTATTCATCAGCATTCTTTCTGTACACTGATGAATTGTCAGGATCAGCTTCACTTACTGCTTCTGCGATACTTTCAACGCACTTGGAAGCATTTTTAAGTGAGAGCCAGATGTGTTCATCGTATTCTTTTTCTTCTTCATCTTCGTGGTCATGATTCTTGTCGTCGTGATCGCCGTCTTCATGATCGTGGTCATGCTCATCTTCTTCCTGCATACCTTCAACGACTTCCTCTTCCTTTACGGATTCACCGAGAACATCCATAAGGTCTACAACGATCATATCGCTGTTGTTTGCTTCCTTCAGGACATCGTCCACCCATTTCTCAGATTCACCGCCGATATATACAAAAACGTCGCAGTTTGAGATGGTCAGAATATCATCAGCAGATGGCTGGTAGCTGTGAAGATCCACACCGCTGTCAAGAAGCATGGAAACTTCGGCACCTGAAGCATCATTTCCGAGAATATTTTTCGTCCAGTCATACTCAGGGAAAATCGTAGTTACAATCTGAACCTTGCCGTCTGAAGATCCGTTTCCTGCTTCAGAAAATGATTCCGGTAAAGAAACAGTCTGGCCGTTTTCTGAGGAACATGCCGTAAGACATCCTGCAAGAACTGCCGATGCTGCTAAAAGTGATAATAATTTATTCAAAAAATAAAACCTCCGTGTTATATACAGTTTTCGCAAAGTCCGTAGAATACGGTTCTTATCGGATCAAGCTTGAAACGGTGATCCTTGAAAAGGTGTGCCTGAATCTCCTCCAGTTCATCGCAGTTAAGATGAATAAGCTTTCCGCACTTCTGGCATTTGCAGTGATAGCATACTTCCCCTGCATCGTGATGATGATCATTACCTACATATTCAAAACATGCCGGACTGTTTCCGTCGATAATGTATTTATTAATTATTCCTTCATCCACAAGACTTTCGAGCTGACGATAGATGGTTGACTGACCGATGGACTCGCCCTGTGATCTGAAGTATTCATAAACGTCACTTGCTGTTATATGTTTACCCTGAAATTTTTCAAGGTATTCAATGAGTATTTCACGCTGCTTTGTTTTATATTTTAAACGTGTATTCATAATATAACCTCCCGGCATAATTGAGAACCATTCTCAATTATAGCATCGCGACCTCACTTTGTCAATACATTTGAGAATGGTTCTTATTTTTATTTTCAATTTTTCTTTAAATAACCGATTTATCAGTGGAACACAATAAATATAAAAGATCAGGCAGAAGTATGTACTGCCTGATCTGTATTTAACTTATCTGAGTTCAAAATCAACGTCAACGTGATAGATCATCTGCTGAACTGCAAGACCATCTACTGTTGCATCCTTTTCCCTCGCCTGGTCGATAACGTTTTTGAGCGAGCTCATCGATACGAACTGACTGAAAACTTCATCTCTCTTCTGCCTGTCGCCGAGAATATCGGAATTGAATACTCTGAAAACTGCCTCCTGGATAGGCATATAGTCCGAAAGCTGTGAACGGAAAGCTTCAGCAGCCTGATCATCTGGTCTTAACAGCATAATACCGTCACCAATGTGAAGCATATCGGCAAATACACGTTCAGCGCACATTTCAGGAATGAAGCAGTGACATTCTTCAGCAAGAGTACGGTCACCAGTGATCTTCGCTGTATCATCCACAATGCTCATAAATTCTTCTTCAGTGGTGACCTTGCTATAGAGTTTCATATATTCAGCTACTGCTTCAAAAAGCTTTTCCTTTCCGGCTTTTCCAGCGTAGCGGTACTTTTTAATTGTATCGTCGTCCTGTACTATAAAGAAAAACTGCTTTTCAGAAATGAATCCGTCAACATTCCAGTTCTCCGTAACTGTTTCAAGCTTTTTGCTGAGGGCCGGTGCGGGAACGTCATTTATACGGCATTCACAGATAACATTTGAACCATTTTTACTTGTATAAACTTTTACGTAGTTGATTTTCTGATTGCCAAGTCTGCGTACGATATCCGATCCGATAAGCTCCCAGTACTCGGAAACAGCGTCCGGTTTTCCTTTTCCGGCACCTGTAATATTACTTGCGTAGATAGTCCACTTATGCTCGTTTCCATTAAAGTAGGACGTCACTTTTCCTGCAGGACGGTTATCAGCAACATTCTTAAGTCCGTTCATAAATGAGTAAGCGAACATTCCGAGAGCCATGCCGAGCGCTGATTCAGTGTCTTTTCCCGCTCCCACACTGACCTCGATCATTTCCCTCTCCCATTCATCGCTCCAGAGAACGAAAACAATATTTACAAAGTTTTCTCTAACTTCATGCACGTTAGGTGTTATGCTTATCTTAAGTTCCGGAATGTAAACAGAGTTCCCTTTTCTTTCTGCCTTAAGTTCAATCAGATCTTCAAGACCTCCGTCAAGTATTCTGTTCTTTACTTCTTCTGCTGTTAAAACTGCTGATGCCATTATTTCTCTCCTTTTTCTGCAGGGATCATAAAATTAAGATGCTGCATATCTGCCCTGCGGTCTGATTTTTATTAACTATATTATACAGTTTTTCCGTCTGAAAGTCAATGAATCAGTGCACTTAGCACCGGAATACAGAAAAAAGACCGCCGGTAGAAACAACAGCAGTCTTTTTGTATCACATTATTTTGCTATAGAAACAATATCATTTGAAATGCAGTAAACAATGTCAAATGAATGTATATCGCCGCCGTCGATAAGTACACGGCATATCGGGGCTTTTATCTCCTCTATTACGCCAGTACCGTAAACACGATGGTTTATTCTCGTTCCCGGCTTGTATTTCTTTAATACTTTCAGAGCGTCTTCTTCCTTCTTTTTCAGTTTCGCTTTTTCACCGGAAGAAGCAGTTATTTTAAGTGCGCTTACCTTTTCAGGTTTTTCGGAACTTTTCTTTTTACCTGTTTCAATACCAAACAGCTGCCTTGTGAAAGTCGCAGTTTCGTTTTTTACACCGTATGCCGCTTCATAATCAAATATCGCAAGATTATGCTTTGCTCTTGTAACACCCACATAAAACAGCCTTCGTTCCTCTTCGAGATCATTTCGCTGGGACTCGGTCATATTCTCCTCGTCCTCGTCGCATACTGATGAGGACGGCAGGATACCGTCACGAACATCGATAAGAAGAACGTTGTCATATTCAAGCCCCTTACTTGAATGGATAGTTGAAAGAATTACCTTGCTGTCCGGATCAGTAGAGCCGCATGTTACTATTTCCTTAAGTTCAGTCATTCGCGCAAGGAAGCAGTTAAGTTCCGGATTCTGATTTGCAAGAGCTAATAGAGTCTTGACCTTTGATTCATCAAGACCGCGGCTTTTCATGAACTTTCCGTATTCCATCTTGCTTAGGATAAACGTAATAGCGCTGAAACTGTTGAGTTTTCTTAAATGATTGAAATTATGCTCGGCTTCCTTTAAAAGTTTGTAATGCCATTTTTCCAGGCCTTCATCCTTTTCAAGGGTACGGAAAAATGATATGTTACTGTTCTTGTGCTTTACCAGAGAACGTGTGACAATATCCTTTTTCATCTTAAGACCGATCTTGTAGTAGAATTCAAGGAACAGTGTGGCATCCCACGGTGCAAATGCAAACTGCAGGATGCTTAGAATATCGTAAATGCAGTTTACCGTGAAGAAAACTCCGTCATTTTCCTTAAGACGATAACCGATACCGTTTTTCTCAAAAAGATCGATTATCGGAAGCGCAGATTCGTTGTTTCTGTAAAGTATAGCAAGCTCGTCGTCAGAATCCTCGATCATCTTCTGAATATAGTTATACTGGAATTTACAGTCTTTGAGAATGATCCTTCTTACCGGAAGGCCAGCCGGATTTTCCGTAAACATGTTTTTGTCATGACGGCAGCGGTTCTGCTTGATAAATCTGTTCGCTTTGTTTACGATATCAGCAGCAGAGCGATAATTCTGTTCCATAAGCAGAACTTTTCCGTCGGGATAAACGGTATTGAATTCAAGAAGTGCCTGCGGATAGGCGGCACGGAAACCGTAAATACTCTGGTCTTCGTCGCCAACCATGAAAATGTTTTTATGGCGGCTTGCCAGCAGACGGATAATCATGTGCTGGATCTTTGATGTGTCCTGCGCCTCATCTATGCTTATGTAACGGAAACGGTTCTGGCAGTAGGTCAGTATGTCCTGGTTTTTAACAAGGATCTTAAAGGCAAATTCAAGCTGGTCGTCAAAATCCATGACTCTGTTCTGACTTTTATAATCTCTGTACGCCGTAAAAAATGAGTAAAAATCGATCTCACCGACTTTGATCTTTTTTATTTCATCGGGCTTGAGCATCATGTTTCGGCAGTAGATGAGCTTCGTCTTAAGCTCTTTTACTGTACTTTCAGATGGAAACTCGCGTGTCATGTTCACGTACAGGGCTTTGATTATTTTAGTTACCTTCCCCTCATCAAGCAGCGTGAAGGCAGATGTATTTCTTGTACGCTCATACATCATGATGACCTTTGCACAGAATCCGTTGATGGTACGGAATTCTATCCTTCCTTCGAACTCTGTTCCGAACTTATCGAAGAAACGTTTTTTCATATCAGCTGCAGCTGAAACATTATAGGTCATGGTAAGGATATTTTCCGGTTTAACGCCTTTGCAGTACAGCATATATCCGAGTCTTGCTACAATAACAGTGGTCTTACCGCTTCCGGGCACAGCAAGAAGCAGGGTCTGGCCGTCTGCACGGGTAACGGCACTTTCCTGCTGGGGATTGAGTATTATATTGTATTTCTTCTTGAATTCAGTAAATTCCATTTTGCATCCGTTCTTGTTTAACAAAATATTAGCTTTACCATTATACTATTTTTTACCGTAAAAATCAAGATGATCATTGTCGCTTTTTCTTATCAAAAGTCGTTTAAAGTCAATAATATCTTGATATGATATAAGTTATGTGATATAATTTAAAATATGAAAGCACTGATAAAATCGGAAACGGAGCATTTATATGAATAAAGTCAGAAGAGCAGCAGAAAAAGATATTGAAAGAATACTCGAACTTCTCGTTCAGGTGGATATGGTCCATCACAACGGACGACCTGATCTGTTCAAAGGACCTGCTACCAAGTACAATGCAGATGAACTCAAAACGATCATCAGTGACGATGAAACTCCTGTATTTGTATGTGAAGATGAAAACGGGAAGGTGCTGGGACATGCGTTCTGCATACACAAATATCAGAAGGAAGACAACGTTCTGACCGACATCTCCACACTGTACATTGACGATATCTGCGTAGATGAAACAAGCAGAGGCGAAGGCGTCGGAAGATCTCTTTACACCCATGTACTTGAATATGCCAAGGAAAAGAAGTTCTACAACGTAACGCTGAACGTCTGGAGCTGCAACCCCGGAGCAATGAAATTCTATGAAGCAATGGGAATGAAGCCGCAGAAAGTAGTAATGGAAACCGTACTGTAAATTACTGAAAGAATATCAATATACAAAAAATCATCTTCCTTATTTCAGAGAGATGATTTTTTTATTTAGAAGAAGTCCTATGAAGCCCATAAATAGTGTCCCCCATAAAATTATGTTTGAATAATGCAATCTCGTGATATTTTTATCATATCACTTTTTATATATTTACGCAACAGAAAATGTGATGTGCCTTTACTCTGCAATATGAAATTTACTGATTATCGTTCTCCCCATAGGAAGTTCGAAAATCTCATCTCTAGTAAAATACTTTGTTTTGAAAATAAGGAAGAAGTACGATACTACAGCCATTATAACTGCTGCAGTGAACGAAACAAGAACCATGCCTGAGAGCATCAGAACTACTCTGTAGACACCGAAACATATTACGCCCATAGCTGTCGAGCTGAGAAATGGTTTAAGGAAAACTTTCTTTAAATCGAGTGAATATCCGAGATATTTCTTCATTGAGATGATGTTAAGGATCATAATGATTAGCGGGAAAAGGACGTCGGCTATAACGAGTGCGTATGCATCGAGTGTCGTATAACGAGTAAGGACGAATACAAGAACAAGATGAATAACGAGAGATACCGCACAGTTGATGACCGGCTTTTTCATGTATCCGCTTCCCTGAAGAATTGATGTGGTGACAGTTGAAAATGAATAAGTAATGACTGAAAGGAAACCGCAGTAGAGCAGTCCGGATACAAGATCAAGTTTCCACGCTTCTGAAGCTATTCCTCTGAAAAGGATCATGATTATCGGTCTTGCCATAACGCCGATTCCGACTGCGCCTGGGAATGCAAGCAGAGATGTAAGTTTAAGAACGGAAAGCATTTTCTCGTCTCTTGCTTTTATGTTTCCTTTTGAAGATTCGTATGTTATCGCAGGCAGAAGTGTTACCGCAAGAGCACTGGCAACTGCTATCGGAATGTTTACAAGCTGGGAATACTGACCTGAAAAGAATCCCTGCAGTGCGGTAGCGTCATGCTGATCGTAGTGCTTTACAGTTACCAGATTAAACTTGAAAATGATGTCATCAAAGAAACCGCCGATCTGGTAAACGGTCTGGCTTATTATCATTGGGATTATCGTAAGTATGATTGCTCTGTAAATCAGAACATTATTCTCTTTTACATCCTCGCTCTTTCTGAGTTCATCACGTCTGTCTCTGCGGAATCTAATATATGAGATCACCAGAAACATCAGAGCAGCCGCAGCACCGGCAAGTGTGCCGAAACATGCTCCCATTGCACCTTTGGTAATAAGCTGATCCGAACCGGCATACATCCTGCAGAAAACCATAACACAAATATTTGCAGTTACTGCATTTACGATCTGTTCAATGACCTGTGAAACAGATGTCGGCACCATATTCCCGTGTCCCTGAAAATATCCTCTGAAAAGTCCGAGAAGTGTAACGACAAAAACAGTAAAGGAAAGCACCTGTAGAGATTCCGCTATACCGGAGGTCTGCTTTATTCTCTCGAAAAATCCCGCTCCGAAAAACAGAATCAGCGAAGCAATGATTCCAAGGATCACTCCGAACACTGATGAATGATAAAATACTTTCTGAGTCTTTTTCTCATTACCGGATGCGATACTTGCAGAAAGAAGCTTTGATATCGCCATCGGCATACTGTTGTAGGAAAATGTAAGTGCAATGTTGTACACATTAAACGCATTCATGAATGTCCCCCAGCCCACATCGCCGAGAGTATTCATAAGCGGCAGTTTGTAGATAACACCGATTATTTTGGTGACTATTCCTGCTGCCGCAAGTATGGACCCCTGGATCAGAAGTCCGGAATCTTTTTCTTTCTTCATTAGTGTCTCCCTTTGTTTTGCAGAAACTACAGTGGTCATACCCCGAAAGATATGACCATCGTAAATATATTTATCTTTATTAAAAATGTTCAGCCTCAGTTACAAAAACTGATGACAGTGTGCGGAACATGAGAATTATCATAAGTACTGAGGTTATTATCTCTGAAACTAAACCAGAGCTAAATATCAGAACAGTGTCATCTGACTTGACTTCGGAAGGTCGCCGAATGTGCCCATCTTTTCGAAAAGTTCTATAACTGACTTGGATGCACCGCTGTTTGTCTGGAATTCTTCAATGGAAATGAAGTTCCTTTCCTGTGCTGCCTTGTACAGGTTGTTTGCGGCTGCACCGCCGATGCCAGGGATCGAGCTGAACGGAATTCTTATCTTTCCGTCTTCGATGAGGAACTTGTATGCATGTGACTTGTAAAGATCAAGCGGAAGGAAGGTATATCCGCGGACGAGCATCTCATTGATGATATAAAGAGTATCAAGAGTAGCGCTTTCCTTTGCTGAACGCTCATTTCCCATCTCACGGAGTGCGATGATTTTGTCGTGTACTGCTTCCCTGCCGAGTACCGCAGTAGTTGCATCAAAGTCCGTGCCTCGTACTGTAAAGTATGTGGCATAGAATTCAAGAGGCATGTGAAGCTTGAACCAGGCAAGCTTGATAGCCGCAATAACGTAAGCTGCCGCATGGGCTTTCGGGAACATGTACTTGATTTTGAGACAGCTTTCGATGTACCATTCAGGAACATCGTGATCGCGAAGCATCTGTATTCTTTCCGGAGTAAAGGTCTTCGGAGCCTTACCTTTTCGGGTATCCTCCATGATCTGGAATGCCTGTTTCGGTTCAACGCCCTTGTAGAGCAGATAGGTCATGATACTGTCTCGAGTACCGATAACGTCCGAAATGGTACATGTGCCGGCATCGATAAGATCCTTGGCATTTCCCAGCCAAACGTCAGTACCGTGTGAAAGTCCTGATACCTGAAGGAAGTCACTGAATTTTGTAGGACGTGAGTCCATAAGCATCTGGATAGTAAATCCGGTACCCATTTCCGGAATACCAAGGCTTCCGGTCGGACAGAAAATATCCTCGCCATCAACTCCAAGTACGGAAGCGTCGGTGATCATTCTGATAACATCAGGATCTGATGTAGGAACGTCCTTGATAAGCATTCCAGTCATATCTTCAAGATGCTTGTAAAGAGTAGGAACGACATGTCCGAGCTCGTCGAGCTTAAGAATCGTATCGTGCAGTGAATGGAAGTCGAAGTGTGTCGTAATAACGTCACTGTCTGCTGAATCAGCCGGATGCTGAACAGGTGTGAAGTCATAAACCTCGTAGTCGTTAGGAACAACGACCATTCCTCCCGGATGCTGACCGGTCGTCTTCTTGACACCGGTACATCCCTTGGCAAGTCTGAGTATTTCGGCAGTGTTCACCTCAAGACCCATGTCCTGACAGTAACCCTTTGCATAACCGAAGGCTGTCTTTTCAGCAACGGTCGAGATAGTACCCGCCTTGAACACGTTGTCACGACCGAAGAGCTGTTCGGTGTAACGGTGTGCCGATGACTGGTATTCACCGGAGAAGTTAAGGTCGATATCCGGCGCCTTGTCGCCGTCGAATCCAAGGAAGGTTTCGAACGGAATGTCGTGTCCTTCTCTGAGCATGTCGGTACCACACTTCGGACAGAATTTCTGCGGCAGGTCAAAACCTGAACCGTATGTACCGGAAGTATCGAATTCACTGTACTTGCAATTCGGGCAGATGTAATGCGGACAAAGCGGATTTACTTCCGAAATACCCGCCATAGACGCAACGAATGAGGAACCAACTGATCCTCGTGAACCAACCTGATATCCGTGATCAACTGAGTTCCATACGAGCTTCTGAGCAATGATGTAAAGTACGGCAAATCCGTGCTTGATGATGGATGAAAGTTCACGGTCGAGTCGCTTCTCAACTATTTCCGGAAGCGGATCGCCGTATATCTCGTGTGCCTTGTCGTGAGTGATACGAACAAGGTCTTCTTCAGCTCCGTCGATGGTAGGGGTATATGTTCCCTTCGGAATCGGGCGGACTTCTTCAATCATGTCGGCAATAAGGTTAGTATTCTTTACAACTACCTCAAACGCCTTTTCCTCACCGAGATATGTGAATTCTCCGAGCATTTCATCCGTAGTACGCAGGAAAAGCGGCGGCTGGTCATTATCCTTGAAGCCGTTACCTGTCTGAAGAACCTTACGGAAAATATCATCTTCCTTGTCCATGAAATGAACGTCACATGTGGCAACGACCGGAAGTCCAAGTTCCTCGCCGAGTGCAACTATCTTCTTGTTGTAGTCAATAAGCTCTTCCTCGGTCTTGGCTGTACCGCTTCTAAGCATGAATGCATTGTTGGCATGAGGCTGGATTTCCAGATAGTCATAGAACTTAGCCAGTTCAACGACCTTTTCATGCGGCTGGTTTTCCACAAGAGCCTGGAAAAGCTCACCGGCCTCGCAGGCACTTCCGAAAATAAGTCCTTCCCTGTGCTTTTCAAGAACGGATTTCGGCATAAGCGGTTTCTTGTAGAAATAATTAAGATGCCCGTAGGAAACCATTTTATAAAGGTTCTTAAGTCCCAGCTGATTCTTTACAAGAATTATCTGATGATAGGACTTAAGCTTTTTAACATCTATCTTTTCAATGTTTGAATTAAGATCTGACAATACCTTAATGTTATTGTCATTCTTGATGTTTTCAATTATTTTTATATAGATCTTAGCAAGTATTCTTGCGTCATCAGCTGCTCTGTGATGCTCAAACTTTCCGAGCTTCAGGTGCTTTGCAACTGTATCAAGCTTGTGCTTTGCAAGATCTTTGAGCACAGCTCTGCAGAGATAGAGCGTATCGATAAACTTGTATTCAAAGTCAATGCCGTTTCGCTTTGCGCACTCATTGATAAATGATGTATCGAACTGTGCGTTGTGTGCAACAAGTATCGGCTTGTCACCGCAGTATTCCATAAACTGACGAAGCGCTTCAACTTCGTCTGGAGCGTTTTCCACCATGGCATTTGTAATGCCGGTAAGCTCTGTTATATTCGGTGGGATCGACCTGCCCGGATTTACAAATATATCGAATTCATCGATTATCTGAAGATCCTTGACTCTGACTGCACCTATTTCAATAAGACGGTCACTTCTTGAACTTAAACCAGTAGTTTCAACGTCAAAAATAATGATCTCATCGTTGATGCTGCGGTTATCGTCCTTGTTGAGTATTCTAGGAATGTCGATATCATTTACCACATAGGCCTCGCAGCCGTAGATTATCTTGAAATCGTCCTTGAATCCGGCTACAGTGTTCATTGCTTCCGGGAATGCCTGTACGTTACCGTGATCGGTAATGGCAACAGCAGGATGTCCCCAGTCATGGGCACGCTTAACAAGCTGTTCAGCCGGAGTAACAGCATCCATTGAAGACATGGATGTATGCATGTGAAGCTCAACACGCTTCACTTCTGCATTATCCTTTCTCATTACACGTTTTGCGGTAATGATCGAGTCTGCCATAATGGTAATATCCTTGGCAAAGTTATCGAAGTCGATCCTTCCGTTGATAACAAGGCTTGTCCCCTTTTTGATTGTATCAAGTCCGGACGCAGATACCTTGTCATTCTTTTCAAACACCTTGATAAGAAGTGAGCCGGTATAGTCGGTTATAGTGAAAGTAAAAACTGTTCTTTCGCCCTTGATTTCCTTGCTTTCGAGCTCGAAAACATCGCCCCAGACAGTAACTTTCGTGCCAAGTGTCTTGATGGCATCACGAATCGGCATAGCCGGATCCTTTATTTCACGGCCTCTGATAAGTTTTCCGAGACCGTCTTCAAAATCAGCATTAAGTCCGAGACCACCAAGCTGTACTTCACGGAAGGATGCCGGTTTTGCAGCATCCTTTGATCCGCCGCCGGAAGAAGCCGGAGAAGGACTTGCGGCAAACTGAGCTGAATGATCAGGAAGTGAGGCAAGTGTTTCCTCTATAAGCTGATCGTGATGTTCCTTGCTTACTTCCAGTTCACCAGTCAGTTTTACCTTATAGTCAAGGTCAAATTCTTCTTTTATAAGAGCTGACATCGCACGGGTGAAATGTGATTTTTCAAGCAGTTCCGCACCACCGTGCTTAAGATCTATTGTGATTGTATCTCCGTCCATGGAGATATCACAGTTGTCAAGAAATCCGTTTACAGCAGATATTTTTCTTTTGAGTTTCCATTTGAGTGTCTCAAAATATTCAAGACTGAAAAGCTCGGAAGGATAACGGCACACAATGTTCACAGTCTCCGCTGAAAGGCATTTTGCCATATTTCTTTCGAACTTCATTGTGCTTTCGATGTCAATGAGTTCTTCAAATTTAAGATAAAAGCAGAATGTACGATAATCTGAGGTGTATGTGATCCTGAAAAGACTTCCCTTTGCGATATTTTCAGGTATTTCAACATTAAAATCTTTCAGAAATTCAAGTACATTAAATTCGTTCATCCGGCTTCTCCGTTCTTAAAGTTTTTCAATTTCTTTCAATAATTCGCTTACGATCTGATCCTCCGGTATTTTTCTGAGGATCTCACCTTTTTTAAACATAACGGCACATCCGTCTCCGCCTGCTATTCCTATATCGGCTTCCTTGGCTTCGCCCGGTCCGTTAACTACGCAGCCCATTACAGCTACCTTTATATTCTTTTTAATTCCGGCAAGAGCTTCCTCAACTTCACCGGCAACCTTTATAAGATTGATCTTTGTTCTGCCGCAGGTCGGGCATGAAACAAACTCTACTCCGTCAGTAAGGCCAAGTCCCTTAAGGATATCGCGTGCAGCGTAAACTTCCTTTACAGGATCACCTGTAAGGGATACTCTGATCGTCTCACCTATTCCGTCAGCAAGAAGCGAACCGATTCCGATAGATGACTTGATTATACCCATACGCTCGGTACCTGCTTCAGTAACGCCTAAGTGAAGCGGATAATTCGCTGTTTCGCTCATCTTACGGTATGCAGCGATCATGTTCTTAACGTTTGATGATTTGATCGAAATAACAATGTCATCAAAGTCATAACGGTTAAGGAGTTTTACGTGGTTCATCGCACTTTCAACAAGAGCTTCCGGTGTCGGTCCGCCGTATTTTGCAAGGACTTCCTTTTCAACTGATCCGGAATTTACACCAATTCTTATCGGTATTTCTCTGTTTGCACAGGCATCAGCAACTGCCTTTACCCTGTCCATGTCACCGATGTTTCCCGGATTGATCCTTATCTTGTCTATACCTGCATCAGCAGCCATAAGAGCAAGGCGATAGTCAAAATGAATGTCTGCAACAAGCGGAACCTTTACCGCTTCTTTGATAGCCGGTATAAGAGCAACTGCATTTTTGTCCGGAATAGCAGCACGTATGATCTCACAGCCTGCCTTTTCAAGAGCGACAGCCTGTTTTACGCTTCCTTCTATATCGTCGGATCTCACGTTGAGCATTGACTGTATGTATATGTGACCGCTTCCGAATGTAAGGTCACCAAGTTTTACCTGTTTAACGTTTCTCATCTGAAAAAACCTCCGGAATCACAGTGAACTGAAAAAGAATATTACTTTCACTGTAACTTGATAATTATTATTGTCCTGCAGATCCGCAAACTATGTTTGCTGTATCACCTGGAAAAGATCTTTGAAATGTCTCCCACTGTTATGATGACCATGAGCACCATCAGGCAGGCTATACCTACAAAGTGAACCATGCCTTCCTTTTCAGGCGGAACAGGTTTTCTTCTTATTCCTTCGATTATAAGGAATACCAGTCTGCCGCCGTCAAGAGCAGGAAGAGGCAGAAGATTGAAGATACCGAGGTTTACCGAGATCATCATAATAAGTGACATAAGACTGTCAAGGCCGTATGCTCTGACTGTTCCTATAGCTGATACAATGCCTACAGGACCTGAAAGATCGTTTAATCCGTACTGACCTCTTACAAGATCAATAAATGAGATCCAGATAAGTCTTGCAGTGCTGATAGTATCTCTGAATCCGAAGCTCATAACATTGAAAAAGTTCTTGCTTTCAACTCTGCGCACCTTAAAGTCAACGTTTGTTTCCGCTTCCTTCAGTTCCTCATCACCGTCATACTCTTCCTTTGTATCGAAAGTTACATAGTGTTCGTATGGGATCTCATCGGTTGCAGCTTCAATATAGTAATAATATTTTCTGTAGAATTTTACATTATCAAGAACTACTTTATTACCGTCACGCTTTACAACAAGATCAAAAACCCCGTCTTTGCTGTTTGCAAATTTGTAGTTTATATCACTGGTCGTAAAAATATGCATGCCATCCATGCTGAGGATCTCGTCTCCAACCATAAGACCGGTCTGTGAACTCTCAGCACCCGGATAAAACTCACGTACAGTATTGGTTTTTATCACATCTGAAATGAAACCTGCTGTAAATACAGCAATAAGGAATCCGAGAATAAGATTCATTACAGGTCCTGCAACCACAACAGCCATTCTGTGTCTTACAGGCTTTTTTCTGAACGCACGGCAGTCATCACTGTCGTCGTCCTCACCTTCCATTGCACAGAATCCGCCTACCGGAAACAGTCTGAGTGAGTATTCAGTTTCGCCTTTGACGAATTTGAAAATACTCGGTCCCATTCCTATAGCAAATTTATTGACCTTGATGCCGCAAAGTTTTGCAACGGCGAAATGTCCGAACTCATGAAAAGCTACTAAGAAACTGAACATGAGTAAGGCAATAAGTATGTTGATAATATTCATTTCTTTCCTCTTTTTTTATTCCACGATATTTCTTACGTATTCTCTTGCGGCTGTATCAGCAGCAATAACGTCTTCATAATTATTTATTTCTTTAAATCTGAAATGCTCATAGGCACTTCTTACGAGTTCTCCTATCTGAAGGAAACGGATCTTTCCGTTAAGGAAAAGGCTTACAGCGACTTCATTTGCTGCATTTACAATACACGGATAAGCACCGCCCTTTGTTATCGCCTCAATGCAGAGAGCAAGGCAGTCAAATGTTTCAAGGTCAGGCTTTTCGAAAGTAAGTGTACCGTAGTCAGTAAGTGAAAGCGGCTTTGTCGGGCATTCCTTTCTCTCAGGATAGAGAAGAGCATACTGTATCGGTATCCTCATATCCGGCACACCCATCTGTCCGATAACTGAAAAGTCCTCGAACTGTACAGCAGAATGAAGCACGCTCTGTCTGTGTACAACCACTTCGATCTGATCTGGTTCAAGGTTAAACAGCCACTTGGCTTCAATGAATTCAAAGCCCTTGTTCATAAGTGTACTTGAATCGATGGTAATTTTATTACCCATGCTCCAGTTAGGATGATTGAGTGCATCAGCTACAGTAACATTTTCAAGATCTTCCTTTTTCTTTCCGAAGAAAGGTCCGCCTGAAGCCGTAAGGATGATCTTGCTTATACGGTTCATGCTGTTACCCTGAAGACACTGAAAAATAGCCGAGTGTTCGGAATCGACCGGGTATATCTTTATTCCCTTTTCAGCAGCTGCATCCATAACGATTCTGCCGCCTGCCACAAGAGTTTCCTTGTTGGCAAGAGCAATGTCCTTGCCGTTTTCGATAGCAGTAAGCGTAGGCAGAAGGCCTACCATTCCGACAACGGAATTGAGTACAATATCGTTGCCCTTGTCAGCAGCGATCTCACAGAGACCATCCATGCCGCAGAGCACCTTTACGTTTGTATCAGCAAGTTCTGATTTCAGAGCGCTGTAATACTGTTCATCGAAGATACACACCATTTCAGGTGAAAATTCTCTTGCCTGTTCAGCAAGCTTTTTGTAATTGCTGTTTGCAGCAAGAGCCTGAATATCAAGTCCGTGCTTGCGGGCAACATCCATGGACTGAAGTCCGATAGATCCGGTAGAACCTAACACAGATACCCTTTTCATTATCATTTCCTCCAAAAATCTAATTAGAAAATTCAAAGGCTAACAATTTTTGTTGTTAGCCCTCGTAATATGTCATAATAATGCCTGTATGTCTGTACCACAGGTATCAGAAATACATTTCCATAACTGATAAATATGCATACATAAACGGAGCAACAAAGAGGACGCTGTCGAAACGGTCCATAAATCCGCCGTGTCCCGGCATGATCTTTCCGTAGTCCTTGATACCGCACTGGCGCTTGATAAGCGATGCTGTAAGATCACCTAAAGTACCGAGCGCTGCACATATCATACCAAGGAAAAATGATATAAGATAGTTTACTCCGCAATCCTTTGCAAAAAAGGAAACGTATACCAAATTAAAAACTACAAAGAATAAACCGTCAAAAACGACACCACCGATAAATCCTTCAACAGTTTTCTTAGGACTTATCTCAGGACAAAGTTTATGCTTTCCGAGAAATGTCCCGGTAAAATAAGCAGCTGAATCAGCGATCCATGCTCCGCACAGAGTAAGAAGCAGAAGCACCTTACCGTGTTTTTCCGTCAGAACATTGAGCTTGCACAGACTTGCCATAGAAAGGCTCATAAGAACAGGTACCAGAACTGCAAATGAAAGCTTTTCGAAGCTCATTTTTTTGTAGTAAAGCATGTAGGAAGCAAACAGAGCCATTATCACTGCAGTAGTGACAAGCAATATTATGCGCTCACTTCCGTACAGAACAAGAAAAGGATAAACTCCGGAAAAAGCAAGTGCGATGGCTGTCATAAACCTGTTTTCATGACAGCTGTCTGCCCTGTAAAGCTCAAAAACACCAAGCATAGAAAGAAGTGCGACAGCAGCTGGAAGCGCTGGTGTATCAGCAAATACTATAATTGTTATTCCGATGGCAGCAGCGACAACTGCAGATATTATTCTTGTAAGCAATGATCAGACACCTCCGAAGCGTCTCTGTCTGCCGGCATAAGCCCATAACGCTTTATCCAGTTCATCAGGCAGGAAATCAGGCCAGAGAACATCTGAGAAATAAAGCTCAGCGTAGGCACACTGCCAGATGAGGAAGTTGGATGTTCGTAATTCTCCGCTTGGTCTGATCAGAAGATCGACGTCAGGAATTCCCTTTGTATAGAGATTGTCAGCAACTGTCTGCTCAGTGATATCATCAATACTGAGCTCACCCTTCTGCACGCTGGCAGCAATCTTCTTAGCTGCATTTCTGATCTCATCACGTCCGCCGTAATTCAGAGCGACGATCATTGTCATCTTGTCGTAGTCCTTGGTATCATTCTCGACCTTGTTCATAAGTTCGATCAGTTCAGGTGCGAACGCTGAACGGTCACCTATGAATACCATGCGAACTTCTTCCTTGTAGTAATTCTGTACCTTTGCGAGATACTGCTTGAAAAGCACCATAAGCGCTGAGATCTCATCGCTTGATCTTTTCCAGTTCTCAGTTGAAAAAGCATAGAATGAAATATATTTAATACCGATATCACGACAATAACGGACAATCTTTTCAAAAGTCTTTCCGCCTTCGGCATGACCGAATGTACGCGGCATCATACGCTTTTTAGCCCATCTGCCGTTACCGTCCATGATGAATCCTATATGTTCAGGAAGGATCTCAGGAAGATCCCTTTTGTTATTATCTTTTTTAGCCATATTTCTCCTGTCACTGATCAGATAGTTGTAACTTCCTTTTCTTTTTCTGCAACCAGAGTGTCGATCTCAGCACAGAACTTGTCAACGACCTTCTGAAGATCATTTTCGCACTGCTTGAGATCATCTTCAGTGATCTCTGAATTCTTCTTCATTGTCTTGAATTTATCCATTGTATCACGTCTTACTGCACGAACAGATACCTTGGCTTCTTCGCCGTACTTCTTAACTGTCTTGCAGAGTTCCTTACGCTTTTCTTCAGTTGGCTGAGGAACTGTAAGACGGATAGCCTTACCGTCATTTATAGGTGTGATACCGATATCTGAAGCAAGGATAGCCTTTTCGATTGACTTGAATGCAGATGCATCGTAAGGAGTGATAACGAGTGTACGTCCTTCTGAAACCTTGATCTGTGCAAGCTGGCTTACAGGAGTCATTGTTCCGTAGTATTCAGCCTGAACTCTGTTGAGAAGATCAGGGTTAGCACGTCCTGCTCTTATAGTAACATATTCTCTTGAAAGTGCATCGATAGTTTTCTGCATTTTTTCCTTAGCTGCATTTATTGTATCTTTCATATTTTTCTCCTCTTTTCTATTGATTATAAAACTAAATTTAACTTGAATAATATTCAGTCAGGATATCTTCGGGGCGATTCCCCGTTCCCCCACTGATTTATGAATAGTTCTGCGTTTTATTAAGCTTCAACTACTGTGCCGACATTCTTACCGAGAACGGCATCAACGATGTTGTCCGGTCTGCCGAGATCGAATACGAGTACAGGCATCTTGTTATCCCTGCACATTGAAGCTGCTGTTGAATCCATAACTGCAAGATTCTTTTCAAGTACTTCAGTAAATGATAGTTTGTCATACTTGACAGCGTCATCATACTTGTGAGGATCCTTGTCATAAACACCGTCAACCATTGTTGCCTTGAAGACGATGTCACACTTTGTTTCCATTGCTCTGAGAACCGCAGCTGTATCAGTTGAGAAGAACGGATTACCTGTTCCGCAGCCGAATATAACTACTTTTCCCTTTTCAAGATGTCTGATAGCCTTGTTGATGATAAGCGGTTCTGCTACTTCAGCCATATTGATAGCTGTCTGAACTCTGACATCAACGCCAAGACTTCTGAGTGTATCTCCTACTGTAAGTGCATTCATTGCTGTTGCGAGCATACCGATGTGATCGGCTGTCAGTCTGTCCATATCTCCGCATGAACGTCCTCTCCAGAAGTTACCGCCACCGACTACGATGCCGATCTGAGCTCCTGTATCAGCAGCTTTCTTGATGCTTCTGCAGATGTTTGCAATAACATCAAAATCAAGGCCTGTTGACTTGCTGCCTGCAAGCGCCTCGCCGCTGAGTTTTATAAGTATACGATCATATTTTCTCTCCATTATGAGCACCTCACCAAAATTTCATACTCTATTAATTATAGCGTATATCATTGAAGATGTAAATAGTTAATATTATTTTTTTATTACCCTTTCTAGATTTTTCATCTTCTTTTCATTCATTTATCATTGACTTGTGTTGTTATCTGAAGTATAATATAAATCGTGTGAAACTTAGGAAACATTGATTAAATCGTAAATCCGGCTTCGCCGGATTTACGATTGGAGGAATTTGCGGGGCTTCGCCCCGGTCCCCCAGGATGAATTACAAATAAATCAGCGTTTTCTTAAAAAACAAAAGTTTAATTCAATTTATTAAGGAGCAGATTATTAATGTATAAGAAATTTACAGCTTTTTTAGCAGCCTTTGCTATGCTTTCAGCAGCAGTTACAGGATGTGGTCCTGAAGGAACAACAACTACAGCAGACAAAGATCCGGCACAGACTGAAGCAGTCACAGAAGCTGAAGATACAGCTGAAACAGAAGAAGCACCAGCTGCTGCAGAACCTGTAGCAACTGAAGCTCTCGAACCTGTTGTTGCTGATGTTACAGACAGAAGAGACTTCATTATTACTCTTTATCCTGAATATGCACCAATTACATGTAAAAACTTTGAAAAACTTGTAAACGACGGCTTTTACAACGGTCTTACTTTCCACAGAATAGTAGACGGTTTCATGGCTCAGGGCGGCGATCCTAACGGCAACGGTACAGGCGGAAGCAAGGACACTATCAAGGGCGAATTTACAAGCAACGGTGTTGAGAACAAGCTTTCCCACACAAGAGGCGTTATTTCAATGGCAAGAAGCTCAGATCCTGACAGTGCATCAAGCCAGTTCTTCATCTGCTATGATGACAGCTGCAAACAGCTTGACGGTAATTACGCTGCTTTCGGTGAAGTTACAGACGGTATGGAAGTTGTAGACGCATTCCTCGCTGTACCAAGAGATTATAACTCAATGTATGAAGAAGCAATTCCTCTTACACCAGTACAGATCGTTAAAGCAGAAATGATTGATCCTGATGAAAAGGGCAACCCGAGAGTTAAGTTCACAATGAACGAGTTCGTTATAAGCTCAGGCAAGGTTGCAGGTGAAGAAGCAGAAGTTACAGAAGCTGAAGAAACAGCAGCTGATGAAGAAACTGCAGAAACAGAACTTATCACTGAAGCTGAAGAAGAGGTAACAACAGAAAGCGACGCTTCTGAAGAATAATATCATTTTATTATATGATATTCAGTCATTAATAAATTTTTCTGATACATGAAGCTGCAAACTTCGTTAAAATTAATCAGGAATAATACATACAAATTTCACGGCAGGTCTGTAAAGAATATATATACAGACCTGCTTTTTTATCGTCTTCAGATACATACAAATATTTTTTTAATATTTAAACAAACTGGAAATATATTGTCTTGACAAATTCGTATAAAATGATGTATAATTAACGTAAATAATAATATGATTGTTACAAAAGCATCTTAATCACAGGGGATATTTATGACTGCTTTTGTTACACGGACTTTAAATGCCGGCTATTTCGGCAATTTACTATCACGGGGAATTGTTTTGGATTATAATTATGATTATGATAAAGAGGATCTGAAATTATGAAGCGTATAAAAGAAAGATCCAAGGGGATTATTAAAAAGAAACGAATGTCTTTCGCAATTAGGCTTTCCGTTATTTTGCTGTCGGTCTTTACAGTATTCTCAATACTTCATCTTTGCAGCAGTATCAAATCTATTACCGCACAGTACTCAGATCTTATGATCAGGGAAACCAAACGAACTGACACGATCAATTCTATCGAAAGTCACCTTGCAGAACACCAGACTTATATTTTTGAGCATGTTCTCTCAACAACTGACAGCGAGAAAAACGGTCTGGAATCAAAGGCTCAGAAAGATAAAAAAGAACTTATGAGCGAAGTCCAGGAGCTCCGCAAGGAATTCAAGGACACAAAATACGATATACGATACAAGAGTCTTGCATCCAACGTTATCAACTACCTTATGGATTCGGAAACCGTCTTTTCAATGAGCCATAACGGTCAGTATGACGAGATGCACGAATACATGCAGGATACACTTGTAGACTACATCAACTCAGTAAATGATAATGTGAGCAGTTTCAAAAATCTGCTTCAGGAGGACATCCAAGAAGCAAGAGTTGATCTTGAGTCCAACACAAAAGCAATATATATGCATGCTATTATACTTCTGATGGTTCTCATAGCATGTTCAGTGTTCAGCCTGATAATCAGCTTCAGGCTGTCACATGAGATCATCAACATCGATCCGCTCACACAGATACCAAACTTTGACTGTTTCCTCGGTTACTGTGATAAACCGTTTATGCGCAGAAACTTATCGAACTACGCTATAATGAGTATCGATATAAAAGGCTTCCAGTACTTTAATCAGCAGCTTGGAACAAGCTTCGGAGATGCGCTCCTGATTGAATATGCCTCCCAGCTGAAGAAAAACAAATCTCGCAAAAGATACCATGAATACATTGCTCGTGTAAACGGCGATTCATTCATCGCCCTTCATAAGATAGACAGAATACCTGTTATAACCGACTATTTAAGACAAATAGACATGAACGTTCGTTTCAAAGACAGCGTTCAGAAAGTTACAGTATATTCCCGATGCGGTGTATGTCCGCTTGAAAAAGGCATGAGTGTAATGGATGCAGTTGAGAATTCCCGTACTGCTCTTAAAGAGGCTAAAAAGCTTTCAAGCTCAAGCTGCGTATGGTACACACCGAAAATGAGCGAAAAGGAGCACAACGCAAAAGAAACTATCGCAAAATTCTCGGAGGCCATCAAAAACAAGGAATTTCTTGTTTTCTACCAGCCTAAGGTGGATATGACCACGAACAAGCTCTGCGGATGTGAAGCTCTTGTACGATGGATGCATGATGGAAAACTCATTCCTCCGTTCAGCTTTATTCCTATTCTCGAAGACGAAGGATACATCACCGAACTTGACTTCTACGTTTTCGAAAAGGTTTGCGAAGATATTTCCGTATGGGTAAGCAAAGGCATTGAACCGGTAAGGATCTCTTCCAACTTCTCAAAGCTTCACCTTAAAAACAAAAGATTTGCAGAAGACGTACTTGAGACTATCGCCAAGTACAATGTAGATAAAAAATATATCGAGATCGAGCTTACTGAATCATCCGGTTATGATGATTTTGAGGCAATGACTCAGTTTGTAAATAAGATGAAAGTCGAAAGCATACACACTGCCATAGACGATTTCGGTACTGGTTATTCATCACTGTCACTTCTTAAGGATCTTGACATCGATGTTGTTAAACTCGACAAGTCATTCTTAAACGGTGCAAATACCGATCTTCAGAAGCAGATGATCGAAAACATCATCAAGATGATACGTGATCTTCACCACGATGTTATCTGTGAAGGTGTTGAAACAGAACAGCAGGCACAGTTCCTCAAGAGTGTCAAATGCTTTATGGCTCAGGGTTATCTTTACGACAAGCCTCTGCCGCATGATGACTTTGAAAGCCGCCTTGTAAGCCCTGTTTATGTACTTGAAAAAGAAGATAAAAGTTAAAGCTTTCATAAAAATAACAGACAGCATTTACTGTCTGTTATTTTTTGTGTAAAACAAAAAAGCAGGTACAGTAAAACCATACCTGCTGATCTGCGAACTATTTACTTAATTAAATTACTTCTTGAGTTCGTTCATGCACTTCTGGCAGATACTCTTGCCCTTGAAGTCGAGAAGGTCTTCGTTATCGCCGCAGAGAACGCATGTTGACTTGAACTTCTTGAGGATGATAGCGTCCTGATCAACGTAGATTTCTACGCTTTCTCTGTCGTTAAGACCAAGAGTTCTTCTGAGTTCCTTTGGTAATACGATTCTGCCGAGTTCGTCGATTTTTCTTACAATACCTGTTGATTTCATCTTTATTATTTCCTCCTGAGATAATTTAATATCTGTTATTATTATATATTATTAGTATGATTATGTCAATAATAACATATATAAACTGACCATAAAAAATTCCCTGTTAAATCTATGCACAATTACCTACAGAAAAAAACGGTAGTAAGCGCATCGCTCTTTTTATGCATTTTGCTCATTATCTATATCTGCATTAGCTATCTGCATCATTATTGCACATTCGATACGCTTTCTGAAAAGACGACATCCCGGTTCATAAATTCCGGTTATATCTCCTGTTGCATGATAAGCATTGGCAGCACATCCGCCTGAGCAGTAGAGTTTTGCCCAGCAGTCAGCACAGTCAGGACGTGAATAGATATTGCACTTTCTGAATTTTTCGCGCATTTCCGTATTGGTAACACCGTCATAAATGTTGCCCATGAGATATTCCTCGTCGCCGACAAACTGATGACATGGATAAAGATCTCCCCACGGCGTAACCGCAAGATATTCCGTACCTGATCCGCATCCTGAAAGTCTCTTGTAAATGCAAGGGCCGTTCTGAAGATCAATCATGTAATGATAGAAGGTAAATCCGTTTCCGTTCTTGTATCTTTTTATCATTTCCTTTGCAAGTATCTCGTACTGTTCAAATACCTTCGTGATATCATCCTCAGTAAGTGCAGAAGGATCATCAGGAGCACAGACTACAGGTTCCATGGAAAGTTCCTTGAAACCGAGATCAGCCATATGGAAAATATCGTTTGTAAAGTCAGGATTGAAGTGAGTGAATGTACCACGCATGTAGTAGTTCCTGTCGCCGCGTCTTTCCACGAAATGCTGGAACTTAGGAACGATCTTGTCGTAACTTCCGTTTCCTGCATAGTCAACACGGAAACGGTCATGAACTTCCTTGCGTCCGTCAAGACTTAGAACCACGTTGTGCATTTCCTTATTGCAGAAGTCGATAACTTCATCGTCAACAAGAACACCGTTTGTTGTCAGCGTGAATCTGAAGTTCTTGCCGGCATCCTTCTCTACTTCCCTTGCGTATTTAACAAGCTGCTTTACAACATCCCAGTTCATTAAAGGCTCGCCGCCGAAAAAGTCAACTTCAAGGTTTCTTCTGGTACCTGAGTTTTCGATGAGGAAATCAAGTGCTCTCTTTCCCACTTCAAAACTCATGAGCCCGCGTTCGCCCTGATATTTGCCCTGACTTGCGAAACAATAGGAACAGTTAAGGTTACATGTGTGTGCTACGTGAAGACAAAGAGCCTTTACAGTATTTGAGTTATTCTTAAGCTTTGAAGCTTTGTCAGCAAAGATATCTTCAGTAAAAAGTCTCTCGTCCTTTTTCAGCGCTTCCACATCGTCAATGCACATGAGAATATCATTTTCCGTCACGCCGTTTTTGCCGTGTACAGGCATAAGCTTCTCAACTATCTGTTCTCTCGAATTTCCTTCATATTCTGCTATAACATCATAGGCAACGTCATCCACAACGTGGATCGAACCACTGTAAACGTCAATAACAATATTGTATCCGTTAAGTTTATACTGATGAACCATTAATACTCCTTATTACGTAAGTAAAGCCGAAGTCAGAGGGCTTCGGCTTACTGTATTTTGATAATGTGCAAACGACAGATAACTGTCATTTACTTTGTTTTTTCAGAAACGATCAGTTTCTTTCACAAGGCTGATTAGCAACACCGCATGATGTCTTGCATGCTGACTGGCATGATGTCTGGCATTCGCCGCATCCGCCTTCTGCATTTCTGAGGCCGCGTGTTGTAATAGTTCTGATTCTTCCTGTGCTTTCGCAAGGCTGGTTAGCTACGCCGCATGATGTCTTACAAGCTGACTGACATGATGTCTGGCATTCGCCGCATCCGCCTTCTGCGTTTCTGAGGTCTCTTGTTTCAATTGACTGTATTCTGTTCATGTTAATTACCCTTTTCCTAGAAATTTTTATAATTCAATTATACAATAACAGTCAAAGTTTGTCAAGTCCATGAACATACAGGATTAAAGGGATACACTGATCAAACCGGAAATACGGCTTCGCCGTATTTCCGGAGGTGGAGAATGCTGGGCTTCGCCCCGTACCCCACGCTGATTTATGAATAAATCAGCTTTCCCGCAGATAAAGCAGAAAAATCAGAGTGTGTCGATCTTCTTTGAAAGAAAACGCATAAGTTCGGCAACGTCAGCTATATGGAATACTCCGTCACCGTCAAAATCAGCGTGATCTATCTGTGCGTCATCAAGAGTTACGTCACCGAGAAGACAAAGGCTTAAAAGTGTAAGGTCAGTGGTGTCAACCACATCATCGCCGTTAATATCGCCCTTAACTTTTATTTCAGTAAACGGATAAGCACTTACAAGTGTCTCACCTGTTGTGTTGTCTGTAAGCACAAGATTTCTGAAACGAAGCTTTGTACCCGGAGTAAAACAGTCATATGTTGTTGTAGAACCGGCACCGCCGAGGAAGAAGCACCATTCAGCTTCCGGTATATCAGCAATACCTGTGAAATCACAGCTTACATTGAGAGTATCACCGCTTGAAATGCTCTGATTGTTCCATGCATTGCTGTATGTTGTTTCAGCGTTCTCCCATACAACACCGTCAATATAGCTCTTGATAGTAGAAGTACCGAACTGGTTGTGCCATACTTCACCGGCAACAGCATCACCTACGTCACTTGAATCATAGTTAGCTATCTTTGTGTAGTAGGTTCCCATATGATCTGATGAAATGGTGTAGCGGATAGAGTATTCATGATCCTTTACAATGGAGAATCCTCTGATCCTGAACTGAAGATCCCACTTGTCTGTGCCTCCGCGTTTTTCGCCGCCCGGATTGACTACTTTGAAGATATATTCCTTATTCTCTTTGTCATCGATAAGTTCACCTTCTGCAGGAGCAGTAGCATTTACGTGCCATACTGTAAAATCCTTTTCCTCCTTTTCAGAAGGTTCTTCGGTTTCAGTAGTTTCTTCTGTTTCCGGAGTCTCTTCTGCTGCAGGAGTTTCTTCTGCGTCAGGTGTATCCTTGCTTTCCTCACCAGCTTCTTCTGCAGCTGATGTATTTTCTTCGCTTACTGCCTCATCTTCAGCATAGATAAAAGGTACTGTCAGAGATGAGAGCATAAGCAGGGATGTTAAAAACGAAACTGCTTTTTTCATAATAATCGTCCTCTTAAATCTTAAAACCCGGAATCCGTTTATACCGAGTTTTTTCTGAACCCTAAATAACTTTCCAGAATAATTGTTGCTGCAACTGCATCAACAACTGCTTTTCGTTTTTTGCCTCTTGTATTTGTCTGGTTAAGGTAATAATGAGCAGATACGGTAGTACTTCTTTCATCCCAGAGTTTTACCGGAACTCCAACCAGTTCAGAAAGTTTCTCCGCAAAAAGCTCACACTTCTGCGCACGTTCGCCAATGGTACCATTCATGTTCTTCGGATGTCCGACAACAACTTCCTCGGCACCATGTTCTTTTGCCGCAGCAGCTACCTTTTCAATACATCTGTCAAAATTCTTTTCTTCTATTACCCCTGCCGGAGAAGCCAGAAACTCAGACTTGTCACATACTGCAAGTCCTGTTCTTGAATCTCCGAAATCAACTGCCATAATTTTCATTTAATCTGTATCCCCGCACTTACCATGGTTTAACTGCACCAATGATCTCGCTTACTGACTTGATACCCTTTTCGTCGAGGAACTGGTTCATTTCGTCGATGATCTTTACAGGTGCAAAAGGATCTGTGATAACTGCAGCACCTACCTGAACTGCAGAAGCTCCGGCCATCATCATCTCAATGGCATCACGACCTGATGATATACCGCCCATGCCTATTACAGGGATCTTAACTGCATTCGCAACCTGCCATACCATACGTACAGCTATCGGGAATACAGCCGGACCTGACATACCGCCGCAGTTGTTTCTGAGAACAGGTCTGCATGTGTTGATGTCGATTCTCATACCCAGAAGAGTATTGATGAGTGACACTGAATCAGCGCCCTCTGCCTCTACTGCCTTAGCAATTGAAGCAATATCAGTAACATTAGGAGAAAGCTTAACTATAAGCGGTTTACGTGTCGCATTTCTTACTACCTTTGTAACTGAAGCCGCTCCGTCACAGCTTACACCGAATGCTGCTCCGCCGTGCTTTACGTTAGGGCATGAAATGTTGAGTTCGATCATATGAACGTCTGTAGCATCGAGCTTTGCTGCAACCTCAGCACATTCCTCAGGTGTTGAACCTGCTATATTCGCAATAATTACGGTATCCTTCTTCATAAGGTTAGGAAGTTCAGTGCTTATGAAGTGATCTATTCCCGGATTCTGAAGGCCTACCGAATTGAGCATTCCCATCGGGGTCTCAGCTATTCTCGGAGGAAGATTACCTGTTCTGAGTGTTCCTGTAGTACCCTTTGTTGCAATACCGCCGAGTTTTGAAAGAGGATAGAATTCCTCGTACTCACGTCCGTATCCGAATACGCCTGATGCAGGGATAACCGGATTCTTGAAATCCACACCTGCAACTTTTACTGAAAGATCAGCCATTACCAGTTCACCTCCTTCGAGTCAAATACCGGACCGTCCTTGCAGACATGTCCGAAACGTTCTTCCCCGTTCTGCTTTAACTTGCAGGCACATACAAGACAGGCACCTACGCCGCAGCCCATTCTTTCTTCAAGAGAAACCTGACACGGTACGCCTTTTTCCTCTGCTATTGATGCTACTCCTTTGAGCATCGGAATAGGGCCGCATGAAAGGACCTGTGATGCACCGGCTATCTTTTCAGCCATCGGAACAGTGACAAGGCCATGCACACCGCATGATCCGTCATCGGTACAGATGATCACCTCAGCACCTGTTGCTTCAAAATCCTGTCTGAGGATGACTGCGTCAGCGCTTCTGAAACCGAGTATTACCACTGCATTTTTACCGTAGTGCTTTGCAAGCGGAAGAAGAGGAGGAACACCGATGCCGCCGCCTGTTATAATGGTCTTTCCGGAAACTTCGTTCATGGTAAATCCATGACCAAGCGGACCAACTATATCAAGGTTAGCGCCCTTAGGTGTATCAGCAAGCTTGAGTGTGCCCTCACCCTTAGCCATAAAAACGATTCTGATTGTCCCTTTTTCCTTGTCGATCCCGCAAAGTGAGATCGGTCTTCTGAGAGTATGTCCCTCAGGAAGAATGTTGACGAACTGACCGATTTCGGCAGCCGCAGCTATTTCAGGACAAAGTATTGTAAAATCAAATATCTGCTTCGCAAGTGTTTTCTTTTCAAGAAGAAGATATTTTCCCTGAGTATATTTCATATTAATCATTCCTTCTTTACAAGTGCCGCAAAGCTGAATTTACGTACACCTGTAATATTTTGATATATTGCCGGCAGGATATGCATACCGGCTTACAGTAAAAAACAGGCTGATCTTATAAAAATGTTAAAAAGTCATAATAACATCAGCCTGTATCATATTAAATTATAACATATTACAATTTTTCAGTCAACGCTGTTCCGCTAAATCTGCAAATATTAACTAACCTGGTGTCGATAAAGCGACGAAATATGCCACCTGTCACAATTACTATATAAAAACGATCAGTGGCCTGCAGAAAATAAACGGGGTTCTTACAAATGGCTCTTTCTTTACCAATAACTATTTAACCGAAAGCTCAAGCGAATAATTAAAATCTATAATATCATTCTTTGCTGTACAAATATACGCTTTCTCATCATGCATAGCTTTTACGATCTCTGCCTTTGTTGATTTTCCGAATCTGGCGATAACCGTCTCAAGAACTGAAATATCATCAGCATTCAAGGATGGATAATCATGATTATCAGAAGAGACAAAACGATATCCTGTGTTTTCTTCAAACTCAACTTCTTCATACTCTATGCCGTTTAGATCTATAATAGATTCATAAGCCACTGGAACTGCTCCCATCGGTAAAGCTCTGTAAACCAGACCGGTAACAGCATGTCCGAATCTTTTAAACGAAAGAGCATCCGCATACCAGAGCAGCTTCATAAGTTTTACTTTATAAAGAGCCGTTACCGTCCCTGAATTAGCATAATATCGTATTACATCGATTACTTTATCAAGATTCAGTTTCATATTTCCGTTATAATTATTGTTATCGATATACTTTGCATAGGCCGCTCTAATAGCTTTTCTTAAATAACTGTCTCCGGATACCTCATAAAGCTGAGTAGCAGTCTTTTGATATTTCAAAAATGATTCAGGGCAGATCTGGTCTCTTGATTTTTCAAGCAGGTTCAAAAACCACTCCGGATCAGCGTCAAGTTTCTTAAGAATACTGTCATGTGCATTATCCTGAACCTGATGGCCTTCATATCTGGTAATAGTTTTACCACCCCATCCAAGTAAAAGGCAAAGATCAGACTGACTAATGCCGTACTTTGCCCGAATTGATATTATTTCATCTGTAGTCAGCAATCCCATCTTTTTACGATAGGCATTCTTCATTGCAATATCATTTTCTGCCAGCATCTCTGCAGATTCATAATACTCATCCGCAAGATCACAATAGTTACTAACGGCTTCGAACTCAACAGTAACATCTTTAAATACAGCTGTATCTGTATATTTTACAACAGAAACTTCATGTTCCTCCATGCAGCATGTGCACAGTCTTTTTTCTTTTCGAATAATATTCATACTGCACCACCCTTTTTATTATACGGAAATGTTTCCTGACTAAATGGTTTTATAGCATAATGAAACGACATAACAAAAGTCGTGTGTTCGCCAAATCCCCTTTCAGCTATCAATTCAACTCGAATCTTAATGTATACTTCATCAGAGCCGTTATATACTTTTCCAAACTCACGCATTTCACTTCTTTTCGGAAAACGAAGATCTTTTATCGTTCTCAGATATTCCTCAACTGTAAGCAGCTGCAGTTCTCTTCGCATTACAGTTTCCGGATTTTCATTCGGGAATAAATTAGCTATAGTATTTCTGTTAGTGTATTTAGGATCTCTGTTCTGATCAACCATCCTGTCAAGCTGAACTTCGATTTTCGCCCCCTGATTCAAAGCATACCTCAGTTTTGCCAGATATGCTTTTACTTCTTCTTTGCTTTCTATCCTTGAACTTGTATTCATTCATATCTCCTTTGCGGTATCATTTGATACTACAGATATTATACTACATTTTTTTTTAATAGTCAACAGAATCAATGAAACATAATAATTGTCAGCTGCCAGCGGCAGCATATAATAGCTGTTGGCATCCCTGAGGATGCCAACAACATTTTATCTGAGGTTATAAGTTGTTCCGTTGATATGTACCGAAACCACGTCTGAAATGTCAGTATAAATCCTGTTTGAACCTTCTTTAATTTCAGGATCATAATAGAAAAAGTCAGCTGTCATTTTCATCGCACCTCCGGAATCTCCAGTTGCGTGTCCATGTCCCATCATCATATTGATTCGTGTACCATCTGACTTTAAAAGATACATCTCGTTTTCCGGTGAAAGCAGAATTTCATGCCTGGTGGCATGTACATTCGGCGAGTCATATTTTCCGGAAATGTAGCCTTCGTAATCAAAATCATCAGTGTATGTAAATTTTATCGTTCCGCCGGTATTGGAAAACTTCATCGATTTCGGTACACAAGTGATCTCGGTATTGAATTTTTCAAGATCTTCACTACTGTTATCATCCTGTCTCCAGACATTTACCTCTTTAATAAATCGGAAATCTTCATCAAATCTGGTACATCTCTTTCTGCTCATAGAAAAAGCCGACTGACCGTACTTAAAACTGAATGACCATTCTAAATTAAGAGCAGCCAGATCGTCCGCTGAAACATTATTTACTGTTTTTTCTCCTTCGTTCACAAAACGGATAACACCATCATAATCAGAAGCGGACATATGATTCTCTTCTTCAAATTTCATCACATCAGAGGCAAAATATAAATTAGTTCCTCTCATTGTGATAATTTTGCCGTTCAGATTGTGGTCTGTACTGAGATCCCAGTCCACAATTATATTTCCATCCTCATTGATTTCAAATCCTGCCATGTGCGATGATGAAGAGGAAAACAACGCATTATCTTTAATACTAAGATTGGAATACAGCTTTTCATCTTCTGAAGTTTTAACAAAATGATCTATTACTGGTTCGCCATCAGTTCTGTATATCTCTGCTTTTCCGATAATATTTTTATCGCTGCCTGTAACGCCAAGGATCCTGACTGCGTAATCATCATCGGACACTTTAAAGCTGAAGTTTCTTACCGAACCGATCAGAGATTCAGCAAGTTCACTGTTGGCGACATGAACACGGTCAGTAACAATATCCTTAAAGGTGATTTCTGAAGCTGCATATACACCTAAATTAGCAAACAACAGTACAGCTATAACTATCGCCGTTGCAGGAACAAATGATCTTATTTTTCTGCGTGGTTTAACCGCCTTTTCGAGTTTTGAAACAAATTCATCTGAAGGTTCTCCGCCCGGAAAAGCAGCTTTTATTCTGTCGGTAAATTCACGGTTACTCATCGTCAAATTCCTCCTTCAGTATATTTTTCAGTTTCGTCCTCGCACGTTTTATCCTTGTACGTACAGTTTCTTCCTTTACACCTGTCATCGCCGATATCTCGCTTGTAGAATATCCATAGTAGTAATGAAGCATGATAACCATTCTCTGTTCCTGCTTAAGATTCATGACCGCATCGTGCACCATTCTGTTTTCCGCAAGGATTGCAGGATCAGTATCGTCGGTAATCTCGGTAAGTTCATTGTTATCACGTTTTCTGAACCACCCGGAACGTTTGAACAGCTTTATTTCGTTTACAGCCACTCTCAGAAGCCAGGCTTTACGATGTTCTTCACTGTTAAACTGTTTTCTGTATTTCAAAAGCTTGTAGAAAACATTCTGGGTGATATCTTCGGCATCATGTACATTTCCGGTTCCTGAAAACGCAAGCCGGTATATCATCTGTGAATATTTTTCTATCGCTTCCCTGTGATCATTATTCTGCATCCTGCTCACCCCTTTTTTACGAACCTTTGTCAAGCCCTTTATATATTAAAATACATTACATGAGGGAAATGGTTCAGTTTATTTCAGAATTTCACTATAAAAATCCTAATCTTTTTTTCATACACACAGCAAAATAAAAATGTTCTATTAAATTATGTTATGTTCTTTTAGAATTGATACGACTTTATCATATTTTTTGTGTTTATATGAAATCTCAATAAGAGTGATATTATTATTTTTAACGTATTCCCTTTTTATATTATCGTTTTTCTGTTGTATTTTTAATTGTAGTTCTCCTCCGAACTTCTCAACAGGCATATAATGTTGTTCACCCTGACATTCTATGTATGCAAATAGTTTACCTTCCTTATAAACTGCAAAGTCAAACCTTAATGGAGTACAGTTATCTATTCCGCATAAGTTGTCAACAGATACTTCAACTAAATAATCAACATTATTTTTTATTAATATATCATTAACAATCCACTGAAAAGATGAAATTATATGGCAATCACAATACACTTTACTCCAGTATCCATCGTAGGCTCTACTTCCGTATTTCGTAGGCGGAAAAATGCCAAACATATCACAAGTAACTATCTTTTCTTTTTCGCATAAATAGCATCGACACCTATACTGCTTCAACACCATAACATTTCCATAATGTTGGTGATGACGTCTCGCATAATCTAAATCAGGAAGAATTTCAAAAGTATCATTAATACATTCAATAATCTCTAATGACTCATATTTGGTTCCTTCAAAAGAACAATCATAATTTTCTCCATATACTCTCGGAAGATTTTTAATAATTTCAGCGTCATTTTGAGCTTTCTTTTTCAGAACTTTTCCCCGATTATCATTCCATTTACCACAATATTTTTCAGAAGGCACTACTAAATCTCTGTCATGGATCAAACAAACAGATTCATCATCTGAATATTTTGACAACTTTCTATAATTACCATCTTGAGCTTTAACAGCATAACCACAATTATCAGAGCAATACTCAGGTCTAAAGCAATACCTAGGTTTGTGTTCCAGTGTAGCGTATCGATAATATCTTATTTTCCCACACTTTCTACATCTGCACTTATAATGTATAAATCCTCTTTGTTTCTTCAAGTCATTAATAGCCATATCAAAATCGCTAAGATTCACGTACTCATAAGAAGAATCAAAATTAATCGGTATGTAAGAATAAAAAGATGATAAATCAGGCTCATCAGACATCCATCCGATTTTTTTTGAGAGTTTAAGTTTTTTATTATTTATTGCATCTATAAACTCTTTTTTCTCGTCTTCTATACATTTAATTTTATCATCCACAAACTGTTCGTAATCCATTCCTTCGTCAAGAATTTCTAAACAACCGAATACTTCTCCAATTAATTTATCACTCATAGATATCCCCCTTACATTTCCTCACACATCCGATTTCTTATTGTTTCAGCATTTTCTTTTAAATATACATAATCACTATTCGCTGCCAGATTCAAATATTCTTCAAGTTTATCTGATTTTATTTTATCAAGCACATGAAGAACCATAATTTTCTGATACTCATCTTCATATGTACCCGTTTTATATTTATTACGATGCCAGAATTTTAATGCATATTCTTCAGCTTTTCCCGGATAAATTTCTGCCAGTGTCATAAGTGACATTCTTGAAGTATATTCATTATCTGAGTCTAAAAACTCAAAGATAAGTTCCTTATCACTGTATTCACACACACTAAGTCTCTTGGCAAACTGCCATTTGGCATTAGTATAATCAGAATTTATGCTTTTCTTTGAAAGCAGTCTGAACCATTCTCCGTGTTTTGTTAATTCATCAGCAATACCTTCAATTTCGTTATCTCTGGCGGTAACATAAAGCAAAGCATCTATCAATTTCTCATCGGCTTCGCTTGCATCATAATTTTCTATTACACTTATGGCTGCTTCGCACATTTCATCAAAATGAGAATTGTAACCCATTTCCCATTCGCCGTTATCATGTTCTTCGTCACACTGAGGATAGTGCTTTTTTGCCCATTTCTTGAAATGAGATATTTCTTTATATAAGTTATTCATTCATACTCCCCTCCGTAACATGGTTGCTGCAAGCAGCAGCTATTATAATTTTTCATCACGAGTGATGAAAAATACCTTTAATCCATATTTTCAAGCACTTCATTCAACTGTGCTATATACTTAGTTTTGAGAGTTTCAGGTTCGATGATCTTCGCCTTGCTGCCGAACTGAAAAAGCCAAGCGAAAAACGGCGGTTCAGCTTTTACCTTTACTCTGACAGTAAAGTGTTCATCACCATCCGGAATGATCATTATATCTTTTCCGAAACGATCGATAACGGAGCTGACGAGCTTATTCTGGAAACGGAATTTTACTTCTTCCGGTTCGCCGCTGAACATTGAAAATGATGAATTCATGTATTCCGCTAAATTAAAATCATCCGGTTTAGGTTCAGAAAGTTCATCAAGAATAGTTATCGCTTCCATACGGTCTATTCTGAAGTTCGTGATCCTGTCATATTTCTTATAGTAACCAATCAGATAATAACGTTCTTCATTCCAGCTAAGTGCATATGGTGAACAAATTCGAATGCCGTCACGATATTTTTTCTTCTTCTGAACATCATAATCAAAATACTTAAAAGAAATCTTTTTTCCTTCAGTTATCGCAGAATGAATAGTATCAACATTGATATAAATTCTTTCATTCATCGCCTTCACTCTGTTAGCGATATATACCTGTCGGTGTATCTGCTTTGCTTCATGTACACTTGAAAGACTTTCGATTTTCTTAAGAAGTTCATTGGATTTCTTTTCAGTCAGAAAACGTGAAGATGTGACCGCATCAGCAAGAAGTTTAAGTTCCGGAAGTTCAAAATCACGGCTGGCAAGATAATATCCGAACTTATTTCCTTTGAGCTGTTTAATATCCAGTCCGAATGTGCGTAATGCCTCAATATCTTCATAAAGTGCTTTTCTGCCTGCAGATATTCCGTAATGATCAAGTGCATTTATCATCTCACTCATCGAAATTGAATGCAGTTCATCGGTACGTTCAAGAAATATTTTATAAAGATAAAGGATCTTCAGTCTCTGCATTGAAGTATTTTCACTCATAGTATTTATCCCCTTTTTCACAAATAACGTACATTTTGAATTATTATATATTATCATATATTCATTATGCAGTCAATAGTAAATTCACCTTGACGTGATAAATCAACAGATGTATAATTACTGTATAGATTTTTCAAATGATCAGTTCTCCCATTGTCCTTATTTTGACACACCTGTTTGTGTTATAATCATATCAAGGAAGAAAACTAAGGCATCGGAGGACTGAAAAATGAAAAGTGTTATGATATACGGTCTTAATGAATATGAAGCAGAAATGATCGACAGCGTGTGTACATTCCGCAACGCTGCTGATGTGGAAGAACTCAAATCGGAATGTACAAAAATAACCGTTCTTGATCCTGAAAACCTTTCTCATGAAGAAAAAACGGAACTTGCTGATTACTACCGCGAAGTCGAGATCTGCAATGACAGAGTAATACTAGTTAAGGAAGATCCTCTTTTCAGTGATATCTTCATGGTCAAACTTATACCGGATTTCTTTGAGAATTTCAGAAAGTACAGGACTATTCTGATGGAAGATCTGGATTTCAGCGATGAAGAAAAAGAAATTCTTGATATTGATGAAAATGTTGAGGATTTCTACAAAGGAGTTTCGGAAGCTTTAAGTGTTTACAACATTATTGAGCTGGAACCCGGAATAACAACCTGTAAACTTTCATCTGCACTGAAACTTCCGGAGAAAATAATCGGTCGCTACATTCGTATCATTCAGGCTGCACACGTACTTATCAGATATAAAGACCAGGGCTGGACAAGTTATGGTTTTGTCTGATACCACACATCAAAGGTTTTAACTACAGGAGGGATTTATTTATGGGCAAAGCAATTATGAAAAAAGAAGAATTTGATCATATCATCAGACATCTTGTTGAGATGAAAGAAAAGGACGATCTTTTCGGATACATAGTCCAAAATTATGACGGTACCCCAAAATGCTATGATAAGTATTACTCGGAAGCAGTTTTTAAAATGTTCGTAGATGATATGACTAAAAATTATCCCGATGCAAATATAAAATATAATGAAGGAGCCAGAGGAGAACTCATACCTAAAACAACAACCATAAACGGCACTAAACATACATATCCGCCTAAGATGGCATCTGTAGCATCTTCATCTCGTTTCTGTTATCTTGCTTTGCGTAACGGAATAGATATTACTATTGGTGATGAACACATCTCTGGTTCTGCAGAATTTGAAAAGAAATGTGAAATAAAGTTCAAGAAACCAATCGAGTCAGATAACCAATACTCTACTCCGCCACATCTTGATGCGTACATAAAAGATAGTAACTGTTACTTTGAAGTCAAATGCCACGAAATATTTGACTCTCATAAAGTCGTGCTGAAACAAAAATACTGGGATTTGGTTTATGATGAAGGAAATCTTTTCGGCTTAAAACCTTTAGAAAAATCTGATCGAAACCGTGATACATTCGAAATTCCGCTTAAAGAATTCGGAATAGAAGATAAAACTTCAACAATGTTCGATATCAAGCAACTGATATGTCATCTTCTTGGTATCGCCAATCAGGATGGTGATAATAAAAAACTTGTTTATCTGTTCTTCAAACCGGATGCTGATAAGGCTGCATCAAAAAGCAGATCCGTGCTTGAAGATGATGTTCTCTCGGCTTATAATAGACACCTCAAGACTATCTTTGATAATCTTAGTGATGAAATAGACGCAATCTTTAATAGTAAACCAATCACTACATTCTGTGTAAACAACAATATAAAACTTATGGCAATAGCTGAAAACAGCATTGTTATGGAACCTTTAAGCCAAAACAATACATACCACTTACTTAAGTGATGTCAATAAATCCAGGAGGGATTTTATATGCTTTGGGATAAGATCAGAAGTTCAGAAACCATGATACCTAAGGGAAATTACAACTGGGAAAAAATATTTAAGTGTTACAACTTATCTGATATTATCGTTCAGTGTGAAGGTCTGAAAAATAACGAACGCTATCCTGCTGATATAATTGATATGCTGTACTGGGATTACATCGACAATTTTCCATGGATGAACGATGACGATGCTGAAGACCAAATCGTTAATATGTTAAACACTATTGCGAAGCGAGAAAGTAGTGACATTGAAGATGATGAACTCAAATTACAGGAAGAATTAGGTCCTATATGTGGTAGAGATGATTTACCATGTTTCTTAGACAAAGAAGCAGCTATCAGTGTATATAAGTACTTTTACGGATTTAAAGGAAAAAAAGGTGTGATCTCTCTTGACGAAATCAAGGCTGCTCTTGGATATCCTGAGGAACGTGTTATTGAAGCAATAGAAGATCTGGAAGAATATAAAATAATAAAAATTATCGACTACAATGATCATTGTGAATTCAGAGTTATGGTTTATTTAAAACAGATATTGCATAAACAATAAATCTGAAAAAATAAAATTGCTGCCAGCGGCAGCTTATAAATAGCATTATTTCATCACTCGTGATGAAATAATACCTTTTCAAGAAGACGCAAATAACCTTCCGTCAGACGAAACCTCTGATGACGGAAGGTTATATTTTTTTCCTGCTAAAGCAAACGGCATCCCGAAGGATGCCATCAGATATTACCTGCTCCGTTTCCACGGAATACATCTGTTTACACGCTTTTTGTACTCTGCATACTCGTCACCGTAAAGATCAAGAAGCCATTTCTCTTCGGTATTTATAAGTACTACCGTCAGTATCACCCAGTCAACAATAATCATCGGAACCGACCATATATTATGCCACATGAATGACACACCGATAATCGTAAACCAGCATCCTGTGTACATAGGATTACGGACTAAAGAGTAGATACCATCGGTCTTGAGCTTGTTCTCCGTGATACACTCATCCATTCCGGAACGCATTGCTCCGAGAAACCATATGATGCATCCAGCTGCGATGAAAACTGCACCAATTACACGAAAAATCCATCTAAAACTGCCGCCCAGTATTCCGGTTTTGAATATGTACGATGCAAGGAATATCACCAGTGCATTCAGCAGTACTGTTCCATATATAAGATACGGACCTATTCCGAATAACGGAAGTTTCTGTCCTTCTTTCGTAAAGTTTTTAAGTTTATTCGCCATTTTTCTCACCAGTTTAAATGTTATTTAAGTTCCTGAATAATCAGATCATAAAGCGAACTCATGTAATAATTATAACATAATCAAGTTATCAGTACAAGGCTAAAACAAAGGTAATGGCCGCCTCTATAGACGACCATTGCTATTTATATATTTATCATCACTCATGATGATAAACACCTTTTACGTATTCAGCAAAATACTCATCCGTTCATTGAAAACGCTGTCCGGTACAAAGTAAAGCGATGCGGGATAGGATATCTCTTCTTCCGGAATATCCATGAATATTTTCGTACACTCATCTGTGATAAGTGTTTTCCAGTCGTCCGGAACTACGTATCCGCCGTCAACCTTCTCGATCTGCGGATGGAACGGATAGTATGTGTAGTATGCACTTTCAAGGACGTTGCTGCCGCTCTTTAGTGTGCCACTAATATACAATACTCCGTCACCTTTGATTATAGGGATAACGTAGGTACTGCCTTTTTTCACTGATACTATTCTGTCAATCGGGTAATTCACGTCTTCTACGGTTATCTCGTCACCGGCAGAAAAATCTCCGCTTAAAACTCTGTTCACTTTTATCTTATAAGCCACAGTTGACTGCTTATAATTCATTACGCCGTCCGGTTCAAATTTATCAAAAGCATAGGAATACTCGTAGTTATTCACCCACATATCGAGAATTTCACCCTCGACCACGGAAGAATCATTACGGGTGATATCCTCATGGAACATATCAATATCAAAAGCGACAAGACTCGGCTGAGCAGTCGAATCATATCCCTCAATGTCCGGCAATCCAGTATTCTTAACCAGTTTGCTGTAAACGCACGGTGCACCGGAGCGATCTTCTTCTGTTACAGATGTTTCTGCAACTGTAACATCCTGTTTGTCTGATGAAATCTGTGATCCGTCTGCGACCGCAGTATTATCCCCTTCATTTATAGCTGTGACAGATGATATTTCGCCGTCTGAACCGGTAATATTCTGTGTTCCTGCTGTATCTGATATTACTCCATCTGTTTCGGAACTCTGAGCAGAGTCAGTATTAGTCATGGTACTCTCCGAAGATATTTCAGTTGTGATATCCGGATAAACGTATATCTGCTCTGAATGAGGATCTTTTCTGAATAATCCCGCTTTATCCGCTCCGAACAACCCTGCACCAACTATAACAAGGCACAGGACCGACGAAACAACACGTATTTTTCTGTTTTTCGCTTTTCTGAAATCTGCCGAAACTGCTTTGAAATCATCAGACTCTGCTATGTAATCACGGTCGATACCAGACAATGCATCACGTAAATCATTCTTTTTCATCTGATCATCCCCTCAAGGTATTTTCTGAATTTCTTTCGTGTACGCATAAGAACAGTCCTGACATTTCCTTCTTTTATGCCGTAGTTTTCAGCAATAACGCTGATATCCTCGAAATAGTAATATCGCCTGATAAATACGCTTCTGTCGCGGCTGTTAAGTGTTGACAGAAATTCATTCAGATCTTTCAGAAGATCGTCACTGTCTGCATCTGAAATGAAGCTATAAAGTTCATTTATCACAGCATCTTTGACACTCATGATATCATCCGGCGATACCGAAAAGATATCAGCCATTTTCACAACGGTATTACGATCCGGCTGGCAGATATCCCGCTCCCATTTGGATACCATCGTTCTGGTAACATACAGTTTATCAGCAAGCTGTTCCTGCGTTAATCCTGCTTTCATCCTTAATTCTGCAATTTTCTGACCGGTCAGCATATCTGTCATCACCTCTTCCTTTGATTTAATTATAACCGATGGAGGTTACATAGTAAAGAAACCATTTGTGACAAGGTGAAATCCGCATTCTGCTGAGGAGTACGTTTCGAAGGTCCTTTGGTACGACCTCCGCTGCGGCGGATCTTCGCAGAAACCGCCCTGAATTCGAGCAGTCCGTTGATATTCTCATCGGAATAACTTTTACCGTCCTGATTTAAAATCAATGCCTGCTTACTAAGACACATAGCAGCCAGACCATAATCCGATTATCAGTACAAGTAAACATATGATACGTCTATGCTATTTCACCAAAACTATAACATCATCGTTGGTTAATACTACAATAATCAATTATTGTGTTGAGTATTTATTTGCGATAGTATATAATATATACATCAAAGACAATATAAAGCAACTGTCTTTGACAGGGATACATCTTGAATAATAAGATTTACAGGGGGATTAATTATGAAATCAGAAATCAACAGAAAACTTTTTGTCACTGCGGCTTCTGCTGTACTTATCGCTGGATGCAGCGTTCCGTTTAACAATGTGATTATTCAGAACACTGCATATGCAGCATCAGAAGAAAACACTTTCAGCAAGATAACAAAGCTTGAAAAGGATATGACGCTCGAAGGAGACGCTGTTATCGATGCTGATATAGATCTCAACGGTCATACTCTGACGGTCAAAGGTAATTTACTGCATACTTCAGGAAAGATAAGCTTCGGCAACGGCGAAATGATCATCACAGGCAACTATTTAATGCAGAAAGCCGAAACTGATTCTTCCGGAAAAACAGCGTACTCTAACTGCCTGGCTCACCTTATGATGACAGATCCGTATGACAAACTGACAGTCGAAAAAAACTTCGAGGCACACAGCCTGTATTATAAGAGCGAGCTTTCAAACGGTGAAATGATTTTAAACGGGGACGTTACAGTTGACGGCACCCTTAACTTAAGCGATGATACTGTGATCAGTTTTAACGGAAAAGACGTTCAGAAAATCAACGCTAGTAAAACTACGTTTGCAAAGGTAAGACAGAGCGAATCTTCCGGTCATGTGCTTACATTCACTAATGAAATGAATATCATCAAACCAAAGAGTGATATCAATGCCGTCTCAGATAATGCAGTAATATATGAACTTGATCTTTCCGGCAAAACGCTGGCCATTGACGGTGATGTTAAAATCGGCTGGGAAAAAGATGCTCAGGTTGATCTGACCAGCAGCACACTTTCTGTTAAAGGTAACGTAGAACACAAAAACGGAAAAGTTACCCTGAACAACGGCAGTTTCAATATTTCAGGCAGTTATATGATGCAGAATAAAGATACCGAAAAAGATGAATATTCGAATTGTTATGCTATTCTCTGCATGGACAAGCCATATGATAAGCTTACAATAGACGGTGACTTTGAAGTACATAGCCTCTACTATTCATCCGATTTTTCAAACGGAGAATTAGCAGTAAGCGGCAATATCACATCCGATCACACCATCAAACTCTATGAAGGCACGGTCATCAATCTGTGCGGCAAAGACAAACAGACCATCAGTGCGGATTCTACCACATTTGCAAATCTCAAAGTTACAGGTGATCCGGACCACGAAATCCATTTTGACAAGGATATCAGAATCCAGAGTCTGAAAAGCGATATGCACGCTGTTTCTGATAATGCAGTCATATATGAGCTTGATCTTACAAGCATGACACTTACCATTGACGGTGATGTAACTATCGGCAAAGATAAAACCGCAAAAATCGATCTCAGCAGCGGTACTTTGAATATTAACGGAAACGTCGAACATAAAGATGGCAATTTAAAAGCCGGTAACGGCACAATGAACGTTTCAGGCAATTATGTAATGCAGAACGTCGAAAGTGGTAAAACCGATTACCAGAACTGTTATGCTACCATTTCAATGACCGATCCGTATGATAAGATAAACATAGGCGGTAATTTTGAAGTAAACAAACTTTATTATTCCAACGCTTTTGAAAACGGTGTGTTATCAATAGCCGGCAATATCTATGCTGACGGTACTGCCAAGCTTAACGGTGTGACTAAAATCGTACTGAACGGAACAAAAACGCAGACTGTTACCCTTAAAGGCGAAACTCTCGGTGTACTCGAGGTAAAAGATCCGGATAAACATAAGATCAAATTTACCGATGATATACGCATTGGTAAACTTGCAGGTGATATATATGCTGTTTCTGATAACGCTTCTATATACTCACTTAATCTTAACAGCAAAACAATGACAATAGAAGGTGATATCGGAATAGGTCTCGAAAAAGATGCATCTGTTGATCTCAGCTCCGGCACTCTCAATATTATCGGAAACGTCGAACACAGAAACGGAAAAGTTGCTTTCAACAATGGTGAAATGAAAGTATGGGGAAACTATGTTTTAAAGAATGAAGATAAGACTCAGAATTGTTTTGCTACAATGACAATGAAAGATCCTTATGATAAATTCTCAGTAAGCGGAAATCTTGAAGCTTACAAGCCATACTACAACAGCGAATTTTCAAACGGTGTAATGACTATAGGCGGAGATATCATATGGGACGGCAGACTGGTCTGCGAAGGCAGTCATAAAACCGTTCTTGCCGGAAAAGACAAGCAGAAAGTCAAGATGAACACAGGCAGCACATTCCAGAATCTCGTATTAACTAAAGACCGTTCAAATTATACATTTGAACCCGATGAATGCTGGAAGTCACTGAAATCAGACGAAATCGATGATCCGTTCAAGGACAAACCTGTGATAGAAACAACTGACGATCCGACAGATGACCCGAAATCTGATCCGACGAGTGATCCGAAAGATGATCCAACGGATAAACCAGGAAAAGATGTACCAATAGTCGAACCGGATCCGATAACAGATATTCTTTACGGTGATATCAACAATGACGGAATAGTTGATCTTACTGACCTTTCCAAGTTTGCGATTCTTCTTGTGGACAAATGTGAATTCACAAGCCTGCAGACTAAAGTTGCTGACTTTGATAAGGACGGTGTAGCCGGTCTTACCGACCTTGCAAGGTTAAGGCAGTATATTTCAAAAGTCATAGAGAATCTTGTAGATTAAAATATTACGAATTCAAAAATCTCTCGAAGTAAATAATTTCATATAAAAACGCTCAGCATATGACCTAATCTTAAGCCATATGCTGAGCGTTACTATTTATGTTTTGTGTGTCCGACTGATTCAATTGTTAATTAAACGCTTCTTATTTTCTCCTCTTCCTAGTGAAATAAACCGTTCCTGCTGAACCTGCAAGAGCTGCTGCGAGAAGGGCTGATTCACTCTGGCATTTATTCAAACTTTCTTCCGATACTTCTTACTGGGCCAAGGCTGTCACCGACTGCTCTGTAGCACTTGCTTACTGTATCGTAAACAACAAATCCAGCCTTTGTTACATCCACCTTGCCGTCATCTGTCATAACATCTTCATCGACCTGGATACCGACAATTTCAGCCGTAACTATACACTCATTGAATTCCTCTGTGATTTTAAAAACCTTACATTCAATAGTTACAGGAAGCTGATCTATAACAGGTGCATTTACCTTATCTGACTTTGTAACGGTAAATCCGCACTTTTCAAGTTTATTAGGAACGTTGTTTCCGGATGCAACGCCAACATAGTCGCAGGCTTCGATCTGATCTGCTGTAGCATATGCAACTGTGAATTCCTTATTGAGTTTTATGTTTGCAGTTGTAAGATGTGATGCACCAAGACTTACAGATATCTGACTTCCGCCGATCTGTCCGCCCCATGCAGCGTTCATGGCATTCGGAACTCCATTTGCATCATATGTTCCGATGATAAGTACCGGATGCGGTGTGAAGAATGGTTTTTCAATTGATTTTTTCATAGTGATTTTTCCTCCAGTTATATTTATATGTATTATTATTTCACTGCTCTTCTACCATTACGGTAAATCCGTTTGTCTTTGCATATTCAAGAAAATTACAGATCAGCAGATACACTTTTAACGAATCCGGGTTTTTGTAATTTTCCATTCTGCTTTTGTAGCTATACAGATCAGTTAGATATTCATCAATATCATCTATCGGCACAGGATGCTGATTTTCAATGGAAAAAGCACGCTCCATCTGCTGCCAGTCACGGGTAAATCCGTTCCACCCTTTACCGGATAAATCAGGTTCTCCGAAGATATTACTGAAATAACACTTATCAAAAAGCAGTCTAAATTCAGGTTTTTCTGCATAGGTCATTTCTATATCCATGCCGTCATATGTATCAGCATATTCTGTATTATTCTTAAGTTCTTCGATGTTCATAGAACCACCTGCAATTCAAGTCATATTTCAGTGTAGCTATGTTATTCAGTATACCACAATTCCGGTGGTTATTCAACGATTACCCATTCGCCTTTTTTATAATTACCTGAGACACCCGTTAAAACTTATCAATTTGTTTGCTACATATCAAACAAGCTCATCTGCTCATACTTTTCCGGCAGCTCATTCAGATATCTGAAGCACTCATTAGGATCTGACATGATACCATTATCACTGCAGATTTTCCGGAACACTTTTAACAGTTCTCTGCCATTCGGACTCGGAAGCTCATATGCATTACCGTACCGCCTGATGTACTGTTCCTTCATCCCCGGAAAATTTCTGTCAAGCGCCGCATAATAGTACTCCCTGTCACCTTCCCTGAGTGTCAGTCCCATACCGAAATCAATAACTCCTTTCACCCCTGTTCTGACACATTCATTAAGTATCGCTGTGATATTTTCGACCGTATCATTTATAAACGGCAGAACTGGAGTAAGCCACACTACCGTCGGGATACCCTTTTCCTGCATTTTCTCAAGAACTTCAATACGCCGCTTCGTGCTACAGACATTCGGCTCGATTATCCGGCACAGTGATTCATCAAATGTGGTGAGTGTCATCTGAACAACGCATTTTGCAGACTGATTTATCTCATCGAGCAGATCAATATCACGGAGAATAAGATCAGATTTTGTCTGAACTGCTGCACCGAATCCGTGCTTCTGTATGATTTCCAGACACTTTCTTGTCAGCTTAAGATCTTTTTCGCAGTGCATATACGGATCAGACATCGCACCTGTTCCGATCATGCACTTTTTTCTTTTCGACTTCAGCGCCTTTTCCAGAAGTTCCGGTGCATTCTGTTTAACTTCTATATCCTCAAAAGGATGAGTAAACTGATAGCAAGTGCTTCTGCTGTCGCAGTATATACATCCGTGAGTGCATCCGCGGCAAATATTCATTCCGCAGGAACCCTTGTTTGCTGTCAGTATACCTTTGGCATCCACAAAGTGCATCGTTAAACTTCCTTTCCAAGATTCAGAATTCTATCTACAGATGATCAGTGTTCTTTGGATAACTCCTTCATAAACTCCTGCATTTTGTTTTCAAAAAATTCCGCTGGAAAAAGAGCTATTCCTACCTCGTCTGTAGCAACGATAAGACGGTCGCCGCCTTTCAGACCGAATTTGTCACGTGCCGGCTTCGGGATAACTATCTGACCACGGTCTCCTAATGTGACGGTTCCCCACAGATTCTTTCCCTGCGGTGCCGGCGGTAATGTACCGATACCGTTTAACGATTCGGTTTTCATAAGGCCGTCTATTGTAACACCGTAAACCTCAGCAAGCTGTGACGCCTTTTCAATATCCGGCACAGTCGCACCGCTCTCCCATTTTGCATAGGCCTGACGGGAAATACCTATCTTTTCTGCGATCTGTTCCTGTGAGTATCCGTTCATTTTTCTGAGCATGATCAGATTATCCTTAAGCATTAAGCACACCTCATTATAAATCTATTTTTTCAAATGTTCTGCATGATTTTTTATATGATAAAAACGTAAGTATCGTAAACATAACAGCACCGCCGCAAAGAAGAGCTGCCTGAAGACCGATATGATCAAATCCGAAGGCGTTTACGTCTGCGCATCCCGGAATATGATGAAAAGCCTCAGCGACTCCTATCGTCAGAAATGCCACGATAATATATGTCACGAACGGAGAAAACTTATAGGCTGTTTTGAAAAATCCGCCTATGAACACCATGTTGAACAAGCCGAAGATCACAAGAGTCATTCCAAGGAAGAACGGATTTGCGTTCATAAGGGCGTTCTTATGATAAACCTCCGAACCGGAAAGAACCGTCATACGGATAAGCGTAAACACCGTCATCAGAAGGAATCCTGCAAGTTCAATCATTACCGAAAACATGAATTTTCCTTTTACCACATCGCTCTTGGCAACCGGAAGAAGTGCGGAATAAACGATGTCATTTGCCTCACGGGCACTCTGAAAACTGTGGAAAATACCGAGTGTGATGAAGAACGCTCCGCATAGGACCGGATATCCCGGAATCAGTGTCATTACTGCTGCTGCGAGAAAAATGTACGATAAAACTGATGCACTTAAACACATCTCTTTTCTTAACATTGCATTCATGATCTCATCTTCCTTTCCAGTCTTAAGAATATTTCTTCCAGTGTTTCGTCTTCTTTGCCGAAGTTCTTGATGAAATCGGTTTTTGCACATTCAGCTTTGATCTCGCCGTGGCTGATATATACGATGTTGTCAGCGCATCTTTCAAGATCAGATGTGATGTGAGTCGAGAACAGAATTGTTACGCCGTTTTCCTTCAGCGTCGTAAACAGTTCCATAAGCTCGTCGCGTGAAAACGGATCGAGACCGCTTGTCGGTTCATCAAGGATCAGCACTTCAGCACCGTGTGACAGAGCGATAAGCAGGTTGCATTTCACCTTCATGCCCTCTGAAAGTTCCATCGGCTTCTTGTTTTCATCCAGTGCGAAAAGCTGCATATATTTACGGCAGGCATCTTCGTCCCAGTTTTTATAGAACCGCTTTGCGGTATCGATTATCTGACGAATAGTCTTTCTCGGATACCAGCTTACAGTACCCGTCGAGTAACCGATACGCTGCTTTATCTCAGTTTCATTTCCGGAAAGCGGCTTTCCGAAATAGCATATCTCACCGCTGTCAGTATGAACAAGATTCAGCATCGATTTGATGACTGTAGTTTTTCCTGCACCGTTACGGCCTATAAATCCGGTTATCTTTCCGCTTTCAAGTGAGAAAGATACGTTATTCAGCTTAAAAGCCGGATAGGTCTTGCACACATTTTTCAGTTCCGCAATTTTCATAGAATCCTCTCCTTTGTACGATAAGTGTGAACAATGTGACTTATCTGATTTCTATGAATATTGTAACATGCAGTTGCGTCGATTTCAACCAACCGGAGTGTACAGAGTTCGTTAATTTAAGTTGCGTTAGGATAGCTTATCGCTTGCCACCTTACAATTACCTTCAGTTTGAACTGTTGCGGATTTTGCAACAGTTGAATTCCGTTCAAGCTCGCCTTCAGTAAAATCGTCAGGAACTATGGGATTTGTAATCATTCGTTATTATTCATCTATGAAATCATAACATTTATTATTGTGTACGTCAAGGATGAATTGCTGTAAATCAGAATGAAATCAACAACTGGTTATGACTTCCCTTTTACTTTATCAGAACTCAGTAATTATCTTTGAAACATACTGTCTGAGTCTTGCAAGGTCTGTAAGCGCAACTTCTCCGTCGCTGTCAACGTCGGCTGCCTTAAGTCCTGCTCTTTTCATTTTTTTATCGCAGAGAAGATGCGTAGAAAGAATTGTAATGTCTGTTACGTCGATATGTTCGTCGCCGTTCAGATCACCGAGTGCGAATTTCTCCTCTTCAAGAACTGCAAATCTACGCTCATAGTTCTTGGCATATTCCTGTACGGTACTGCCCTCGTAGCCGCGGAAAACGCCAATGAAAATATCTTTAGCGGTAGTGAAAGTGCTTGCGTCGTCATATATTTTGCAATCAGGATTCAGAATTCTGACAGAGCTCAGTTTCCGGCAGTTCTCGAAAGCACTTTTTCCGATGTTTGTCACACTTTCCGGGATCGTCACAGAGGTCAGACTAGAGCAACCTGAAAAAGCAAGTTTATCAATATATTTCATTTCATCCGGTAAGGTCACGGATGTCAGACTCGTGCAGTCCGCGAACGTTCCCTCCTGTATCCAATTAAAAGAATCCGACATAAACACAGAAGTCATGTTTCCACATTCACGGAAAGCATATTCCTCGATGAATCGCACATTCTCAGGAATGGTCACTGAAGTCACACCCATACAGCCATAAAAAGACTCACGCTTAATGGTCTTCACAGTTGACGGAACGGTAAATGCGCCTTTTTTACCACCGGGATAATACTCAAGATCTTTTTTATCTTTGGAATAGACGACTCCGTCAACGCTGGTATATTTCTCATTATTGGCAGAAACATTTATCGCAGTAAGGTTCGGACATTGTGAGAATGCCGAATTCCCGATCATATAAATATTTTCAGAAATACTCATAGACTTTAGGCTAGTACATTTATTGAAAGCATAGCTTCCGATCCATCCCACATTGTCCGGAATGGTCACAGAAGTCAGATTCGTGCATCCTTTGAAAGTCGAATTTCCAATGTATGCTATACTTTTCGGGAGATTCACGGTTTTTAGGTTTGTACACTCAAGGAAACAACCACCCTTGACAACTGTAACACTTTCCGGTATGGCTACGGAAGTCAGGCTCTTGCAGCCAAAGAAAGCACTTTCACCGATGCTTGTAACACCATCAGGGATCTTCAAGGAGGTCAGACGCTCGCAACTACAGAAAGAATGGTCATTGATGACCGTCACACCCTTCGGAATCGTCACAGCGGGCAGAACCTTGCAACCACGAAAAGCACTCTCACCGATACTTGTCACTTTGGACGGGATATTGAACGTGGTCATGCGGCTGCAGCGATCGAATGCATGATCGCCGATACTTGTAACACTGTCCGGAATGGTCGCAGTTTCTACGCTCTCGCATCCATAGAATGCATAGTTTCCGATATGTGTCACCTTTCCCTGAACGATGATATTCCTAACGTTAGGAGAATAGCGATCTAAATATGGAGGCCGGTTATCAAAGTCATAGTCGTACATTTTTCCTGATCCGCTGATGGTCAGTGTCCCGTTTGTTTCGAGCAGCCATGTAATATTATCGCCGCAGGTACCTGACTTTTCTGTTATAAGCACCCACCCTTCAGGCACGTCAAAATCTACAGCATATGCGATGTTCGCCGCAGGTCCGCACAGGGATGCTGTAAGCATACACAGTCCCGTCAGAACTGAGATTATTCTTTTCATATTTGATTCCTCATTTTTTAATATTTATTGTAAAGTCTGCAATTTTCCAAACACCGTTTGGAAAATTCAAAAGTTCTCACTGTGATCGGATGCAGTTCATCAGTCTGTTCGAGCATTATCTTATATAGGTAGAGAATCTTTAATCTCTGTATTGAATTCTTTTCTGTGCCGGGCATCTTGTAATCCTCCGTTATTATTCATCTATGAAATCATAACATTTATTATTGTGTGCGTCAAGGATGAATATTGTTATTCTTGACTTTGTTAATAGACAGATGTATAATTAGCGTATAGATTTTTCTGAATATCCGTTTCCCGTTGTACTGATTTTGACACACCGGTTTGTGCTATAATCATATCAAGGTAAAGAACTGCGGATGGAAAAGTTACGGTTTTGTCTGATTTCATATTACTTAACTGCCACGGTTCTAATCATATTTTATTTTTTAGGAGGAATTACCATAGAAAATTACTACGTTATTTTCAGATATCAAGTTATCTGCGGACCAGTAAGACGTGAAGATGCAATTGAATTTGCCAAAAAAATGAGAGCTGTTTCATTGGAACGCAGGCTTAGGAATACAGGGATTAATCCACACAATTGCACTGCAGAACAGAAAGATTTATTGAAAGCTATTATCGCTTCTAATAAAACCGATTTTAAGGTTTTGCAGGAAAAACAGTGTGTCGAAGAGTATCCTGATGCATATGAATACTTCATTGTACGAGATATATTTGCACGTGCAAAAAAATGATTGAACAAAAGCAGCGCTGACTCGGACGTAGCTAAGCTATTTATCTGAACCAGCGCTGTTTTATTATAATCATTGTATTCTTTAAATTAAAAACAAGTTCTGATATATTTTTTTAACAGACGCTGTTTCTATTGCGCCGCAGGCGCCACCATTTACTCGGTACGCCTTCGGCGTGCTATTATAGTTTCTGCAGCGACAGCAGCAACCTTTTAACGAAAAAACCCCGTACCAATCAGTGTAAAAACACCGCTGATACGAGGCTTTCTTCTGTTTACATTTATGATTAGATTTGAATACACTAATCTAAACAGAAAGCACACATTCTTCATTATAATCAGGTATTAGACTGTCATGCTTCATAAATCTTAATCCTTCTGCTTTAGCCTGACATATAAGTAATCTGTCAAAAGGATCGTTATGAGGTTTGGAATTCTCCGCTCTTCTAAGGTTTTCAAGCAATACAATATGCTCTTCTCTGATTGATAGCTTTGCAAAGCCCATCTTCTTACAGTTTTCACTGAACTGCACACCTGTTATCATCATTTTATCGGGATGTGCTATATGTTTAATTGTTACTTCCCATACAGATGCTATACTGTAAAAAACATCATTAGAAGGATCAGATATTAATTCTCTTGCATTTCCGGACAGTTCATTATTTCCGTTCATTGCCCATAATATTATATGTGTATCCAGTAGAATTCTCATTCACTTACTCCAAACATAGCAGCTATTTCATCATTATCATCGTCAATATCATAATTATCAGCAAGGAATTTCTCGCCTTCAAACATACCTATAGGTCTTCTTTCTTTTACCACTTCATTGTTTCCCTCATCTGCGGTATTTATAAAACCATTCATAATTTCAATGATAAGCTGAAGCTTACTTTCACTCAGTTTTCCCATTAATTCATAAGCCTGTAACTGTAATGCTGACATAAATCATCCCTCCCAAATATTTCGTATAACTATACATCATTGATAGCTTATATAATATCATAGTCTTGCTTTCTTGCTTAAATTATATCATATCACGATGAAAAAGTAAACATACGAAAAATTAAACTGCGCCAGTTGAATCATTTACTCGGTACGCCTTCGGCGTGCTATTATAGTTGCTGTGCAACAATTTTCATTGACAAATTAATAAAAGCAATGTAAAATCCCGAGTTTTACAGTTTTAAAAGCAAAAGCAGCCTCTAATCGACGTAAATACGTCTGTTAGAGGCTGTTGATATTTTTCTTGAAAGGTAGTAATCAAGAATATTTTCTTGACAAAAAAATCGCCCTATTTACGGGATTTATGACGAATATTTTATTGTTGAACTGTAAAACTCCCGTGTAATTTCATCTCTTATCATACTCATACCTCATTTCATAAGTCATATTATTTTCTGTACAAAAAAGATAGACTTATTTTTAATATTATTATATAATAGAATAACAGAGAAAGCAAATGATTTCTTTTACGAAACCACGGAGGATACTTTATTGGACTATCCATATCTTGATACAGTCATTTATGACAGCTTTTATGAAATGCTGAAAGGACGGTACGAAACAAGTTCTGACAATGTCGCCGTCCGCTTTATGTCAGGCAGCAGAATTACTGATATAACATACCGGGAGCTTACCGGACACGTCGCTTCGCTGTACAGCTGGTTTCGTGAAAATGATTATTCAGGCAAACACATAGCGGTCGTCTCCGAAAACCGCTATGAATACATTGTTATTTATCTTGCTGCAGTTCTTGACAATGTCATTATTCCGCTCGACCGCGAGCTTGACTCAGGAACACTTTTAAAATGCCTTGACGACTTTGATACAGATCTTGTCTTCTGTACTGACAAAACAGCAGATAAAATACATGATACATCCGTAACAAAAGTAAATACCGACACTGAACTGCGTTCAGTTCTCGAAAAAGAATCTTCTGTTACGGAATTTTTTAAAAGCGCCTCATGCACTGACAAGGACAGGTTTGCAGTGCTTGCCTCAACTTCCGGAACTGACGGAAACATAAAAGGTGTCATGCTCAGCCAGTATAACGTTATTGTAAACGTCCGCGGCACACTTGAAAACAATGTTCTTGAAAATCCGACACTGGCGTTTCTTCCGATGAACCACACATACGGATTCAACCCGTGTATGCTCGCAACACTCTATAACGGGACAACACTCTGTCTGTGCACTCAGCTTAAGTACCTTATGCGTGACATCAAAACCTTCGACCCTTTCTTCTTCGGGGCTGTTCCTATGGTCATAGAAGGAATGTACGACGGTATTATGCGTGAGATAAAACGCCGCGGAAAGGAAAAAGCTTTTGCCCGCATGGTCGCAGTAAGCAGATTCTTTCTGAAATTTAAAATAGACTTAAGGCATATCTTCTTCGGTAACTTCATAAACAAACGGCTGCGGCTTGTCGTAAACGGCGGTGCCGCACTTAACAGCGATCTGGTTGACAAATTCGGAGATCTGGGAATTACCATACTCAACGGTTACGGACTCACCGAGTGCTCCCCTACCATCGCCGTCAGCAGAACCGGAAACAACGTAACCGGAAGTGCCGGAACCATAATGAAAAACATAGATGTAAAAATCGCAGATGACGGTGAAATACTTGTAAAAGGTCCGAACGTCATGCTCGGATACTACAAAAACAAAGAAGCGACTGATGCCTGTATGCATGACGGGTATTTTGCCACAGGCGATATCGGCTATACAGAAGGCAGGGTAATTTTCGTAACGGGACGCAAAAAAAATCTAATTATAACTGAAAACGGTAAAAACGTCCCGCCTGAATATCTTGAAGCAAAACTCGCAAAGCTGCCTTACGTTTCGGAATCACTGGTGATCCCCTCTCGTTCCGGTAAAACGGCAGTTATCAAGGCTCTTATCGTCTTAAAGGAAAACGAGGACGGAAAGACGCTTTCTGAAGACATAAAACGTATAAACGCTGAGCTTCCTGATTACATGCATATCGACGAACATGAAATAATGAAAACAGGATTTGAAAAAAACAGCTCAAAAAAGATAAGGAGAAACCTGTATGTTTGATGAAATAAAAAAACTGCTCTCAAAAGAGTACGGAATAAATAATCTGTCACCGGAAATGAACTTCAAGACAGATCTCGGACTGAATTCCTTCGACCTTATGAACCTTCTGTGTATTGCCGAAGAGGAATTCGGGATTGAGATCGAAGAAGAAGAATACCGTCATCTGAATACAGTCGGAGAAATGAGTGCTCTTCTTGAAAAACTGACAGGACAGAAAAGATGACAGAAGTTATCAGAGCAGACAGCAGAGCTCTTCAGAAAAGGCTTCTTGACTTCAGGAAAAAGCTGTATTCCGGTCAGGGTATTTATGTTGACAACAACTACTATATGCTTAAGGAGATCTTCTCGGGGAAACTGAATTTCATCAAAAACATGTCCGTCTGTCCCCTCATGGTAACTGAAAACGGGGAGATAATCTGCTGCGGGATCACAGCTTATACAAAGGAGCTTCCGGAATACATACAGCTCTGTTTTTTCGAATCTCTGCCTGACAGAGCTGACGCAGCAGAAATGCTTGTCCGTGAAACTGAGAAAATCGGAAAGGAACACGGATGCAGCAAGGTCGTCATCGGTCTTTACGGCCATGTCAACTACGGACTCGGCCTTCTTGATTCCCATTTTGAAAAGAAGAATTCCTTCTCATCCCCGGGCAATCCTGCTTACTACAACGACTACTTCCGCAGTCTTGGCTGCAGCGAGACCGGACTCAGTTCATACTTCACTTCAAAGCTCGATGACCGCCTTAAACGTTTTGACAGACTCATCGCAAAACTGGAACGTTCATACGAATTCCGCTGTTTCGACAAAAGCAGGTTCACCGAATATGCAAAGATCTATACTGATCTTAACAACTCATGCTTTACGGAACACCGCTACTACTATAAACGCTGCTATGAAGATGACTGCGAAATGCTGAAAACTCTTTTCCTGTTCATGAAGGAGAATTCTCTTGTTTTCGCTTATCACAACGGCAAACCGGTCGGTTTTATCATGTGGTATCCCGACTGGAACGAACTAGCCGCCCCGGGAGAAGCATTCGGAACGAAACATTTTTTCCTTAACCTTCTTAAAGGAAAGAGCATCAGAACAGGCAAGGTAATGGAATACGGAGTACTTAAAGAATACCGGTCTTCCGGACTTCCGATGGCACTTATAAAGCACGTTTACGACTCAATGAAAAAACAGGGATGCGTACAGATGGAAACTTCCTGGATCCTCGATGAAAACACGGACTCAAACAGTTTCTGCAAGGCTCTCTGCGATGAAACGTATAAAAAATATACTGTATATGAAAAAGACATTAAATAATGACATGAAAGTGAGCATCAGTGAGTCTCCGGAAGAAATATTCGGAATAATGCGAAAAAGCTCTGCCATCAGAAAAGACTTTCCGGAATCGGAGCTTCCGTGGCCTTTCACGCAGGAAATGCTTACTCTTCTAAGAACAGCCAATCCTCTGCCGCAGAAATATTATTTTCTGGAATGCGGTGAAAAATATGCTTTCTTCACCATGTATCTTAACCGCATGGATCTTTTCACGTTTGGAAAAGCTAAATTTTTCATGAACATCCAGACGATAGCATTTCCCTGTTCACTCAGCACAGGCGGATACATAACAAACGACATTATAATGATGCTTGAATACATAAAGACCATACGCGGATGCAAGCTGGTGCTCAATATTCCCGAACAGGTAAAAGTCAGAGGCATGGCAAACGGCGAAACTCTTCCGTCATGTGTCCTGACAATACCGGAAAATATTAAAAGCACTGACGACTATCTTGCTTCCATGAGGAGCGCATACAGAAGGCGTATAAATCTGGCACTGAAAAGATGCAGTGATATAACTGTAAAACTGATCCACGACGGAAGCACAGACGTTCATCCGCTCTATCTTCAGACATTTGAACGTTCTGACTATAAACTCGAATGTCTTGAAAAAGCATTCTTTGACCGTGTGCAGGGCGACAGGATCCTGTTTTTACGAAACGGCGAACCGACGGGATTCGTTCTTCTGAAAAGGAACGGCTGCGAGCTGGTATTCATGCTCTGCGGCATGGACTACCGTTATGAAACAGCTGATCTCTACTTCCTTATGCTCTTCAAGATCGTGGAATACGCAATACAGAACGGATGCCGTACCGTTGATTTCGGTCAGACTTCGGAAACAACAAAGCTGAGGTTCGGCGCCCTGCTTAACAGACGCTATTTCTGCGCTCATCACACAAATATTTTTCTCAATCTTTTTGCCATGGCAGGAAAACGCATTCTCGAATACAGATACAGCTTTCCTGATCACAAGGTTTTCAGCAAATAACTTCCGCACGGTCAGCTTTTCTGAACGACGGAGAAATCAATGAGGTAATTATGAAAGTACTGCTTTTCAGGCCAAGACCGGACAAGGAAACGATCGGACTTCAGAACGTCATGATATGTGAGCCGCTTGAACTCGAATACATATCTGCAAACATTGAAGCTGCCGGACACGAATGCCGAATCATTGACATGATAATAGAAAAGAAAAGTGTCCGGTACTTCGTGGAGGAATTTCATCCTGACGTTGTGGGTATAACCGGATATATCTCGCATGTTAATATAATGAAATCGTACGCCCGCGAAGTCAAACTCTGCGACAGCCGTATCAAAACGATAATCGGCGGTGTTCACGCAGAAGTAAACCCGCAGGATTTTGAATCAGAATACGTTGACTTCATCATACGTGCAAACGGTATACGTACATTTACCGAAATACTTGACAGTCTCGAAGGAAAGACCCCGGCTGGTGATATAGACTGCATTTATCACAGGGACAAACCGGCTCCGGAAAAGGAAACTACATTCCCCTACCTCTATCCGGACAGAAACAAGGTCAGTAAATACCGTAAACATTACTACTACATGTTTCACCGTAACTGCAGCCTTATCAAGACTTCATTCGGCTGTCCTTACAACTGTAAATTCTGTTTCTGCCGTCAGATCATGGACGACAAGTATTTTGCACGGTCTCTTGACGATATAGTAAATGAACTGTCTCAGATAAAGGAAACCGAGATCTACATCGTTGACGATGACTTTCTCGTGGGACGTGAACGTATACTTCAGTTCTGCGATATGCTCGAAAAAAACGGCATAGAGAAAAAATATCTCATCTACGGAAGAGCTGACTTTATTGCAGCCAACGAAGATGTGATCAGTCGCTTCAAGCAGGTCGGTCTGCGCGCAGTCATCGTCGGACTCGAATCATGCGACTCACGTCAGCTCGATGACTACAACAAGCGCACCAATGTTAATATAAACGAAAAAGCAGTTAGCATACTGTCAAAGTACGGTGTTGAATGCTACGGCACCTTCATTCTCGGTCTGGACTGGACAAAGGAAGACTTTAATGCACTTTATCGCTGGATAAAAAAACTCGGTCTTGTTTTTGTAAATCTGCAGCCGCTGACACCTCTGCGCGGCACGGAACTCTATGATAAATACCGTCCGCGCTTTATTGTCCGGGAAGATGAATACGAAAAATGGGATCTTGCGCATCTTGTTGTAAAACCTGATAAGATCTCCGTACGACGCTATTACTGGTACACCATGGTGCTCTACTATAAAATCACTGCAAATCCTGTAAGCGCATGGTATATGATAAAGAAGTACGGACTTCACGACACGCTCAAACTTACCTGGGGCGCAGCAAAAGTGAACACTCAGTACTGGAAAAAACTGATTGGAGGCAGATGATGAAAAAGGCAGAAAAAAAGCTTAAAGTCCTTCTTATAAGGCCGAAATATTCTTCCATAGTTGCAAATCTTGAACCGCTTGGACTCGAATACCTCGCAGGACTTGCGAATGAACTTAACATAGAATGCCGCATTCATGATGAATTCCAGTATCCGTGGACATTCCGTTTTGAAAGAATGTGCCGGATCATTGAGGAAGGCGGATATAATTTCATCGGATTCAATTCAAATGCAAACACAGTGGATTATATAAAACTCCGCGCGTATCAGCTCAAGCAGAGATTTCCCGGAATATTTATCATGGTAGGCGGTCCGGAAGCAGAACTTAACTACCGTGATTTCTGTACAAAGTATACTGATCTTGTTTACCACGACAACGGACTTGCCACACTTAAAAATATCTGGACCGAAGGGCTTACCAAAGAAGTTTTTTCCCGTCAGACCGGCATATGCTACCGCGGTGACAAAGGCTGGATCGTAAAGAAAAAAGGGGCTCCGGTGAACGGATTCATCGTAAAGCCTGACAGGACTGCATTCTACAAGGGTCTTAAAAAGAACTTCATCTTCATGAAAGGAAAGTACGCGCTCAGCAAAGCTTCCTTCTCATGTCCGTTCCGCTGCAGCTTCTGCTACTGCACAAAAATGAACAGCGGAAAATACACTGAACGAAACATCATGGAAGTTGTCGATGAAATACAGGAAATCAGACACGACAGGATCTGGTTTGTAGACGACACCTTCTTCTTCGACACAGACCGTGTTACAGCTTTCTGCCGCGAGGTCATCAGACGCGGAATAAAAAAGAACTTTATGGCATATTCCCGTGCCGACTTCCTTGCTGAACATCCGGAGGTTCTTCCCCTCGCCTACCGGGCAGGATTCCGTGATATTCTTGTCGGTCTTGAAGCTATTACAGATGACCAGCTCACCGACTACAACAAGCAGACTACCAGAGAAGAAAACATCGCAGCCATACGCAATCTTCATAAAAACCACATTGCGTGCAACGGACTTTTCGTTATCAGCCATACTGCAACACGCAAAGATTTCAGCAATCTTCTGAAGTTTATAAAGGAGAACAATCTTCTGTGGGTAGTTTTCGGAATTTTCACTCCGTACAAAGGTACTGACGCATATGATGAGTACAGGGATCAGCTCATAAACTTCAGGTCATGGAGGCTTGACGGAACCCATATAACAATAAAACCCGAGAACATGTCATCCGTCGAATTCATGCTCCGCTACTATGCGCTCCACCTCATCACCTACCCGAAGATCATGACACGTACACTCACCGGTACCGGTTATGACACAATGAAGAAAGGCTGGTTCTGATATGGAAAGATATTTATTTGTCCGTGTCCACTATGACACCCGTGTAGCCAGTCTTGAGCCTCTCGGTCTCGAATATCTCATGGCATGTGTCAAAGCTGAAGGAAGAGAATGCTGGATACATGACGAGGGCATCGAGGGTCCGTTCGGACGTTTCCGCCGTCTTCTTGAAAAGATAGACCGTTATAAAATTACATTCGTCGGGTTTTCCGTTATTTCCAATACTGCATGGTACGTACTTGAACTTATAGCAAAGCTGCGTGCCGCCCGCCCGAAGGTAAAGATCATGGTCGGAGGTCCCGAAGTTATAATCAACTACCGTGATTTCATGAAAAAAGGTATAGACTTTCTCTCATACGACAACGGTCTTGATTCTTTCCGCAAAGCTGTACGCGGCGATTTCAGGCCTGAGGTTATGAAAAAATGCACCGGTCACGCATTTCGTCTGAACGGAAAATGGGTGGCTAATCCGAAAGGTGAACCGGTAAACAGCTACGGAATTTTTCCGGACAGAAGCCATTTCTATGACAACCAAGACAAGTTCCGCGTTCTTGCCAAGGGATGTTTTTCAGTAATGAAAACTTCTTTCTCATGTCCGCAGCAGTGTAATTTCTGCATTTCCCGTCAGTTCAACAGCTGCACATACAGGGAACGTGAGGACGGAGAGATCATTGAAGAGATAATGAGTATAAAAAACGATAAAATATTCATTATAGACGATGATTTTCTTGTAAACCGTGAACGTGTCATCCGGATATGCAGAAAGCTTCTGGAACTCGGATGCAAAAAGACGTTTATGATATTTGCAAGAGCCGACAGTATAGTTCGCTGCCGCGATATCATGCCGCTTATCTACAAAGCAGGCTTCCGTGACATGCTTGTCGGACTGGAAGCCGTCGAGGATACTACTCTCGAAAAATACAACAAGAATTCAAGCGTTCATCTCAACAGACAGGCGATCAGTATCCTGCGCAGGCACAATATGGTCTGTGTCGGACTCTTCGTTATAAACTACGATTTTACACATAAAGATTTCATGGCGATAAACAGGTTCATACGCGATGAAAAACTTATCTGGGTGCTGTTCAGCATTCTCATTCCTTTCAAAGGAACTGCAATGTACGAGGAAAACAAGGACAGACTGTACAAGTACAAATACAAACGCACCGGCGGAACGAGCATTTTAATAAAGCCTTCAAAACTGCCGATGCTCCTTTTCAAAATGGAATTTGATTTTCTCTACTACGTAAACTATCCGCGTATCTACTGGGCCGGTATCACTGACCTGTTCAACAGGAAATACCGCAACGGCTCTGAAGAAAAATAGTGCCATGAAAATACTTCTTATCAAACCTGAGACTGTCGGGATTTTCAGTTTCACCAATCTGGTTGATCACGAACCTCTTGAAATGGAATATCTCTTCACCGCTTTCAGAAACAACGGTCATGAAGCTGTTATCTGGGACAGACGATACGACATCACATCGCTCAGAAAGAAACTGAAAATAGAGAGACCCGATGTTGTATGCATAACCGGATACATCACCCAGCAGAAACTCATGATACGTTTCTGCAGTGAAATAAAGAAATACGACCCGCATATAAAAGTGATACTCGGCGGCTCCAATGTGGAGATCAATTACGAAAACTACTTCGGATCGGAAGCCGATTATCTATATCATCTCAGCGGACTTGACAATCTTGTAAAGCTATTAAAATGCATTGAGGAAAAAGGCTCACCGGATGATATTCCGGGAATATGTTTCCGCAGGGATGGCTCATGGAAAGCAAATCCTAAAGTGAATGAGAGCCCTGAATCCCTTCCCGTTCCGGACAGAAGCTTTTTCTACAGTAACCGGAAACATTTCCGTTACCTCTGCTTCAGACCTCTTGCACTTGTCAAGAACTCCTTCAGCTGCCCGATGAAATGCAGTTTCTGTTTCTGTACCAATCGTAACGGCGGACACTACGCATGCAGAAGCGCTGAAAGCCTTGTAAACGAGATTGCATCACTTGACGTGCCGAACGTACATATTACCGATGACAACTTTCTCGTAAGCCGTGAATACCTCACGGAATTTATCCGGCTCATAAAGGAAAAGGATATTCATAAAAAATATCTCATCTACGGCAGAGCAGACTTTATAGCAAAGAACGCTGACATCATGAAGGAACTTGCCGGTATCGGTCTTGCTCTTGTCATGGTAGGCCTTGAATCAGCTGATGACGGAGAACTCGAATCCTACAACAAGCACACAACTGCAGATGAAAACCTTGAATGCATACGTATACTCAGTGAAAACAATATCCTTTGTGCGGGACTTTTCATCGTTCATCAGGGTATGAAAAAAGCAGATTTCGACCGGCTTTATAAATGGATAGCCGAGAAGGATATTATTCCGACTGTTTCAGTATTCACTCCGATGCAGGGATCAGCTGTCTACAAACAATACGAAGGAAAACTCATTACAGACGACGTTACAAAACAGGATCTGTTCCACTGCCTTCTGAAACCCGAACACATGAGTACCGCAGCTTTCACATTCCAGTACTACAGGCTGTCACTGAAGCTTGCGTGGAAGAACAGAAACTCTCCGCTCTACAGTGAGAATAATTATTTTCAAAGCACACTGTTTATTTTAAAGGTACTTCTGATCAGGCTGAAACGCCTCTTCAGTTTCTGATAAAACAAGGGGGAAAAATGAAAAAGAAAATATTGCTCATACAGCCTACACCATACGATCAGTACGGCAACCTTGTAAAAAAGAAAAGGCTCTACTTTGTCGGTCTGGCCCTCCCTCTTCTTGCCGCACTCACTCCTGATGATTTTGAAGTGGATCTGTGCTATGAAACCATCGAAAACGTTCCGTTCGACACCGATGCTGAACTCATCGGCATCAGCAGCATGGGTCATGCTGTTATGAGAACAATCGACATCGCAAAAAAATTCCGTGAACTCGGAAAGACTGTTATCCTCGGCGGATATATGGTCTCTCTCATGCCGGAGGAAGCTCAGAAATACTGTGATGCGGTTATGATAGGCGATGCCGAGGAAACCTGGGGCGAAATGATAAATGATTATCTGAACGGTACGCTGAAAAAAACATACCGGAAGAAACTCACCGAACTGGTAACGCCTCTTCCGCGCTATGAACTCCTGTTAAACAAAAAAATAGGAAACTTTCTCCCCGTTCAGGCCGGAAGAGGCTGCCCGAAGACATGCAGTTTCTGCTCCATCTACTGTCTCTACCACGGTCAGTATCTCAAAAGAAGCATTCCTGACGTGATCAGGGATATAAAACGGGTAAAGGAACTTGGTTTCAGACAGTTTCTCCTTCTCGATGACAACCTCTTTTCAAACCGCGACTACGCTTTGGAGCTCTGTAATGAAATAAGGAAACTGAAAATGAAATGGATGACGCAGTGTTCCATCGACATCGCTGAAGACGAAGAACTGCTTAATGCTGTTCATGACAGCGGATGCTACGTACTGAGCTTCGGACTTGAAAGCATAAGCCGTGAAAGTCTTGTCGGCATGCAGAAAGCATGGGCACATCCGGACAGATACAGCCGCCAGCTTGAAACAATACGAAAGCACGGCATTGACATTTCAACGGAAATGGTGGTAGGTGCGGAAGGCGACACACTCGAATCGATCAAAGCAACTGCCGGATTTGTTGAACGGAACCATATAACCGTTCCGCGCTTCTACATTTTAACTCCGATTCCGGGAACCCAGTATTACGATGAAATGAAAAAGCAGGACCGCATCTATAACACTGATATGTACTCGTACAATTCATGTGAAGCGGTACACTACCCGAAAAACATGACCCCTGAACAGCTTACAAAAGCCTACTGGGATCTGTACAACGAAGTCTACTCCTACAGGTGCATACTGAAGCGGACGATATTTACAAGAAATTTCCTCATCCGTCCGTTTACATCCATGTTCTATTTCGGAGTGAATGTTTTCTACCGTAATCACATCAAACACGGGATCGTTCCGAATATTATCTGATTAAAAAACACGCAGCCGTAATCAAACGGATGCGTGTTTTTTCTGCTGTGACGAAGGCATCACATTTCTGAGCGCTTATCGAATCCTGCCTTCTGTACCGTTTATTTCTTCAGTCTCTGATCATGTATCTCAATAAGATCGTCGATAGCCAGTTCAGAATCGAGTGAATGTAATGGCCGCCTCCACGGCGGCCATTGCTATTATATATTTTTCATCACGAGTGATGAAAAATACCTTTTAAAAGGCATACGTTTATTCAAAATACTTCCGTCTTTATATTGTTAAGGAAACATCATGCTTTTTCGATAACACAGCTGTGATGCTTGAATTCCGGATCAGTGTTCGGAAGATTCCTTTCGAAACTGTATCCACTCATCTGACTTTGTCGACGTGTGGAATTCATCCATTATCTCCTTATTCGGAATAAATACTTCGCTGGTCTCATCGTCATATCCAAGATAACCAAGATGGATCAGCAGCGATAGCACGTCATCTCTGCATGTAAATGAAGTCATGTCGTTCTGATATGAGGATGTATCGATTTTCAGTTTTCCGCCGTCCATGAGAAGTGCTACGGATTCTTTAAGACCGTCATAATCTTTACGGATGTATTCTGCAAGAGCTTCATAAGTTTCAGTTTTATTCCAGTAACTTTCCAGCTTTTTATATAATGCAGCACTTACTACTGAAAGCGGACAATATATCTCGTATATCTGACTTTCTGATAAATCGTCACATATCGTTTTATCATCAATCAGTTCGTCAGATGGTTTATTAGAGATCCTGTATCCGTCATACCATTCTTTCAGTAAATCATAATTAAGATTCTTCTGTCTGCATATCTCCAGTACATCTTCTTTTGTAAAACCAACATATTCTGCGAGTCCCTTCGGTGAAGTCATCGAGTACTCAGTAAACATATTAAGCGCTGAATGCTTGCCATATTTTTTTATCGGAAGGATACCGGTCATATATGCAAGTGCTATGTGCTCATTATCCTTCAGCAGATCACGCAGAAAATCAAGATACTCTTTCTGTCCGTCCTTATCATTCTGACGTTCCCTGAAAACGGCATCCCATTCATCGATCACTATAATTATCTGTCTGTCTGTTTCAGAGTAAACATCATCTATTGTCTGAATAAGATCTTCATCATCGAAATAATCAACATCAGGATATGCTTTCTTTAAATCCCTGATAACAAGGCGCTGCATATCGTCCAGAGCATTGGAAACCGTTTTCTTTCTTTTAAAAAACTTTGTCATTGTAAGACGAATAACGTCAAAACTGCCGAGATACGTATCCCATAACATTTCCTTTGTCCCAGCATGAACAACTTTCGTCTTTGCAAGCTTTTTCTCAGAAAACAACTGTCTGCTGTCCGCATCTCTGTCATAATATGCACATATCATATCTACTGTTATTGTTTTTCCAAAACGGCGAGGACGCGAAATACTTACATATTGCTGTTTTGTATTTATAATAGAATTCAGATATCGGATCAGTTCAGTTTTATCAACATAAATATCAGAATTAACAGCTTTTTCAAAAGCTTTTTTTCCAGGATTTAAATATGTTCCCATGATTTCTGTCCTTTCCTTGTGTTTTCTATTATTATACCATAATTTGATTATCAGTACAAGGCGGATACTAAGTTCTTGCTGTCTGAAATATAATGGTCGCCTCACTGAGGCGACCATTTATCGTTCACAATCACCTGTTGACTGCAATATCAGATATGGCGAAGTGATTAATTATTGATTTCTTCAAAACTTTCCAGTGGTATTCCGGTCAGTTTGGAAACAGCTTGTTTATCCCAGTATTTATTGCTCCAATGATAGTAAACTGTCTTTCTTTTCTTGAAAATTCTGAACGGTAATTTAGTATTATCATAAATATGTAAAATATCGCATACTTCAACAAGCTGAGGTATAAGATTTAATGCCCGTTCATAACGACTGATGATCTTTTCTTCAGGTACGTCATGGCCTCCTAAAGCAACTCTTGCATTAACTCTAGCCACATTGATCTCTGGATCTGCTGTAAGAACATATATTCCTCGTATAAAGTATCCGGCATTTTTTGCACGCCTCAGTAATTCAAGATTTCTGTCAGTAGAAAGAACTGTTTCAAAAGTAAAATCTTCATGTTCATCAATCGCCAGATTTCTTAATCTTTCTGCCTTTTGAGCTGCTTCGAGGTCAGTACAGTGAATAGCACTTTTAATATCATCTGCGTTTATATATTTACCAACAGTTTTAGCCATTTTGGTAATAGTAGATTTACCGCTGCCATTAGGCCCCGCAAATACAATTACTTCAGGTAGTTTTATTTTGTTTTCCAACATATTCTATTCTCCCATCAGGGTATTCAAGATAAGCACGTTTAGTTTCATCATCGTATCTTGCGCTTGGTAAACCTTTGATTTTTCTGATTTCTTCATCAATACGAATTGACGCTATGAATCTTTCAGTTAATTCATCGTCTGAAAGTCCACAGGTATAATCCAGTTCATTCTTTTCCATTATCTCTGCCATGCTTAACATCCTCTCTGTAATGATAGAACATAACGTTATTTATTACTCTTTAATTAGGGAAGCACTGATCAAATCGGAAATCCGGCTTCGCCGGATTTCCGGGGGTAGGATTTGCGGGGCTTCGCCCCGGAGCTCCATGCTGATTTATGAATAAATCAGCGTTTCCTTAGAAAACGCCTTTTTCAATAAGTACTTTCTGAGTTTTTCTCCGATTATCGCGAGATATTATTTAATTTATTATACCATTAATTATCCAATTAATCAATTGTTTTGCGACCGATTATCGTTATTATTAACTGTGAATTTTCATTTTCCACCATCCCGCTTCCAAAAATGTTGCTGCCTTCGGCAGCATTATAAATAGCATTTTTCATCACTCGTGATGAAAAATACCTTTTCTGAGGCGGGACGGATACCGCAAAACAATATAAAAGAACAAAGGCAGAAGTTTATTAAGAAAAAAACTTCTGCCTTTATATTTTTATTTATGTAATGGCCGCCTCATCGAACTCCAAAGCTGTAATAATTATTCAAACTCTTTAATGCCTGAAATAATAAATGCATGAAGCTGGTTTTCATCAAAATACTTATGAGGAAGACTCGACAGGAATTCATCGATGTCCTCTCTTTTGAGAAGATCCTTTGCATACTTACGCAGTTCAGGAGTCCGTACACCGATCATGTCATCGGCAGTTTTGGACGGAATAAGTTTACTCTGAAAATCCCTGTATTTTATGTCCTGCATTTTAAAAAGGTTTTCTGTGATTTCATCTCTTATCATGTTTATTCTGTCTCCTGTATTATTTTCTCTTAATATCATCGTATTTTCTTTAATACACCGGACGCTAAGCAATAAATACTTGACCGAAGATAAATAAATATAATAAGTAAACCAGACATGCTAAGATTATAGCAAGGATTATTCTAAACACTGAGCCGGATTCTTCTTTGATCACAACTGCATTTTCATCATCTTTGATCTGATAATCATCCTGTCTTGGCACAAGCAAAGTGATAGAAGTTTTTTTCCTGTATTTACTTGCTTTTTTATTCTGCGTAGTCACATGAAATAACTGCCCTTCCGATGTTTCAACATCAATAACGTAGTTTACTTCTTTATGTATTCCCATTCCCTCTGAAAGATCTTTAAAGGATACAACTTTCCCGCACACTTCATAATAACGTTTTTTATAAAATCTCCTATGTAAGCTGCGTCGGTTTATATCGCCGCTCATTATATCCATTATCTTAATAAGAATATACACTCCGATTACAACCACGATTAATCCAAGCATTTTCTCACCATCCTGTTTTATTAATAGCGAATTTAATATTTATGACTAAATTATATCACAATTTTTAGTTTAGTCAACAGTAAATCATATAAAATATATTTTTTATTTACTTTCCGGCCGGTAAATATCAGAATAAAAAGCAAAGGCATAACCCGCAGTTTTACGTGGGTTATGCCTGATTTATATATGAGAGGAAAAGTTCATACTAAAATCTGATTAATATGACTGAAAATCATTTTAACAGCACCAATGTCACATAGAATTCGTACTCAGACGATCTCAGATGCAGATGTAACTCTGACTGCTCCGGCTATTTTTGCACCGCTTACATACGGTTCGAGTTTTTCTGCGGTTTTTCCTATTCCGCTGCCGCCTGATGTTGCAAAAATGTGAAGATTCTTTCCTGCCCAGCTGTAACCTTTGCAGAAAGTGTTGACTACATTCGGTGCACCGGCATACCATATCGGGAATCCGAGATATACAGTGTCGTATTCATCCCAGTTTTCGATCTTTCCCTTAACAGGAACATCCTTTTTGCCTATCTTCTCTTTATTGCATCTTGCAAGCGGATTGGTCCACTTTATATCAGCTGCACTGTACGGAATTTCCGGTACGATCTCGAAAAGATCAGCACCTTTCGACTTTGAGAACTCCTCTGCTACCTTTCTTGTTTTGCCTGTTTCTGTGCTGAAGTAAATAACTATAGATTTCATAAATATACCTCCGGTTCTTGATTCTTTGTGATATCATGTACCATAACTGCTAACAGACCATTACTTTATTAGTACACAACAATTTATATTTGCTACAACTATATTGTATCAAACATATCTTTGATTGTCAAGCGGTTTATGATGAAAATATCTTCATAAACCGCATAGCAATATTCACCAATTCAATCATGCTTTTTCGATAACACAGCTGTGATGCTCTTGCTTCCTGAAATGTAATGGCCGCCTCCGCGGCGGCCATTGCTATTATATATTTTTCATCACGAGTGATGGAAAATACCTTTTTACAGGCAGCGGCCTGGCCGCTGCCATATTAATGGTGCTGCCGTCGGCAGAATATTACAATAGCATTTTCCATCAGCATGATGGAAAATACCATATCATTTACTTACCGGGTATATATACCCTTGTCGGAACATAAACATCGTCTTTGAAACCTATGATATTGTTAAATGCGTTATTGCCCCACATATACAGTTCACCGTCTTCTGTCAGAGCACCGCTGTGCCCGTTTCCAAGACTTACACTCTTAACGTTATCCATTATTTTTACAGGAACATCAGACAGTACGCCGACTCCATGTTCTCCGTTTCCAAGCTGACCAGAGTCGTTCCAGCCCCACATATAAATACTGCCGTCTTCTGTGATAGCTGCACTGTGACCATGGCCGGTACTGACATACTTAACGTTGTCCATGATTTTCACTGGTTCAGCTTCAAATTCATCCTCACCGCTTTTTCCGTTGCCAATCTGTCCAAAGTCGTTACTTCCCCACATATAAAGGCTGCCGTCCTCTGTGATAGCTGCACTGTGAGTATCGAAAGTACAGGCATACTTAACATTATCCATGATTTTCACTGGTTCGGCTTCAAATTCATCCTCACCGCTTTTTCCGTTGCCAAGCTGAGCCCATTTGTTCGATCCCCATGTATAAAGGCTTCCGTCAAGGGTTACTGCTGTACTGAATAGCCTGCCAAGACTTACACATCTGACATCATCCATTATCTTTACCGGAGTATCAGGGTATTCATAAATATCATTTATACCGTTGCCGAGCTGCCCGTCAGAAGAGGGACCCCACATATACAGACTGTTGTCATTTTTGATTACTGCCGCATGACTGATCCCAAGACTTGCATATTTCACATTGTCCATGATTTTTTCAGGAAATCTTAGATTCTTATACAGAGCATTTTCTTGTTTGGGAAAAGGCGTAATTGATCCCCACATATACAAACTTCCGTCTCTGGTTATAGCCGCACCGCTATTTTCTCCGCAGTATAATTCATCAACATTATCCATAATTTTCAGTGGAGTTCGAGCCATACTAAAATCGCCGTTTCCAAGCTTATATTTGTCACCGTCTCCCCACATATAAAGGGTGCCGTCTTCTGTAATGGCTCCGGCATTAGTGGGACCAAGAGTTAGTTTTGCTAATTTTAGATCCTCTGTTACAGATGGATCTTCAGATAATGACGAAACCGAACTTGTCTGCAAAGGTGTATTTTCTGTATTTTGATCTGTTACACTTTCCGTAACATCAGATGTATCCTGTACCACTTCAGTCAGTCCGGAATTGTTTTCCGGTTCAGTCTTCTCTGAACAGCCTGTCAGTGACACAGCAAGTGTACAAAGAAGTACAGTTATAATATGATGCTTTCTCATAAAATATTCCCTCCTGTAGAAGACGTACTGCAAATAAACAGGATCAAAACTCCTCTATCTTCTTTGCAATAAATTGTCTGAGTCCTGCAAGGTCTGCAAGATCTACGTTTCTGTTGCTGTCAACGTCGGCTGCCTTACGCGCTGCTGCTGTTAATTCGTTCTTGTCAAGAAGATGAACAGAAAGAATTGTAAGGTCTGTTACGTCGATTTTTCCATCGCTGTTCAGGTCGCCGGGGATGGGGTTACTGAGAGCTACAAATCCGCGCCCGTTGTTCTTCGCATAATCCTGGGTGGTACTGCCCTCGTATCCGTGAAAAACTCCAATGAAAAAATCGCCCTGGGAAGTGAACGTATTTTTTCCCTCAGCTATTTGGCACTCCGGGTTCAGGATCGTAACGGAGGACAGTTTCTTACAATTCTCGAAAGCACGTTCCTGGATCATTATCACACTTTCCGGAATCGTCACTGATTTCAGACTCGTGCAGCCTGAAAAAGCACCCTTGCAAATACCTATCAATGTGTCCGGTAAGTTCACGGAAGCCAGACTTGTACAGCCTTCAAAAACAAAGTCGCTGATGGCGGTTTCGCCTTTCGGAATATTCACTGTCTGCAGACTAGTGCAGTGCGCAAACGCACCATTATCGATTGCTGACACAGAATCCGGAATGAACACAGAGGTCAGGTTTTCGCATTCCCAGAAAGCACATTCCTCGATTCTCCACACACTATCCGGAATTTTAACAGATGTCACACCCATACAGCCATAGAAAGAATACTTGTTAATATGCGTCACAGTTGACGGAACAGTAAATGCGCCTTTTTTGCCTCCAGGATAGATTTCCAGTTCTTTTTTATCTTTTGTATAGACAACACCGTCAATGCTGGTATATTTCGCATTCTTTGCAGAAACATTAATTGCTGTAAGACCAGGACATTGAGCAAACGCCCAGTTTCCGATCAGATACACGTTAGCTGGAATGTTCACAGATGTCAGGCTGGAACATTTTCGGAAAGCCGAACCTTCTATCCATTTTACACTATCCGGAATTTTTATAGATTTCAGGTTCGTACAGTCCGTGAATGCGCGGTCCGCTATGAATTCTAAATTGTCCGGAAGTGTCACGGATTTTAGATTTGAGCAGTAACCGAAACACTGAGTTTCAATCCCTTTTACACTGTTCGGTATGCTCACAGAAGTCAGGGATTCACAAGAATCGAAAGCAAATTCTCCGATGCTTGTCACACCCTCGGGGATTGTCAGCGAAGTCAGACCACCACAGCCAGAGAAAGTCCATTCTCCAATGCTTGTCACACCCTTAGGGATCGTCAGCGAAGTCAGACCATCACAGCCACGGAAAGCCTCGTTATTGATGACAGTCACTTTGGAGGGAATCTTGAAACTGGTCATTTCGCAGCAGCCAGCAAATGCACGATATCCGATACTCGTAACACTGTCCGGAAGTGTCACAGTTACTGCATCAGAGCAGCTATCAAATGCTCTGTCCCCGATATGAGTCACCTTACCCTGAACGATAATCTTCTTAATGTACGGATAATAGTCACCTAAAAAGGGAGTCGGGTTATCTTTGTCATAGTCATACATTTTTCCTGATCCGCTGATGGTCAGTGTCCCGTTTGTGTCGAGTACCCATGTTATATTATCTCCGCAGGTTCCTGACTTTTCTGTGACACGCACCCCACCCTCTCGCGTGTCAAGTGCATATGCGGTAATTGCCGCGGGTACGCACAGGAATGCCGTGAACATACATAGTCCCGTCAGGACTGAGATTATTCTTTTCATTTTTCTTTCCTCATTTCGTACTTCTCTTTACAACTGTATTCCAAAGTTATTATTCATCTATGAAATCATAACATTTATTATTATGTAAGTCAAGGATGAATATTGTTATTCTTGACTTTGTTGAATGTATAAAAAAAATACCGGTCACCTTGCATGACCGGTACTATAATACATTTACTTATGAAAACTCTGATTCACTCGCAGATCCTTAACGTGGAGTCAGACGGAATGCGTATGTAAGCGGAGCGTTGTCAGGACGATCAATAATTCCGGCCGGAAGATCAATAAGCCCCAGAAAATGAGTATCATCAACAGGTATGATCTCAATATTCCTTATAAATTCTTCGTAATTCTTTGTCTTAAGGCAGTCAATTATTGTGCTGTTATTAACGAAGTCAGAATCAAAGTCGAAGATCAGTTCCTGTTCGCCGTTGTCACGTATGCCTATAAATTCGCTGCCCGTGCTTACGAAGAGCCGGTACTGACCACAGCCTTTCACGACTCTGAACTCAGGTCCCACGATACTGTAGCTTTCTAACTGCCAGCCGTCAGCGGTAGAGTAGAGTGTCTGTCCGAGGCTGCCGGATGCAGGGTCGAATTCAAAGACAGAAACATTAGAAATATAGGCACAGTCAGGAACAACATCCACATTTTCCTGAAGCATCAAAGGCTTGTCATCACGGTCAATGCAGAGGTATTTATAGATTTTTTTCTCCCTTTCAGTTTCCCGTGTCACAGAGACTTCTGCTGTTTCTTTGTTGATCCTGAAAATCTTGTCATCATAACGCGATTTCAGATACAGAATCTCACCCACACATTCAAAACTTTCAGCAGAGGCATAGCTTAGAGTGCTGTCCTGAAGGCCTTCTAAAGATGCACTTGAGATAAGTGTTCCGTCTCCGGCATAGTGGCAGAGAAGATAGTGGTCCTGTCTGCTGTTATCCCAGATCTCATACTCGTCATGATTAAGATATGATCGTCCGCCTTCAGGTTCAGGTCCGTCGTGACTTTCCCTGTTGACAATCACCCAGACACCGTCATTATCAAATGCATAGCATTGATAACGAAGAACATCGTAATCTCCGTGATCAGGCGGTGTAAGTACAAATGATTCTGATGTCTGCATATCTTCGCTGATGTGCAGATATGCCAGCTGATGATTCTGATTATAGCCAATGTAGCCGAATCCGTCTGCGGTACGTCTTGCTTTTATATAGTTATAAAAATCACCAGGCAGCTTTATCTGGTCACAGCGAATACCTTCCGGCTGAGGCGCTGAAGAAGTTTCAGGAGTTTCAGGAGTTGCAGGAGCTGCAGAAGTTTCAGTTGTGCTTGTTGTTACAGAAGATTCAGAAGCAGTTCCTGTCGCAAATGACGAACCGATAACGGTTTCCTTTACTATTACCGGGCTTACAGAAGTCTGTTTTGTCACTGATGACTGACTTGCTGCAGGTTCTGTTACTGAAGTCTGGCTTGCTGCAGGTTCTGATTCTGTTACCGTACTTACAACCGGATCCGGATCATTCAGCTTCTGGTGCAGATAGTTTCCTCCGCCTATACTGCCGGCAATAACAGCAACTGCCGCTGCCATGCCTGCGAACATGATCCATCCCGGACGATTCTTTTTTTCTACAACGGGAACGCTGCAGCTGGTATCAGCCTCATCTTTATTTGATATATTCATTTTGTTCTCTATCATATTAAACATTCTTTCTCTGGCCGAATCTGACAGGGACGGGTACTCTTTCGCAATTCTGTCTGCGGTTTCAGGATCAATGTCGAATTCACCGAACTTTTCATCTTTCATATTCATACTTATCCCTCCTTAGTAATTTATGCCGGCTTCAGAAAGCATCTTTTTAAGCTTCTCTCTTGCTCTGATACTTCGTTTCTGTACTGCAGCCGCGGTCATTGAGAGCACTCTTCCTATTTCAGATACCGTCATATTGTAGTAGTACTGTTTTACAATTATCGACGTGTCAGGTTCGCCTAATTCTTTTATCTTATTAAATATGATGGAATTACGCTCTGACATCTCGACAGATTCGGCTACGTTCTCTCCGGACGATAATTCGATAATACCTTCATCATCAGAAGATATCGTTTTATATGCTTTCGCACTGAGCTTTCTGTACATATCTATCGCTCTGCATCTGGCTATCACTCCGATGAATCCTTTCAGATCACCTTCGCGGTCACCAAGATCATCTTTCTTTCTGAACACCTCTGTAAAAACGTCACTCACACATTCTTCTATATCTTCCGTAGTTCCACAGTTTCTGAGTTTAGTCGCTGCTATGATATACACATAATTGCAGTATTCATCAAAAACCGCTTTCATGCACTCTTCCGGAGATCTTTTCATGTGTTCAACGAACTCCTGATCTGTCATACGCATTCCTCCTTCATATTCAGTTTCAGCGATCGCTTTCATAATATATACTCGTACATACAATTCAAATAAGGACATTTTTCTGAAAAAAATTTCAGATTAGTCTCTCAAACAGAAAACCGCCTGCGAACTGACCGCAGACGGCTTAACGGTATTCAGGTTTTATGCTTATAAAATTCCATCATGTATCAATTTGAAGTATTAACTTTGAATTGGTTCTGCACATCCAGAGAGTTTTGCGGCAGCGTTTCCAAACTCTATTTCCATAAACGGTATCAGATGTCATTTGTGTGAGCCTGTTAATTTTAGTTTTCTTTGTAGTTAATAGTAAAGTTACTGAATTCACTGAATAATTTTCTATCGAGCTTGAAATCTCTGTCTGGGAGCGTTACAGTTTTCAGGTTATCACACTCACCAAATACATATTCTCCGAACACCTTCACGCCCTTACCGATGGTCAGATCTGTAAGAGCAGGGCAATAATCAAATGCGCTTTCACCTATCTCAGTCACGGTGTCAGGTATAGTTAATCTTTCAATCCGACACCCATAGTTCTCAAATGCCCTGTAACCGATTTTTGTCACACCATGTGGAATAACGATTTCATTAACGTCGATGTCCCCGAAGTATAGCATATCTAATTTTTTCAGCACGCCGTTTTCTATTTCAAGATTCAATTAAAGTTCGCCTCTCTAATATCATTAATTCAACTCATATACTTTTCTATCTCGCGGAAGCAAACTAACCAGCGTTTCAAGGTTTTGATGTCCATAAATATAGCCGAGTTTCCCGCTTGTTTTATAAAGAACTCCATCCTGATATGATGTTATTTCCCACGCAACTCCATCACAGCCTCCGGAATCCCGATCAGGATCTCTCCAGGGATCACACTTTATAGCATCGCATAGTTTTGAAAAATCTTCTGATTTCATAAATCCAGATATTTTATTCTCAACTGTTATCGGCCACTCTTTCGATTCGGAACTTTTTAAAAGTTCATCCATGAGTTCTCTTGTTGGATAAATTCAGATATGATATCATAGGAACCATCATTGTATATAAACCATGTAATTAAACGCCAATCTCCCGGACCTATCATTCCCCAGTTATGTTCAGCTGCCTTTAGTAAAAGTCCTTTTTCCATAATAATCCCTCCACAAAGTGACTATAAAACAGTATCTGAATATCAAAGTCAGGTCACTGCCTTCCCTGTTTCTTCAAACAGAACCGGAGTAACCAGCGGATATGTAAGCTCATCCGGAAGCTGATCAAAAAACTTAACCTCTGCCATTTCACTTTCAGGCAGTTGACCCGGAGTTTTAATAACAGCAGCAAACACTACCCCATTAGCATCACCTGCGTCGCACCATGCGTTGTAGTCGCATACCGGTATTATTTCAGCATCTGTTACACCGCTCTCCTCATACAGTTCTCTCTTTGCCGCTTCCAAAGGTGTTTCACCGGCTTCAATATGTCCACCCTGTGTTTCCCATGTTGTTCTCCTGCTGTGACGGCTGAGCATATACCTGCCTTCATAATAAGAGCAGATTACAACGTATTTATATTTATCAAACGAACCCAGCGGAAACGTCCTGCACTGCAGTGTTGGTCTGAGTTCTTCTGTGTATTTTACTGGCATGATGTTTCCTTTCATTTCTATGTTCTTATTTCTCATGAATATTATAAATTTCCCGGCATTTTTTTTAAAAGCGGCATTAATCGCTTATAGATTATACTGGTATCTTCACTTGAAAAAACTTTCATAATACTGTTATTAACCTGAAGTTTACTTTCAGACTTAAGCACGGCCTGTATTATGTGTTCTTTATATTGTATGTACTCTGGCTCTTTAAAATTCTGCCCGAAAAATGATCTTACCTGTGATTCCCTTTTGCTGAGTTTCGTTGAGCCACTTTTATACATCGTTATTGTTTCACCTTCGAGAAGTTTACTCTTTAGTTTATCATCAGTAGAAATTACATCAATTGCTTCTGTAATTAACTTTACCGGATTATTATCAGGTTCATCTATAATCCGCCAGTCACTGCCTGATTTCTTCAGTTTCTCATTTAAAACATTAACAATCACATTAGAATCCATTATTTGTGGATCCGGATTAACATACTGATCCTGAGTCACAGCAGATATCTTGAATTCAAACCGCTCTTTATTGTTATTATAATACCAGGATGCAAAATCACAGATAGTCTCGCAAAGATATGTAACATCAATAATCATAGCACGATAAGTAACCAATTTTGACTGAATACAGGCTGATGCGACACTTATCTCTGTTCCGTCACCAAATACCAGAATAAATTTATTAAGAGCATTACTTTCATTCTTTACTTTTGAATCATCTATATTGGTCGAACCGGAATGCAGAAACTGATTTCTCAGATTATATAATAATTCACCGTTTAAATCAGTAACAGGTGGTTCTGTTTTCAGATATTCTCCCATGTATTTATCAACCCAGTCTATATAGCGTCTGGTAACTGATGTTTCTTTAGGATATTCTGCCGCACCGCACATATCCGGCAGTGCCAGTGCAAGGGCAAGTGCAGAAAAATAGCTCTTGTTTTTCAGAGAATTCTTAATATCTTTTATGTAGACATTAATCATTAGTAAGCCCCCGTTTAATGAAAATTACAATGCTTTTATTATGGATTATTCATTGCAGCTTTTAAAGTATCATGAATCATTGCTTTTCAGAAATTCATTATAAACTATCATTATCTGAATATAAGAAAAAAGATGATCAGTAGTAACACTAAGAATATTAATACAATAATTCTGAGACATCCTGCAAGTATAGCCGAAGACTGATTATCTTCAGAATTATTCTGTATATTTTCTGAATAATTGATTTCTATATTATCATTTGATGACTCAGCTTTTTTCTGTCTGTTCGCAATTTCACGTTTCTTCTTTTGTTCAAGTTCCATTGCGTTTTCAGCTTTACGCAGCTTTCCCAGAGGATCATCAGCAGAAAACAATCTACTGTGAAACTCTTCGAGCCATTCGTATTCTTCTTCAGAACAGATATCTGAATCATAGTCAACTTCATGTGCCAGCTGATTTCTTATCCATCGTAAGTGCTTTAAGGAATCATAATCACTGTTCCAGCCGGATACGTATCTTCTTCCTTTGGAATCTTTGCTTTCCATTATCCTGATGTATTCAGATACACCCTCCGACGAATGATAAGCGTCTTTGATAAACCGATCCACTCGTTTATACAGATCCATAAAATTGATGTTCAGATCACGCATGCTTTGCAGTCCTCCTTATGATTAAAATCAGGACATTTACGTAGTTGTGAAGATTATGCTTATGGAAAAACAAACAACAAGGCATGATGCGATGGTCACGTTCTGCCATTGATTCAATAAACAGCGTAGTTCCCCTTAATATCAATAATATGCCTTAACTCCACTTTTCCATTAAGCGAAGCTCCAAAATCTTTTGCGAGATTGACATATCTATAGCAATCATTGTCAGAGATCTTCGATATATAGAAAAGTATATACTTCTTTTTCTTTGGTACTTTACGAATTTCGATTACTTTCACTTTATATCCGTAATCATTTGCTATGTTCTGTGCTGTGTCTGCCCATTCTTTTTGTAATTTCTCTTTTTCCTGACGTAACCGGCGAGCAGTCTCTCTCTTCCGACGTTCAGCTGCCTTGATCTGGTCAATAACTGCCCAATATGGATTATCTTCAATTTTCTCTAAGTGACGACATTCTTTCGAATAGCATTTATGGCTTCTTAATAAATTCCTTGTGACGTAGCCATTATACTTATGACAGTATCCAATCACATTTTTATTTGACACAATCCATGTTTCGCCGGTAAGTAGTTTTACTTCTATAAATTCATTTTTTGATTTATCATTCATACTTACCCCTGCTTTCCCCTTCACAATATACTCAGTCACTATAAAATGATATGGTATAACTCTCTCCTGGTACAGCATCCATAAAAGTTATAGAATCATCTTTAAACTTATCCCCTTCTCTTAGCCTGCTCAGCATTACGCTTCCTGTATGAACTACAAAACCATTTGAGTCTAATATTTGATAATCAAAACTATCATAGAAATCTGAAGAACCTCCAAAAGTCTTTTTGCCTGATATGGTGATTTTCGCCCACGATATGCTTTTATCAAAATCTACTGAAATATCTTCAACTGTGATTTTTGAAGTCAGTTCTCCGTCGTATCCGTATATACTGATTTCGTTCGGTAAATCTTTTCCTGTCAGTTCAATATCTTTAACAGGAAGGCAATAAAAAGCTTCACAGTTTACTTCATCAAATTCAAATGAATCACCGTATACTCTTAAATAGACTTTACCGTCTTCTGATGTACCTTCCTTTATTTCTGATTCAGGAATTCGTATTTCTGCCAGGTATTCTTCCCCGCGAACCTGACTTGAATAATAACCAAAGTCATTTGTACTCACAGATTTAGAATCTTCATAAAGAATATTACCATTCTCATCTTCAATTCTTATATCAACTTCCGCATCTGAAGATGTTGCTTTTCCAGCGCTGTCAAGTAACCCGAAAAACACACTGTATGATTTTATCTCTTCATCATGCTGAAACGACCAACCTGTAAGTTGTTCTACATTATTTAATCCTGGAATTGAGCATCCGCAAAAAATAAATAATATGAATACAACAAATAAGTAACGAGTTCTTTTCATGTAGCCACCCCTTTTCAAAAACAAGCTCATCGTGTTCGATCATTACTTTGCCGTACTGTTAATCATAACAACAACAATTTTTTTGCAATTGAAACTTTTATCTATCACGACCTTAACTATTTTTCCCAAACTTAAAGCTTTTCATTATCTGTATATTTATCGGAGAAATTTTTATCTGATGACGGCTTCGCATTCTTTCGTGCTGACCCTGTGATATTTGAGTGGTCAGAGTTAAACTTGTGCCGTCAAATTCTGATTTGCTAAGAGTATTTCGAAGTTTTTCAAAGCAATAGGAACAGCTAACAGTTATTATATACGGAAACTCAGCGTTTGTAGCTTTATTTTCATTTTCCATTACTATGATTCTTCTGCTGTGTTTGTTTTTGGTGTCTTCTCCGTAATTAAAAGTTTCAAGGGAAATATCAGAACATATTGGACAGTAAATATCGTAGCTTCCCCTGGCAGTAAGAAGTCTGTACATAACTTCTGTATTCTCAGAAACATGAACATTGTCAGTAGAAACATCAGACCAGTCCCATTCTAGACTTTTCTTGATCTTAGCGAAAGTTCTTCGTCTGGCTAGATAATTCACGGTTTTTGTTTCATTACCATTATGAATATATCCTACAAGAAGCTCCATAAGGTTCTTAGATATGTTCATGTTTTTTAAAACTTCAGCAACTACTTTCTGCGGCTCGGGAACGTTATCATAGAAAATATAAGCATTCTTATCTGATGAATTGTATGTGGCTATCGGTTTAAAAGAATCTTTAGCAGATGTTTTTATAGCAGCAGTATTGTTTCCAAAGTAAGAAATCATGTAATTCTTACTTCCGGAATTAAAATGATTAAGGTGTACATTAAACCCGGAAAGCTTAAAAATGAATCTTTGGTTTTCTTCAGGCAATTCATTCGTTGTATTAGCTCCTATTTTATGAATAATAACATCTTTTTCATTATATTCATTCCTAAGACAGGCGGTTTGACTAGTTTCATCATGCATTCCGACAAGGTACGGTAAAAAGTCACTAACGATATTATAAGTTGTTACAAAAGACTGGTCGCATTTAATACTGATACCTATAGAAGGTTTATATGCTTTTATGGTTTTTCGGCAATTAACAGCGTGCAAGAAATCTCCAAAATCTGTCAGATTGATTTTTCTTAAATAATCAATACATAGAATTTGCTGCTCACGTTCAGGATAACAATGCTCAAAATACTTAGCTCTACACCTCATTGAAATGACATTTTTCTCAAACAGCCACATATTATTGGGATTTATCTTTCTTATAAGATTATAATCAGCCGCAATTTTATCGAGTAAGACCAATTTGTTTTCCTCGGAAACATCGCAATGTATTATATTATGTCCGTAATAATCATATATTTCATCCCATCTTCGTCTTGAAGGACCTTGTGGCTCAATATATCTGATTTTAAAGGTGTTAGATTGATTTCCGGGATCAATGACTCTGTTTCCAGTAACCTGGCGTTTCATTTCCCTATACTTGTGGTCATACATTTCATTTTGCCAGTTAGACAGAGTTCCGTCTTTCAGTTCCGGCAAACCATTGAACAGATAATCACTAAAGCTTAGTTTTTCTTTACGTAATGCACCATCAAAAGCAATTGCGGAATTTAATCCGTATCGACCTATAAGTTTAAGTAATATTTCCTGATTATAATTTTCTTTCAGGTCGTTTTTTAATTTGTACAGCCACTCATCAATTTCATTATCATACAGGAACGGTTCAGCACGGTGTTCTCCTGAAATAACGTATGCTATGTAAACGGCGACGCTTGAATAATAATGAAGCGAACTAACTGCCAGCGCATAGTTTTCATTATTTCCATAGTAATCCTTTATTTTTTCGTAGAGTTTACTTACACCATAGATACCAGAATCAACAACTTCATTATAATCAATAACATTATCTTTTTCAATAGCCCTAAAATATGTCTCTGTCAATTCAGATACAGAACTCTGATCACGAAATGAGTATTTCTGATAATTTTCCTCACTTCTATGGAAAACAATATCCATTTTCGGGTTATCAGATATTTTAGGAAGATACCGGTTGTCGAGTCCGTTCTGATTAAAAGGACTTTCATCATACTGGTCTTTATCTTCATCCAGATATATTAATAAAATTGAATGGAAAATATCACTGATGTCATCAATACAATTTGAATTCTTTATTTCAGGCGAACACATGAACCAAAGCATATCAATAAAAACATCTTTTATCTTTTTATACGCTTTTTTTATCGATTTTTCATTATCTGCAAGATCGTTTCTGTGAAGATTAGCCGATGACGTATTAACCAGCATCCCGATATGAAAAATGTTACACTGATCATCACTTTTGATATAATAGGTAGAGTAGATTCTGTTATAGCCACCTAATTCAATGGATACAGGAAAACTAAGCGAAGTACCGGAATGTGTGAAAGTGATGTATTTATGTCTTTTGTAAGTGCTGTCATCAAGAAGAATACTAAGAAAAATATTGGTTATTTCCCATTTTTGCTTTTCATATTCAAAAGACTGAAGTTCATAGTTGTTTTCGCATATAACTGATACATTATGGCAGCGTCCGGAAAAATTAATCTTTGATATATTTTTTTCCAATGGATTTAGATTCATAAAAATAAGTGAACGAATATCAAATACCATCTTCTTGTCTTCACCATCAAAGAAAAATTCTAAAATTTCTCCGTCTCCGTTTCCGTCAAAATATTCAATTAAATCGCTGAGTTTACGAGTATTGAAATTAAATCCTGTATTTTCATCGCGCGTGTATTCAAAATACAGAACAGTGTTTTCTTTGTTCCAGCTATCATTTACTGATACTGTACTATCGGTCACTTGATTAGTGGTACGGTCAATTTTAAAATCAAATATAACATTACTTTCTATCCTGAATCTATTTACAAACTTAAAAAAAGATTTAATTCCGACTCCAAATTTTCCAGTCTGTCCTTTTTCAGAAGATTTATCAGACATCTCTCTGTTAAGAAGAGCATAAATATTTGAAAGTATAAACCCTTTATCCTGATACACACACTTTACTGAATATACTGTACCGTTTTTACCTAATTCTATATCAATACAATCTCCAGCATGAAGATCATTAGCGTTCTGTATTATCTCATTGAAATATCCTTCGCTATAACCACTCAAAGATGTCATACCAGCCCTTGATGAAATAGCTCTAATGATAGTTTCATTAAGCTTTCTTTTATTGGGGTCAAAAAAAGCATCGAGCCATTCAGGTTTGTCACCAACGCCTTCTGTAAGAAATCGATCAGCTTTTTTTGTTTCAGTAGTATCCTTTAAGCTAGCCAGTATTTCATTTATTTCCTGATATGTTGCCGCCATATTCTTTCACCTCACTTGCAATCCGGTTCCGTTTCTGTACGACTGAACATCTGATCTATGAATGTTACCATCAATTAAGCAGAATACTCCATCCGATGAAAATCCTTTTAACTTAAGATTATCGAAATCATATTCATTAATTTGGTTGATCAATTCGAATATTTGTTTCTGAACAGAATTTGAATCATCTGAATTAGTTTCATCGTCTGCTTCTGAAAGCGGTATAAATTTCTGCTGATGTTGATCAAAATAGTCATTGGTCTCTTCATATCCCGTAAGAATATCTTCTTCATGTTCCACTTTCATTAAACCGATTATTGCAAGCCAGTTTCTTACTTGTCTTCTTAGTCTATAGAATTCTCGATATTCTCTGTTGTACGTGTTTATACTGTCTCTATACTCACTCCAGTTATTAATATATTCAGACAGCAAAGTATATGATGTATCAGAAATATTACAGTTTTTTTCAGAATTTAAAGCTTCGTCAGCACAATCATGTATACTTTTCCCTTCGCGGATTATGATTCTCAGATCAGGAACAGATTTAATCTTATTTTCATACCTGCGCAGCTCAGCTTTATGTTTTTTTACTTCGTCTTCATTTTGCTCTGAAAGGACTATATTTGTTGTTTTAGCTTCAAGAGACTTTATAAGAGCATCTCTGTTTCGTTTTATAAACTCAGGATAATACAAAACTGTATTTCGAACCGGCATATACTTACATGTTATATCAATCTTGTTTACGCAGTAATACAGCATACGGTTCATTTCATTGTCATTGTCGTTTTCACCGCACTCATTAAGCATAAAAATCATGTCGCGTTTCTTTGAATCATGACCAGTATCTATACGGTCTACTCTTCCAAATCGTTGTTCAAGTTCAATGCTGGTAAATGGAAGCTCATAATGAATAACACCGTCAAACTCCCCAAGATTGAGTCCGGTACCCCCTGTCTTGCCTGTAGTAACAAATAGTACCCTATTTTCATTACGAAGAGCATGTATAAGAGTGTTGATAAGCTGACCGTCCTGAACATTTCCAAGTCCATATTGATTTTCATTGTTACCGTTCTTCTCAGCTATTACAATATTTGGATTTGAAAATTCTTCTTTGATGCGTTCATATATCCGGAGTGCTACAAACTCATGTTCGCAGAATATTATATATGACTTTTCGTTTTCTCTAAGCAGTTCAACAAGTTTGTCAAGTTTATAATTTCTTAAAAGGATCTTGTTTTCACCTTCAAATAATTTGTTGTAATTATCGAAAAGGTAATCATCGTCCTGATCATACTGAAGTGCAGTCAATGCGTTTTTTTCTCTATAGATATCTCTAAATAGTTCATGTCTTTCTTCAGCACGTTCACAGGATACAAACTGAATATTTCTTTCAGCAGATTTAACATTCATGTCTTCCTTGAACCAGTTTACATAGATATCATTTTCATCCGGAACATATTTTTCAATAGGGCTGATAGTATAGTGCATAACACTTCTTCCTGTAATATTGCTTAGTAATGACAGGTAATCTGAAAAAACACGTCTTCCGGATGCATTTATTACTATAGGTGTAGCTGTAAGAATCATAGCCTTATGAGCAGCTAAAGCCCAGTAATTATCGAATGCAATATGTCCTTCGTCAATGATTACAAGATCCCATTTCCGATCATAAGAATAGCTTTTTACACTGTCTTTTAGTTCTGTATAGGAACTTTTACCGTCACCGCCGCCTTTCTGGCCGGAAATCATTATCACTTCTTCTGAACCTTTAAAAAATGCATCTTTCAGCTCATTACGATACATGTCACCATTATCACCCTGTTCAACGATATGCGCATAACGTCCAAGCTGTCTGCGGATATCATTCTGCCAGTCTTCTCTCTTGTTATGAGGGCATACAATCAGTATATGAGCTTTGCTGCCATTCTCATTACAGTTTTCAATAACATTCCTGATAGCATAGATTGCTGATACAGTTTTACCTGTACCTACTTCATCCATTACAAGCGATACTCCATTTTTTTCGACTTGTTTTGAAGCGAGTTCCTGCTTATCATAATAAACAATATCGAGAAGAGGCTGACGAGCACCCCAGAATATATCAAAAACGTTTTCTTTTCTAGTCTTATCATCTATAACTATGTCAGTATATTCAATAACTTCATCAATATGATCAAGTTTATTGTCCATCATGTTTTCAAGCTCTTCGGCAAAACCTTTATTATTCTTGGAATCATATCCATACAAATAAAATAAGTTCCACTTTGCACAGACAAGAGGCGTGATCCATTCATAGCCTTCCGCTCCATCTAAATGTAATGCTTCTTCCCATTCTTCATAAGAAAGAGTTTCTTTAATCATAGATACAGCATCAAATCGTCTGAAAATAAATGCATAGTGGAGCAAAGAAAATGGGAAATCCGTACTGTAGTTTTCGATACAATCTTCGAAGTTTTTTAAATACTGGGAAACTTCTTCTGTTGTTCTTCTTTCAGAAGCTGGTTTAAGTTCTGAAAATGTAATTGTTTTAAGATTCTCAAATTTCATGGCTTTAATTCACTTTCTGTAAATTGATATCAATTTAACGTTAATATCATCTAAATTAAAATTATGTATTCTTATTATTCACGACCATGTTTTCGCCATCATATTCTTCAATCTGTTTTACAATACGATCAAGGAATTCCTGAAGCTTAGGATTTTCGTCAGCACCCTGAGCAAACCATACATTAGCCTGACCGAAGCCAAATGACATTCCTTTTCTTTTACGTGGGACTCGCCACATCTGGTTTCTTCTTGCACTTTCCGGAAGAAGAACGCAATTTTCAATTTTCGAAATAGCATTATAGTACTGTTCATAAACTATTTCACCGTTGTCATCAGTAAATTCTAATTTTTGATATTTGCGATATACTTCTGCGTTATTGTACCAGCCAACGATGTATGTTTCATTAGTACTAGAAAAAGGATATAAAGCACAGTAAATTACAAGTACGTCATCAACCACATTCACAGCTTTATCTTTTTTATTTCCTGTTATTTTTTCAATGTTCAACTGATTAGACTCTGCGCCGTTTGTGGATTTGGTTTCTACAAAGCCGACACAGTATTCTTCAGCAGGATCAATTTCATTAAATTTTACTTTCGTTGGAGTAAAATTGAATTTTTCATGAGCATCCCCAGTACGTTCAACATATTCGCCACCGCCATGCGGCTGATCTGTACCATTAGGATTGCCATTATAAAACTTCATCCATGCAATATTGCAAAATAATATGTTCATAAAAATCCCCTTTCAACATTTGCTGATTTATAATATAGAAAGTAACTGTTCAGGACCTCAATCTTCAATGACCTTCCTGACCGCCTTGTTTTTTATCTGTTTTTTCTCTGAGACTTTTGGTTTTCTTCTTTAAGCCATCACTTGAAGGGGGCTTGGAGCTGTTGTTTGAATTCTTATTTTTCTGCTCAGTGAGTTCTGCGATTTTCTT
>JAFRUS010000087.1 GCA_017438745.1 Oscillospiraceae bacterium | reverse complement strand
GGGGGTGGGGGGGGGGGGGGGGCCATAATTCACAAAAAACATGTATACGATTTACTTTCACCTTGGAATATGGTAAAATAAAAGGTGATGGGATTTTTTTCGGATACATAAAGGGATTTATACTATTAATAACAGAACATATTATAATAGTATAGGTGACTTAAAAAAACGAAAGGATGAAGAGCAATGGACAACAGAAACAAAGCGCTCAGAATCAAGGCAGCAGTTACAAGCCTCGTGCTCCTTGGACAGGCTGCAGCGTATTTTCCGGCAGGCATAGCTTCAGTAAATGCAGCAGAGGTTGAAAAGAACTATGCCAAAGCCCTTCAGTATTCAATGTATTTCTACGACGCAAACATGTGCGGAACTGAAGTAGGCGAGAATACGAGATACACTTGGCGTGATGACTGTCACGTATACGATGCAAAGCTCCCGCTCGATGACGAAAACACAAATATGTCAGCGGAGTTTATCGCCAAAAACAAGGACGTCCTTGATCCGGACGGTGACGGATGTGTTGATGTCGCAGGCGGTTTCCACGATGCCGGTGACCACGTAAAATTCGGTATGCCTGAAGGATATTCCGGAGCAGCTGTCGGCTGGGGCTACTACGAATTCATGGATGCCTACAAGGCAACAGGCCAGGACGATCACGCTGAGACCATTATAAGATATTTCAACGACTACTACATGAAGTGTACCTATCTTGATGAGGACGGAAAGGCTATCGCATTCTGCTATCAGGTAGGCGACGGTGACATTGACCATCAGTACTGGAACGCACCGGAAGTTGATGAAATGCCGCGTATGGGCTGGTTCGCAACAGATGAACTGGTTTCCACAGACGTTCTGTCAATTACCTCTGCTTCACTTACAATGGCATATCTGGTATTCAAGGACTCTGATCCGGAATACGCTGAGAAGTGCCTTAAGTATTCACTTGCACTCTTCGAATTTGCTGAACGTGCCGACGAAAAGGCTGTAAACAAGGAAGGCGGCAAGGGATACTACACATCAACAAAGTGGGAGGATGACTACTGCTACGCAGCTATCAGCCTTTACCATGCAACAAAAGATGAAAAATATCTTGACATAGTTTTAAGTCTTGTTGACTACTATGCACCTTCATGCTGGACATACTGCTGGAACGATACATGGGCAGCAGTTCTTACAATGCTTGCCCAGGCTGACGACCTTTACGGAAAGAAGGTAACAAACAGCGTAGGGCTTGAAAGCACTGAATGGGTTGAAAAATACAAGAAACTCCAGAACAAGACCGCATACGAAGAAGTCGACTGGTGGAGCCAGATAGCAAAGCTCATCGACAACTGGATGACAGGAAACACTCCGAAGGTAAGCCCGGCAGGCTATTCATTCCTCAGTCAGTGGGGTTCTGCACGTTACAATACAGCAACCCAGTTCCTTGCTCTTGTTTATGATAAATATCACGGTGACAAGACTTCAAAGTACGGTGAATGGGCAAAGTCACAGATGGACTACCTGCTCGGCGAGAATCCGCTTAACCGCTGCTACATTGTCGGATACAACGAAACATCGGCACGTTTCCCGCACCACAGAGCATCTTCAGGACTTTCAAAGTGTGAGGATACCGATGAACAGCGCTTTGTACTCTACGGTGCGCTGGTAGGCGGACCTGACCTTGATGACAATCATATCGACGTTACTGCCGACTACATCTACAACGAAGTTACTATCGACTACAACGCAGCTTTCGTAGGTGCCTGTGCAGGTCTTTACCACTATTTCGGTGATGATTCCATGAAGGTGACACCGGACTTTCCGCCTCCGCCGGAGGAAAAGAGCGACGAACCGTCCGATCCTTCGGAAATAACACCTACAAGCAAGTACTGGTGCGATGCGTTCGTAGTTGACGTTGTTCAGGACGACGGTCCGAAGGCAAGTGAGGTTACACTTTACGTTCGTTCAACAGCAGCAAAGCCTTCAAAGTCCATCTCGGTAAGATATTTCTTTGACATCACAGGAATGTCATCCATCGGTGAAAAGGAGCTTACTTTAAGAAAGCTTTACGATCAGGCTGAGATAGAAGCTGACCATCCGGCGACACTTTCAAAACCGATACAGTACAAGGATAACATCTACTACGTTGAAGTAGCCTGGGATGACTATGCTATTGCAAACTCAAACAAGAAATATCAGTTCGTTCTCGGAACATACGCATGGGGCAACTCATGGGATCCGACTGACGACTGGAGCCATCAGGATCTTAAGGAAGTAGACGATCCGTTCAAGGGAACAGTTGAAAAGTGCGAATACATCTGCGTTTATGATGACGGCGTTCTGGTAGGCGGTACTGAACCGGACGGAACAACTCCGGACAATGCACCTAAGGCGACAGAATCACCAAAGCCTACAGCAAAGACAACAGAATCACCGAAGCCGACAACAACTCCAAAGGAAACAGCGTCACCGACAACAACTCCGAAAACAAGTGAAACTCCGAAGTCGAGCCCTTCACCTGATGCTACACCTGGAACATTCCCGCCTGCAGATCTCAAGGGCGATGTTGACATAAACGGAACAGTCGATATAACAGACCTTACAGTACTCGCATTAAGTCTTGTTGACAAGACTGAACTTAAGGGCAATTCCAAAACTAATGCCGACGTCGACGGAGACGGCAAAGTAACCCTCACCGACCTCGCAACCCTCAGACAGTATCTTTCAAAGAAGATAACTAAACTTGGATAACATTGATTATGAGATCCCTGCCCTCCCGGAGGCGCGATGATTTACTCAGTCGGAGGAGCGATGCTTGTCTCCGCTTTCATCAAACGGGGTGGAGGGGCGAAGCCCCTCCGAACTCTCCCCCTCCCTGGGGAGGGGGCAGGGGGTGGGGATCCCTCGTCATATTAATCTTATTATGCGATTGGTATATGAAAAAAATACTGTTTTTTATCAGTTGTACATAAAACGCTATGCAAAATAAGCAGTATTATTCATTTACTTTCACGCAGAATCATGTTAAAATTTAATGTAGGGTATAATGCGGCCGTTTGCGGCTGTACGAAAACGATATATTGTTTTGAAAGGAACAGAAAATGGAACAGAAAAAATTATTCTCAAAGACAACAGCAGTTTCTGTAAGTGCACTTCTTCTTGCTTCAAATCTTAGTGCATCAGTGGCTCTTGCGGCTGATGCTGCAAAGACTGAAGAAAAGGCAGCTCCGATAAGCGAAGTAGTAAACTATTCAGACTGTGAATACGACTACGCTCGTGCTCTCCAGTATTCAATGTACTTCTACGATGCAAACATGTGCGGTACTGAAGTAGAAGAACACAATCGTCTTCCATGGCGCGGCAACTGTCATACATATGACGCTAAGGTACCGCTTCAGCCTATCGATGACAAGGGCAACGGTGTAAACCTTTCTGCTGCACAGATAGAAAAGTTAAAGCCGTATCTTGATCCGGACGGTGACGGATGCGTTGACGTAGCCGGCGGTTTCCACGATGCCGGTGACCACGTTGAATTCGGTATGCCTGAAAACTACTCAGCTGCAACACTCGGCTGGGGCTACTACGAATTCCGTGATGCATACAAGAAGACAGGTCAGGATGACCACATTGAAGAACTTATCCGTTACTTCAACGATTACCTTATGAAGTGTACATTCCTTGACGAAGACGGCAAGGTAGTTGCACACTGCTATCAGGTAGGCGACGGTGACATCGACCACGCTTACTGGGAATCACCTGAAGTTGACTCAATGCCAAGACCGGCATTCTTCCTCACAGCTGACAAGCCACAGACAGACTACGTTGTATCTGCTGCAGCTTCTCTTGCTATCAACTACTTAAACTTCAAGGATACAGATCCTGACTATGCAAAGAAGTCACTTGACTACGCACTTGCTCTCTGGGAATTCGCTACTACACACGAACTCGAGATCTCAGACAACGGTGACGGTCCTAAGCAGTACTACAGCTCAAACAAGTGGGAAGACGACTTCTGCTGGTGCGCTTCATGGCTCTATGAATGTACAGGCGATGCGAAGTATCTTGAAACAGCAGCTCCTTACTTTGACTACTATGCACCATCAGGCTGGGCATACTGCTGGAACGACGTATGGAGCGGCGCAGGCCTCCGCTGGGCAGTTATCAACCAGGAACATCCTGAACTCGATCTTGTAAATGTCGTAAGAAAGGCTCTCGGCAAGAACGAATATGTATTTGATGACTTCTGGGATGAAGTTACTAAGTGCATGAAGATATACAAGGGCCTCGAAACACCTGGCGGCTACGCATTCCTTCAGGTATGGGGCTCAGCTCGTTACAACACAGCAATGCAGCTTATCGCTATGCTTATCGACAAGTATCACAATGACGGCAAGCCGGGCGAAAACAGCGAATGGGCTGAAGGCCAGATGCACTACATCATGGGCGACAACCCGCTTAACAGATGCTACATTGTCGGCTACAACGACAACTCAGTAAAATATCCTCACCACAGAGCAGCTTCAGGACTTCTCGAAGCTGAAGATCCTCGTGAACACAGACACATCCTCTGGGGTGCTCTTGCCGGCGGTCCTGACGGAAGCGACAAGCACACAGACGTAACATCTGACTGGGTAGGAAACGAAGTTACTATCGACTACAACGCAGCATTCGTAGGTGCGTGTGCTGGTCTTTACACATATTTCGGTACAGATGACATGCACGTTACACCTGACTTCCCGCCGGAAGATGAAAAGAGAGGCGGAACAGACGGTGATGATCCTGCAGCAAGCGGCTACTGGATCGAAGCCTGCGGTATCGATGACATCAACGCTGACGGCGCGGGTGTTACAAAGGTATCATTCAAGGTAATGACAGGTTCAAACAAGCCTTCTGACAAGATCTCTGTACGTTACTACTTCAATGTAAAGGAAGTAGCAGGCGGCATCGAAGCAGTTAATACAGCGAAGGAACTCTACGACCAGTCTTCAGCTGAAGTTGAAACAGCAGACGGTATTCTCACAGGACCTTTCAAGTATGACAAGGTACCTGATACATACTATGTAGATATTGCATGGGACGGCTACAACATTGCTAACTCAGGCAAGAAGTATCAGTTCATCGTTGGTCTCTACTACGGCGACAAGTGGGATCCGAAGAACGACTGGAGCTACGAGGAACTCAAGATCTTCAAGGAAGATGACGCATTCTTCGGCAACGGAAACGAAGTAAGAAATGACCGTATCTGCGTTTACGATGACGGTGTTCTCGTTGGCGGTACAGAACCTGACGGCACAGTTGCCGAGATTCCTTCACCGGAACCAAAGGCGACAAAGAGCCCTAAGCCAACAGCTACAGCGAAGGCTACTACAAGCCCGACAACAAATCCTACAGCAACAGCTACTGCTACAACTACAGTTAAGCCAACTGCAACTCCAACAGCTACATCTAAGGCTGCTGAGACACCAACTGCAACAAGACCGACAGCAACACCAACAGCTGATCCTGCAAAGAGTTCAGATCCGACATCACAGAATGATGCAGGAGAATTCACAGTAACTCCGCTTCTCGGCGACGTAAATCTCGACGGCAAGATCGACGTAACAGACCTTTCAGTTCTTTCACTCAGCCTCGTTGACAAGAAGGAACTTACAGGCGATGCTGCAAAGAACGCAGACGTTGACAAGGACGGCAAGGTTGCTCTTACAGACCTCGCTACTATCAGACAGTACATCTCAAAGAAGATCACTAAGTTCTGATGACCGGTTTATCTGAATAATAAATATTAAACGGCGTTAAAGGTGTAAAAACCATTAACGCCGTCTTTATTTTACATTGAGTGAATGTTAATCAGGCAGGAGAATCAGATGATATCGTGCGAAGCTTTAGTATGGATAGATAAGCTGAAAATAAAAAAGGCATCATCGTATTTGGGGGAATACGATGATGCCTTATTATATAAATGAAGATTTTAAGATAGGTCTTCTATTATTCAGCTTCAGTTGTTTCAGCTTCTGTTGTTTCTTCAGCTTCTGCTTCTGTAACTTCTTCAGCTTCAGTTACTTCTTCAGCTTCTGTAACAGCTTCTTCATCTTCAGCAGCTGTTGTTTCTTCTGTTGCTTCAGCTTCAGTTTCAGCTTCTGTTACTTCTTCAGTAACTTCTTCTGTCTCAGCTTCTGTTTCTTCTGTTGTTTCAGCAACTGTTGTTACTGCTGAATCCTTATCAGAAACGTTTGTGTTTTCTGTTCCACATGCTGTAACTGTAAAGCAAAGTGCAGCTACAAAACAAACTGTAAATAATACTTTTTTCACGAGAAAAAACCTCCAGTAAAATATGTTTTGCAATTTAATTCCGGAAATACAATTGCTGTCTAATCGAACGTTTCTTATTATATATCACTTTGCAGGACATGTCAAGGGAATTATGGGAGTTCAGAGAATGTTTGTTAAAATGATATGCAAATTAGCGGCAGTTGATTATAAATACTGTACAAATTAGAGATGATTTCGTTGTGGATAATCACTTGTGGCGGGTTGTTGATGGTGACCGCGTATAAAAAAAGGCATCCCGCGTGGGATGCCTTTTGCTGCACTTGCAGCCATATTAATGACTCTGACTTTATTTAAAAAGATTTTCTACGGTTTTGCGGTAATTGTCATCTACTTCGTAGGTATAAATAGTATCCGGCTGTGTGATGGCGTATGTAAACACATCACTGTTTTTAACACCAAGCTCATTAAGTATAATCTTTGCTTCGGCAATCGTAAGCGGAGAAGACTGCAAAGCGACTATCTCCTCTTCAGTCTTGTTGCGGTTCGTTCCGCTCATAAGTCCGCAGCGATAAATGTTTTCTGCGATCTGCCATACATATACTTCGATACCCTTGCTGTGTGTAAGCTCAAAATACTCCGGATATTTTTCCTTTAATTCTGCCGCATTTAATGCCGGAGATCTGTCGTTGTCAAATTCGATAGCAAGTTCTTTTCCAAGAATATCACCGTCGCGACCAAGAATATAACCGTCGCGAACCAGTTCAAGTGCAAGAGCAAAAAGATCATTGTCTTTACGCATTATATATGTGCCGTTCTCTGATGCGGAGGTAGCATCAAGTATATTAAGCGGTTTCATTTCACCTGATTCATCAGTGCAGATAACTACGGCTGAAAACTCTTTTCCGGAAAGATTTTTTACTCCTGAATCAGCACTTTTGCTTTCGCTGTATTTCTGACCGTTCTGAGCAATATCATATATCTTCTGAAGTAGTTCTCCTTCATTAGGTCTGATATATGTTCCCTTCTCTCCGTTTTCGATAACATAATTTATATCGTCTTTGAAATTGCGTCCGCTGTCAGGCACGGCACCTTCTCTGTATCTGGTTCCGTCGCCGGTGAAAACATTGTTGAACCAGCTACCGTGTGCGTCCTTTTCCTGTATAAGCAGAAGCGGTGTGTCCATAAATTCATTCTTTATCTCATATACCGGCTCCACATATTCTTCAGGAATTTCGATGCTGTCAACGGCTTTCAGGAACTCTTGGTCTATTAAGCCGTATCCGGTCAGATATCTGATCAGCGTTACTACTCCGCTGTCTGCTAATATCTGTGTTTCATTGTAATCGGCCATAAAATATTTTCCGTCTGTTTTGCTTAACAATACCGGCGTTACTGATTTTCCGGTTTCATCAGTGTAGATGATATTTAAGCTGAGGTCGCTTTCATTTAAAGATTTGATCCCTGTATCCTTAACTGGCTGAAGCTTTTTTTCTGCTGCGTATTTCGACATTTTTGATAATTGTGTGAGAAAATACTTATCCTCAATATATGATTCATTCTCAGAACAATCGATAATGTATGAAAACCAGTCATCTTTCAATAAGGTATCATCAGGACTTGGATTGAACAAGATAATGCCGACTGAATATATGCGTCCGTCTTCGCAGATAAGGCTGTTGATCTTATCACTTTCTGCATTTTCATCTCTGATGACCAGAAGCGGAGCATTGAGATAATTCTTTTTCAGCTGAAGCATTTCCATAAACTCAGCATAATCTTCGTCAGAGGCAGTTGTGCTTACTCTGCAGTAATGATCATAGTCGTTGTAATCAATAAGTGAGTACGAAACTATCTGAGTACCGTTGTCGATGTCACGCAGAGGCAAATGAGCGATTATGGTTTTGTTATCGGCTTCTTCATAACTCTCCATGGATCCCATGCGGAGCTCGTGGTATTCAGCCATTGTGGTGAAACTGTCTTTATACTGCGGCTCTGTGAAATGTACCGATACTGAGTAGTGGACTCCTTTGTACTCCATGTTGTAAAGAACGCCCATATCTCCGTAAGTTCCGTTAATCATCAGCGAAACATCTCTGTCTTCCGCAAGCTTTATACCGTCCTCATCTGCGCTTGATAAAGGCTGAATGATGTATCCGTCCTCAGTGAAACGATCGTACACATCTTTATATTTTTGCCTGCGTTCTTTATCATAGCCGCTTACATCGCCGGTTTTGATCATCTGCTTAACAGCGTCGATATCCGGTCTGCCTGTTGGCTGAGGGTACATAGGTGTAACAGGTTCGACTGAAGGCTCTGTCTGTTTGTCACCAGGATCTGATGTGTTTTCCGGTTCTACAAGATACGGTATCTTTTTTGAAAGAAACTGACGGTATTTCGCAAGATCGGCCAGAGTAACGTCACCGTCATCATCAACGTCAGCCGTTTTCTTCTGTTCCTCCGTGAAGTTCATGTCACCGAGAAGATACAGTGCCAGCGATGCAAGGTCAGTTACATCAATGTCGCCGTCTTCGTCAATGTCACCGGCTGTGTTCACGGTTTCTGAAACCGTATTTTGATCCTGTTCGTCTGTATCTTTATTGCGCTCAGCCAGAATTTTCTCCCACTCTTCTTTAGTATAGAGTGGTTCCAGTGCATATGCCGGAGCGCACATTCCGGATACTATCGACAGACATAATAGAAATGCTGTTATCTTTTTCATAAGTATTACCCCTTTCGGTTTGATGTATTTATAGTAAACGCAAAATGATTATTCGTTCACTATTCCTTTCACCAATATAGTGTAATTTTATGTCCCAATCTAACGCGTGAAAAAAAGTTTGTAGAAACTCACAATGCAACTCCCGATGATATGTGCATTTTAACAGTCAAATCAGCGGGAGAAATACGTAAAACCGGAGTGTTAAGAGTCCTCTTTATGACAGCGGTATCTGTTTGAATTTAACGTCACTTAGGAATCTGAGCAGTGCTTCTTCAGAGTCAGTTGTTCTTATAATGAAATAGTGCTCATCGTCGATAAATGCATACGCGCAGTGCCAAACGCCGATGTCCTTTATAAATACCTCTCTGCTTCCGCTGAGCCAGCTGATCTCAAATTCCTGATTCAGTCTGTTTTTGAAATAATCAGCCTGATTAGCCGATGAACTCAGCACATCGCGGTCTGCGCAGTAGAATGTGGTCTGGAATTGTGAGGCGTCATATTCTGCAATGCATCCGACAGCTATATCCTCATAGGCAGAATAAGGACGGATCGTAACACGGCTTTTTTCTGTATTCAGCAGATCGTTTTCCGTATCATCGGGTGCGTAGACAAATCCGTCGGAAATGATCCTGTCAAACATTTCGCTGTATGCATCTCTGCAGTATTCGGCATAATCATTCAGGTCATAAGTATTCACCGCCTGTATAGCTTCATCATAGTTTCCGAAAGACAAAGGCTGCGGTTTAAGTCCCGGAGCTGGCTGTACGAACTCAGTGGTCGTCGGCGGTTCCGGAGTTTCTTTTTCGTTTTCTGTGGTAGTGGAAGGAGGTGGTGGTTCCGGACTGATACGTTCTCCTGTGGTTGTCGGCGGTTCCGGCTTAACTGCTCGTTCTTCAGTTGTTACCGCCGGCTGCGGCTTTGAAGGAAAACCGGTTGTAACTTCAGCCTCTGCGGTAGGTTCAGGAACTGCCTGTTTTTCAGTAACAGGAGGCTCGGTCTTTCTCGCGGTTTCAGGCGCCGGTTCCTGTCGTTCTGTTTTCTGTGTGGAAGGAGCGGCTGTAGCGTTTGAACCTTCAGCTTTTACGGCCTCTGTTTCTGAACCGGTAACTGTGATATCAGTTTCAGTCGCGGTTAATGTGTCGAATGTGACTTCGGAAACAGTTTCCGTTCCGGTGGCATACGTTATCTCAGTGCCGGTATATACGGGAGCGCCGGTGGTGACATATTCCGAAATACCTGCAGTATCTGAGACCGGATAATTATCGATTTCAGGATTGCTTAACGGATCGTGTTTGTCGTACATGCTGTTTACGCCTAATATCAGAGCCACGGAAGCCGCTGCTGCAGCAGGGACAATGAAAAATCCCGGAGACAGCTTTTTCTTCGCTTTTTCAGGATCATATACCTCAGCTTCAGTGATGAAATGGTCTTCTATTTTTTCAACAGCATTTAAAAACTTTTCCTTTTTCATCAGTCAAACCCTCTTTCGTTCAGATATTTCCGGAGATTTTTTCTGATCCTTGCGAGTATCATGTTGATGTTTTCCTCTTTTTCTTCGCAAAGTTTTCCTATCTGAGCCTGTGTATCAAGATACCAGTATCTGCGGATAAATATAAAACGTTTTTTGTAATCGAGACCGGCGATAAATTCGTTCAGAGCTTCCGCAAGTTCTGACTCGTCGGTGGTGTCTTCAACGCTTTCAGATGTGTCTGCGATGCATTCGTCCAGTTCGTCGAAAGCCAGTATCCCGTCGCCTTTTCTTTTCCCGCTTACCAGATAACGCAGACGGTTCATCGCGTGATTTCTGATTATGCGGAAGAGAAATGCTCCCAGAAACTGCGGCCTTTCATCCGGCATCCGGTTCCACGCTGTCATATAGGTGTCGTTAAGACATTCCTCGGCATCGGAATTATCATTCAGTATATTGTGTGCTATGTAAATGCAGCGTTTTCTGTATTTCTTATCAGTCTCTGCAATGGCCGTCTCCGAACGCAGCCAGTAGAGATCTATTATTTCTCTGTCTTCCAGTCTGATTCACCTCCGCGATATTTATGAAAATGATGATTTGTGAATAAATCATCGTGTAGAGTGGGTCGAAGCCCCGCTTTCTCTCCGTCTCTTAATATTATAGTGTAAAATCTCCGTCGTTCCTAACATATACAAATTCCGATTCGTATGTTAACACAAATATTATTAAACATATTTGTGAGGTTTTATCTGATTTATAATATACTATTAATTATAACGGGTATACAGTGAAAAAACAAGGGAGATTTTCATTAAACTCATTTAAGTTGACTGATCCTGGTTATTGCAGTATAATTATATTGGACTCATAAAAGATTTTTACATCTACTGTAGTAAGTCAGAAATAAAGAAACACCGGATCGTCCGGTGTCTGTGAAGAACGAAAGGGGCATATATTTTGAAAAAGATAATCAAAAAAACAGTACCGTTTATAACAGCTGCAGCACTTCTGGCAGTTCCTGCTTATCAGACTGCAGACTTTTTTATGACAGATATAAGTTCAGCCGAATATACAGCAGAAGTCGGCGATGAGATCATTATTGAGATCGGTGAGGTTACCGGTGAGGCTGGTACAAAAGTCAAGCTTCCGGTCTATGCGAAAAACGTAGGCATTGGTCTTTCAGCTTTACAGTTTGACTATGAAATGGAGTCTTCGTTTAAAATAACAAGAGGACTCAAGGGTGACTTTGCATGTGCATGGACTATAGGCACAGCGGAACGCAGTGTTCAGTTCCTTGAAGGTGACGGAATGAACATTAGCGATGGTAAAATAGGCAGATTGGAAATAGATATTCCTGCCGGTACACCGGATGGTGTTTATGAAGTAAGCGGTTATAATTTTGAAGGTGCTCGAGTAGGAGAGAGCGGAAAGCAGGAAAAGCTTGATGGGAGCGCTTTTACAGGAGTGAGCGGAAAAATTATAATCGGCAGCGGTGAATCTGGAAACAATGATCCTGAACCGTCACCATCGACGGAAGCTTCGCCTTCAAAAGAGGCTGCACCTTCACCGTCAGCTGCTTCGTCTCCGTCAGTGAAACCAACTTCTTCAGCAAAAGCATCTCCATCTGCCAGAACATCACCTTCTGCAAAGGCGACAGCAGATGCTTCACCGTCGACAAAGGCTTCATCTTCACCGTCTGCGAAAGCATCAGCTTCGGCAAAGAATTCAGCTTCACCGGATCAGAACGCATCTTCAGATCCTGAAGCAGCAAAGACAGCATCGCCTGCAGCTTCAGATGATCCATTGACAGAAAAGACTGCAACACCTGACGGTAATAATGCGGCAGTTTCAGAAGAAGACGGCGCCTTAAATCAGGAAAATGTAATTGTTGTAACAGATGACGAAGGTAACGAAGTTACACAGGTCGTTACAGACAGCAAAGCAGATGTGGTTAGTCCTGAAGAAACACAGATGACTGAACCGCCGTTTTCCAGGAAAGTCCGCACAGGCGTTCTTATCGGCTCGGCTATTGCAATGCTTCTCGTGCTCCTCATTGTTTTCAGAAGAGACTGATCCTATATAAAAAACATCAGTTGTTTATGCTTTTAATGTGTATCAAACAAAAATACAATAAAAGAAAAGATTCTGAAATACTGACTTATATTTTTATTTAAACGGTTTATTTACTCCCATAGAATCAATATGTTATAATTATAGTGAATGCCAAAGAGATTTATACATTCACTTTGTACTGATCTCTGATCAGCATATGGAATGAGGATTGGTGTTTTATATGAAAAAAGCTAAAATGATCAGCGCCGGGTTAATGTGTCTTATGCTTTCCGCATTTTCAGTTTTTCCTTCTGAAGCGGCAGAAAAGGTCACTCCCGGAGATGTAAACGGCGACGGAACGATCAACATTGTTGATTACATCAGGCTCAAAAAGCATTTTATTTCCGGTGCGGATAACGGAAATTCTGATGAAGGCTCTGATGTAAACAGTGACGGTGCGATAACATCGGCTGATCTTACAGCTTTGAGAAACATCCTTCTTAATGTCACAGATCCCGGAAGCAGCAATACAGAGGAACCGGTTACGGAATATCCAATCGATGAATCCTGCATACTTGAGCCTAAAGGAACGATACATACCGGCGAAGGTACGTTTTACGGCGGCGGTTATGTAGGCGGATGCGCTATGCTCGATCCTGTGTCCACGGATTACTGGATCGTTGCCATGAATCTTGAAGACTATGCCGACGCAAGACTTGCAGGAGCATATCTCGAGGTAACAGGTGAGCTCGGCACTATCAACATGCTGGTCACTGACCTTCTTCCTGAGGGAAAGAAGGGCGACCTTGACCTTTACGTTGATGCATTTCCGCTTATTGCTCCTGTCGAAAAAGGCCGTGTGCCGGTTAGCTGGAAGATAGTTCCGCTTGATATCGCGGACAAAGTTCCGGTAAGCTACAGGTTCAAGGAAGGCAGTTCGGAATTCTGGTGCGGTGTGCAGCTTCTTGACCACCGTTATCCTATAGCAAAGCTTGAATATCTCAATGATGACGGAGAGTTTGTTGAAATAGAACGCAGACGCTATAATTATTTCGAAAGCATGGAAATGGGACCGGGTCCGTTTACTTTCAGGGCTACTGACATTTACGGTCAGGTTATTGTTGACCGTGACATTCCTTTGGTTCTTGACGAAAAAATTGAAGGCAAAAGCCAGTTTCCTGTATAGGCAGGAAAGAGAGGAATCCTAAAATGAAAAGAAACAGACTGCTTACACTGATCTGCATCTGTGCACTTACGGCAGGAACATTACAGGCTCCGTTCGTATTTGCTGAAGATGCGGAACAAACTACTGATGAAACAAAGACACAGATAAGTCAGGACACACTTTACACGATCACCTATATCAAAGACGGCGGTGTAGGAAGAATCGATGAGAATGAACCTGCCAAAAAAGGTACCAAAGTTACCTTCTCTTCGTGGGCACTCAGAAAAGACGGCTATTCACATTACGCATGGACTGACGGTGAACATACTTACCGCCGCGGCGAATCCATAAGCATGCCGGCTCATGATATCGTACTCAGACCTGTATGGAGACGTACATTCAAGGTGACTTACGAAAAACTTGAGGATTACGGTTATACAACACCTTTCCAGGACGGATCGGTCGCTCCGGGCACACAGATCTATCTTCCTAATATTCCGATGCATAAAGGTGATTCGATATTCAACGGCTGGTATGTAAACGGTGAATACCATGAAGCACTCAGCACGATAACTATCGGTGAGGAAGACACACACGTTTCAGTCTGCTGGCTTGATCCGGTCGAGATCGATTATTTTGCCGGTGACGTTGAAGGTGTTATCGGATCTCCTCATTACATAGTGCAGGCTTATCCGGGATTCTCAAGAGATATTGCAGGTACTGACAGAATTTCAAGACTCGGCTACAAGCTTGACGGATTTACTGATCCGAACGACAACGACCGTAAATATGAATTCAAGGACAGTTTTATGGTCACTGAAGAAGGAAAGACATTTGTGGCTGTCTGGGTACCGATAAAGGTAGGAATGAAGTTCAGAGGCGGCGAGGGTGCTGAAGGAAAGATGCCGAATCAGATCGCTGAATTTGACAGCTGGACAAAGCTCAATGAATGTACCTACACAAAGGAAGGTTACAAACTTCTCGGCTGGAAGCATGGCGACGACTACTACCTGCCTGAAACAGAGGTAAAGGTAAAGGTCGCTGAATACGGTGATTTCATGGAGTTTGATGCCGTATGGATCGAAGAGAACAGAAATCCGGGCGATGTGAACGGTGACGGCATTGTTGATCTCATGGATCTTACGATGCTCTCAATGCATATAGTCGGCGACAGCGAGATCAAAGACGAAAAGGCTCTCGACGATGCTGATGTTCAGAGAGACGGAAAAGTAGATATTGCAGACCTTGCAAGATTAAGACAGTTCTTAATGCAGGATAAAATTTTATTAGGGGTATAATTGAAAAATGAGTAGAAAAGCTGTTGTTTTCATTATTGCACTTGCCGGCATGGTATCAGTTTGTTCATGCGGCATAGATGAAGAGATCACTGTCAGACCAGGTGACGATGTTATCGGTCTTATGACATCTGTATCAGATGAAGCGGTTATTGTTTCATCTTCCGAAACAGAAGCAAGTCAGACCGTAACGGAAGTTTCAGTCAGTGAAACGGAACCGGAGACCATGCCGGTAACTGTGACTGAAGCGGAAAGCACCAAGGCTGAAGAAAAGGGATCGTCTGAAAATAAAAATGAAAACAGCGGCGGAAACTCATCTTCTGAAAATAAACCGTCAGATAATTCATCAGGTGGTTCATCTGCAGGCAGCAATGATTCCGGAAACAGTAATTCCGGCGGACAGAGCGATAATTCTTCCGAAACGGAAAAACCGAAGGAAGAGGAATCACCTTCACCTGAGCCGGAACCTTCACCGGAACCGGAAAGAGAATATGAACCTGCTCCGGTGGTGAATAATGCAGAACTTAAATATGTTGATGGTTTTCTGATAGTAAATAAATCATATCCTGTGCCGCAGGACTATGAACCTTCAGGACTTGTACTTGCATACGGTACAGACGGTGAATATCTTCTTCCGGAAACAAACGAAGCATTCAAGCAGATGCGTATAGATGCGGCAAATGAAGGGCTGAACCTCTGGTGTGCTTCCGGATACAGAAGTGTATCAACACAGAACAGAATCTATAATAACTATGTTTCCTGGGATGGAAAAGCCGCAGCAGATACTTATTCCGCACGTCCTGGTCATTCCGAACATCACACCGGATTATGCTTTGACCTGAATACGATCGAAAGCAGTTTCGCCTACACAGCCGAAGGCAAATGGGTAGCAGAAAACTGCTGGAAGTACGGTCTCATAATCCGCTATCCGCAGAGCAAGGAAGATATCACCGGCTACAAATACGAGCCATGGCATCTCCGTTATGTAGGAACAGAACTGGCTAAAACCCTTTACGAAAGCGGTCAGTGCATGGAAGAATATTTCGGACTTACATCATACTACAGTGACTGATAGAGTATAGTGAACACATAATTGATATAAAGGAAGAGAGGATGACCTATACATGAAAAAATCAGGACATACTATAATGACGGCAGCGCTCCTTTCAGCAGCACTGGTGATGCAGGGGGAACTTAATCATCTGACAAACGTTTCATATGCCACAGAAGAAACCAATCTTTCACCGTCTGAAAGAATGAATCTTATGGCAGGAGTATACGGTCCTCCTCCGGCAAAAACCACAGCCCTTTCCGAAACACCTTCTGAAACAACAGAAGTGACCGAACCTTCTGAAACCAGACTGGTTCCTGTTACAGAACCTGAGGAAGAATACACACCTCCGAAGTTCTACATTACTGTTCCGGTTTACGGATGTCCGGTTGCCGGAGATGTCAATAACGATGGCAGAATCAATATTGTCGATTTCACAGTACTTAAAAATATTGTGTCAGGTGAACACTACGAATTAATGGGCGCCGACCTTAACTCTGACGGAAACATCGATGCCGAAGATCTTAAAATGTTCGAACATTTCTTCTTAGGTATTACAAATGATCCGACAGAAAAGGCTGATGTTCCGGAAGAAAAACCGGCAACTACGACAGTTACTGAACAGAAGCCGGAACCTGTAACATCTGACACTTCAACAGAAGCGGTGACAACACCTTATGTTGAACCAACGGTAATGGGAACAGTATACGGCCCGCCTCCGGCTTATTACAATAATCACTGATTAATATTAAAAAAAGAAAACCATCCGCAGAATATGAGTCACAGCGCTCATGATTTGCGGATGGTTTATTGTTTGATACTGTCATTTACAGACGCAAAAATCAGCTGATATTCGCTGTAATTATTTATTGAATGCAGATGATTTCTGCGTTATAATAATAGAGTACATATTTTTGAGTTTGTCATATAAAATGGTAAACGCCTTATAAAAGCAATCTTCAGAGTACGAAGTAGTATTAAGGGACTGAAAAGAGGAAAATGAATGAAAAAGACAAAACAAACGATGCTTACAGCAGCAGTTCTTTCAGCTGCGCTGGCAATGCAGGGAGAACTCATCTATCTTTCAAATTCTGCATCCGCAGTGACAGAACCGCCGGTACCGGCAGACAGTGACATCAGACTTATGGCGGCCGTTTACGGTCCGCCTCCGGCAAAAACCACAACGGCAATAGAGACGACTGAGGTAAAGGCAACAACTACTACTTTAACAGAAATGCCTCCGCCTGTGACAACACTGCCAGAATATAATATAAAAGAGATAGAGGAAATTTCAGTGATGTATGGTCCTTTTATGGCAATTGAGGATCCAAATCAGGATGGCAAAGTGAATATTGCCGACTACGTTATACTTAAGGACAAACTGATGCAGGGAAAATCATCTGTTCCGGAATGGTTTGAAGATATTAACAAAGATGGTGAATATGATTCCGAGGACCTTAAGATTCTTGAACACTACTTCTTAGACCGCGAGCTTACTTCTTCGGAAGAAAATTCTGCTCAGGTTACGGAACCGGTTTCAGAGGATAGTAATGACGATTAAGTCTGCCATTAAATATTCACTTACCGGATTATTGCTCTTTGGAGGTTTATGTGCCGGATTATCAGGATGTTCCGGCTTTACTGAAAAGCAGGAAACGATAAATGAATCTGTAAATGAAACTGAAATTGTAAAAGATACTGTAAATGAAACTGCAACTGCCAAAGAGACAGTAAGTGAAACTGTAAAAGAGACTGTAAATGATACTGAAATTCCGTTTGTAACAGGTACAGAAACTCTTTCTGATACGGCAGAGAATGTTACAGAGCCTGTAACGGAATGCGATGTAACAGATTTCGCAGTAACCGCACAAAATACAGCAGATCCGGCTTCAGCTTCGTATGTTGATGAATACCTTGGAAAGTTCGGGACAGACCCGGAAGTAATTGCAGATTCAGAGCAGGTTATTACCGTAGATACAAGTGACGGATCATGTTATGTTTCAGTCTGTGAAAAAGAAGATGATTCATGGATCTGTCTGTTCGAAACTACAGGAGCAGTAGGAAAGAACGGCGTTTCAGCAAACAGTGCAGAAGGAGATTACTGTACACCGGAAGGCGTATTTGATCTTGGTTTTGCATTCGGAACTCAGTCTGTGCAGGATTTAAAGATCGAGTACAGAGAGATAAATGAAAACTGCTACTGGGTCGATGATCCGCTGTCACCGCTGTATAATCAATGGGTAGAAAGCGACGAAATTAGCTGGAACAGTGCGGAACATCTGACCGACTATCCGTCGGCTTATAAATATTCAGTTGTGATCAATTATAATATGGACCCCGTGGAAAAATATAAGGGATCCGCAATCTTCCTTCACTGCATGACCGACAGTTATACAGCAGGATGTGTTGCTGTTCCTGAAAAAGATATGCTTGAAATTCTGAAATGGCTTGACAGTTCAAAAAATCCGGTAATCATTATTCACTGATTACCGGATTTTTTCTGCAGATGCTTTCTGTTTTCCGCCGTCTCAAAAAAGTTATCAGGCATCGCGATGCTTTTACTATCAAACAGCTGCCGAAGGCAGCTCATCATTTTTGTGCATTGAGAAAGGTGCTTTCGGTTATTTGAATGTATAAGTTCAGTCAACAATTACAGAGCCGTCTGTTATATTAGCTGCAACATCATCCTTGAAAGCTTCAATAGTTTCGTCAACCGTATCGAAGGTACCGTCACAGTATGAATCTACATTACTTGTAAACAGACTGTAGAGGAGATAATCATACGGTGTTATTTTTCCTTTCACATCGATATTTTCAGCAACCCTGTCGAGTACTTCAAACTGATTCTGACCTCCGAGTACAGGGGCTCCCTTGTATTCTCCTTTTGAGATTATATTTTTCATGACCTTCCTGTTTGAAGATATATATTCGTCCTGTGTTTTTGCGTAAGCTTCTGCACTTTCTTCGTTGATCGTGAAGAAGTCTATGAACTGCTTGGCGAGTTCTTTGTTGTTGATCCTTGCTGCTGGAGCAAGCCATGTACCGCCCCAGTAGAAATCTGAAGGACCATTAGTACAATTCCACAGACCAAATGTACTGCCAGCCTTTCCTCCTGTAGCGTATTCAAGAATTACATCGCCAAATCCCCATGACGGGATGAAGTATCCGAAAACTTCATCTGTCTGACCGAGCGGCAGCCATTCAGGTGTCCATTGATTGATCTTTGTTACGTAGCCTTCGTTGCAGAGAGTGTAAGCCATCCGTGCAAAGTCTGTACAGTAGTCGGTAGTGACGAGATGGTCGTTTCGGATCCAGGATGAATCACCTGAATATCTGTAAGCATGACTCACGCCGCCGAGTGTAGCTGAGATTGCAGGACCGTTTACGAGTTTGAGCAGTCTGGCTGTATCAATGAATGTATCCCAGTCTTTGACCTTTTCCTGCATTTCTTCCGGTGCGTTAACGGCAAGATATTGTTCAGCGAGATCTGTTCTGTAGCAGAAGGCGCCGGGTGCAGCCTGCCATGAGATACCTTTCAGGGCGCCGGTGGTCGTTGATCTGCCGGTTTCAACAACATAGCTGTACAGATCTGAAAAATCCGATTCTTTGTAGCCGAGATCTGAAAGCGGGATAGTCTGAGCATCATCATTTATGAAGTCAAGGCACCAGTCAGATTCGAGAAAGATAAGGTCGGCATCATTAGAAGGATCTGAAAGGTATGCATGGTAATTTTCAGCAGCTGATCCGCCGTTCACATTAAAATTTTTAATATTGATTTTTGAAGGATCTGTTCCGGTTTTATCACAGAAAAAATCGACCATTGGCTTGCTGTCATTTGAATTCCAGCAAAGTATAGTGAGTTTATCAGATCCTTCATCAGCCGGTTTGACTGTCGGCACTGTTTTGATTGATGGGGCTGAATCAAGCACAATGTTTTTGATAACATTAAGATCCATTACATCTACTTTTCCGTCGCCGTTTACATCGGCATTATAGAATGACTTAGCTTCCGTAAGACTTCCTCCGCAGAAAGAGTAGGTAAGAAATGACGAGATAACCGCAGATGCCGCTGCCGCAGCGATAATACTTTTTTTCATTTAAATTCTCCTTGATAATAATAGTGAACGACAAATGTTCGTTTTTCTTTACTCTATATATATCGGTCAAAAATTGCTGTTTTAAAGTACGTGTAAAAAAATTCATGTTTTCGGCAGCTCACCGTTTTAAGGGCAATGTGCCTTGTAAAGATACATCAGATATAGTATAATAAATAGTGATGTATAAAAAAAGGAGGCGGCAGGAAGTGAAAAACAAACGATTCAACATTACAGGTGCGTGTTTTCCGGATGAACACTACATGGTCGATATCAGTGAAAGACTTGAAAAAATAAAATCAATGATTATTCCGGGGGACTACTTTATCATAAACCGCGGAAGGCAGTACGGAAAAACCACTACGCTGAATGCACTCGAAAACTATCTTAGTTCAGAATATCTTGTGATCAGTATGGATCTTCAGCTTTTCAGTGCAGCCGACCTTAATTCGGAGAGCGGATTTGTTTCAGCCTTTGCGCGTGAGATGTACAGAAACAGCATATTCCGTACTTCACTGAATAACGAGATCAAAGATACTTTGAAAAACATGAAAACAACCGGACAGGATCATGTACTTGCTGATTTGTTTGATGTTTTCTGTGAAATATGTGATGGCTCAGAAAAACCTGTTGTACTCATGATCGACGAAATAGATAACGCTGCCGGAACAGATATTTTCATTGATTTTCTCAGCATGATCAGAGGCTACTATCTGAGAAGAAACAGGCTGAGTTTTTTCCGCTCAGTTATCCTTGCCGGAGTACGCGATATACGCAATCTTAAAAGCAGGATACGCAGTGACGCTGATCATCAGCATAACAGTCCGTGGAATATTGCCATCGATTTTAATATAGACATGAGCCTCAGCATCGACGGTATTGAGGGCATGCTTTCAGAATACAAGACCGATCACAAAGCTGATATGGATACCCGCGCTCTGGCAAATCTTATTTATGACTATACTTCAGGATATCCGGTGCTTGTTTCGCATATATGCAAACTTATCGATGAAGAGATACATTCATGGGACGAAAGCGGAGTGATAGCAGCAGTAAACCGTATTCTGACCATGAACGATCCTCTGTTTGAATCACTGAGTAATAAACTTGAAGACTATCCGGAAATAAAAAGCAGTCTGTATAACGTACTCACCAGAGGTGACACTATCCCGTATAATCCGGATAATGAAGCTGCCAATCTTCTTGTAAGGTTCGGCTTTGTCAGAGTTATCGATAATTCGATAGTTATCTCCAACAGAATATTCGAAACAAGACTGTACAATGATATGCTTACCTCATCTGAAGTGAGAGAGACATCTATTTCAAAAGCCGGATTTTTTGACAAGCCTGTTTTTGTTAAAAACGGAATGCTGGACGTTGAACTTATCTTTGAAAGATTCATTCAGCATTTCCATGACATATATGGAAACGAACCTGAAAAATTCATTGAAGAAGACGGACGAAAATGTTTCCTCATGTATCTGCGTCCGATAATAAACGGCGTCGGAAATTATTATATTGAAGCTCATACCAGAGATAACCGCAGAATGGATATAGTTATTGATTATCTCGGAAAGAGATATGTAATAGAGCTTAAAATATGGCGTGGCCAGAAGTATAACGAAAAAGGTGAAAAACAGATTTTAGGCTATCTTGAAACCTGGCATATGAAGAAAGGATACATGCTTACTTTCAGTTTCAGTAAAAACAAGGAAACAGGTATAAAGACAGTTGAATACGGTGATAAAACTATCGTGGAAGCAATCGTTTGATTTATGAAAAAAACGCAGTCTGCGGCGCGGCCGTTTACTGTAAGATCAGCTGCCGCAGGTGTTCTGTTGAACGGAGCATCTGCGGCAGTTTTAAGGAGGGGAAGTTATGTCTCTGTGGAATCCGTGGCACGGGTGCCATAAAACAAGTCCGGGATGTGCAAACTGCTATGTGTACAGACGTGATGAAAGTATCGGGAAGGATGCGGCTGTGGTCACGAAGACCGGTGACTATGATCTTCCTCTGCGAAAGAACCGCTACGGCGAGTACAGACTTTCGCCGGATGACGGAGTGGTTTTCACCTGCATGACTTCTGACTTTTTCCTTGAAGATGCCGATGAATGGCGTAAGGCCTGCTGGGAGATGATACGTTTCAGAAGCGACCTTTCATTTCACATAATAACCAAGAGGATCGAACGCTTTGAACAGTGCATGCCGCCTGACTGGGGAGAGGGATGGGATCATGTCACCATCTGCTGTACCTGCGAAAATCAGGAGATGGCCGACCGCAGACTTCCGGTTTTTCTCTCTCTTCCGATAAAGCACCGTGAGATAATTACCGAGCCGATGCTTGAAAGTATAAACATCGAAAAATATCTTGCCACAGGACTGATCGAACATGTTACCTGCGGCGGTGAATCCGGTGATAATGCACGACCGTGTGATTTCAGATGGATAACCGAGCTCCGGCGTGAATGTGTCCGTGCCGGTGTTCCGTTCTATTTCAAACAGACCGGAGCGAAATTTATCAAGGACGGAAAACTCTATCATATTGAACGAGCCCTGCAGATGGCGCAGGCAAAAAAATCCGGTTACAGCTACGTACCCGGTGAAGGTTCGGCAGATGCCATAGTGTACCGCCTTCCGGACAGAAAACGCCTGTTCGAACGCCTTGCGGCATCGACTTTCCGGAACAGATTTCATCTTTCTCAAAAGAACAAAGAATACATTTCCGACAAAGGTGAGGACGTTATAAGAAAACACGCAGAGGACTTTGTTTCAAAGCGCCTTGCACCGGAAAATCCCGAAAACGACGGTAAGCAGACACCGATGCGCGGACATCCCGTTTTCATCGCCCAGCACGCCACAGCCTGCTGCTGCAGAAGCTGCCTCGAAAAATGGCATAACATCCCCTCCGGAAAGCTGTTGACAGATACGGAACAGAAGTACGTGACCGATGTTCTCATGGAGTGGATAATGAGAGAATATCAGAAATGAAATTTGTGCATGTTGTATATTCGTTCCGAAAAATGTGCCAAATCGCAAAAGTTCGTTCCTGAAAATGTGTCAGATTTAAAAAGTTCGTTCCGAAAATGTCAAGATAAATGAGAAATGGAGGCGGGATTATATGACATTGGCAATGAAAATAGACGAAGAAAGAGATATAGCCGAATTAAAAAAGTCAGTTTCAGCTGTTAGAAAAGGCAGGAATGAAGGAAATGATGCTTTTTTAATAAAGGTACTTTCACTGAGTGAAGAGCAGTTTTCCAGTATTTGCAATCTGCTGGACACTTATCCTGAGAAGAGTGATTGGGAGATAGCAAAGGAAATTCTTTTAGGTTAAAAGATTTAGGACGTGAGATAGGAATTTTTGAAGAGAAGGTTCCAGCAGTCAGAGATAGCAGCGGAAATTCTTTCGGGTAATCATGATACATAACTGACGCAATACCCAAAGAACTATTATTAATATTATACAAAACTAATATTGATTTCTGTTGTTTTTTATATTATAATTAATGCTATAAAAAACAGAGCTGATATTCAACAGCTCTGAAAACAAATGTGGATTACAAGAGGGGGATATTAAAATGTTATCATTGATTTTCAGCATTCGATTCTGGAGAAAAACAGAGGACCGTAACCGCGGTATTGCGGCTATAGTGGTGTCCGGAATAGCAGCTTTGCTCAGTGTTATCCTGTACGGACTTATAGGACTTGTTGACGTAGCCATTTTAGCAGCGAATGTCATCATTTTTCTGAAGGTACAGGGAGAAGGCGGCTTTTACTGATAAGACAAAAAAACAGACCGATATTTCCCCGGCAGCGGATTTTTTAGTCCGTGCCGGGGAATTTTTTATTTAATGAAACGTTTAAAATCGTTGACAAAATCTGTGTATCTGTTATAATTATAGTATGTGTTTTTTAATGAGTAAGTATATACAGATCGGAGGAAGAAACAAATTGGCTTTAAATAAATACGAAGAGAAAATGATAAATGTTGTGACTGAAACACTCGGCGGTGTGCAGGCAGCATTTTCATATCAGAAACAGGATGCGGAACACAAACTTGATATCCTCTATGCCAAGCAGAGCCCTGGCGGAAACTATCTTACAGCTTCAACTCTCGGACTGGTGAACAGAACCACCGGATACCGTGATTCAAATACAGGGAAGGACATTCGTGCGGAACTTATAATGTCATCATACGGCGGTCACGATCAGGCAGGAAAGATCCTTTCAACTGCAGGCATCGGCATCTACGAAACAAATATCCGTTACGGATACGGTACAGTACTCAAGGGAATAATGGAGCTTTACTATCCGAATTCAGATATGAAGCATCTTTTCCTCATGCTTCCTCCTCCGCTCTGGAAGAAGGCATTCGGCGTGACTGATGCGGACGACAGCATCATCACATTCCTCTATGCACTTCCTATCTCACAGGCGGAATGCGACTACATGGCTGAAAAAGGCATTGACGCACTTCAGGATCTTTTCGTTGAAAAGAACATCGACATGTTCGACTTCGAAAGAAAATCAATTTTATAAATTAAATTTCAAAAGGAGCGTTTTCTTATAATGGAATGGCGTGGATTAAATGAACTGAGAGAACTCTATCTCTCATTTTTCGAAAGCAAGATGCATACAAGAATGGCAAGTGCGCCGCTGATACCACAGGGCGATAACAGCCTTCTTCTCATAAATTCAGGTATGGCACCTCTCAAGAAGTTCTTCCTCGGACAGGCAGTTCCTCCGAACAAGAGAGTTACAACATGCCAGAAGTGTATCAGAACACCTGATATCGAAAGTGTCGGCAAGACTTCCAGACACGGTACATACTTTGAAATGCTCGGTAACTTCTCATTCGGCGACTACTTCAAGAACGAAGCTATCGAATGGGCATGGGAGTTCCTTACAAAGGTTCTTGAGATCCCTGCAGAAAAGCTCTGGATCACAGTTTTCGAAAGCGATGACGAAGCTGAACAGATCTGGATGAACAAGATCGGCATCCCGAAGGAAAAGATAGTACGTCTCGGCAAGAAGGATAACTTTTGGGAACACGGTTCCGGTCCATGTGGTCCATGTTCCGAGATCCACTTCGACCGCGGCGAGGCTTACGGTCCGTTTGAAAACTTCGAGCAGGCAAGTGACGCCGACAGAATAATCGAAATCTGGAACCTCGTTTTCAGCCAGTTCGATTCAGACGGCAACGGCCACTATGAAGAAATGAAGAACAAGAACATCGACACAGGTATGGGTCTTGAAAGACTTGCATGCGTAATGCAGGGCGTTGACAATATCTTCGAAGTCGATACAGTTCAGAATATAATGAAGCACATCTGTAAGATTGCAGGTGTTGAATATCACACAAACAGCAAGTCTGACGTTTCACTCCGTGTTATCACTGACCACATCAGAAGTACAACATTCATGGTCGGCGACGGCGTAATGCCTTCAAACGAAGGACGCGGATACGTTCTCAGAAGACTTCTCCGCCGTGCTGCACGTCACGGAAGACTTCTCGGAATCAAGGATACATTCCTCTACAAGGTATGTGAAACAGTAATTCAGGAAAACGAAAAGGCTTATCCTGAACTCCGTGAAAAGGCTGAATACATCAAGAAGATCATTCAGGTCGAGGAAGAAAACTTCGCTAAGACAGTTGACAACGGCCTTGAACTTCTTAACAAGTTCATCGAAGAATCAAAGAACGGTATCCTTTCAGGTGAAGATGCATTCAAGCTCAGCGATACTTACGGATTCCCGATCGACCTTACTCTCGAAATAGCAGAGGAAAAGGGTCTTAAGATAGACATGGACAGATACAAGGAACTCGTTCTCGAACAGAGAAACAAGGCCAAGGCTGACCATGCTGCTAAGGCAAGCTCATCATGGGCTGACAACAGCATCAAGATAAATGCTGCAAAGACAACAGTCACAGGATATACAGAAACAGAAAACGATTCTGAAGTGCTCGCAGTTTACAGCGGTACAGAAGAAAAGGAAAGTGCTTCTGAAGGCGAAAGCGTTGTTATCGTTCTCGACAGAACTCCTTTCTACGCAGAAAGCGGTGGTCAGGTAAGCGATACAGGTGTTATTTCAGGCGACGCAGTTATTTCAGTTGACTCAGTTATGAAGACAGAAGACGGTCACTTCCTCCACATCGGTACTGTTGACCGCGGTACAGTAAAGAAGGGCGACAAGGTAAAGGCTTCTATCGACGCTGCAAGAAGACAGGCAGTTATGAAGAACCACACATCAGCTCACCTTCTCCAGGCAGCTCTCCGTGAAGTTCTCGGTGAACACGTTCACCAGGCTGGTCAGCTCGTAAGCCCGGAAAGATGCCGTTTCGACTTCTCACACTTCAGCGCAATGACACCAGAGGAAATAGCAAAGGTAGAAAACAGAGTAAATGAGATCATCCTCTCATCCATCGCTGTTGAAACAAAGGAACTTCCTATCGAGGAAGCAAGAAAGCTCGGCGCTATGGCTCTCTTCGGTGAAAAGTACGGCGACGTTGTACGTGTAGTTAAGGCTGGCGACTTCTCAGTTGAATTCTGCGGCGGTACTCACGTTGACAATACATCAAAGATTGGTCTTTTCAAGATCATCTCAGAAAACTCAGTAGCATCAGGTGTAAGACGTATCGAAGCCGTAACAGGCTCAGGCGTTCTCGCACTCCTCAATGAAAATATAGCAGTTATCAACGAAGCTGCAGCAATACTCAAGGCTCCTAACGCTTCTGAACTCACAGCTAAGTGTACTCAGATCATGAACGAGTACAAGGCTCTTGAAAAGGAACTTCAGGCTGCCGGCGAAGAAAACGCTATGATGAAGCTCAGTGCTTTTGCTGACAGTGCTTATGACTTTAACGGCGTAAGCGTTATTGCTGCAAGAGTTGACGGCGTTAAGAACGACGTTCTCAGAACAATGGGCGACAAGCTCCGTGATAAGGATGCAAATGTTATCTCAGTTCTCGCATGCGTAAATGAAGGCAAGGGCGTATTCTCAGTATCATGCGGCAAGGACGCGGTTGCTAAGGGCGCCCACGCAGGAAAGATCGCCGGTGCGATAGCAGGCCTTACAGGCGGTAAGGGCGGCGGACGTCCTGACAGCGCTATGGCTGGTATCGGTGACATTGCAAAGACTGACGCAGCAATGGCTGAGATAAAGAACGTTCTCGGCAATTTTATAAAGTAAATCATAAAGCGGAACGGTAAAAACCGGACCGCAGGCACTATCCCTCCGGGCGGTTTTCGCAGGAGGGCAGTGTCATTTATAGCAGTAAGGAAGCTTTGAAAGCTATGATTATTTTTAAATCATTGCAGGGGTTCGGGGTAAATCCCCGCAAACTCACGGTTCTACGGCTTTCCTAAACCAATGGAAATCAGTGAAAGACATTTCACGTACAGAAAGGTGAATGAAAAATGGATTGTTTATTCTGCAAGATAATAAGCGGCGAAATACCAAGCAAGAAGGTTTATGAAGACGACTTAGTATACGCATTCCACGATATAGCTCCAATCGCTCCGGTACACTTCCTCGTTATTCCGAAGCAGCACATTTCAGGTGCAGCAGCTGTTACAGCTGAAAACTCAGCAGTTGTAGCACACATCTTCGAAGTTATCGCAAAGATCACAAAGGACATGGGCCTTGACGGCGGTTTCAGAGTTATCACAAACAACGGTGATGACGCAGGCCAGACAGTCAAGCACCTTCACTTCCACGTAGTTGCAGGCAAGCAGCTCGGCTGGAGCTCAGAACAGGGAGACTGATCATGGCAGAAAAGTACACACTTAGGGTTGCGGGGCTTACAAGAGAACTTACAAGATATCCTGTAAACGACAAGCTCGACATTGCAGCGTTCATCATGTTTTCTGATGTTGAACTCACTGTAAAGTGTGCTGAGGAACTTCTTAAGAAGGTAACTGACTTCGATATAATTCTCACTTCCGAGGCAAAGGGCATTCCGCTTGCTTACGAAATGGCACGTCAGTCAGGAAAGAATTACGTTGTAGCAAGAAAGTCAGTCAAGGTTTACATGACTAATCCTGTAAGCGTAAACGTAAAGTCCATTACAACAAAGGACGAACAGATGCTTCACCTCGGCGATGAAAAGGCAGCTCTTATAAAGGGCAGGAAAGTACTCATCGTTGACGACGTAATAAGCACAGGCGAATCACTTACAGCTATGGAAAAGCTTATCGAAAAGGCAGGCGGCACAGTCGTTCAGTCATGCGCAGTTCTCGCGGAAGGCGATGCTGCTGACAGAACAGATATCGTGTTCCTCGAAAAGCTTCCGTTGTTTTTTAAATAATTTCCGGAGGGATAGCATCGGATGAAGCGAAAGATGATCTATGCCGGGGTCCCGTGGACAGCCGGGATGTTCTTTGCTTCCTTTTTCCAACCGGATACGCAGATACCGGCAATGCTTGTAACGCTGCTGGTGTCTGCCTTTTTCTTTTGGAAGACAGTCAGAAAATTCGTGTACTATGCAGTTGCCGCTCTGTTTTTCATTGCCGGTGCAGTCACGTTCACACTGAACGACCGCATCGTATGTGAGAAAATAAGAGATCTGGCAGGGCAGGAGATCCGATACGAGGGCATGGTCACAGATATTACCGACCGTGCCGACGGAAAGTTGCAGTATCTTCTTGACGGTACGGCAGGCGTCGGAACGCGTGCGAAGCTACTGTGTACGGTGAACACTCTTGACTGTACATATTTTGATACACTGACATTTACCTGTACACCTTCGGAGTTTGAAAACAGTTTTCTTTTCAAGGCGAAAGATTATTACGCTTCCGAAGGAATCTTCCTTAAGACTGATAAAATAAAAAGCGTAAAGATAACTCCGGGAAATCGTTTTTCTTTCCGCAGGATAGTATACCGTTACCGTGATCATATCTCGGAGAAGATAAGTACGGTTTTGCCGGGAGAATACGGTGCACTTATAACGGCGATGCTGATGGGCGACAGGAGCGGACTTGATGAAAACACGGAAAAGAAGCTTTACCGCTGCGGAACCGGACATATGTTTGCAGTTTCGGGAATGCATCTGGCACTTTTAGTAAGCCTTGTTTCCGCAGTTCTTGAAAAAACAAAACTGACGTTAAAGAAGCGCTTTTTCGTTACGGAAGGCTTTATAATAGTTTTTACCGTGTTTTCCGGAATGCAGGTCTCCGTGGTGCGTGCGGCACTTATGATGACGCTTATCTGCAGTGCGGGACTTTTCGGACGAAAGCCGGATCCGCTCAATTCACTGAGCATTGCGGCGATCATCCTTCTTATCCATTCGCCGCATCTTATACGAAGTTCATCTTTTCTGCTGTCAGTAGCAGGTACCTTCGGGGCATCAGTTCTCGTTCCGTATGTTACCGACAGCATGAGTGACGATGGATTTTTCGCGGGACTTAAGAAGAAAGCAGCCGGAGTGTTCTGCATTTCGGTATGCGTTTTCCCGTTTTCAGTAATGTTCTTTGACGAGGCATCGCTTATCTCGCCGGTTTCAGACATTATCATAATACCGCTTTGTACATTCGCTCTGGTCTGCGGATTTGGAGTGACGCTTACAGGCGGCGCAGATGTCTTTGCATATCCTCTGCTCATGGCAGGCGGACTTGCCTCGAAGCTCGTGATAAAGATCTCGACTTTTCTATCGGACACCGGACTTTCGTCAGTTGCTCTGGGACGCGGATTTGTTCCGCTGCTTACGCTTTTCCTTACTGTTTTTGTGGCCTTCACGGCATTCAGATACAGAAGCGGGAAAAGTACTCTTGCGGCAATGTGCATATCGGCGGCTGTTTTCATCACTGCGTCTGTCATAAACGGCCAGATGAACAGAAATATCCTTTCGGTCTGCCGCACCGGTACTTCACGCTCATCTGCAGTGATGATCTCCATGGGAAAATACAATGACGTCATCGATCTTACGGGAAAGCAGACGACCTCCCGTTACATTTCAAAGCTTGCGGATATACGCGGTGTGCATCACATCGATTCCGTGTCCTTCATGAAGGATCCGTACCAGAGCATGGCCTCCTATTCACGCAGGCTTGTGCTCAACGACGTTGACCACGTTTATGTGCCGGAAGATGTCTATACGCAGTACGGCGCGGAAATATGCGGATGCGATCCGGAGCATTTCGGCGGTGACGGTCTTTTCCTCGACAGGGGAAAATATACGGTAAAAGCCGATCCGGAAGGCGGAGTAACAGTAGAATACGGCGGAAATATTATAAAAATAGATGATTCCGGGATCAGCACCGCCGAAGGTGCAGTCACGGAACAGAACGTTACAGTCAGACAATCAGAATCAGGAAAGGTTAAAGTCTACAGACTTGAATGAGGTGGACAATGGCACTTATCACACCGGCTGAACTGGAAAAGGAACTAAAGTCAGCAGTTACAAAGAATGTCTATTATATATACGGAAAAGATGCCGGACGCGTGTCAGCTCTGGCGGAGCTTACGCGCAGAAAATTTCTTGGAAAGGGCTATACCGCATCAGATTACAGCAGGTTCACCGGCGATGAGATGAAGGTCAGCGAATTCCTTGATACCGCAGAAATCTGTCCTATGTTTACCGACTATAATTTCGTTGAGGTAAATGACTTAAACGGTGAATCATTAAACGCAGATGACCTTAAGGCGCTGACAGCGTTTATTGCAGATGTGCCTGACCAGACGGTGCTTCTGTTTTCCGTTACAGGATTTGACGTAAAGGGCGGAAAAAAGACGCCTACAGCCAAAAACAAAAAGATAATCGATGTCTGTGCAAAGGCCGGTTCCGTAGCTGAGGCAGATCTAAGAAAACCTGCTGATATGGCCGGCGAGATAGTAAAGCTTGCATCGGAAAACGGTTCATCCATCTCAAAGCTGAATGCCGAAAAACTCGCACTTATCTGTCTCGGAGATACGCTTAGGGTCACAAACGAGATAAACAAGCTTTCCGCATTTGCCGGAAGCGACGAGATAACTGCGGAAATGATAGATGAAATGGTAGCCGTCGGAATAGACACCACGGCATTCGCCATGGCATCGGCGGTCACTTCAGGCAATTCAAAGACTGCCTTCAAAATACTTGACGACCTGACAGCCGGAAAAACGGAAGCCGTTCTTATCATATCCGCTCTGGCATCCGCTTTCATGGATCTTTACAGAGCGTCGGCGGCAAGGGCTTCGGGTGTAAAAGAGGCTGATGTTGCAGTGGATTTCGGATACCGCGGACGTGAGTTCGTGGTGAGAAATGCTTTCCGCGACGCATCGAAAACAAATACAGCTCACTTAAGAAAGTGCCTTGAAATACTTGAGAAAGCTGATCTTGAATGCAAGTCCACGAGACTTGACCAGAAAATAATAATCGAGCAGTCTGTAGCACAGATGCTTGCAGCCGGAAACGGAGCGTGAATGGTTTGCTGAGAACAGAACAGGCTGTGATCGTTGAGGGAAAATACGACAAGATAAAGCTTGAGTCAATAATCGACGCAACGATCATCGTGACCAACGGCTACGGCATTTTTAAAGATAAGGAAAAGCTTGAACTTATAAGATTCTATGCGAAACACAAGGGAATAATCATTCTTACCGATCCGGACGGTGCGGGATTCAAAATAAGAGGATATCTCAAAGGATCTGTACCGGAAGGGAAGATAACAAATGTGTATATTCCGGACGTTTTCGGCAAGGAAAAAAGAAAGGAAAAGCCGTCCTGTGAAGGAAAACTCGGAGTTGAGGGAATAAAGAAGGAACTCATAATCGAGGCTTTCCGCAAGGCGGGGATAAGCTTTACCGATGACGGAGACACCGAAAGACCGGTAAGGAATCTGATAACAAGGACGGATCTCTACGAGGCAGGTCTTACAGGAATGCCGGACAGTGCCGAAAGACGAAGAACAATTCTAAAAAAGACAGGGCTTCCGGAACGCCTTTCCACCACCGGAATGCTGGAAGCTTTCAATACAATGATGACAAGGGAAGAGTTTTATAAACTGACAGAAAACAAAGGGGAGACAGATTAAATGGTATTTTCGGGTATAACATTTTTATATTTTTTCCTGCCGGCAGTACTGCTTGTCTATATGCTGGTACCTAAAAAGTGTAAAAATATCATACTGCTTATCGCAGGACTTCTTTTCTATTCCTGGGGTGAGCCGGCTTACTTCTGGGTAATGATCGCATCGAGTCTTGTTGACTATGCGGCCGGCCTTTATATGAACAGGACGGAAAGTAAAGGAAAACGGCGTGCCGCACTTGCGGTGTCCATGGTGGCCGATCTCGGCTTCCTGTTCGTTTTCAAGTACAGCGGATTTGTGGTGGACGTGATAAACAAAGCCTTCGGGGCGAATATCCCGCGGCCTGATCTGCCGCTGCCGATCGGTATCTCGTTCTACACATTCCAGAGTATGTCCTATACTATTGATATTTTCCGTAAGAAAACAAAGGTTCAGAAGAATTTCATCAATTATCTTACATACGTTTCACTGTTTCCTCAGCTGGTGGCAGGACCTATCGTCCGCTACAACGAGGTGGCAGATTCACTCACGGACAGAACTTCGAATGCCGATACCATCGGTGAAGGCGCTGCGCTTTTCATAAAGGGACTTGCCAAGAAAGTGCTCATTGCCAATAACATAGGCGCACTGTGGACTGAGGTAAAGGGCATGGATTTTTCAAACATATCTGTTCTTACAGCCTGGCTCGGTATCCTTGCATTTACGTATCAGATTTACTTCGACTTTTCGGGATATTCAGATATGGCGCGAGGCCTTGGCCGAATGTTCGGCTTCGAATTCCCGGTAAACTTCGATCATCCTTACCAGTCAAAGAGCGTTACGGAGTTCTGGAGAAGATGGCACATCACTCTCGGATCCTGGTTCCGTGAATATCTCTACATACCACTCGGAGGCAACCGCCGCGGAACGGCACGCACTTTCATCAATCTCGCGATCGTATGGATCCTCACAGGATTCTGGCACGGAGCAAGCTTCAACTTTATCTGCTGGGGTGCTTTCTACGCACTGCTTCTGATCATTGAAAGAGCGGGATTCTCAAAGGTACTGGAAAAGCTGCCTCCGCTTGTAAGCACGCTCTACACTTTTATTATGGTGGTTATCGGATGGGTCATGTTCGACCTCGATACCATGGGGGATTTCTGCCGTTACATCAAGGCAATGTTTGCGGCAAAGAAGCTTGCTGATCCGCTTTCACTCTATCAGCTGGCTTCCTTCGGTATAATGTTTGTTCTCTGCATTTTTGCTTCCACAGATCTCTGGAGAAAACTGTGTGCAAAGATACAGACAAAGGAAACGGGCGGAAAGATACTTGCAGTGGCATCACCGGCTGTACAGCTCGTGCTTCTGCTTCTCTGCACATGCTATCTTGTTGATGCAACATACAATCCGTTCCTTTATTTCAGATTCTGACAGGGGGTATTCAGATGAAAGAGTTTATGAAAAAGACCGAAGCTGTTATTTTTCTGGCAGTGCTCTTTATTCTGCCGCTGCTCACACTGTTTTCCCATAAGGAAAGTTTTTCAGAACTTGAAAACAGAACGCTTCAGAGCAAGCCGGACTTTTCATTCGACAGCTGGTTTGAAGGGAGCTTTATGGAGGAGTTCGACTCATACGTTTCCGATCATTTTACAGGCAGACCTGCCTGGATAAAAATGAAGCTCAAAGCTGAGCTTGCACTTGGACGCAAGGAGATAAACGGCATCTACATTTCAGACGGAAGACTTATTGAAAGGACTCCGGAACCTGACTACGAAACCATGGACAAATCGATAGATGCGATCAATTCACTCGCTGCATCGGTTACTCCTCCGGTATATGTGATGCTGGCGCCGACATCTGCCGGGATCTACACCGATCTTATACCGAAAAATGCTCCGCAGCTCGATCAGCACAGTATAATCGAATATGTTTACAAGAACCTCGATTCAAGAGTTTCGACGGTAAATATCTATGATATACTGAACGCTTCCAAGGAAGACTACATCTACTACAGAAGCGATCACCACTGGACTTCGCTTGGTGCCTACTATGCGTACAGTACGGCGATATCGAAACTCGGATTTTCAGCAGTTCCGTTCAGCCGTTATGATATCGAGCACGCAAGCAGCGATTTCCGCGGCACCTACTATTCCAAGACGCTCTACGATGAAGTCCAGCCGGATACCATCGACATCTACACCAGCAAGGAAGGCGAAAAAGTGGTCTCCTGCACAGTGTCGAATGCAATCGAGGAAAATACATACGACAGCATTTACTTCAGAGAATTCCTCAACGTAAAGGACAAGTACAGCATCTACCTCGGCACAAATCAGCCGTGTATAAAGATAAAAACAAATCTTCAGAGTGACAAGAAGATCCTGATCTTCAAGGATTCCTACGCAAACTCCTTCGTACCGTTCCTCACCCAGCACTACAACGAGATCACGGTACTCGACATGCGCTACATAAACAATTTCCGCGACTACGCCGACCCGGAGGACTACACCCACATCCTCTTCCTCTACAACAGCACAACGTTCAGTTCGGATGACAACATCAAAAAAATAGTATACTAAAATAAAAACCACAGAGCTTTAAAACTCTGTGGTTTTTGTTTTTGGGAAGTATTCTCCGAATTGAATTGTCGGTTCACCTTTGGGTGGTTAGTTGTGTGGGTTGTAGTTGTGGTTCGTATCTCGTTGAAGGGTTAGTTCTGCTCTGACTGGTTTTGCTTCGGCGTGATGGGGAGTCCGTCATCAGGTGAGTCCCGGTTTGCCGTCGGGGGCGAGAGCGATTTCCTTCCGGAGTGTGTGGTTAAATTCGGGGGTGAGGGGGCGGAGCCCCCTCAAAAAAAGGGGGCTGTTAAAAAACAGCTTACTCAAAAGGCACCCAAAGGGTGCCTTTTCTGGTAATAGTACGCCGAAGGCGTTCATTAAAAATGGTGGTGCCTTCGGCACAATAAAAAAAATGCAACTATGCTTTACGCACAGCTGCAT
>JAFRUS010000086.1 GCA_017438745.1 Oscillospiraceae bacterium | reverse complement strand
TCATGTTTACAACAGGTACAACAGGCGCATCAAAGGGTGTTGAAATTTCATTCAAAGCAATGGCTGCATCTGAACAAAAAATCGCTGATTTCCTTGATATGAAGTACTACGCTGAGCATGGTGTTCTTATTACTCCTACTCCGCTTAATCACGCAAAGGGAATATGGGAAACAGGAGGAATGCTCCGCAGCGGAGGAACAGTTTACGTCCTTCGTGGAATGGCTGATTTAAATACATACTTCAAGGCACTTGACTATCCGTGTGAAAAATTGGTCCTTTCACTTGTTCCCGCAAATCTCAGAATCCTTATAACTATGGTACCTGATGAATTCGCAAAATATGCTGACAAAATAGGCGACATCAAGCTCGGTACAGCACCATTGCTTGAGCATGACAAGGAGCTTTCAATGAAATTGCTCCCGAATACTAATTTTCACAACGCATACGGTTCATCTGAGGCAGGTATTCTCTCAAATCTTGTTTTCAATAAACATAAAGGTCTTGAATACTGCATAGGACAGCTTTTACCGAATAATGAAGCAATTGTTGTAGATGATGAGCGTAAGCCGATAAAATCATCTAAGGAAAACATGGGCAAACTTGCATTCAGAAGCAATTCAGTAATGAAAGGCTACTACAACGAGCCTGCGCTTACAGATGAAATTCTTGAAGACGGAATAGTCTATACAAATGATTTCGGCTATGTTGATGAAAACGGCTTTGTATTTGTAAGAGGACGTGCTGATGATGTTATCAACACCGGCGGACTTAAGGTTGCGCCAGAGGAGGTTGAGTCAGCCGCTATCCGCATTGAAGGAATAAAGGATTGTATCTGTATCGCAGAAAAAGATGAGCTTTACGGCAATACACTTAAACTTCTTGTTGTAATGAAAGAAAAGGGCACTATGGATGCAAACGAAATCCGCCGTCAGCTTTCACACAGCCTTGAGCCTTACAAAACTCCTAAGAAGATTGAAGAGGTTGATGAGGTCGCAAGAACCTACAACGGAAAGATGAACAGAAAATTTTACAGATAAGATAAATCTTATACTTGATGAAAATTCAATATAATAAAAGCGGTTACAGAATTTGAACTGTAACCGCTTTTATATTATAGGAAATTGAAAACTAATATCAAAACTCGCAAAAGTTTTCAATCAATGAACTCTGCCGACAACTACAAAAACTACACCGCGTGCATATTTTTTCAATCGTGCCGAAGACACCACCATTTCAGGCGTGACATCAGAGCACTCAACCTATATCTCATCTTCAAGGAATTTCAATACAAATTTTCTGTACTCTGTACCAAGCGGAAGTTCAAGGTCTGTGTACAGTTCACGTCTTTCGGTGATCACCTTTGTATTTGTACGCGGGTCGACGCCTTCTTTCTGAACGTTTCTGTAATAAACGCCCTGTCCTCTCTTCTGCCATGCAGGAAGGTCATTATAGTTTATTCCGTGCTGAAAAAGGAGTTCGTTCTTGTATGCAAGACTTTTACCGCTCAGTTCACGGGTCGCTTCATCCTTGTTCATACCCTCTTTTCTTAACAGCCAGTAGCAGTGAGCGTTGAGCGAATTGCGGTGCGAATCTTCCTGCCTCCATGCAAAATAATCCTCTACCCTTTTAAGATTCGGGAGCGGTACTATGCGGCAGTCAAATGTTGCAGCTCTGCCAAGCATAAGCGAAAATGCCGCACTTGCTTCACCAGCAAGTGTTGTGTTCAGCTTACGTACCTTTCTTCCGAACGCATTGTCTTCCGGGTGGAAAAGGAGCGAGATCTCATCACTTTCACTGTAACCGTAAACTATACGAAATCCTGATGACTCCATAAGCGCCTTTACCGTTCCTGTCATCATATCGCGGAAACGCACATCAAAAGGCGCTTCAAACTTACATATTTCCTTGGTAAGACGGGTAAAACTTCTTCCGTCCAGTCTCGCAACGATATACATATCCGGGAGAATGTACTGATCAAGCGATTCCTCGTACACTCTCATCATTTTATCGAATTCATTAAACCTCATGATTTTTCCTCCTTCCATTTTTCCGTAACAAAATTACCGTTTTCCATATACACATAATACAGCTCATCGAATCCTTCACTGTAATCAGGCATTTCAAGTATCGCGTGGGTATGTGCGACTGCAGTCCGCGGAACCTTCGCTTTTCCTTCACGCTTTTCATTGCGTTCGATGCATTCCGAAATCGAAGAACGAAAGTAATAGCCTATGATCTTATACCCCGCATTCTTGGCCGGAATGAGATATCTTTCGCGGTCAGCCCTTGTCGGATCAGTATTATCAATCACAAAAGATCTTCCCTCTGAAATGCACTCCTCCAGCATAAGTTTTTCCCTGTTACGTGTATTGAGCACATCCAGACTGATATGAGCGTATTCTTCAAAATATTTATGATAGTAACTTGTTTTGCCGCAGGCCTGTATTCCTGTGAAAATAACTGCATCCGGCATACTTACACCTCCTTGATTATGTGTATGACTCTAATATTATCGTTACAAAACGCATTAAACAGCATTGTAACCACAGCGAGAACGATCGCGGCGTATTTTACTTTAAAAACAAAAAAGCACCCATTCCACAAATGGAACAGGTGCTCTGTAAACGTAAATACGTATGAAACTGACAATCAGCGCTTTGAGAACTGTGGAGCACGACGTGCAGCCTTGAGACCGTACTTCTTTCTTTCCTTCATTCTTGGGTCACGTGTGAGGAGACCTGCTGACTTGAGAGTTGCTCTGAGTTCAGGGTTGAAGAGAAGGAGAGCTCTTGAAAGGCCGTGTCTGATAGCACCAGCCTGGCCTGTTACGCCGCCGCCTGCAACTGTGCAAACGATGTCGAACTTGCCAAGTGTTTCTGTGAGAGCCATTGGCTGACGAACGATGAGCTTAAGTGTTTCAAGACCAAAGTAATCGTCGATGTCTCTGCCGTTGATTGTGATCTTACCTGTGCCGTTATATACTCTAACTCTTGCTACAGAATGCTTTCTTCTGCCTGTTCCGTAGTAGTATTTTTCCTTTGATTCGTACATGTTAATTTGCTCCTTTCTTAGAATTCGTAAGCTTCTGGCTTCTGAGCTGCCTGCTTGTGTTCAGCGCCCTTGTAAACTCTTAAACGAGTTAATGCTGCTCTGCCGAGTGTGTTGTTAGGGAGCATGCCGTTTACTGCGATCATCATTGCCTTGTCAGCCTTGTGAGCCATGAGGTCCTTGTAGCTTTCTGACTTGAGTCCGCCGATCCAGCCTGTGTGCCAGATGAACTTCTTCTGTTCGAGCTTCTTACCTGTGAGGATAGCCTTGTCACAGTTGATGATGATTACGTGATCGCCACAGTCTACGTGTGGTGTGTATGTTGGCTTGTGTTTACCTCTTAAAATGTGAGCAGCCTTAGCAGCAACTCTACCGAGTGGCTTGCCTTCTGCATCTAAAATATACCACTTACGATTTACTTCGCCTGATTTAGCCATATAAGTTGACATATTCGATTCCTCCGTCTTATAATTTAGATTATTTAATAATAATTGCCGATAAACCAAATATCGCAAGAAGCCTTAACGGCAATTATTCAGTATATCGCAACACAACATTATTTATTATACATTGATTTGCTCCGCTTGTCAATCATGTTTTAACTGTTTTCAGATAATTTTTCAGAGATTTTCTTGATTTACAGCGATTTATTTAATCTGTTCATATGATTTATATGTAATCTCATTATTTCTTCGTTATTCTCTTTATTTCAGATTTACGGTTATATTTTCGGCCGCCGCACTATTGAAAATTGCGATGCATTATGATATACTACTTATTAATGATGACTTAACGAGACAAACATCCACCCTGCACTGTACAAGATACAGTCAGTGTTATATCTTATAAATGAAGGGATAAAGAATGAAGAAGAAAGCCCTGTCTGCTCTCTGCCTCGCTTTTCTGATGTGTTCAGTAACAGGCTGTTCCGCAGTAAACACCGGAGAGCGTTTCAAGGACCGCATCAGTGAAGCAGTGAAAGAGCGGTCTGAAATAAACAGAGATTCTGATTATATTAATTATAAAGCCGATCTTTCTGCAGGAAGACTTACCGACGGACATTATTCCTACACAGGTTTTGCCGGCGTTGACAGATCAGGTACAGATGACACTGCCGGAAAAGCTGCTGTTTCATTATCGCAGAACAGTATGCTGAACGTGCATTACTATCTTGATGAAGCACACAAAAATGAGATAACTGACCCATACCACGGTTTTGTGTATCTCGCTCCGGGACAGTCGCTTTATGCTACGACAGAAAAGAAAAGCGGAAGCTCACCGGAAAAATACTCTTTTTCTTCTTTCCGTGTCTTCAGCATAAAGGACGGTAAGAAAACTCTCGTTTCAGAAGAATATGATACTAAAACCGGCCTTTTCTTCACCGCTCCGGACAACTGTGACGGACTTGAATTCTCAGCCGGACCTGTCGGAAAATACGAAAACAAGGAACTTACTCTTTCCGATTACTACACAGACGATACCTTTGCTCACATAGATGCAGAAGGAAAATGGACCATCGGAAACAAGGAATTCAGTGCCGGAAAAGCAGAAGCAGGACCTTTCGGCCTTTATGCTGTAAAATATGAATTTGATGCCGACAAATACTTCTTTGTTTCATCGGAACCGAAGTACAGCTACATTGATGAAAACAGCGTTGTTTTCGGACGTGCATCTGCATCTGACGATATCTCTGAATATTCAGTTGAACTTCATCCGTACATAAGCGTGACCATGAAAACTCCGGAAAGCAACGTGAAAGTTGAAATAAACGGCGAATCTGCCGGCTCATTTACAAAGGGCCAGGACATCGTGCTCGATCACCTTAAATTCGGTGACACTATAGTTCTCAACTGCAGCAAAAAGGACGTTCCGCAGTACGACAAAACTGTTCTTTCACTTGAAAAATCTGACGACAACTTTGCTCAGTATACATTCATCGTAAAGGAACAGTCTGAAGACTTCACCTTTGACCCTGCCGACTACACATTTGAACACGGCAAGGTAACTTTCAGCTATCTCGGCAATCCTATAACCGGAAAGATAAGCCTTGCTGCCGGACGTCAGATTGAATATGCCGAAGCAGAAGCCGATGACGGATACTGGCTGCCGACAGGAAACAACGTTATAACCGTTTCTGAAGATCCTGAAGAAACTGAAAAACAGCTTGAAAAGATACGTTTCTACGAAAAGAAACTCGTAACAGTTACTCTTCCGCAGCCATCTGCAGGCGGAACCGTTGTTTATAAAAAGGATGACCGTACACTTACCGGTAAAACGGAAAAAATGCTTGCCGGAACTGAGATAAAGCTCATCCTTAAACCATGGGCAGGCTGGGAAAGCGCGGCTGACGGCGATACTTTCATAGTCTCGGATGAATCGGACGAGCAGACAGTTACTATCGGCGATGTAAACGTAAAGAATATTTTCAAGGAAATAAACGAACACAGACCTAAACTGAAGGTTATTGCAGACAAGCTGGTCGGCACCGATATGCAGTTTACAGTAAGAACATCTGATGTTTCTGAAAATGAACTCAGCCGTGATATCAAGAACAACGTTCTCCTTGACACCACCACCGGTACTGCTGACGGCATCTATATTTCCGCGGACAACGGAAAAATAGCAAAGAGCCAGATTGTAAAACTCCACATCGTCAAAACCGATTCAAAAGGCGATGAAACGACCGAGATCATCTATTTAAACGAACTTCCTTCAGAAAAGAAGATAGATATTTACAGCCAGAACGAAAGTAATACTTCCGACGTTTACTATACGGATATCACGATCACCATCTTCATTGCTTTCAGACAGGTCTACGAGCCGAGAACATATGAAAACGCTGTTCTTTCGCTTCAGTACGCAGACACATCTGACCGTCAGACAATATCAGCCGGAGATCTGCTTGACCGCGACAGACTTGTAACGGTGAAATTCCAACCGGTCGAAGGATACTATATCACCGGCGACAACGTTACCGACAATGTTTATACATCTGAGATGAAATACTCCGAGTATCTGCAGACAGCTGAGAAAATCGGTAAAAACTATCCGCGTAAAAAGATCTATACAGTAGATCTTGTCACAACTGATAAATACGGCAAGGTGACCTTCACACTCAACGGCAAGCAGGTCAGCGGAAAGACCAAAGTCAGGGAAGATGACAAGCTGGTAATGGATTATGTAATTGAAAACAAGGATTATATCATCTACAAGGACTTCCTTTCTGCAATGTACGACCTTTTAAGCAAGTCACCATATGAGCGCAGTGAAACTATCACCATTACTGAAGATCTTGACGGTTCATCGATCAGTCGTGAGGACTTTATCGAAGTCCAGAAGAAGGAGAAGTGATAAATGAAACCTCGTATCAGTATAAAGCATATTTCACTGAGCACAGTAATGCTCATCATACTTGCCGTTCTGTTATATATGCTGTTCTTCTGCACTCTTCCTGCATACCGCAGCGCGGCGGAAACCGGAAAACAGCTGGGTGAGGAAACGGGCAGAAAAGTCGGCGTTTACACCGGATCATTAAAAGGCATACAGAACGGTGTCGAACAGAGCCGCAATACGGCGCATACCGTAGATGAAACTGCGGAAAGACTTGAAAAGATAGCAGAAGCCACGGGAAAAATATGTCTGATCTCGGAAACTGTAACATCTGATGCGGCTTTCGGCGACAGCTCGGATTATGAAGATAAAGGAGTGACAGCTGTTTTCACCCTTGACTTAAGCAAAGCTTCAGTTGATGTGACCGGTGAAACCTCAGTTGTCATGACGATCCCGGAACCGGAGTGCCATATCTACAGAAATTCCGACGGCAAGGAAACTGCCACAGCAAACGGCATAATAGATGAAAGCACCCGCCGCGAAGCAAAGCAGGCCGCTCTGACACGTACAGAAAAGCTTGCCGACATGGTGTGCGACAAAACATTTATCTGTTCAGTTTCCTTTGCGTCCCAAAAAGGCGGTGACGTAAATGAATAATAAAGCACCGGCACGCAGAGCTGTCAAAAGGCGCAGAATAAACTTTACGGCGATCGTACTCGCTGTTTTTATAGTTCTTGCAGCCAGCATGAATCTGACACTTTACAAACTGACTGTTGAAAATGCAGGCGAAGCCTTTGATGCGGCCTATCAGACCTCAAAGGAATCCCAGACTCCCCTCACCTACGAACAGTTTTATCTTGCCGCTCTTGAACAGTACAAAACGAAAAACGACTTAACCACCGCCGTCAGTGCTGATTACGGCACCGGTAAACTTGAAGTAATGAAGATCTGCGACTCGGTATGCATACCACAGTCTGCATCGGAAGATGAAGATAGCTCATTGACACTTGTGATCCCGTTTAACGGAGTTTACACCATCGATCTCCAGCTGGCCGAATTCATAACCGACCAGGAGCGCAGCATCGTAACAGTACGCGTCCCGTATCCTGAAGTATCCGATTTCAAAGTAGAATACGAAAACGCCAGACTGCTCGACGATTCAGGCATAACAGTAACCCTCGGCAAAATTACCACCCCTGAACTCGCACGCGGAGAATTCGAAGAAAATAATATCGACCTCCGTGAACAGATAAACGAAAACAAAATTTTCACCGAAAATGCGGCCGAAACAGCACGTCAGAAAATCATCTCAGCCATAATGTCCCTCAACCCGTATGAAGAAGTCACTGTAGAAGTTGAATTCATAAACTAAAAAAGATCCTCTGAAATCAAACCAGATTTCAGAGGATCTTAGCATTTTCATATATAATCAATGTA
>JAFRUS010000085.1 GCA_017438745.1 Oscillospiraceae bacterium | reverse complement strand
GGTATCTATTTAAACAAATACCACTATATTTTTTTGTGTATTTTTTCGTAAAAAAATAGTGCTGCAAACATCGCATTTTCAATGTTTGCAGCACCTTTATCATTTTTCTATTTTACATTATTTGGCCGTGAATAGTAACCCATTAACAGGAACTGATTTTATAGCCGCGCCGCAGGCGCAGCCTTTTTAAAGGACGTAAATGAATAAATTTCACGTTCCTGTTGATGCATGGAATGAGAATGAAATTTTCTGTCGTAACAAGCGTAGCAAAATTGCTGAATAATATCGAAAAACAGTTGAGTTTTTTGATAAATTGTGATACAATAAAATACAAATATTTATAAGCGCCAAGGGGGTAAACATATGACTGAGAAAGAGCAGAAAAAAGCGGCAAAAGAGTTTGCTGAACGCTGGAAAGGCAAGGGGTATGAAAAAGGACAGTCGCAGCTGTTCTGGATTGACTTGCTTGAACATGTTTACGGTGTAGAAAATGCTATGGGGATTATCACTTTTGAAGATCAGGTGCATTTGGATCATACATCGTTTATTGACGGATATATTGATTCTACCAAAGTTATGATTGAGCAGAAATCAATCGGTAAAGATCTTCGCAAAGGAATTAAGCAGTCAGACGGTTCTGTGCTTACTCCTTTTCAGCAGGCAAAGCGTTATATAACAGAACTTCCGGTATCAAAACATCCGCGATGGATCATAACCTGTAATTTTGAGGAGTTTCTTGTGTATGACATGGAGAAACCAAACGGTGAACCGGAGCAGATATTCTTGAAAGACCTTGGAAAGGACTATTACCGTCTGCAGTTCCTTGTTGAGACAGGCAGTGAAATGCTGAAAAAGGAGATGGAGATTTCCTTAAAAGCCGGTGAGCTTGTCGGTAAGCTCTATGATGCTATTCTGAAACAGTATAAAGATCCGGAAAGTCCGGAAACTTTGAAAAGTCTGAACATGCTTTGTGTAAGACTTGTTTTCTGTCTGTATGCTGAACATGCCGGAATATTCGGATCACATAATATGTTTGGGCGTTATCTTAAACATTTTCCGGTCGATGAAGTTCATAAGAATTTACGTGAACTTTTCAAAGTTCTGAACATGACACAGGAACAGCGCGATGATTATGATGAATACATGGATCCGAAACTTGCGGCTTTTCCGTATGTCAACGGTGGTTTGTTTGCAGATGATAATTATAAAATTCCTCGATTTAACGAAGAAATCGTTAAGCTTCTGGTCGAAGATGCAAGCGAAGGTTTTGACTGGTCAGAGATAAGTCCTACTATCTTTGGTGCAGTTTTTGAAAGTACACTTAACCCTGAAACAAGACGTTCCGGTGGTATGCATTATACATCTATCGAAAATATTCACAAAGTTATTGATCCTTTGTTTCTTGACGGCCTGAAAACTGAGTTTGAGCAGATTTGTGATTCTTGTAAGGATAAGACTGATAAGAAACGAAAAGAGAAACTTGAAGAATTCCGAGATAAACTGGCTTCTCTGAATTTCCTTGATCCTGCCTGTGGTTCTGGTAACTTCCTTACCGAAACATATATTAGTTTACGAAGACTTGAAAATCAGGTTCTTAAAACCATGTATGGCGGACAGATGTTCATTGGCGGTGATGATTACTTTAATCCTGTTAAAGTTGGAATTAGTCAGTTTTATGGTATAGAATTAAATGATTTTGCCGTTACTGTTGCAAAAACTGCTCTCTGGATAGCAGAATCACAGATGTTGCGTGAAACAGAAGAAATCATAAACTGTAATCTTGATTTTCTACCATTAAAGAGTTATGCTAATATCACAGAAGGCAATTCTCTACGCACCGATTGGGCAAGTGTAGTACCGAAGGATAAGTTATCATATATTATGGGTAATCCTCCGTTTGTTGGCTATGCGTATCAAAGTGAGCAGCAAAAAGAAGAGTTGCTTAAAGCTACGGATAATGTAGGTAAAAACTTGGATTATGTTTCTGGTTGGTATTTTATTGCTGCCAAGTTTATGAATGAGACATCAATAAGGACTGCATTTGTTTCTACAAACTCTATATGTCAGGGTGAACAAGTTGCTGTTATATGGAAAACGCTGTTTGATAAATATAATATTCATATTGACTTTGCTCATAAGACGTTTAGATGGGATAGCGAAGCAAGCCTAAAGGCGCATGTACACTGTGTTATTGTAGGTTTTAGTGTTGCTGAGAATAAAGATCCTAAAAAACTATTTTCTTCGGACAGATATCAGATAGTTAATAATATAAACGCTTATCTTGTTGAAGCCCCTACGATTTTTATAGAAAAACGTACTAAGCCTATTTGTAAGGTGACGGAAATAATTAGAGGAAGTTCACCGAACGATGATGGTAATTTGCTAATGAGTCATGAGGAGTATCTGGAATACATTAAGAATGAGCCTCAAGGTTCTGTTTTCATTCGTCCGTTTATGATGGGAAAGGATTTTATTCAAAGAAAAGCTCGTTATTGTTTTTGGCTTGTAGATGCTAATCCTTCTGTATTAAAAAAATGTCCTTTATTACTTAAGCGAATAGATGCAGTTAAGGAGTTTCGTTCCAAAAGTAAGAGAACTAAAACATTAGAACTGGCTAATACACCTACACTTTTCGAAGATATGAGAATAAGTGATGAAAGATATATTGCTATTCCAAAAGTATCATCAGAAGCTCGTCGATATATTCCAATTGATTATCTTGACAGTAAAGTGATACCAGGTGATAAACTGTTTTTTATGAAGAATGCTACGCTATATGATTTTGGAATTATTACAAGTAACGTTCATAACGCTTGGATGAGAACGGTATGTGGAAGATTAAAAAGTGATTATAGCTATTCAAATACCATTGTTTATAATAACTTTCCATGGTGTATTCCAACCGACGAACAGAAAGCAACAATAGAGAAAACTGCGCAAATGATACTCGATGCAAGAGCAAAATATCCTGACTGTTCGCTTGCAGATCTTTATGACGAAACAACGATGCCCCCTGAACTTCGCAAAGCTCATCAGCTCAACGATAAGGCAGTTATGCAGGCTTACGGTTTCTGGGGCAGACTTAACACCGAGAGTGAGTGCGTAGCAGAACTGATGAAGATGTATCAGAAGCTGACTGTAAATTCATAATCTTCATAAGATTATTCAAAGACCGATAATATAAAAAAACGAACCGCTTTCGGGCGGTTCGTTGTATAAATAGAATGCCGCAGGCATACCGATTATATGGCACGCCTGCGGCATTTATCTGTTATTGAAAAATCGAAATCTGATTTAAAGGTCGCAACTGAAATCACAGCAGATCAGCAATAACGATCGATAACTCACCTTTATAAATATTCACCGGAACCGGTGTTTCAAACGGATAGAAAGAAATATTCACAGTATCTTCAAATGTAAATACAGTCGTTTTACGTTCAATCGGATCGATGACCCAGTATTCGCGTACTCCGGACAGCTTGTAAAGTTCGAGTTTTCTGTTGTAGTCGTCAAATCTGTTTGATGAAACAATTTCGGCTATGAAATCCGGTGCGCCGTAACAGCGTTTGTCGTCAAGGCGGGAAGTATCGCATACAACCAGAACATCCGGCTGGACAACTGTATCATCGGTAAGTTTAACGTCAAAGGGAGCGATGAACGGTTTGCAGTTTCCTTTTTTATTTCTGATAAACTGTCTTATTTCAGCATAAATACCGCCGGCTATATCCTGGTGGATAACTCCGGAAGCTGTCTGTGTTACTATTTTTCCGCCGATGAGTTCCGTGCGTTCAGAAGTCTGAGGAGTCAGGGCAAAGTATTCGTCGGCAGTATATCTGTTTTCCTGATGTAATGGCATAGTAACACCTCCGTTAATTGTTTGTATTATTGTAACATAAAATCGGAGACCTTTCAACCTTTTGAGCCATGTAAAGGTAGTCTTCACCCGTGCCGGCCGAAGAATGCTATGAAAAAAGACCTGTTAAAAAACAGCAATCATCAGAGTTGACGTAATCCTGCTATTGGTGTACAATAATGAAATCAAGTAAAATATTTTTTTGAAAAAAGTGTAACATTTCATGTGTAAAAAGCATCATTATAATCAGAGGGCATTATTTTGCCTTTGAAAATGTAATGAAAAATATTCCGATATTTATCGGACGGGAAAAGAAGAAAGGAAAAATATTATGAAAAACAATTATTTAAAAAAAGTCATGGCAGGTATTATGGCAGTAACGATGATGTCATCAATTGCTTATCCGGCGGTTTATGCTGACGAGCCCTCAGAACAGGGTCTGGAAGCTGATGAACAGCAGGATTATATAGTATCAGAAGATGTGGTTAATTACAGTGACAAATGGCAGGGTAGTATGGATGTTGATGAGAATAATTCACTTATGCCGTCTGCTACGGTCGAGTTTAATGATAAAGGAAAATCCGCACTTTTGTACAGTAAACTTGCCGGTACTGAGGTGAATCCGTATGAAGGTGTGGAGTTACCAGTCGATGAACTGAATGCGAAACTTGAAAACGCAAAGATTGAAAAGAGGGATGATCAGTTCGTTCTTGTAAGTGAAACCATTGCTGCAAATGACAAGGCAGTTGAAGTCCTCAAATCGTGTCCTGAGGTCAGGGAAATGTACGAGATCTGGAACGAAGTAAGATCCGGATGGAAAGCTGATTCTGTAACCACAGTCATGCTGGATTGGCAAGCTGATTATGAAATGCCGGATGGCACGCCTGAATATATTAATCAGGATGAAATCGTTGCACTCTGTAATAAACTTGGTACGGTTTATGAATGCATTTCCTGGTATACAAACGGCCTGGAAGGTCATCATTATCTTAAAATGAAACTCGAAAGTGCATTTACCTCAGATACGGAAATGAATGAAGAAAGGCTGAACGCACTTAATGCACTGAACTCCGGCGCCTATTCCTATTTCAGTGACATTTCACAGTACGGAACTGAAAAGATCATCCGTACTGACCGAAAGCTTATATACAAAGAAGATATAACATATATCAAAGACAGCTACTATGAAGAGAACGAATTTCAGCTTGATTTTGAGGAACCAGTCGAGATAAGAACGACAAGCGGAGAAAAGTTTATCAGATTTGCTGGTGATTCACGTAAGATAGAAAAAGTAAAGGAAGCTCCGGAAGGCGATGATTTTTCATCTGATCTTTATTATTACGTTGAAGGTGAGAAACCGTATATTACATATAAAACAAAAGACGGCGAAATAAAAACAATCGAAGGACTGAACATTGAACCGAGGTTTTATTTTGACAATGCTGCGAGTACACTTAACCGCATTGACACAGGAGAAAAAATTACAAAATTCAAATGCTATACAATAGGCAACGGAAAAACTGATATGGTAACAGATGTGTATAAGCCTGGCGTTATGGAAACCTCATATATAAAATGTTTCTATAATGGCGATGACAACTACATGTTTAATAAGGGAATCCATTTTGTAGAAAGATTTATCACTGAGATCGGTGACAAAGGCGACCTCAACATTGACACTATTTCTGATCTTACCGACCTTTCTATCCTTTCTCTTGCCCTTATAGGCGATATGGATCTTACGGATGAACAGAAAAAGCAGGGTGACGTTGATAATGACGGATCTCTGACGATGGCAGATCTCGCTAAACTCAGACAGTTCCTGTCCAGAAAGATAGAAACGCTTAGCAATTAAAATGTAGTCTTCACCCGTGCCGGCCGAAGACTGCTATAGAAAAACGAGCTGCCTTTTCGAGGCAGCTTGTTTTATAACTGCGCCGAAGGCGCATCCTTTTAAAGGACGCAAACGCCGTATTTACGCGGTGACACGCTTCGTGTCACCGATGTGACGAAGCAATTCTTTACTGTTTATTAGTTCTGTATTATTCTTAAATCAGCCGGAAGGCAATAACAGAAAGGATACAGAATGAATTATGAAAAAGGACGGAAGAAAATTACTTATCGCAGGACTTATTATGATGGCGGCATTTGTCATCTGGACTATGCTTATACAGACCGTGGATGTCCGGCCTGCGGGTCAGAACGGAACAGATATCGGATTTGCTGCGATGAATCTCGCATTTCACAGAATGACGGGAGTGCATATGAGCATCTATACTATAACAGACTGGCTTGGACTGGTTCCAATCGCAGTGTGTATGGTGTTCGGTGTGATTGGACTTATCCAGCTTGTAAAAAGGAAAAATCTCTTTAAAGTAGACGGCGACATCCTGCTCCTTGGAGTATACTATATTCTTGTGATCGCAGGCTATCTGATATTTGAGATGATACCGTTAAATTACCGGCCGGTGCTGATCGAAGGACGTATGGAAGCCTCTTATCCGTCATCCACCACGCTTCTTGTGGTCAGTGTGATGCCGACACTTGCATTTCAGGTGCGCCGCAGGATGAAAAATACCGCTTTGAGATGCGCTCTGTACGTATTTACAGTCGTTTTTACAGTTTTTATGGTGATCGGACGAACGGTATCCGGAGTGCACTGGCTGACAGATATTATCGGTGCGCTGCTGCTCAGTGCCGGATTATATCTGATTTACTACGGCGCTGTCAGTATGATGGAGGAAAACAAATGGATTTCAGTGAAAAATTACAGAACTTAAGGAAACAGAAGGGCTTAACGCAGGAGGAACTTGCCGCGAAGCTGTTTGTATCCAGAACGGCGATTTCCAAATGGGAATCCGGCAGGGGATATCCGAACATTGATTCCTTAAAGGAGATCTCAAAATTCTTCTCGGTTTCGGTAGATGAACTGCTGTCATCTGATGAGCTTATAACCGCTGCTCAGGATGAGAACCGTAAAAATATCAGTGATCTGCTTGATATGCTTGCAGGATTTGCTGATATAATGTGTGTGCTGCCGCTGCTTCTGCCTCTTTATCCCGAACAAGTAAGCGACAGCTTTTCAGCAGTAAGTCTGTTTGAATTTGCACAGAAATCATTTGCTCCGGCGTGTATCTGTTTTGCATTATTCTTTCTGCTGATGGCTGCCGGTACGGCAAAACTGATCATGAACCGCAGACATATCGAAAAGGGAAGGAACACTCTGACAGTCGTTTCATTTGTTTTAAGCATTGTTGCGGTACTGTTTCTCACAGCCACAAGACTGCCCTATGCGGTCACGGTGATGTTTCTGCTGTTTATAGTAAAAGGCGTTCTGGTATATATGATGCCGAAAAAGTAGTCTTCACCCGTTCCGGCCGAAGACTGCTATAGAAAAAACGAGCTGCCTTTCGGGGCAGCTCGTTTTATGACTGCGCCGAAGGCGCAGCCGTTATGATCCAGAGATATAAGAAAAGTATTGAAATAAAACTGTTAAACATTTATAATAAAAAGAGCGAAAACAATTGCAGAGGGAGAAGGCAGATGGAGATACTTGTGGTGAAAGCAGATCCGGAGGCGGATTTTGATTCGTACTGCGGAAGATTCGTAAAATATATTTCGACGGAACGGCGTGAAAGAGTGGAAAGAATGCGTTCGGAGCGGGACAGGATAACATCCGTTCTGGCGGAACTTACCGTAAGGATTCAGATCATCCTTCATACCGGAATGAAAAATGAAGATATCCGTTTCGACTACGGCGAACACGGCAAGCCGTTTCTTCACGGAAGAGAAGACTTCCAGTTTTCGTTTTCCCATGCCGGCGGATATGTGGCATTTGTCTGCGGTAAACGTTCAGTCGGAGTGGATATCGAACGCACCGACCGTGAAAAAGAAAACATTGCCCGTAAGCATTTTACGGAAAATGAATATGAGGCTATCTATACACGCAGGAAAAAGACCTTCGCTGAGATATGGACAGCCAAGGAAGCCTACGTGAAATATCTCGGCACCGGACTTTCAAAAGGCCTTAACACCTTCGACGTTCTCGATGATTCTACCGGATGCAGATTCGTTTCGTTTGACATTCCCGGCGGATACACCGCCACCGTTTGCCTCGACACGGATGATGAAGTAACGTGCCGTGTGATCACGGCGGATGAAGTATTTGAACAGTACAACTAAAAACACCTCAGTGTCAGCATTAAACTGGCACTGAGGTGTTTTGATTTACGTTTGGCGTTTGAGGATTAATCCATAGCCTTCTTTATAGCATTCATGAGTTCTTCATATGTTTCGTAAGCAGGAAGATCAGGGTTTTCTGCCTTGATGCTGTCAGGGCTTTTGAAGAGGAAGCCTGCCTTGCTTGCTCTGATCATGCCGAGGTCGTTGTGGCTGTCGCCGCTTGCGATAGTTTCAAAGCCGATGGACTGTAAAGCTTTTACAGTTGTGAACTTTGAGTTTTCTACTCTCATCTTGAAGCCTGTGATCTCGCCGCTTTCTGCTACTTCAAGAGTGTTGCAGAAGATAGTAGGGTAGCCGAGCTTCTTCATGAGAGGGCCTGCAAACTGTGAGAATGTGTCGCTGATGATGATAACCTGTGTAAATGAACGGAGTTCGTCAAGGAATTCCTTTGCACCCGGCATCGGATCGATCTTTGCGATAGTTTCCTGGATCTCCTTGAGACCGAGACCGTGTTCCTTAAGGATGCCGATCCTGTATTTCATAAGCTTGTCGTAGTCAGGCTCCTCGCGGGTTGTGATCTTAAGCTCCGGAATACCTGAAGCTTCAGCAAAAGCGATCCAGATTTCAGGAACGAGTACGCCTTCAAGGTCGAGACAAGTAATGTACATAGACATGATAAAAAACTCCTTTAAGTAATTGATATTAAATTGTCTGCAGATGCGTTGTATCTGCTTGTTCTTGCAAACGCAGAATTCAATTTTGCGTGCACTACAATTATATCACATGGAAAAGAAATAATCAATTTTTTATTGATATATATGACTCGTTATGGTATAATATATATGTAGAATTGTGTTTGGTAAGGAAAAAAGTGTGCATTAAGCCGAAAATATAATGATAAATGAGGAGTAATGACTGATTAACAGATTATTGTTCCTTAAATTTGTCTGTAATGTACACAGAGCTACAGAAATTATACCGGAAGGATGTGGTGCGTAAAATGAACTACAAATTTATGATAGACACAGCAATAGACGTAATAAGAAAACGATACGACAAAAGGCATAATCCTCTTCCGGGAGACACGGTATGTGTAATATGTGCAGGAAACGGCAATGTTTATACAGCCTGCAACGAGTATGTGGTTAAGGAAGATGTCTCTGAAAACGTTCATGCCGAGATAAATGCCCTTAAAAAGATGCAGGCAGATGGTCTTACCAAGATAAAGGCAGTCACCGTTTTCAACTCATGCAGCATTACTCCTATTCTTCCGTGCAACGGATGCATCTCATATATCCTCGGAATGAATCCGGAAAATTCGCATGCCCTTGTGGTCACTCCGAACGGCAACATTCCGATAACTGAGGTTGGAAGATATGCTGCCGGTCCTGATCGTTCACAGACAAGAATGTCGGGCGGATATTACAGTGTCTATACAGCTGTTCCTGAGACAAACAGAGGTGCGTCACTCTATACTGCACCGCCGGTAAGTCAGACAAACAGCATGAGCAGACAGTCTGCGGGTTACAGACCGGGCTATATGAAAATGCAGACCACACAGATGGCGGCGTATATGTCACGTCAGACGGCTGCCCAAGCAGGTCCTGTATCAATGCGTGCTCCTGTACGCCCTAACCAGAACGGAGTCAACAATCTGCTGAAGAACAAACTCAACACATTATTTGAGGAAGACGATGCAGAGGAGTAATAATTCATGAGCAAATCAGGATCCAAGTCCGGTGAAAAAAAGCAGTCCGGACGCTCAGTTTCAGCACTCAATTTTTTCCTTTTGCTTCAGCTGATACTTATGTTTATTCTTTCGATGGGAATAACGGAGATCATAAGCACGAGCGCAGAGCGAAGCGCAGACGACTACATGATCACGATCGCGGATGAACGCAGCAGGATAATCAGAAATTACATTGAAAGCGCGGAAAATACCCTCAGTGCCTACAGCCATGCCGGCGAGATACACGAAGCCCTTGAAAAGCCGGACGATAAGGCAGCAGCCGAAGCAGCACAGAAGTACACTGAGGAATTTTCAGACGATATAGTAAATCTTGAAGGAATATATGTAAGCACCTGGGAGACAAAAGTTCTTGCACATACAAACAGGGCAACTGCGGGAGTTACCACAAGGACCGGTGATTATCTGAAGGAGCTTCAGCAGGCTCTTAAGGCATCGGGAAGCAGTGTTTACAACACCGGAATAATCACGTCTCCTGCAACGCAGAGACAGGTCGTTTCCATGTATAAGGCAGTCTATAACGGTGGCGATGATCCGGCAGGCTTTGTCGGTCTCGGCGTTTACACGGATGGTCTTATCAGACAGCTCGATTCCATCAGTGAGCATGATCTGAAAGGTGCTTTTTACACCATGCTTGATCTTAACGATATGAAATATATCTTCCACGAAGACAAGGAAAAGATCAGCACGGAAGCGGCAACATATGAACTTTCACGTATATGTGAGGTCCTCAAGTCCGGCGGCAGGGACAGCAGCGGCAAGTTCACCTACACAATGAACGGTCAGAAGTACATTTCAGTTTACTCATACATGAGTGATCTTAACTGGATGTTTATGATAGATGAGACTGAAGCAAGCGTATACAAGCTTTCGGGCAGCATGCGCGGCTACATGATAGTTTTCAGCATTTTCTGCTTCATACTCATCGTTCTTTTCAACGTTATCAACAAGAAACGTGAAGATACGGCAAAGAACCTTGATACTGTCGTTGAAAAGCATGAAAAAACAAGAGAGTCACTTAACAATGCGGTGTACAACGACTTCCTTACGGAACTGAGAAACCGTATTTCATTTTCAAGTGACTTTGAAGCCGGAAAGGTGAATCCGGCAGTAGACGAAGCTTATTACTTTGCGCTTTTCAATATAAAGGATTTCAGCAGCGTGAACATTGCCTACGGTGAGGAAGCAGGCGACATGATTCTCATTACCACGGCAAAGCTTATCCACAGTTTCTTCCCGGAAGCGGATGTTTACCGTACCGGATCAGATGAATTTCTGGTGGCAAAGAAGCTGAAAAAGGGCCTTGCAGGTCAGAGCGCATTCTTAAACAGCATAAACATTGCGCTTTTAAGCCTTTCAAAGCCTTTTGAGGTAGGGGACGAAAAGATCACAGTTCCTTTTGAAGTGGCAGTGGCTTCAAAGAGCAAAAACGTAAACATATCTGTTCTTCCGACACTCAAGAATATTATGCGAAGCACCACCAAGGGGGCAGTTTCCGTAACTGATCTTGATCTTGAAATTCAGGAAGATTCAGATTAAAGCAGATACATATTAAAATAATTGCGGCGGATATTTCATTTCTGAAGTATCCGCCGCTTTTTAAATGGAGGGTTTTATCCGTTTTTACGGTTTTTGTTTTTCTGACGCTTGTTAGCTTTTTTCTTTTCCTTAGCCTGTGCAAAGCTTTCTGCTTTTGCCGATTCATCAATCTCAGTTTTTCTTTCAGGCTTTGCTTCAGCTTTTTCAGTATCTGCCGGTTCAGGTTTTTCGGATGTTTCAGAGCCTTCTGCAGTTTCTGATCCGTCAGCTGTTTCAGAAGCTTCGGCAGGTTTCGGTTCCGGTGCGGTTTTTGTTTTTCCGGCGATCTCGGAATAGTCGCTGTCGTCTGTTTCCTCAGTTTTTCCGACGATAACTGTTTCATCCTTCGGCTTTTCAACGAGGTCAACGGTTTCCCAGCGTTCCTCGTATTCCGGTACATCGACTGTTATTTTTCCGTTTTCGTCAATGTTGTAGTGCGGTGATCTCAGACGCAGTTCAAATTCATCGTGTGTAAGCGGCTTGTCGAACAGGAAGCCCTGAACGACGCTGCATGACGCTTTTTTGAGGAAATTGAGCTGACCTTCAGTTTCTATGCCTTCACATATAACCGTTCTGTCGAGGTCGTTTATCATCTGAATGACGTTTTCAAGCATTTTTTCCTGATGAATATCATCGGAGTTGGTCTTTGCAAGGAAGGACTTGTCTATCTTGACAACGTCCACGTTGATATCCTTGAGCATCGAAAGTGATGAATATCCGGTTCCGAAGTCATCGATCGATGTGCGTATCTTTGCACGGTTCATCTTATCGACGAAGATGATGAGCGCTTCGTAGTCGGTATATCCGGACGATTCTGTAAGTTCAACTTCAAGAAGCGAAGGATCAACATTGTATTTTTTCATTATAGCGAGTATAGAATCCGCAAAGTTTGGATTTGCGAGGTTAAGCTTTGAGAAGTTTGACGAGATGGTTACAGGTTTTATTCCTTTCATCTCCCACTCGCAGATGTGCTGACAAACTGTTTCAAATACGAAGAAGTCTACTTCCGTGATAAGTCCTTCGTTTTCAAGGACCGGAACGAATTCAGCAGGTGAAGTTACATTTCCGTCCTGTATCCATCGGATAAGTGCTTCTGCTCCGCAGAGTTCGTTGGTCGATATGTTTACTTTCGGCTGATAGTACACCTTGAATTCGCCTTCGCTCATTGCACGGCGGAAGTCGGTGATTATACGGTTGTTTTCAACCATTGACTCCAGCATTGATTTTTCAAACCGGATTATGAAGTTGTTGTTTGAAAGGCGCGCATTCTTGAGTGCAACAGATGAGTAGTTTATTGCATCCTGAACGCTGTCGTTCTTATCCACTTCATAAATACCGCTTCGGATCGAGATCTGTATAAGATCGGTCACGCCGTATGCGGAAAGATTGATCCATGTTTCAGAAAGCTTTTCTATAAGGTCATCTTCGTGGCCCTTCTTTACGAGAATGATGAAGTTGTCGCTTCCGGTACGTGCACAGTATTCGCCAGGTTCAAGATGTCCGGAGATTATCTGGGCGTACTGGATAAGAAGGATGTCGCCGAGGCTTGTGCCTATCTTTGAATTTATGAACTTGAAGTTTCTTATGTTGAGCTGCACTACGGAATAATCTGAAAGATTGCCTTTGCGTCTGAGGCTTTCGCCCTTTTCGACCAGACTGTCGTAGTTCATTATACCTGTGAGCAGATCCTTTTTGGCGAATGAAGACCAGAAGGTGAAAAGGAAGGCAACACAGATACCGAAAATCGCAGTGACCAGAAGGAATATCTGGAGTTTGAGTATGTTGAGTTCGTGGTATATACGATCTGTTTTACTGTCGACTCCGACTATGCCTGCTATCTTGCCCTGTGAATTCAGGACAGGAGCATAGGCGCTGATGTAAGAGCCCCATTTGTCTGAAGTTATTGTTCCGTCGCAGCAGATCTCACCGCGGAATGCAGGTTTGATGTATTCGGTCATTTCGTATTTTTCACCGTAAGGAGCGCGTCCCTCTTTGGACGGGTCTGCGTCAACGACGAATATCAGATCTTCGCCCTGCATTTTCATGGTATAAATGTAGTCTACCGAACTTGATTTTTCATATTTTGAAAGGATGCCGAAGATCTCATCGTATTCCGGATCTTTTTCCGATGTTATCCTTTCGAATTTATCACCGTATTCCCGGCTCAGTTCATCGGAAACAATTGCGACAACGTCCATTGCTGAGGCTTTTCTCTTGTCGAGAATACCGCCTCTGATAGTTTTGTATATAAAGAAGCCCATGACACTGAAGCACAGTGCGGCTACAATGAGTATCGTAACTGAAGTTTTGCTTTTCAGATAAGTTCGCTTATCCGTGGGCTTTACAGATGCCATAATTCTCACATCCCCGTTTAATAATCTTTTATCATGAATATATGTTTTAATGGAACGCTGATTCGTAAATATCAGTACGCAGAACTTAAGCAAAGCCCCGCCGGTTCCTGTTACCGGACCTTCGCTCGTCTGCCGCTTCCCTGACATAGCTTAATGTATATATATTATAGCACAGTTTAGTGAAAAAGTAAATAACTGATTATAATCTTTCGTAAAATATGTGGAAAATTTAAGAGGCGTACTTTGTTGCATTTGACAAAAAAACATTTCAGTCTGTTATATATATCACAGAAAGACTTTTGCAAATACTGGTTTAATTATAGTGAATTATGACCCTGTCTGCGGCGAGGGTATACCATTATTATAATAGTGGTGTCTGCGGCACAATAGAAAAAAGTGTTCGGCACAGAAAAAGTCGTTGTAAAAAATGTGATCTGCTGCAGAAAGTCGTTGCGCTTTTTGCGGTTCAACACAGAAAGTCGTTGCACTTTTTGTGGGAAATCTTTAAGAGTTTATGAACAGAGAAACTACAGCGTGATATTTCTACACATCTATGCAGATAAACAAAGTCAAAAAAATAACTACGCAGTTATCGAACTACGTAGTTATTTGTGTTTATGGAGCTGGTGACGGGATTCGAACCTGCGACCTGCTCATTACGAATGAGCTGCACTACCGACTGTGCTACACCAGCATGTTATTAAATTGTAAAGTTGAATCGTGCGACCTGCTCATATACGATCAGAAATATAGTCGTACTGCTGCGGCGTTCGCCTTGCATTACTCGTTATTTCTGCCCTTCACAGACTCGCTTCATCTGCCACTGGCAGCGCTCGTCTGTTCAGCAAATGAGCTGCACTACCGGCTGTGCTACACCAGCAAATAAAAAATCACAATTGATATTGTACCATAAAGAGCTGTAATCGTCAAGCGGTTTTGACACAATTAATAAATTTACAAAAAAAAAATTATTTTTTGGTTTTTGAAATTGTTTTTTAAAAAGATGTATGATATAATTATGAATATACGTTTTTATGACGGGGTTTCTATGCCCTGACGTGCATGAGAAGTATGAGAGACAATACTCTTAATATGAGAGAAAATACTCTTATTATAGTAAATTAATAAGCAAAATGAAAGGAAGAAAATCATGGCTAGAAGAAGAAGTTTCGGCTCTGTTTTTTTAGGTTTTATCAGGGGACTGCTTTCGTTTGTTCTGTTCCTTGTTCTCGTCGTTTCCGTAGGAGCAAACCTTGTTTTCCGTAATAAGGACAGCGCACCAAGGATCGATTTTCTTGATTATCATATGACTTTTTTCATAAATCGTTCTACCGATGCTAAGAATATCGCGGAGAATTCACTTTGTTTCATCGATCACACTGAAAAGCCGGTGGAAAACACCTATGTTCTCTGTTCAACAGGAGAAGAGGGAAAGAGGATCTTAAGCCTTGAATCGATCACTCAGAATGAGAACGGATCACTTTCCTACAACCTCAGATCAGACCTCATGGCTTCACTTGATACTGTTTACTCAGTTCCTGCTTCAAAAATCTACGGAACAGTTTACAACAAGGATGACCTCATCGGTGAGATACTTGCATTTTCAACGGAATTCAAGGGCGTAATCGCACTCATGGTTCTCCCTGCATTCCTTCTTATAATCCTTTCGATCGCAGCTATCAGAGCAAAGAAACTCAGATACGATGACGACCTTCTCGAAGCTGAACTTTTCATCGAGGAAAAGAGAAAGCAGAAGAGAAACGAAGAAAAGAGAGCTGAAGAACACAGAAAGCTCATGGCTGAAAAGGCTGCGGCTGAAGCTGAGAGTGCTATGGCAGCAAGAGCAAGAGTTGAAGCTGCGGTACGCGAAGCTGAAGCAGCAGAAAGCACTGTTTCTGAAGCACCTGTTTCCGATCCTGATCCGGCACCGTTCAGCTTTGAGGAATACAAGAGAAAAGCTGACGCTGAGTTCAATGCGGCATCACAGATACCTGCTCCTGTTCCGGAAGCAGCTCCTGTAGCACCAGCTCCTGCACCGGCTCCGGTAATACCTGAACCTGTAATGGAACAGGCACCTGTTCAGGAAACACCAGCAGCTCCAGCGGCTGAAAAGGTAAACAAGTACGAATTTGCGGAATTTACTGCAGAACCTGCAAAGAGCAGCGAACCTGAAACTCCTGCGGTTTCTGAAGCTCCTGCAAAGGAAGAGGAAAAGGAAGAAGTTCCTGCATTCCAGGAAGTACCGCTCAGCGTAAGACCTTCTTACCGTTACGAACAGATGATCGAAAACCTTACTGCGGCAGCAGCTGAGATAAAGCATACACCAGAAACTGAAGCAGAACCTGCTCCGGCACCTGTAAAGAAAGCAGCTCCTGCACCTGCAAAGGCTCCGGCTAAGAAGAAACCGGCAAAGCCTGCAAAGAAGATCAATGCAGACTCTATCGACGATCTTATTAAGATCCTCGAGGAAGAAAAGAAGAAACTTGATTAAAACAAAATGATGCTGTGAAGCTATCGCGTATGTATGACTTCACAGCAATTTTTGTATAGTAAACATTTTCTGATTTATTCATAAATCAGCATGGGGAATCGGGGCGAAGCCCCGTATTTTCCACCAATTCACAGAACCGGCTCCGCCGGTTCTGTGAATTGATCAGCATTTTTGGTAAAAAGTTTTGACCCGGAAAGGAATATATTTATGGATTTAAAAGAGCTCAGAGACCAGATCGACATTCTTGACGGTGAGATGCTCGAATTGTTCCAGAAAAGAATGGAACTCTGCCTTCAGGTGGCTGAATACAAGAAAAAGAACAAAGTAAATGTTCTTCAGACAGGCAGGGAAAAGGAAGTTATCGACGGCATCAAGAAAAAGGCCGAACCGAAGTTTGAAGACAGTGCAGCAGTGCTTTTCTCTAATATAATGGATATCAGCAAAAGCTATCAGCAGTGCGAGATAAACAAGGGCGTTACTTTTGTTGACCACATCGATTTCAGCGCACCGCTTGACTGTAAGGTGGGCTGTTACGGTGTGAAGGGATCAAATTCCGAAGAGGCTACAAAGTGGATTTTCGGAAACCGTAAAAAAGTCGAGTTCTACCGTGAGTTTGAAGATGTTTTCAGAGCTGTTGAAGACGGAAGCATCGATTTTGGTATCATTCCGGTACAGAATTCAAGCACTGGTTCCATCTCACCGGTCTATGACCTTATGTGGAAGTACAAGGTGTATATAAACAGAATGGTGAGAATACCGATCAGACACTGTCTCGCTGCTGCAAATGCTGCAGCCCTTGATGAAGTTGAAGCAGTTTACTCACATCCGCAGGCACTTATGCAGTGTTCGGGATTCCTTCGTGAGCACGATCTCAAGACCGTTCACTACGCAAGCACAGCCACTGCAGCAAAGCTCGTTGCAAAGAGTGATAAGAAGATCGCTGCTATCTGTTCTGAAAAATGTGCAAGACTTTACAACTTAAAAATACTTGAAACTAATATTTCCGATGAAGAATCAAACTTCACAAGATTTGTCTGTATCGCACGCGACCCGATGGTCGAACAGGATGCGAACAGAGTATCGGTGATCATGTCACTTTCTGACGACGAAGGTTCACTCTACAGAATGCTTACAAAGTTCCGTGTTGCCGGACTCAATCTTTTAAGGATCGAAAGCCGTCCGCGTCATCAGGGCAACTTTGATGTTGTTTTTTATCTCGATTTTGAAGGCAGCGTGGATGACGAACGTGTAAACGCTCTTCTCGTTTCACTTCAGAACGAGCTCAAGGATTTCAGATTCCTCGGCAACTACAGCGAAGATATCGAATAACTGATCTTTTTGACAGACCGCCTGACAGATCGTTCTTTCAGGCAGAAATGGAGAAAAACCTATGTTTTATTGCTGTGCAGTAACAGAACAGGGCGTTAAGGAGAGAAACGAGGATGCAGTCCTCATAGATAATATAGTCCTGACAGAAGGAACAGTGGAGACCGAGATAACCAAACCTTTTATTGCTGCCGTATGCGACGGTGTTTCCGGTGAAAAATCCGGTGACATCGCTTCAAAGATGTGCCTTGCGGAACTTGCGAAGCAGGAGTACAGCAGCCAGGTAAACCTTACCAACGAAATAAGCAGGATACACAAGCACCTTCAGCGCTACGGCACGGTGCACAAAAACTCATCGAACATGCAGACCACCATATGCGGTATCGCGGTGGATGAAGATCAGAAAATGTGCTGCATGAACGTCGGAGATTCGAGGCTTTACCGCTTCAGGGATTCAAAACTCAAACAGATCTCCAAGGACCAGTCCTTAGTTGAGATGCTTTACGAACAGGGCAAGATTGGCTACGAGGAAAAGCGTAACCATGTCCACAGAAACATCATCATGCCGGTGCTCGGAAACACCACGGCGCAGCCGAACATTGATGTGAACGTGATCAGGGAGCCTCTTGAACACGGCGATGTTTTCCTCATCTGTTCAGACGGCCTTTCAGATTACATCGTCAAGTCCGAGATTGAGGAAATACTTTCGATGCCGATGCCGATGATGAAACGTCTCGAGGAGATGGTAAAACGTTCCCTCAACAAGGGATGCCGTGACAACATTTCCGTTGTCGCTGTAACATATATGCCGTAGATCCGTGCATATATGCACATAATTGCTTATAGTGCAGTCCGGAAACCACGCAGATGCGTGATCTCCGGACTGCTTTCTGTTTTTCTGAATCCTTCGGAAAGACAAGCGTACATATACAAAAAAACTGATTGAAAATTAGTCCGGTTTATGATATAATTAACTTGATTATGTATGCATTTTAGAATTTACAGTTATTGACAGAGAGGTAATACGTTTGAGAATACTCGGAATAGATCCGGGCTACGCGATAGTCGGATTCGGAGTCCTTGATTATGATAAAGTAAAGTTTACGCCGGTGGAATACGGCGCCATATTTACCGAAGCGCATACCGACTTTAACGGAAGACTGAAAAACATTTTTAACGATATGCAGTACATTATCGAAAGGTACAAACCCGACTGCATGGCAGTCGAAAAGCTTTACTTCACCACAAACCAGAAAACAGCCATCGATGTTGCCCAGGCGCGAGGAGTAATAAATCTTGCGGCTGCTCTTGCTGATGTTCCTGTTTACGAGTATACACCGCTTCAGGTGAAGCAGAGTGTGGTAGGTTACGGTAAGGCTGAAAAGAAACAGGTCATGGACATGGTAAAGCGTATACTGAAGCTTGCAGAAGTACCGAAGCCGGACGATACTGCCGATGCAATAGCCATCGCCATATGTCACGGACACTGTGCGGGCGGAGAGGAAATGAGGAAAAAATATGATATATAGTGTAAGAGGAAAACTCGTGCTTCGAGAAACAGAACTTGCTGTAGTTGAATGCGGCGGTGTGGGATATGCCTGCAGAACAACGCTTCAGACCCTTGCGGCACTTGGCGAAAAAGGTTCGGAGGTCATGCTCTACACTTACCTTCACGTAAGGGAGGACTGCATGGAACTGTTCGGATTTGCCACGAAGCAGGAACTCAACTGTTTCAAGATGCTCATCTCCGTTTCAGGTGTCGGTCCGAAGGCTGCGCTCTCCATCCTTTCCGATGTGAATTCCGAGCAGTTTGCTCTTCTGGTCGCTTCAGAGGACAGCAAAACTCTTACGAAGACCAAGGGCATCGGTGCCAAGACGGCACAGAGGATCGTTCTTGAACTCAAGGACAAGATAGTCAAGGAAAACAATATAGATTTTTCTGCCGCATCAGGCGGACCGGCTGTTCCGGTATCCGACGGATCGGCAGTCTCCGAGGCATTTTCAGCTCTGCTCGTTCTCGGATACACACAGTCCGAGATCGCTCCTGTACTTGCAGGACTTGATCAGACCCTTCCGTCTGCCGAACTTATCAGGCAGGCACTTAAGATCATGGCACAGAGAATGAACTTATAAGGGGGAAACGCTTTGATCGAAACAAGTGAAAAGATCTTTGAAACCGACGACCGTGTGGTAACGCCGGAAGTCACAAATGATGACAGCGACATCGAGGTTTCGCTCAGACCTAAATGTCTTGCCGAGTACATCGGTCAGGACAAGGCCAAAGAAAACCTTGCAGTTTACATAGAAGCAGCCAAAAGAAGAGGCGAGGCTCTTGACCACGTTCTTCTCTACGGGCCTCCGGGACTTGGTAAAACCACACTTTCGGGCATTATCGCACACGAAATGGGTTCGAATCTCAGGATAACATCCGGTCCGGCAATTGAAAAGCCGGGGGACTTAGCGGCACTGCTTACCAATCTTTCGGAAAATGACGTTCTCTTCATCGACGAGATACACCGTCTTTCCAAGTCAATTGAAGAAGTTCTCTATCCGGCACTTGAAGACAACGTGCTGGACATTATGATAGGAAAAGGGCCGTCTGCACGTTCGATACGTATAGACCTTCCGAAATTCACTCTTGTAGGTGCTACCACAAGGGCAGGTCAGCTCACTTCGCCGCTTCGTGACCGTTTCGGCGTAATACTCAGGCTTGAACTTTACACGAAGGAACAGCTCTGTGACATTATACGCAGAAGCAGCATGATCCTCGGAATACAGTGCGATCCTGACGGAGCCGCTGAGATCGCAGGAAGAGCACGCGGCACGCCGCGTATTGCAAACCGGCTTTTAAAGCGTGTGCGCGATTTCGCCGATGTAATTGGAAACGGCGTCATCACGAAGGATCTTGCCTCCATAGCCCTCGACCGTCTTGAAATAGATCCGATCGGGCTCGACAGCATTGACAAGAGAATGCTTACCATGATAATAAAAGGCTACAACGGCGGTCCGGTGGGACTGGACACGCTTGCATCCGCCATCGGTGAGGAAGCGGTCACACTGGAAGATATGTGTGAACCTTTCCTCATGCAGCTCGGATTCCTTGCAAGAACTCCGAGAGGAAGATGCGCCACAAAGCTTGCCTACGAGCATCTGGGATTTGCGACCCCGGATGACGGAGAAAACGGTAAACAGCTATCATTCTGATGAAAGGATGAGTGTCTGCGATGGACAGATTATTTACTCCTGACGGTATAGTCGGAACGGCTATAACCGAAATAACATGTGAAATGGTCATGAATACCGGAAGAGCTCTTGTGCTCGCCCTGTCACGCAAACTTCAGCACAGGGTGACGGTCTTTGTCGGCATGGACACACGTCTGTCCTCCGGCATACTCGAAAGTGCTCTTGTGGCCGGTATCTGTTCAGCAGGTGCTGACGTTGTGAGACTCGGTGTAATACCGTCGGCTGCGGTAGCCCATCTTACCAGATCAAGCAAGGCAGATGCCGGTGTAATGGTAACTGCGGCGCACAGAAGCTATGAGATAAACGGTCTCAAGATCTTCTCCGGAACCGGATACAAAATATCCGAGGACGTTGAAGATGAACTTGAAAATACGGTCTGCCGTCATCCTGAAATAATCCCTCTCGTATCACACGAGAGAGTCGGAAAGGCAATTGCCTACAAGAATGCCGAGTGGGATTACATCCGGCATCTTCTGAAAACAGGACGGTACGACTTTACAGGTATAAGGGCAGTCATCGACTGCGCCAACGGATGTGCCTCATCCACTGCGGAAAAGCTTTTTTCGGCACTGGGCGTAAAGTGCATCATGATAAACGACAAGCCTGACGGAATGAACATAAACAGCCGCTGCGGAGTTCTTAATACCGCGGCAATGGCTAAGATGATAGTCGAAAGACGTGCCGACATAGGTCTCGTGTTCGACGGCGATGTTGGAAAATGCCTCGCCCTCGACGAAAAGGGAGACGTCATTGACGGCGACCAGATAATGGCGGTTCTTTCACTCCACTACAAGAATGAAGACAAGCTGAAGGACGACACGGTGGTCATCACCGATACCTCGAACTTCGGTTTCAGGCACTTCGCGGAGTCAAATGAAATAGAAGTCATCACCTCAAGACCGGGTGAACGCTGTATTAACGAGAAACTTCTCGACAGCGGCTACACTCTCGGCGGCGAACAGAACGGAAAGGTGCTCCTTCCGGAGCTTTCCACAACGGCGGACGGGTTCCTTACGGCAATGGAACTGCTGGATGCACTGAAAAAGTCCGGGAAGAAAATGTCCGAGCTTACTTCCGTAATGGAGAAATATCCGCAGGTGCTTATAAATGTAGGCATACTTCCGGAGTACAAGGAACTCTGGAAAAACAATCACAACATAACCGATCTCATTGAAAGAAGGCAGTACGGCCTCGGTGATGACGGACGCATATTTGTCCGTGAAGCCGGAGACGAGCCTGTTATCAGGGTAATGGTCGAAGGAAAAAGTTTCGACAAGATAAACCGCTACGCCAATGAGATCTCAGACATGATAAAGGAAGAGACCGGTACTGCACCGGTACTCAAGAAATCAACTGACCGGAGGACTGGATTTGAGAATAGCAGATAAATGGGAACAGTATAAAATACTTGATACATCATCGGAGGAAAAGCTTGAGGACTGGAACGGCGTAAAGCTCATAAGACCGGATCCGCAGATAATCTGGAAAACTCCGAAGAACGAGTCGCTCTGGAAAAGTGCGGACGGGCACTATCACCGTTCATCCAGCGGCGGCGGAAGCTGGGATTACAAAAACAACAAACCAAAGGATTCCTGGACAATGTCCTACGGAAACCTTAAATTCAAGATAAAGCCGACCGGTTTCAAGCATACGGGACTTTTCCCGGAACAGGCTGTAAACTGGGATTTCATGCGAAACAAGATACGCGAAAGCGACAGGGAAGTTAATGTTCTCAACCTTTTCGCCTACACAGGCGGTGCAACTCTTGCCTGTGCCGAGGCGGGTGCTTCCGTGTGTCATGTCGATGCGTCCAAGGGCATGGTTGCCTGGGCTCGCGAAAACGCAGCTCTTTCCGGACTTGAAGACAGACCGGTAAGATGGATAGTTGACGACTGCGAGAAATTCGTTAAGCGTGAAATAAGACGCGGCAAGAAATATGACGGTATAGTAATGGATCCGCCTTCATACGGCAGAGGATCCGGCGGTGAGATCTGGAAACTCGAGGACAGCATCTACGATCTCGTGGAGCTCTGTTCACAGGTTCTTGCCGATGAACCGCTGTTCTTCCTTTTAAACAGCTATACCACAGGACTTTCACCGGCTGTTATGGCATATATCCTTGACAGCATACTTGTAAAGAAATTCGGCGGAAAGGTCACCTCTGACGAGATCGGCCTTCCGGTAAATACAAGCAATATGGCTCTTCCGTGCGGTTCCACCGCCATCTGGCAGAAACAGGGGTAATGACCTTGGCATCAGAACAGATGATATCAGCGGAAAACGTCCATTTTTCTTATGACGGTAAAACCGAGATACTGAAGGGTATCGACGTCACGATTGAAAAAGGACAGTTCGTTGCGGCCCTTGGCCACAACGGATCAGGAAAATCCACTTTTGCAAGGCTCATCAATTCGATACTGGTACCGACTGAGGGTAAAATCACAGTTCTTGGCACCGATACTGCCGACGAGGAAAAGCTTTATGACATAAGGCGCAAAGTCGGCATGGTGTTCCAGAATCCTGACAACCAGATAGTCGCAGCCGTTGTCGAGGAAGATGTGGCTTTCGGTCTTGAAAACACCGGTGTCCCTCCAGAGGAGATAAGGCAGCGTGTAGATGATGCTCTCAAGGCAGTCGGCATGTACGAGTACAGAAAACACTCGCCGGGAATGCTTTCAGGCGGGCAGAAGCAGAGAGTGGCAATAGCCGGTATAATCGCCATGCGTCCTGAATGCATCGTGCTTGACGAACCAACGTCGATGCTTGATCCTGCCGGACGCAGGGACGTAATGAATACCATAAAGAAATTATGCGGAAGCTACGGAATTACCGTGCTTCTTATAACACATTACATGGATGAGGCCGTACAGGCTGACCGTGTGATAGTGATAGATGAGGGACGCGTGATACTTGACGGCGTTCCGAAAAACGTATTTTCCAATGTGGAAATACTTAAAAAAGCCGGACTCGATGTTCCGCAGGTAACAGAACTTGTTTTTGAACTGCGTAAACACGGGCTTGATATTGATCCGGCTGTACTTACTGAAGAGGAGTGCATAGAAGCACTTGCCTCTGTTTTGAAGGAAGGAAAAACTTGAGCATACTCCAGACAGAAAACCTTACCTGTGTTTACGGAAAGGGAACACCCTTTGAAAGAACCGCAGTTGATAATGTATCACTCAGTATAGAAAAAGGCGGAATTACCGGAATAATCGGTCACACCGGTTCCGGAAAATCCACTCTCATACAGCACTTCAACGGTCTTCTGAAACCGTGCTCGGGCAGAGTTCTGCTTGATGGAAAGGATATCTGGGAAGGCGGAAAGATAATGCCGGGACTCCGTTTCAGAGTCGGTCTTGTCTTTCAGTATCCGGAGTATCAGCTTTTTGAGGAAACTGTGTACAAGGACATCTCTTTCGGTCCGAAGAACATGAAGCTTGACCAGAATGAGATCGATGCAAGGGTACACGAGGCGGCGGAGCTTTTTGAAATAGATGAGAAAATGCTTGCCGCATCGCCGTTTGAACTTTCAGGCGGTCAGAAAAGACGTGTTGCCATTGCGGGAGTAATGGCCATGAGACCTGAAGTCATCGTTTTCGATGAACCGGCTGCCGGACTTGATCCGAAAGGACGAAGAGCGGTTTTCGATATTATCGGAAAATACAGCCGGAACACAGGCTGCACCGTGATAGTAGTATCACACAGTATGGAGGACATGGCGTGCATTGCGGACAGACTCATCGTTATGAACCACGGAAGCCTTTTCTGCCACTGTCCTGTAAACGAAGTCTTTTCAAGGGCTGAGGAGCTAACGAAAATGGGGCTCGATGTTCCGCAGGTAACAAAGGTCTTTTCCGAACTTAAGAAAAGAGGTCTTGCAGAAGACGACAATGTCTATACTGTCGGACAGGCTGTAGCCAGCATAATGAAGCGTCTTGGAAAAAAAGGCGGTGATCCCGCTTGTTAAAGGATATTACCATCGGTCAGTATTTTCCGGGCGAAAGCGTTATCCACAGACTTGACGCAAGGGTGAAGCTCATCATAACCATGCTGTTTGTCGTGATGCTTTTTGCTGCGAAAGGATTCTTTTCACTGGCTGTCGGAGTCATTTTTCTGATAATGGCCTACAGTCTCACCGGACTCAGTCCGACTCTTGTGACAAAGAGCCTTAAGCCGGTAGTTCCGGTGCTGCTTGTGACCGCAGTTATAAATGTTTTCTTTTTTGAAGGAAACGAGATCTTCCGTCTCGGTTTCATAAGCATAACCGACGGAGGTCTTATAAATTCAGCTTTCATGCTTATACGCGTGACTGCTCTTATTGCCGGTTCTTCGGTGCTTACCTACACAACTTCACCGATCGAGCTTACGGCGGCCATTGAAAAGCTGCTGGCGCCGCTTAAGATCTTTAAGTTTCCGGTGCATGAACTGGCCATGATGATGACAATTGCTCTCCGTTTCATTCCGACTTTTATCGAGGAAACGGAAAAGATAATCTCAGCGCAGAAGGCCCGCGGGGCTGATTTTGAAACAGGTTCGATACGCGACCGTGCCTCAGCAGTGGTACCGGTCATCGTACCGCTTTTCATATCAGCATTCAGACGTGCCGAGGAACTTGCGCTTGCAATGGAATGCCGCTGTTACCGCGGCGGTGAGGGCAGGACAAGAATGAAACAGATGAAGGCAGGGCCGGCAGACATTGCCGCACTGATCATCACCTTTGTATTTCTTGCCTGTGTGGTTCTTATCGACAGAATGAATTGAGGTGTTTTTGATGAAAGCTTTAGCAACTCTCTGTCTGCTTTTGTTCATTGCCATTCCGCTGTTTGCGGTGTTTCAGCTGCTTCACAGACTTGAGACACACAAGGTGGATGAAGGGGCAAGCCGCAGATTCTACGAGGCACTGCGCGAGGAATACGGTCTTGTGACCAAGCCGAAAAGGGCACTTACCGAGGACGAACGTATTGCGCTTGCGAGAAAGATCTCGGAAGATCCATTTGGTGACATCACTGCCTGTGATGTAATGGAGGATGATCCGGAAACACCATCTGAACGCAAAGTCGTTTCTCTTGCCAAGACAGGTGAAGACGGTGCTGCCGAAGCGGAGGAGAACGAAGAGGAAAAGAAAAAAAGGCTTTCACGCGAAAAGGCACTTGCGACAGTCAATGCTATGCTTGACCGTCCTGGAAAAAACAAAAAAGGCGATGCGCTGGCAGAACTCCAGCGCACCCTTGAAAAATACAGAAAACAGCAGTAAACCTTATCCCGTATGCAGAGAACGGGTGCGGTTTGAAGATCTGCAGGATAATTTGAATCAAAAAGCAGGATAGTTTATTTTGAGAAATTTAAAAGTAATAATGGCTTACAGGGGAACCGCATATCATGGCTATCAGAAGCAGGATAATGCGATTACCATTCAGGAGACCGTTGAAAAATGCATTTCACGTGTCCTTGACACCCCGACCGAGATATACGGCTGTTCCAGAACAGATACGGGGGTCCACGCAAACGGGTACTGCTTTTCGGTAAAGACTGAAAAACAGATCCCGATACGCAATTTTATAAGAGGTACCAACGGCTATCTTCCGTCGGATATCACGCTTCTTTCGTGTGAGGAGGCGCCGGAGGATTTTCATGCGAGATACTCCTGCCGCGGCAAGGAATATGTCTATCTGATACACAACAGTGAATGCCGTGATCCGTTCGCGGAAGATCTGAAGTATCATTACCGCAGGAAAATGGATCTTGATCTGATGAGAAGAGCGGCGGAATATTTCGTGGGAAGACACGATTTCAGCAGCTTCTGCTCAAACGCTTCCGAAAAGGCAAGTACCGTAAGGACGGTACACGAGCTCAGACTTGACCGTGAAGGTGATCTTGTGAAGGTCACCATAAGCGGTGACGGTTTTCTTTACAACATGGTGAGGATAATCGTGGGAACGCTTCTCTGGGTCAACGAGGGAAAAATCGCTCCCGAAGATATTCCGGTAATAATGGAGAAGTCAGACAGAAGACTGGCCGGCAAGACGGCGCAGGCACACGGGCTATATCTTAACCGTGTATTCTACTGATTTGGAGGTACAATGGAAGAATACAGTGCAAGGGGTCTGGCGGAACTCAGACGGCAGAAGAAGAGAAAGCGCAGCATGCTGAAGTTTCTTTACTTCATTGCTATCGTGATCGTTATTCTCGGACTTTACATATCAAAAGACCGCTGGATGCCTAGTTTTAAAGTAGATAATTCAGGTTACACTGATGATGAGATAACAGTGGGCTCGTTCCCGCTGAAGATCGCAGGAAGTACCAAGTACAAGGCATGTACTCTCGGCGACAGACTCATAGTTCTTACAGACACGAGAAGATATACATACACAGCTTCAGGGGATACGAATAATGTGGAATCACATTCCTATTCCAATGCAATTCTTAAAAGCTTTGACAACCGTACACTTATGTACGAACAGAACGGCACAAGTCTTAAAGTAGACTCGAAACGTTCCGTACAGTACGAGAAGAAAATGGATGATCCGATCTACGTAGCATCGCTCGGCAGCAACGGTTTTACTGCGGTTATAACCCAGTCAGACCAGTATGTGTGCGAACTGCATGTTTACGATGATTCAGGCGATGAAATCTATTTCCGCGGATGCAGCCAGCGTATCACTGACGTGGTTTTCACGGCTGACTGCAGCGGATGCAGAATAATTTCGCTTAATGTTTCAGAAGGTAATCTTGTTTCCGAGATCACGGCAGTTGATTTTGACAAAACGGAGAATGTCTGGGAGGCAGGTAACATTGCGACCTGTCCTGTAAGTGCTTATCCTTACGGAGAAGACGGTCTTGTGCTGTTCGGCGACACGATGTTTGCGTGCTTTGCAGGAGACGGCACGGAGATAATGGAATATCCTTATCCGGGTGCTCTCATCGATGCTTCATGCTCATCTGCAGGCGCTGTCATGATGTTTGAGAACAAGGAAAGACGAAGCACAACGCTTTCAATAATTACCGATCCGGCATCCGGCGGGGTTACAGAAGCCAAGCTTAATGAAAAGTTCAAGCATGTTCTTGCCTGGGATGACAGGATCTACATGCTTTCAGAAACCGTGCTTGAATCCTACGGATATGACGGCAAAGCCATTAAGGCACTTGAACTTGATCAGCCATTCAGTGATTTCGAGAAGACCGGCAGATACGTTTATCTCGAAGGTCACAGAACAATAGAGAAGAAAGAATTTTAAGATTCAGGAGTGTGTAAATTATGAGTAATCTTAACTGGTGTTTTGACGCCGCAGCAGGGGTAATGTTAATATTGTTTCTGATATACGGGATAAGAAAAGGTGCATCAAGAACTTTCGTTCCTTTTCTTGTGAATATAGTATTTGTAGTTCTCGCTTTCTTCATGTCAGGCGTTATTGCCGGTACAATGTACGAGACTATGGTAAGCGATTCTGTTGAAATGGCTGTTGAGGAAGTTGTGGACAATTTCGACCTTAACGGATATTTTAACAAGGAATACAAGGAACTCACTCTTATAGAAGACGTTTCTGAAAAGGAAGCGTCAGTGGTTCTCAGCTCTGAAAAAGATATGGACAAGAAGTTCTGGAAGCTTATCGACAGAACATCAGGTGTGGGCAATCAGGTAAATGAAGCTGCCTGCTTCACAGGACTTAACAACATAATCACGGTTTCACTTCAGGACGAACTCTCAAAGAAGCTTCCGGCCTGTGCAGGACATTTCTTTGAAAATTTCAATGAAGGTAACGAAGAAGAGACATACAAGCTCATCAGCATGATCCACAGCGACCGCAAGGCAGCTGCAAACTACATCGTTGAAAACTGTGTAAGCGATGTTATGTTCAACTTTGTCAAGCTCATGTCATTCGTTATAGCTTCAGCAATATTAATGATACTTACAAGCATCATATTCTCAATAGCATTCAGAAACAAGGATCAGGATGCAATGGGTGCCGGAGATTCACTTGCCGGTGCTGTCATTGAGCTCTTCAACGGTCTGATGATAATTGCAGTGGTTGCAGTTCTCATTAAGATCATTATCTGGTCCGGTGTAACCATAGAAAATATCATGGATGAAAAAACACTTAACAATTCCTATGTATTCAAGTATCTCTACAATCTTGATAAATATATGCCTGTCACAAAGATGTAATATGCTCTGTATCACAGGCAGATAAAAAATGATATTCGGAGGCAATTATGATTTTATGCAACAGATGTAAGAAAAGACCTGCTGTTGTTTTTATAACAGCGATGAACGGCGGTACACAGAAAAATGAGGGACTTTGCATGTACTGTGCAAGAGAGCTCCAGATACCGCAGATAAAGGACTACATGGAGCAGCTCGGTATCACCGATGATGAGATCGACCAGCTTTCAGAGCAGATGATGGAACTGGTTGACGGTGACTCATTTGAACCGGGCGGAGCAAGTACTGTACTCCCGCCGTTTATCCAGGATATGATCAACGGTGCGTCAGATCCGAAGAACGGCAAAAGCGGCGGTTTCGGCTCGCTTTTCGGAAGTGCTTTTGAGAAATCAGAATCAAAGAAGAAGAGTGATTCAAAGAAAAAGGAAAAGAAGCTCAAGTTCCTTGAAAACTACTGCACAAACTTAAGCAGAAGAGCCGAGGAAGGCAAGATAGACAATATCATCGGACGTGACAGGGAAATAAGCCGTGTCATTCAGATCCTTTCAAGAAGAACAAAGAACAATCCGTGCCTTATCGGTGAACCGGGTGTAGGTAAAACAGCCATCGCCGAAGGTATCGCTCAGCGTATAAACAAGGGCGAGGTACCGTTCAATCTTAAGGACAAGAGAGTATATCTCATGGATCTTACAGCACTTGTGGCAGGTACACAGTTCCGCGGACAGTTTGAAAGCCGTATGAAGGGACTCGTTGACGAAGTAAGATCTGAAGGAAATATAATTCTTTTCATTGACGAGGTACACAGCCTTGTCGGTACAGGTGATTCCGAGGGCTCAATGAACGCAGCCAATATCCTCAAGCCTGCTCTTTCACGAGGCGAGGTACAGGTTATCGGTGCTACAACCTTTGCTGAATACAGAAAATACATCGAAAAGGACAGCGCTCTTGAAAGACGTTTCCAGCCGGTAACTGTTGATGAACCGACTGTTGACGAGACATTTGAGATCCTTAAGGGTATCAGAGGGCATTACGAGGAATTCCACCGCGTAAGAATAAACGATGAACTCCTCCGCGAATGTGCTGTTCTTTCAGAACGCTACATAAATGACCGTTTTCTTCCTGACAAGGCCATCGACCTTCTCGACGAAGGATGCGCACTTGCAGCTATCGAAAGCAAGGAACTTGCTGAATACGACAGAAAGTCTGCAGAACTCGATGAACTGGTTGAAAAAGCCGGTGAAATGGAGGAAGAGGACGAAGTTGATTTCGAAAAGCTCGCAACAATAAAGGCTGACATACTCAGAGCCGAGGAAGAGCTTGAATACGCAGCAAAGAAGAAGGAAAACGCAAGAGTTTCCGAAGAAAATATAGCAAGAGTTATCGAACTCTGGACAGGTATCCCTGCAAACAAGGTAGTTGGGCCTGAACTTCAGAAGATCGCTCATATCGAAGATGCTCTTAAGAAGAGAGTCATCGGTCAGGACGAAGCAGTTTCAACACTTGCCAAGGCTATCAGAAGAAAGAGAGTACAGCTTTCCAAGAGACGCAGACCGGCTTCATTCATCTTTGTCGGACCTACAGGCGTTGGTAAAACTGAACTTGTAAAGGTGCTCGCTTCCGAGATGTTCGACTCCACCGAACCGCTTATCAGATTCGATATGACCGAATTCATGGAGAAGCATGCGGTATCAAAGCTCATCGGTTCTCCTCCGGGATATGTAGGATACGATGAAGCAGGCCAGCTTACTGAAAAGGTAAGAAGACAGCCGTACTCGGTAATCCTTTTTGATGAAATAGAAAAGGCTCATCCGGACGTTATGAACATCCTTCTTCAGATCCTTGACGAAGGCAAGATCAACGATTCACAGGGCAGAAACATAAACTTTGAAAACACGATAGTTGTAATGACTTCAAATGCAGGTTCTGCAGACAAGTCAACAGGTGTCGGCTTCAATAAGACTGTTGAAGACATTTCAAAGGAAAGAGCAATGAAGGGCCTCCGTGAATTCCTCAGGCCTGAGTTCCTTAGCCGAATCGATGAAGTCATCACATTCTCACCTCTCGAAAAGGATTCCTACGCAAAGATCGCAGGTCTTATGCTTGATGAAATGAAGGAAGCCATCGCTGAAAAGGACATCGAACTCAAGTACGACGATACAGTTCTTGAAGTGATAGCTGAAAAGTCCTACGACAGAAAATCCGGTGCCCGCGACATCCGCCGAGTTATCCGCGACAGCGTGGAAGATAAGGTGGCAGCAGCCATCATCGACAATCCGGAAAGCGTGATCACAGGACTCGTCGTTTCAGCCGACAAGGAAAAAGGTGAGATCACAGTTTCCATCGAATCTTCTGAGGGAACGCTTTCTGACAAGAAGGAAGCAGAAGCTTCAGGGATCGATTTAATCAAGTAAAAATAAATATGTTTATATAAAACGGGTGTCTCAGCAGGAGACACCCGTTTTGTGCGTTACAGTACGACGGCAAAATAAATTCGGCAAAATAAATTTTAAAAAAATTTAAAAAAAGTGTTGACATTTGATTTCAGTTGTAGTATAATAATAAAGCCGACTGAGAAGGGCGGCAAAAACTACATGCGGGTGTAGTTCAATGGTAGAATGTCAGCCTTCCAAGCTGAACACGTGGGTTCGATTCCCATCACCCGCTTAGACTTCTGTTAAGAAGTACTATGCATCTTTAACTCAGTTGGATAGAGTAACTGCCTTCTAAGCAGTAAGCCGCTGGTTCGAATCCAGCAAGATGCATTATATGGTGGGTATAGCGTAGTTGGTTAACGCGTCAGATTGTGGTCCTGAAGACCGTGGGTTCGAATCCCACTATCCACCCTTTAAATAATGAGATTTCAGCCTCTGGTTCAAACCGGAGGCTTTTTTGTGTTTATTGAAAAAACGACACGATGGTGATTTGCAGGTGAAATCTGTGCGTGCAATTATGTTTACATTCTATTAACAAATAGACAATTGCCGATGTGATATAATATAAAGTGATTATACTAAGAAAACACTGATTTATCATTAATAAGAGAATGAATGCAATTACAGATCTTATGCAAAAAGGTCTTCATGTGGCATACCATTTATCTGAAACGGGGAAATACAGTGGTTTCTGCACAATTCATTATAAAGGAAGTGGTTCTAATGTCAAACTACAATTTTTCAAAAGTAACTCCGGCTATCGAACAGCTTGCAGAAAAATGCGTAAGCTGCCATAACATTGATCCGGAACTATACGTACAGTACGATGTCAAGAGAGGTCTCCGTGATCTGAACGGTAAAGGCGTTCTGGCAGGACTTACAGACATCAGTGAAGTATGCTCCAGTAAGATCGTGAACGGTGAGTCTGTTCCCTGCGACGGCAAGCTCTACTACAGAGGTATCGATGTTGAAGATATCGTTGACGGATTCATTACAGAGAACCGCTTCGGATTTGAAGAAACGACCTATCTTCTTCTTTTCGGAAAACTCCCTTCAGAGACTGAACTTAAGGAATTTAATGATCTTATCGGCAGTTTCAGAAAACTCCCTACCACTTTTGTAAGGGATATTATAATGAAGTCGCCTGGCAACGACATGATGAACATTCTTGCGAGAAGTGTTCTCACACTTTATGCCTATGACGACACACCGGACGACACCAGCATTCCGAACGTTTTAAGACAGTGCCTTGAGATAATCGCACTTCTTCCGGTCATGGCTGTTTATGCTTATCACTCATACAACTATTATAAAAAGAGCGGAAGCCTTATAATCCACAGACCGCGTCCGGATCTTTCAACTGCTGAAAATATTCTCTACACTTTAAGAAGTGACTCAAAATATTCGGAACTTGAAGCAAAGATCCTCGACCTTGCTCTTGTTCTCCACGCAGAACACGGCGGCGGAAACAACTCGACTTTCACGACACATGTCGTTTCATCATCAGGTACTGACACATATTCCTCAACAGCAGCTTCGCTTGCTTCACTTAAGGGACCTAAGCACGGCGGCGCCAACATAAAGGTTGTACGCATGTTCGATGACCTTATGGAAAAGGTAGAGGACTGGACAGACGAAGATGCAATAAAGGAATATCTCATCTCACTTCTTGAAAAGCGCGGCTTCGACAACTCCGGACTTATCTACGGCATGGGACACGCTGTTTACTCGATCTCAGATCCGCGTGCAAGAGTGCTCAAGAAGTTTGTAAAGGATCTCTCGATAGAAAAGGGAATGGAGAAGGAATACGAGCTCTACACTCTCGTTGAACGTCTTGCTCCAGTTGTTATCGGCGAAAAGAGAAAGATCTACAAGGGCGTAAGCGCGAACATCGACTTCTACAGCGGACTTATCTATCGCATGCTCGGACTTCCGGCTGAACTCTACACACCTATTTTTGCGGTAGCGAGAATCTCCGGCTGGTCAGCTCACCGTATCGAGGAGCTTATCAACGCAGGCAAGATAATCCGTCCTGCATACAAGGCTGTGGCAGACCGCGCGGAATACACAAAAATGGCAGACAGATAATCATAAATCATCCCTGTTACACAGACAGGGATGATTTTTTTTCAAAAAATACTATACATTCAGTGAAATTTATTGTATAATAAAGATTACGTGGGTAATAATTTATAAGAGGTAGATGGTATGAAAGAGTTACTTAGTCTGATTTTTGCTTTTAAGTTCAAGGAGTTGTTTTTTGCTCCGACGGATAACGGACTTATAAAGTTTTTCAGATATGCATTTGTCGGCGGTATCGCCTTTGTTGTGGATTTTGTGACTTATACGCTTGTCTGTCAGGCAGGTACGACGTGGCAGATCACAGCACTTGCAACTACAGCCGGATTTGTCACAGGTATCATAACGAACTTCATACTTTCCAAGAAATTCGTTTTTCAGGAGAAGTCCAATGCAAAATCGGGCTACGGTGAGTTTATCGGATATGTTCTCATCGGCCTTGTGGGATTCGGACTCAACATGCTTCTTATGTATCTTGCCACCGAGATGCTTTCGATGAACCGTTATGCTGCAAAGATCGTCGTTGCCATAATCGTTCTCGTTTATAACTATCTCGCAAGAAAGATAATTCTTTATACACCAAAAGGAAAGACAGAGGGTTAATAAAATTGAAAAATATTGTTGTTATAGGCGCAGGTCCTGCCGGACTTACAGCTGCGTATGAACTTTTAAGCAAGTCTAAGGATGAATACAGTGTTACTGTTCTCGAAGGATCATCTGAAATAGGCGGTATTTCAAGAACAGTTAAATACAGAGGCAACCGTATGGATATCGGCGGTCACAGATTCTTCTCAAAGGACAAGGACGTAACTGACTGGTGGGAAAACATGATGCCTACACAGGGTAAGCCTTCCTTCGATGACATCAAGCTCGGAAGAGTAAAGAAACTCAAGGCAGGCGGTCCTGACCCTGAGGAAACAGACAGAGTAATGCTCGTAAGAAACCGTGTTTCAAGAATCTACTACAAGAAGAAGTTCTTCGATTATCCTGTCTCAATGAAGATGCAGACTATCAAGAACATGGGCTTTGCAACAACTGTTTCAGCAGGATGCAGCTATCTCGGATCATGCATCTCAAAGAAGCCTGAGGATTCACTTGAAAACTTCTACATCAACCGTTTCGGAAGAGTGCTCTACTCAATGTTCTTCGAGGGATATACAGAAAAGCTCTGGGGCAGACATCCTCGTGAAATCTCAGCAGACTGGGGCGCACAGCGTGTAAAGGGCCTTTCGATCAGAGCCGTTCTTAAGGATATGTTCTCAAAGATCGGCGGCGGAAACAAGGAAAGAAAGGTAGAAACTTCACTCATCGAGGAATTTATCTATCCTAAGTTCGGTCCGGGTCAGCTCTGGGAAACAGTTGCTGAGGAAGTAAAGAAGCTCGGCGGCGAGATCAGAATGAATTCTGAAGTAGTAAAGATCAATACTGCAGACGGAAAGATAAACTCACTTGAACTTGCTGACGGATCAACAGTTGAAGGCGACATCTTCATTTCTTCAATGCCTCTCAAGGATCTTGTAGGCGGCATGAACGACGTTCCTGAAGACATCGGCAGAATCGCTGCAGGTCTTCCTTACAGAGACTTCGTTACAGTTGGTCTTCTCGTAAACAAGCTCAATCTTAAGAACGAAACAGATATAAAGACACTCGGCAACATCGTTCCTGACTGCTGGATCTACGTTCAGGATACAGGCGTTAAGCTTGGAAGAATCCAGATTTTCAACAACTGGTCACCTTACATGGTTGAAAAGCCTGAGGACACAGTATGGATCGGTCTTGAATACTTCTGCAATGAAAACGACAGCTTCTGGAATCTTTCTGATGACGAATGCATCAAGATGGCTTCAAAGGAACTCGTTTCAATGGGTGTTATAAACAGCACAGGCGACATTCTCGATTCACACAGAGAACGCGTAAAGAAAGCTTATCCTGCTTACTTCGACACATACAGCGAGATCGATACACTTATCAAGTATCTCGATACATTTGATAATCTCTACTGCGTGGGACGTAACGGCCAGCACCGCTACAACAACATGGACCACTCGATGGTAACAGCCTTCGAAACAGCAAAGAACATCATTTCAGGAAAGACTTCAAGGGACAACATCTGGAATGTAAATACCGAGAAGGAATACCACGAAGAAAAGAATGACTAATAACTGATGAAACACTGATCAGACCGGTTTTATGGGCTGGTCAGTGTTGACTTATACAGCAGACAATGCAGGGAGCAGATGTGATCTGCCGGCTCTGCACGGATATATTAATCATTAAAGAAAAGAGGGATCACTTTTGACACCGGTATTTATCTACACCATAATATCCTGTGCACTGTTCTGGGGCATTTATTCGTACCGCGACAGACATAACAGTGTTAAAGGGTATTCACTTGCAGAGCTCGTACCGTTTTACGTGCTCATACGACTCATCCCGCTGTTTATGATGCAGGACAGAAGCACTTCCAACTACATTGCGCTGATCAGTGATGCTGCAGTTCTTGCGGCGGTCTGCTTTTCAGCTTCGGGCATGTCACGCAGCAAAAGCATAGCGGCGGCGGTATATCTTTTCTGTCCGCTTCCGGTAATATGCATGACGGTGGGCGGAACTAAGATGATCATCATCAACATAGCGGTAACTGCTGCAGCTCTTATCTGGATCGGCGCTCTAAGCAGCAAATATCCGCTGGCATCGCCTTCGGTTTTCATCGGCGCATACGCTATGATATCCACAGGTATCCACCTTGCGGCATATTCACTGTTTGCCCAGAAACACTCGTTCAGCGAACTGTTTTCGAAGGAATATTTCCCGACATTCCTTGTTGCAGGTATTCTCTGCATCGCAGCCGGACTTGTGCTTTTCTTTGTAAGAATGAGAAACTACGGAAAACAGACTGTAAAAGAAGGCAAGGAGGAAGCTTCAGAACCTTCTCTTGCATACACACCTGAAAAGTTCGGAAAAAAGAATATCATTCACATGATCCTCATTACCGTTGCATATGCAGTAGTGGTATTTTTCCAGCTCGGTTCACACGAAGCACCTGAAACATCCAGAAAATTCAACTCGAATGATCCTGATAATGCAGAGATAATAATCGATCTCGGCGAATACAAGACAGTTACTGATCTTCAGATCTTCTTAGGACCTGAAAGCTTAAGAAAAATAAGTGTTTCCGCTTACGACGAAGTTGAACGTGAGTGGAAGGTAATAAAGGAAGAAGAGGAACTGAAAACAGCTTTTGCATGGAACCGTGTAGGTGTTTCATGGAGTGTGCGCTACATCGGTATAGTTTTCAGCCGCGAAGACACTCATTTCAATGAGATCATCATTCTCGGAGAGAATGACGAGGTCATCACTCCTGTGAACACCGCAGAGTATGCAGAACTCTTCGACGAACAGGACAAGTTCCCTGGTTCTGAAGCAACTTATTACTACAGAATGATGTTCGACGAGATCTATCACGGAAGAACAGGTTATGAATTCATTCACAACCTTCCTATTTATGAAAATACTCACCCGCCGCTCGGCAAGACCCTTATCGGTCTCGGCATCAGACTTTTCGGCATGAATCCTTTCGGCTGGAGATTCACAGTAGCAGTTTTCGGTACGATAATGGTACCGCTCATGTATCTCTTTGCATGGAAGATTTCACACCGTTCAGGTACAGCTCTTACAGGCGGCGTGCTTCTCGCAACTGAGTGCATGCACTTCACTCTTTCAAGAATCGCTACTATCGATATTATCGTTGCACATTTCATCGTTATGATGTTCTTCTTCATGTACTGCTTCGTTGAGGAGATGAACAGAAACGGAAAGCTTTCAAAACAGCTTCTCTGGATCTTCCTCAGCGGTATTTCAATGGCACTTGCCTGTGCAACAAAGTGGACAGGTGCTTACGCAGCTGCAGGTATAGCAGTGCTCTTTTTCACATTCCTTATCAAGCACTGTGCGTCAAAGAAGACATTCAAGGAATCAGTGCCGTATCTCGTTAAACTTTGCATCGCCTGCGTTGTTGCGTTTATCGTGATCCCTGGTCTGACTTATGTTCTTTCATACATTGAATTTGCTCAGGTATATACTGACAAGAATATTCTTCAGCATGCAATCGACAATTCAAAGTCAATGTACTCATACCACTCAAACGTAACTGATTCACATCCTTACCAGTCAGAATGGTACGAATGGCTCACAGACAAGAAACCGCTTCTTGACGCTATCAATTCATTCCCGGATGACAAGGTAAGCTCAGTTGCAACATTCATGAATCCGTTCATCGCCTTTGCAGGTCTTGCAGCTTTCTTCCACAATGTGTTCCTCTGGAGAACAAGAAAGAGCACATCTGCACAGTATCTTTCAATAGCATACCTTGCAATGCTCATGCCATGGCTCTTCGTACACAGAACAGTATTTATCTATCAGTACTTCGGATGCCTGCTTGTTATGATACTTCTTATCTGCAATTCTATCCGCAGCATGAGCAGCAATATCAGAAAAAAAGAATGCATAGTAATGGCGGTATCGACCATTGTATTCTTCATGTTCCTTCCTGAAGCCTCCGGTATCGCAGTACCGAGAACATACATCAAGCACGTTCTCGAACTCGTGCCTACATGGATCTTTGAATAAGGAGGTGTACTGATGAAACTTGTAAAAGAGAAAAAAATAATTCAGTACGCTGCAGTTTTCGTTATCGTGACATTCGCCTACCTGATGTGGAGACTTATCTCACCTGCGGAGACTACAGGATTCAGAGTGGCAATGGGTATCCTTGTTGGCCTTGCCGGCATTACGGATCTCGTGCTTCTTAAGAAAAAACAGCTTACTACAGACAGACTGGTAGCTTCCATAATGTTTGCCGGACTTGTAATGCGTATAGGCTACATGCTCTATACACCGGGTGCGGTAAGATCACATGATATGTGGGAATTCGAAAAGGACGGCTACGGCCATGCCGGATACATCCTCACTCTCATCGAAGATAAGATGCTTCCGCAGACCAATACAAGACAGTATTACCAGCAGCCATTCTACTACATTCTCAGTGCTCTCGTATCCGCACCGATCAATTCATTCCTCGGCGGACATGATAATGAGCTCATTGTTGACACCGGCAAGATAATCAGCGGCGTGGCATCATGCATCGTTCTTCTCATGACAGATTCCTTCTGCAAGGAAGCAGGCCTTAAGGATAAGTACCGCGCAGCAGCAGTTGGATTTGTAGCTTTCTGCCCGGCATTCTACCTAAGTGAAAGAATTACACCTGATATGCTCTGTACACTCCTTATGACAATTGCGCTTATCTACACACTCAGATGGTACAGAAGTCCTGACTGGAAGAACACGATAATCCTCGCTTTCACTTATGGCCTTGGCGTTATGACAAAGCTCTCCATCGGCTCACTTGCAATGTTTACAGCAGGCGTGTTCGTTTGGAAGTTCGTCGAAGCAGTAAAGGAAAAGAAATTCGGTTCCTATATTCCGAAATTCATCGTATTCGGTATGATAAGTCTTCCGCTCGGCCTCTGGTACAGCGTAAGAAACTACAAGAGATTCGACCAGCCTTTCGGTTACGTTCTCGAGATCCCGAAGGATCACTCACTCTACACAGGTGACCACTCCTTCTTCCAGAGAATCATACTTCCTGACCTTCCTAACTTCGTGACTGAACCGTATGCTGAGGTATTTGAGGACTACAACCTCTGGACCTACATGGTCAAGTCTTCACTTTTCGGTGAATTCAAGTTTGAAGTTCCTGCAATCGTTCCTGTAGGTCTTATGATCGCAGCCATAGCACTTACGATTCCGGCTGTGACAGGCGTTGTAAAGGGCGCTTTCAAGCTGAAGGAAAACAAGGAACAGTTCCTTATGTCCGCAGCTGTGCTCGTGTTCATGGCTTCCATCGTTTACTTCTACATCAAGTATCCTAACGGATGCAGCATGGACTTCCGCTACATGACATTCATAGTTGCTCCGGCAGCAGTTCTCGCCGGCAAATACTGTGCTGAAAACGGAAAGAAGTGGATCGGTACGCTTTATCTTGCAGCCGTTCCGGTCTATGCACTGTTCTCGACACTTATGTACACAATGATCAAATAATGCAGCAACCTGCTGCTCACAGACTCCTCTGTCACCGGTCAGATACCGGCGGCAGGGGAGTTTTTGTATGTCAATCCGGCGAAACCGGATTGACGGCCAGGGATATATAATTTAAAACATAGAAGATATAATGAAAAAGCAATGACTATTTTGCCTCGGAAATTTTAAGAATTTCTTAAGATGTATCGGTACAGTTACGGACTTTTTAGACAAACTGCATGTTTACGTAGATTAACTGTGATGATTTTGTGAAAACTACGTGATATCATAGTGTATTTGACTATATAATACTGTGTAAATTCATTTAAAATGGCACATTCAATGATGTTGAAACAAATTCCTTACAGTGGTATAATATATTCTGTACGGTGATGTCCTGTGGTTCGAGGGCATCACAACTGCAGAAACTAAGAAAGGTAGTGTAGTATGAAACAAACAAAACTTAAAAGACTGCTTGCTTCACTGTTAAGCATTTCGATGGTCGGAAGCTTTGCAGGAACCGGCATTTCCGTAAGTGCCGATGCAGGTGAAGCGCCGCCGAGCGTAACTCCGGATGAAATGGTATTCCCTGATCCGGATTCCTTCAGCTATGATGACGTTGAAGTAAATTTCGCCAAGGCACTTCAGTATGTGCTTTACTTCTACGACGCAAACAAGTGCGGATATGACGTTGACGAGAACGGAGAACCGGGCCTCAAGTGGCTCGAGTGGAGAGGCGACTGTCATACCGAGGACTACAACATTCCTCTTAAACCGATGTCCAAGGAAGGTGCTGACGCAAAGTTCGGAACAAACCTTTCACAGGACTTTATTGACGAGTATAAAGATATTCTTGACCCTGACGGTGACGGATTCATCGACTGCGGCGGCGGTATGCACGATGCCGGTGACCACGTTAAGTTCGGTCTTCCTGGTTCATACGCAGCTTCAACAGTAGGCTGGGGCTACTATGAATTCCGTGATGCATACAAGAAGTCAGGTCAGCAGGAACACGTTGAAAACATTCTTCACTGGTTCAACGACTTCTACATGAACGGTACCTACCTTGATGAGAACGGCGAAGTTATCGCTTTCTGCTATCAGGTTGGTGAAGGTAACAACGACCACAACTACTGGAACCCGCCTGAGCTTCAGAATTCACAGATGCTCCTTGACTTCGCAAGACCGGCATATTTCGCAACAGTAGACACACCTGCTTCAGACATGTGTGCAGGTACTGCAGCTTCACTGGCTGTAAACTACCTCAACTTCAAGGACACAGAACCTGAATATGCTGAGGAAAGCCTTAAGAAAGCCATCGCTCTTTACAACTTTGCAGTAAAGACTCATAAGGAAGACGAAGGCATGTCAGTAGAAAGCCTTGGTTACGACGGTGGTTTCTATACATCAAGCTACGACTACGACGAACTTGCATGGGCTGCTGTTTGGCTCTACGAATGTACAGGTGAACAGAAGTACATCGACGATATCATCTCAGTTGACGAATCAATCAAGGATGACATGGGTCATGTAACTTACACAGGCTACATCAAGAGAATCATCAAGACAACAGGTTCAACATGGCAGAACATCTGGGTACACTGCTGGGATACAGTATGGGGCGGCGTATTTGCAAAGCTCGCACCTATCACAAACACAGCACGTGACTGGTACATCTTCAGATGGAATCTTGAATACTGGTCAGGAATCCCTCACACATATCCGGGCGGCATGGCAGACGAAATCTGGAATATGCCGTATGAATATACCGATAAACTCGACGAAAAGGATACAACATTCCTTGCAAAGACTCCGGAAGGATTCTCAATGCTCAACGAGTACGGTTCAGCACGTTACAACACAGCAGCTGAACTCTGCGCCCTTGTTTACCGTAAGGAAACAGCTGCCCGCGGCGAAGAGGACAAGAGATTTGCTGACTGGGCAGAAGGACAGATGGAATACATCATGGGTAAGAACCCTATGAACCGTCCTTACATCGTTGGTTACTCACCGACAGCGGCTTCACATCCGCACCACCGTGCAGCTCACGGCTCATCAACACTTTCAATGGACGATCCTGCAGATCAGACACATGTACTCTGGGGTGCTCTCGTCGGCGGCCCTGACGCAACAGACTGGCACAGAGACATCACAAAGGACTACATCTACAACGAAGTTGCCGTTGACTACAACGCAGCAGTTACAGGTGCTCTTGCAGGCCTTTACGAATACTATGCAACTGATGACATGAAGCCTGATGAAGACTTCCCTCCGAAGGAAGAACCTGCACAGGAATTCTGGCTTGAAGCTCTTGTAAACCAGGAAAACAAGGAAAGAACACAGTACACAGTAAGATTACACGCTGATACATCACAGCCTCCGAGATATGTTGACAGCCTCAAGTGCCGTTACTACTTCGACATTTCTGAGCTCGTTGAACACGGCCAGAAGGCAGATGATCTTAAGATCGAAGTTTACTACGACAAGGTAAGTGCAAGCTCTGACGCCAAGCAGAATGTAGCAGTTTCAAAGCCGATCCAGGCAGAAGGAAACATCTACTACGTTGAAATGGACTGGAGCGGAATTCCGTTCCGCGGCGCAATGGAACTCCAGCTTGGTATCATCGCTCCTCAGGATGCTGAATACAATTCAAACTGGGATCCTACAAACGACTTCAGCCGTGAAGGACTTGAAATAAGTGACGACTACGGTCCGACAAGCAACATTCCGCTTTACCTCGGCGACACACTCGTTTACGGTACAACACCGTTCGGTGACAAGGCAGTCGCTCCTGAAGATGTTGACAAGACAGGATATGCTCCGCCAATACCTGAGGGAGCTAAATCATCAAGGCCGGCAGCTTCATCAAAGGCAACTGCTTCACCAAAGCCGACATCAACACCGAAGGCAACACCTACAGCTGATCCTACTGCAAAGAATACTTCCGGTGAGATCATCTACGGTGACGTAAACTCAGACGGTAAAGTTGACGTAACAGACCTTTCACTCCTTTCACTCTACCTTCTTGACAAGACAGGTATCCAGGGAGACGGACTCAAGGCTGCCGATGTAAACGGCGACGGAAGCGTAGCTCTTACAGACCTTGCAACAGTCAGACAGTACATCTCAAAGAAGATCACAAAGCTTGGTCCTGATAAAAAGTAATTGCAGCGGAAGCTGAACAAATAAGTAATTATAATGCGGGTTACCCCTGTAGTCAGGAGTAACCCGTTTTACAGAAAGGATGAATTTATGAAAAAGTTTGACCGAATACTCGCTCTCATCCTCAGTCTTTCCATGACGGCAGGATGTGCAGTACAGTCAGTCGGAGCTTCAGCGGGCGAAGATCCGCCTCCGATAACAAGCAAGGACATGCCTGATCCGGATTCCTTCAGCTACGACGACGTTGAAGTAAACTTCGCAAAGGCACTCCAGTATTCTCTCACATTCTACGACGCAAACAAGTGCGGTGCCGGCATCACTGACGGCTATCTCGAATGGCGCGGCGACTGCCACGTTGAGGACTACAACATTCCTCTTCAGCCGCTGGAGATCGTAAATGAAAAGAAGCACATGTACATCGGTACTGACCTCGATCAGGAATTTATCGACAAGTATAAGGACATCCTCGATCCGGACGGCGACGGAACAGTTGATCTTGGCGGCGGTATGCACGATGCCGGAGACCACGTAAAGTTCGGACTTCCTGGCGCCTACGCAGCTTCAACAGTAGGCTGGGGCTACTATGAATTCCGTGATGCCTACATCAAGGCAGGCGAGCAGGACCACGTTGAGGACATTCTCCGCTGGTTCAACGACTTCTACATGAAGGCTACCTTCCTTGACGAGGACGGAAAGGTTATCGCTTACTGCTATCAGGTAGCAGAAGGTGACAACGACCATAACTACTGGAATCCTCCGGAACTTCAGGATATGGTTCATTTCGATGACTTCGCAAGACCGGCATATTTCGCAACTGCTGACAAGCCGGCATCTGACTGCTGTGCAGGCGCAGCTGCTTCACTTGCGATCAACTACTTAAACTTCAAGGATACTGATCCTGAATATGCTGAAAAGTCACTCAAGACTGCTCTTGCACTCTATGATTTTGCAGTTGAGACACATCACTACGTTGATGATTTCGATGAAGAGTTCAACGACAAGGAAAGCCTTGGATACGGAAGCAGCTTCTACGATTCAAGCTATGCCTGGGACGAGCTTTCATGGGCTGCTGTATGGCTCTATGAATGTACAGGCGAAATGAGCTACATCGATTCTATCATCAGCATTTCCGATACACCAAACGAAGAAGGCTTCTACGCTTACACAGGCTACATGAAGCGTATCATCAGAAATACAGGCAACATCTGGCAGAACATCTGGGTGCACTGCTGGGATACAGTATGGGGCGGTGTATTTGCAAAGCTCGCACCTATCACAAACACAGCACGTGACTGGTACATCTTCAGATGGAACCTTGAATTCTGGTCAGGACTTCCGCACGCAGACACAGGCGTTCTCGCCGATCATCTCTGGGAAACAGAGTACAAGCCGACAGGCAAGATAGGCAACGACACTGACAAGCTTGCAACATCACCTGCAGGATTCGCAGTTCTCAACCCTTACGGTTCAGCACGTTACAACACAGCAGCTCAGCTCTGCGCTCTCGTTTACCAGAAGGAAACAGCAGCAAGAGGCGAGGAAGACTCACAGTTCTCAGAATGGGCAGAAGGCCAGATGGAATACATCATGGGCAAGAACCCGATGAACCGCTGCTACATCGTTGGTTACGCTGATAACTCAGCGTCACATCCGCATCACCGTGCAGCTCATGCATCTACAACACTTTCAATGGATGACCCTGTTGATGACGTACATGTACTCTGGGGTGCTCTCGTAGGCGGTCCGGATGACGGTGACTACCACAGAGATATCACAGCCGACTTCGTTTACAATGAAGTTGCAGTTGACTATAATGCCGGATTTACCGGTGCATGTGCAGGTCTTTACAACTACTTCGGTACAGACGACATGAAGGCTGACGAAAACTTCCCTCCTAAGGAGGAAGCTACTCAGGCTTATTTCGTTGAAGCTCTTGTAAATCAGGAAAATGCTGAAAGAACACAGTTCACAGTAAGAGTAACAGGTGCTCAGACAACTCCTCCTGCATATATCAATGGTTTCAAGGCAAGATATTACTTCAATATCAGCGAACTTCTCGAACATGGTCAGAGCATTGACGACGTAAGCGTCGAGATTTACTACGACCAGATCGAGTCAGATACAAAGGGCGAATACAAGTCAAGCGTTACAGGTCCTTTCAAGGTAGATGATGAAAACTACTACATTGAAATGGACTGGGGCGACTACAAGTTCTACGGAACAAGAGACATCCAGCTCGGACTTATCGCAGCTCAGGACAGCGAGTTCAAGAGCAACTGGGATCCGACAAACGACTACAGCCGTGAGGGCCTCGAAAAGAGCGACTTCTTTGGCGAAACACACAAGATCCCGCTCTTCTACAAGGGCAAACTCGTTTACGGTGAACCGATAGAGGGCGACACCAATATCCCAAGTCCGGAACCGACAAAGGCAACAGCATCTCCAAAGCCGACTGCATCACCTAAGCCTACAGAATCGGCTAAGCCAACTGATTCACCGAAGCCTACTGCTTCACCGACATCATCAGGCAAGCTCGTACTCGGCGACGTAAACGGTGACGGAAGCATCGACGTTACAGACCTTTCACTCCTTTCTATCTATCTCCTCGACAAGAAGGGAATAAACGCAGACGGCCTCAAGGCTGCCGACGTAGACAGCGACGGAACAGTAGCTCTTACAGACCTCGCAAGACTCAGACAGTATCTTTCAAAGAAGATAACGAAGTTCTGATACAGTTATTTAAAGTCCTGATATAATACAGAACCGGAAGCAGAAAATCAAATCTGCTTCCGGTTTTTTCATAAAACTAAAAACAGTCTCTTTCCTCAATCGTTCCTATATCTGGCTATCGCGTAAATAAAATATGGATAATATGGTTCGATAAATATATTCTATGTATTGACATTAATGAGTATCTATGATATAATAGCAGTAAATCATATCCACAAATGTATCGATACATAAGCTTGATTTGGAGTTATGATTATGTTAAAATAATAATAGATCAGAGGTATAACAAGGAATATGGCGAAAAAAGACACTGTAACAAAATCGTATATGGAAGACCGGAATAAGTTTGCTGATCTGGTGAACTTCTATGTTTACAACGGTGAAAAGGTAGTGAAACCTGAGAAACTTCATCCGCTGGATACAACTGCTTCAGCTCTTCTGGAAGACAAAGGAAAAGCGCTAAAAACAGTGAAAGCGGTTCAGAAGCACCGTGATGTTCTGAAATATCTGTCCGGAATGGCAGATGAAAATACGGCATATGTGGTCTACGGACTGGAATTACAGTCTGGTATACACTATGCAATGCCTGTAAGAAATATGCTTTACGATGCACTTCAGTACACTTATCAGGTAGACGTTATCGCTGCGAAGCATGAAGGTAATAAAGACAAAGGTGAAAACAGTGGCGAATATCTGAGCGGTTTCCACAAAGATGACAGGATCATACCGGTTGTGACGATCGTTGTTTACTTCGGGCCGGATGAATGGGACGGACCTCAGTCGGTATATGACATGTTCAGCACCAAAGATCCGCATATACTGAAATACGTACCTGATTACAGGATGAATCTGGTATCACCGTCAGCAATGTCAGATGAAGATCTTGATAAATTCAGTACAGAACTGAAACAGGTGTTCAAGTATATGAAGTATTCATCAGATAAGGAAAAACTGAGACAGATAATAAATGAGGACGATACATACAAACACATTTCGAGAAAGACCGCGGTAATGATAAACACATTGAGCGGAACGAAAATGAAGATTGAATCAGGAAAGGATGAGGTTGATATGTGCAAGGCAATAGAGGATATGCGTAAAGAGGAACGTGAAAAAGGTATTGAAGAGGGAATAGAAAAAGGAATAGAAAAAGGAAGAGAAGAAGGAAGAAACGAGGGTATAATCGAAACACTGTCCGGTCTGGTGAATGACGGACTTATCACACTGGAAACAGCAGCATCGCGTGCGGGCATGACAGTTAAGGAGTTCGAAACTGCAAATGTCAATATAAAAATGTAGGTTTTTGAAAAAATAATTTTGTAGGAAAACCTACATTTTTATTTTTGATTTTTAGATGGATAATCATGGCGAAAATTCAATTTAATTATCATCTGAAAGATGCTGAATCTGATCTTTAAGTCTGTATGAAGGTCCGTTAATATTAATCACCGAAGAGTGATGAAGCAGTCTGTCAAGCAGTGCATTAGTCAGTACCGGCTCCTGAAATATCTCAGACCATTTGGAAAACGGACTATTGGTAGTGATAATTGTAGAAAGCTTTTCATATCGTTTAGCAATCAGATTGAAGAACAGGTTTGCTGAATCTACGTCCATTTTTTGATATCCAAGTTCGTCTATTATCAGTAATCTGTAACGGCAAAAGAACTTAATGCGAGCTTCCAGCCTGTTTTCAAGAGATGCTTTTTTTAGCTGTGATATCAGATCCTGAAATGTAATAAAATAAACGCAGTGTCTGTGCTTAGCAGCTTCAATACCGATAGCTACTGCCAAATTTGTTTTACCAACGCCAGGCGTTCCGCAGAATATGATGTTTTCTGAGGTTTCCAGAAATCTTAAAGTCATCAAATCCATGATCTTGGCTTTATCGAGTGAAGGCTGAAAGCTAAAATCGAATTCGTCGATTTCCTTTAGAAAAGGAAAATTTGCAACTTTGACACATCCGATTATTGCTTGTTCTTTTCTGAATTCCATTTCCATTTCTGTGAGTTCGTACAACGCATCCAGTGGAGTCTTTTCGTTACCTGCTATCATATCAAGGTATGTATCGAGATGCTCTTTAAAGCGTTTCAGATTAAGGCTTTCCAGGTTGTTCATCAAAACGTTGTAATTGTTCATGTGCAGTTCCTTTCAGAAGTCTCTTTATCATCTGACTGATTAATATTATTTTCGTTTGCAAACTGGTCGGCTATGTCTTTAAGAATAACATCAACTTCATTTTCGTATTTCTTCATTAACACTTCATAACCGGCATTGGTTAAGACGCAATCATGTTCACTCTGAGCCATAAGGTCATTGACAAGGCAATCAACAGCAAGATGCTTGCAGCAATGAGCTTTCATAGAAAACTTGATGTTTGAAATGAATTTGTTTCTGTCTGAAACATACGGAAGTACTTCGTTCATCCCTTTTATGAAGATTAACTTATCGGCTGAAGAAAGGTGCGAAAAATTATTGATTACCCACTTACCGCATTCATTCTGATTAAGATAAGCAATGAGGGCTTCCCTGGATTTTGTAGCACTTACCTCAGATACATTAACAGTTCTGGCTTCTAAAAGCTTATCCATCATTTCAAGGTTGTTCGCTGCAATAGTTTCGATATCACCTTCCTTAGCTTTTCCGGACATAAGACTTTCATAATGTTCTTGTTACTATTCACGGCCAAATAATGTAAAATAGAAAAATGATAAAGGTGCTGCAAACATTGAAAATGCGATGTTTGCAGCACTATTTTTTTACGAAAAAATACACAAAAAAATATAGTGGTATTTGTTTAAATAGATACC
>JAFRUS010000084.1 GCA_017438745.1 Oscillospiraceae bacterium | reverse complement strand
GTAAAATGAAAAAAATATAAAAGCGCCCCGGAACTGAATCCGGAGCGCTTTGTGTTCAGAACGCTGATTAATTAATCAGCGTTCTGAACACAAAGCGCTCCGGATTCAGTTCCGGGGCGCTTTTATATTTTTTTCATTTTACTATTAACAAACGATCAGATTTATGATATAATATATTTGTATACCTATAGACAGAAATAGAATTTTCATATACAATTAAGGATGTGTTTTTTTGAACAAATATACGATCTCGTGCCCATGCCACTTCGGACTTGAAAGCGTTCTTTCATTTGAAGCTAAAAAAATCGGTGCTGAGAACGTTACTGCTGACAACGGACGCGTTACCTTTGAAGGAGACATGACAATGATTGCAAGAGCGAACATCTGTCTTGCCACAGCAGAACGTGTACTTATACAGCTTGCAGAATTCAAAGCCCTCACTTTTGAGGATCTCTTTGAAGGCGTGAGAAAAATACCTTTCGAGGAATTCATCGGAAAAACGGAAGCTTTTCCGGTAAAGGGCTATTCACTTAATTCACAGCTGCGCAGCATTCCGGACTGCCAGTCGATCATAAAGAAAGCCGCAGTCGAAAGGCTGAAAGAAAAATACGGAGTAAACTGGTTCGACGAATCAGGCGCTGTACACCAGATACAGTTCGGAATAATGAAAGACGTGGTGACTATCTACCTCGACACAAGCGGCACCGGTCTTCACAAGCGCGGATACCGCAGAAACTCGAACCTCGCCCCTATCAAGGAAACACTTGCTGCCGGCATCATCGACCTTGCACATGTCCGTGAAAACAGCCGTGTATGCGATCCGTTCTGCGGAAGCGGTACTTTCCTTATCGAATCTGCTTTCAAATCTCTCAACATAGCACCGGGTATAAACAGAAAGTTTTCCGCTGAAAAGTGGGAGATCTCGGACAGTTCAGTCTGGAGCGATGAAAGAAAGCGCGCCATTTCACTTGTCAGGAAAGATGCGAAGTTTGAAGCATGCGGCTATGACGTTGACGAAGAATGCGTAATGCTTTCAAACGACAATATAAAGAAAGCCGGCGTTGCATCAAGGGTAACTGCATATCAGGCAGACATAAAATACTTCGACAGTGTTGAAAATTCGATCGTTATCTGCAACCCGCCTTACGGTGAGCGTATGCTTGAACTTAAGGAAGCTGAGGAACTCTACAGGATAATGGGAAGAAAATTCACCATGGACAAGGGAAACTCATACTACATAATCTCACCGCATGAAAATTTTGAAAACTTCTTCGGCAGAAAAGCTGACAAGAGGAGAAAGCTCTACAACGGAATGATCAAGTGTCAGCTCTTCATGTACTTCAAATAATCACAAGTCACAGGAGTAATTTTAATGAGTAATCCAAAACTTAATATTGGACTTTACGTTAGCAATCTCGTTGACGACTCAGTCTACTCTGTTTGCAGCGGAGCTTCATCGGCGGCAAAGCAGCTGGGCGCAAATCTCATAATTTTCCCGGGCATGCATCTCAACGGCGACTGCAACGACCCACTGAAGTCTCCTTATTACTACCAGTACAATACAATATATGATATCGGAAAAAAACTCGATCTCGACTTTCTCATAATCATGTCCGGTATCATCGGAAACGCACTTTCAGACGAAGAAACGCTGAAGTTCATTGAACAGTTTCCGGATGTGCCTGTCTTAACGATCGCATCGGCATATGAAAAATACCATTCGATCCGTCTTGACAACAGAACAGGTCTCAAGAAAGCCTTAAACCATCTTATACACAGGCACAACTGCCGCAACATCGGTTTTGTAAGCGGTTCAAGGCTCAACTCTGACGCTGAGGAACGACGCAACGTATATGTTGAAACAATGCTCGAAAACGGTCTTCCAATCGACAAGAACCTTATCGTTTACGGCGATTTTTCAGAAAACAGCGACAACGTTGTGACTGAACTTCTGAACGACAACGACCAGATCGATGCCATCTGCTTTGCCAACGATGAAATGGCAAAGGGCGGCTACCGCGTATTAAACAAGAGCGGAAAATACAAGGTAGGAAAGAACATTTCCGTAGTCGGCTTTGACAATTCAAGAACAGCAGTTGAGCTTTATCCTCTGCTTACGACCGTAAACGCTGACAATTTCCAGATGGGTTACAAGGCAGTGTCCATGATACCGGAACTGCTTAAGGCAACAGAACCGCAGCACATACTCATTCCTACCAATCTTGTGGTAAGAAACTCCTGCGGATGCAAGAACACATCATATGAAAACCTAAGCTACATTTTTGCTGATACAAAACTCAGCAAATCACAGCTTGCAGAATATACCGTGGATGATTACATGAACTATCTTTTCAGGGAATCAGCCGCACTTAAGTACCAGAAATATTTTCCGGGCAAAGAATATGACACGGTAGTTCAGCTTTTCAGGAACTTCTTTGAAATAGTCTTCGACTACAAGTCATTTATGAAGCCGAAGCACTACCGCAAAGCTGTACAGATAGCCGTACAGAACATTATCTCCACCGGCATTCTTTCCGTAATGCCTACTGATGAAGTTTACAATATAATCGACACTGTACAGTACAAGCTTTCAACGGAATATACTGATGACTATGAGATAGGTCTTGTTTTCTCACAGATCTACCGTGAGATAGCGACCTTCAATCACACTTCACGCAGACGTGAACTCAAGAACACTATAAACAGTGACACAATAATAAACTGTATCGTCAATGACGTTATTATAACAGGTGAGGCAACCAAGCAGTCTCTTCGTCCTATCATGACAAGACTCAGTGCCTTAGGCATAGATAAAAGCTACATGTATCTTTTCGATACCCCTGTTGAACACAAGGAGGGAACAAAGTTTACGCCTCCTGAAACCATTTCGCTGATCTACTCGCAGCACGGCGAAGAGATACGATATTACAGCAAAAACAACAGGATAACACCGTACGGCTACCTCGAAGACAGACACATCAACACGGAAGACGGTCTTCCGCTCATCATAACACCTCTTTTCTCAAATGAAGAGATATACGGCACACTTATCTGCTCCGCAAAACCTTATCTTTACCAGTATATAAACAAGATAGGCATCCAGATAGGCACTGCCCTCAAGTACAGCAGTATTCTGAGAAATCTTCAGTCTCTGCTTGCTACCGAGAAGGAAAACAGCCGTAACTTCGAAAAGATATCCAAGTACGACGAACTTACCGGTATCTTCAACAGAAGAGGTTACTTTGACAGTGTTGATTCAATTATCCACAATCCTGTCAACGAAGGAAAGAGCGCTATTGTTGTGTTCGCTGACATGGACAGCCTCAAGGCCGTAAATGACCAGTTCGGTCACGATGACGGTGACTTTGCACTGAAGAGCATAGCCAACATTCTGACCAACTCTTTCAGAGCAACCGATATCGTGGGAAGAATCGGCGGTGACGAATTCGCAGCTTTTGCGCTTCTCGGCGGAACTGATAATATGAACCATATTCTCAACCGTATAAACAAGACGATGGAAAGCTTCAACGCATCCTGCGACAAGCCGTACTACGTAAACATGAGCGTAGGTATCTATCCGTTCGTATGCGGTGATGACATAGTTCTCTCGGACATTCTCGAAAAAGCTGATGAAATTCTTTACCAGCAGAAGAAGACAAAGAGAAAATCCATACTTAAAGTTCCGAAGAATTAATAACAAATCTTATTGACAACCCACCTTAAAGTATTATATAATGAATAGTACAGGTTATATTTTATAGCGGAAAATATAAGATAAAGATTAACTTTTTGTTACATAAAGGTGATAGAGATAATGAAAAAAATATGCAGAAACTGCGGAGCCAAGGTTCCGAAAAAAGCAGAAATATGTCCTAAATGCGGTGAACCGTACGAATACATTGACCTCGTAAGACTTGATCCTGAAGAAGAAAAGCTTATTCAGGTTGACAAGCCTTCAGTGATGCCGAACGTATGTGCACTTCTTCTTGCACTGGCAGCATTCGGCTATGCCCTCACACTTGTATGGATGCACCTGCAGAACGATACATTAGCAGGCGATAAAGGAAACGATACACCTTCCTTAAGCGATGAAGTATCTGAATCTGTTGAGGATTCCGAGACTGACGTTCCTTCTGTCCACTATAACGCAGTTGATTTCCTCGGTCAGTCCTTCTCTGATGTTACAAAGGTACTCGGAGACAGATACAGCATCAAGATCTCTGATACGGTTGCAGCAGAATTCACTGACTTCCCTGTTACAGTTTCAACTCTGGAAAGCCAGCTCACTGACACAGCTCCTATTTCAAAGGTAATAGTTTCCGGCAATGCTCAGATCACTCCTGTTGCAGCTGCTGACATGACATTCGAAGAACTCAAGATCGTTCTCGCACTTAAGGAAAATGCTCCTGAACTCAACGAAAAGGATGCATTCTACTATGCACACACAACTTTCGACAACGGTCTCTGCAAGATAAACGCTGATTTCAAGTTTGACAACGAAGCACTTGACAAGGCTCCTATCGAAGTAATACTTACTGACATCTCACTCAACGTTCCTAAGGTAATGGGTACAGTAACAGGCATCGATGCTGATGACGTTCTCAACGTACGTGCTGAGGCTTCATATGATTCAGAATTCATCGGCGAACTCTTAAACGGTGCTCAGGTCGAGATCCTCGACACAGTTACTGACGAAGATGAAAATGTTTGGTACAAGATCAGCACTGACGGCAAGGAAGGCTTTGTTTCTGCTGACTACGTAGTAAACAACAGCGAAATAAAGAACCTTGACAAGTCATCATCTGTAACTGAGGAAAGCGAAGAAGAAACTGATGATGAAACTGACGATGAAGGCGACGGATCTGATGACGAAGATTACGACGAGGACTACGAATAATACTGTTTTCATTTGATAAGAAACGGCATATAACATGCTTCTTTAAGATGTTATATGCCTTTTTTGCTTACAGAAAACAGATCGAAGGGAAAACGCACTATGAATGAATTTAATTTTACAGTAAATCTTGGCGGCATGATGGACCTCCTTTCGAATCATCTTTACAGCACCCCGAAAGTATTCCTAAGGGAACTGCTCCAGAATTCAGCAGATGCCGTTATGCTGCGCAAGGCTCACGGCATGGAGGAACAGCCTCGTATCGATATCACAATTGAAGAGCACAAGTCACTGACTTTCAGGGATAACGGAAGCGGTATAACCGAGGAAGAGATACACAAGTTCATCTCGGTGATCGGCCAGTCGCTCAAACGCGGAAACAAGGAAAACATCTCGTTTATCGGAAAATTCGGAATAGGTATGCTTTCCTGCTTTATGGTGACTTCCGAGATCGTACTGAGAAGCCGCTCGTACAAAGAGCCTGACAAGGTATACGAATGGCACGGATACACATCCGGAAAATACACTGTTGAAGAGATCGAATCTGATATGCCGGTGGGAACTGAGATCTTTATAAAAGCCACCGAAAAATACGCCCCGCACTTCAACTTTGCCGAGATACTCACCGCAGTACGCTACTACGCACTTCCTATGTCCTTCCCTGTCTATGTTACCTGCGGTGATTTTTCAGCAAGGGCAAACCCGCTTTTCAACAAGATAAGCACCAGTGAACGCGAAAACGTTCTGACCATGGGAAGACAGATTTTCGGAACTGACTTTGACTTTCTCGACTATATCCCGCTTGAATCGGAAAGCGGCCTTTTCAGCGGCGTTGCATATATTCTTCCGTTTACCGTATCTGCAGCATCCGTAAGAAGCCACAGGATCTATCTCAAAAGCATTCTGCTGACGGAAGACGGATCTCAGATACTGCCGAACTGGGCCTTTTTTGTTCAGTGTTTCTTCAACACCGACAAGCTCAGTGCAAATGCATCACGTGAAAACTTCTTCCGAAATGATCTTCTGCTTGAAGCTGAAGCTGAGATCGAGCACTGCATCTCCTCTTATCTTGAACGTATTTCGATAAGAAATCCTGCGCTTCTCGCAAAGATAGTATCCATACACGGCAACGCGCTTAAATCTGTAGCAGCGGAAAATGAACGCCTTTTCAGGATATTCATGCCGTACTTCAGCTTCGAAAGCAGCTTCGGCATCAGAAACGGCAAGACCCTCATGCACTACGACTACACCATATTCTACACCACCGATGCCGATGCCTTCAGACAGCTGAAACCGGTATTCTGTGAAAAGGACGAACTGCTTGTAAACGCAAGTCAGTTATACATCCGTGAACTTATAACCATGCTTGACGAACTCGGCATCGCACATACCGAAGCCGTAAGCGAAACACTGCTTGACACACTGCTCGAGGAGCCGCCGGATGCTGATGACTACGACTACCTGTGTGCCATGGCTTCGATTGCTCTTGAAAAATACGACTGCAGTGTACGTATAAAAAGCATTATTCCTGCTCAGCTCACTTCGCTGTACACACTTAACACCGACGGTCAGCTCAAACGTGACATTGAGAATTCGAAAAAGAATTCCGACGGAATGTTTGATGAAATGCTTGATGCCTTCAGCGAGGAACTGGCAGCCGACTCATCCGCCGTACTTTATCTCAACGCAGAGAACCCGCTCATAATGAAGCTCGCCGACACCGATGATCCTGACAAGATCGAGGTCTGTGCGAACATTATTTACATCCAGGCACTGATCGCCGGCGGTTTCCCTGTTGAAGCAACCGACCTCTTTATGATGAACGAGAATCTTATTAAACTTATCGAATGGGGACTCTGATATATGTTCGACATTTCACATTTCGAAACGCTCTCCGAGGGCGATGAACGTCTCAGATATCTGAAAAAATGCATCCTCACTGCCGATCACAGAAGAAATTTAGTCGAGGGGCTCGATCTGAGATACCGGTACATACAGGAATCAGTATTCAACGGCGACAGCTTCAGTGCCATGATCATGTTTCCGGAATATATGGCAATGTTCTCGGCCAATACTGAAAAGCACAATTCCCTAACATTCATGACCGCATTCAAGTGGTTCATTGAGGAGATGACCTCCTACTATCAGGTCACATACAAAAGAGCTGAAGAGTATTTTGCGAAGTACAAGGAGCTTCTTAGCGCCTTTGGATACTCCATGAGAACGTACCATATGCTGCGCATAAAATACTTCATGAAGAAAGATCCGTCAAAGATAAAAGAGCAGCTGAAACTCTACAGGGAATGTGAGACAGATGAACTCAGCGACTGCAGAGCCTGCGAACTCGACACCGAGATCCAGGCGGAACTGCTCACAGGATCAGAGGAAAAGGCTGTCCGCATGCTTGCATCACTTACCCAGCAGAACATTTCATGTTCCGAAGTGCCGCAGAAAACCTACGGAAAATGCGTTGAGCACTTCACACGCATAGGTGATCTGGACGAGGCAGACTACTACGCCGACCTTCTTCTTCCGATAATGGGCGTGGACACGAACTTCCTTGCCGAAGCCGGAAACATCCTGCTTCTCAAGTCCTACACAGAACCTAACTCGGCCTACAATCTTTTCTGCAAGTATCTTGACGTGTTCATAAGAAGCAAGAATCCGGGAATGAAGTTTTCGTTTGCAAACGGTGCGGCGATATTCTTCGAAAACTTAAACCGTGACGAAAACGAACTCATCAGCATGAAGCTGCCGAGAACCTTTGAACTCTACACCGATGAAAACCAGTACGACCCGGACATCATGTTCGACTACTTCCGCGGCATGGCTCTGGAGATCGCAGAAAAATTCGACAAAAGCTTCGGAAACACTTACTACTCCGACATTCTCAACTACGAATATCCTTCCGAGCCGACCAAGGTGCTCTCACTGCCTGAACACGGTATTATTGAGCGTGTGCCTTTCTCGGTGGCCGTTCCTTTTACCGACGAGGACAATGTTCCTTCCGGTGAAGAGATGATCGAACTGCTCAGAAAAGTACCTGACATAGAATTCAATGATATTCAGGCCGCAGACAAAGGATCAGTCATTATCTGCGGATACAACAGCTATATCGAGACCGGATTCATATGCCGAATCAACGTCTGTGAACCGGAGGATCTCGACGATTATCAGTCAGTTCATTCAGATATTACAAAAGATGATATAGCCGATCTTGCCGAAAACTGCAGCACGACCATCGTTATCTCAACTCTGTTCCACAAGGGCACTGAAAATCCTGAGATGACTGCCCTGCTCCAGTTTGCTGATGTTCTGAACACCGAGCATTCACCGGCCATAATGTGTGTAACAAACGGCACGCTGCTCTCATCAGCATGGGTTCACTTCCACGCTGAGGGAAGACTTCCGCTTTTCGACAAATATCTCTACGGCGTTCATCTTTATCCATCGATTTACGACGAATCAAAGTACGATATAATGACCACCGGTCTTGCACAGCAGGCCTGCCGTGATCTTACGGTCGTTGGAATAGATGACGAAGACGTGGACTTCAGCGCCTGTGTTCTCCGCCAGATAGCCGACCTGATCTGCGGCTTTACCGAGCTTCGCGACGAGGGATGCACCACCGGATTCGGCGTAGTGTACAACGAGGAATCGGAAGTACAGTTCTCGTGGCTGCCGATGGAAAAAGCGTATCCGGATAATTTCACCCGCTCCGACAACGATCTCGCCGTTCCTCTGCTCTATCTGAGCGCAGACGATGTTGACATGAAACGCGGTTATCTTCTCAACGAGGTGCCGGAGGAAGCACGTCAGAAGATCGACTTCCGTGATTCACTGAAGTCACTTCGTATCGAAGCTGTACTTTCACAGCGAAATCTTCCTTTCGCATTTGACGCACTCAAACGTCTTGAAGACAGTACCCTTGAAATAGCTGTAACGGTACGTCCGGGAGCTGTCGAGGTTGATCTTCTCGAAGACGATGAACCGACCGATGAAATATGCATACTCGGCATGTCATACAGCGAGGAAGACTACACCGTAACAGGACGTGTCATTATCGAATCCGAACTCGCTCCAGAGTACAAAGCCGAAAATGTCGTAACACTGCCTATAGGAGACATAATCTTCTGGCGTTTCGAACACGACGGCATGGTGTATTCACCTGACGATACATACCGGCTGCTGCCTTAAATAATTTGAATTAACATAAAAGAGGACATCTCATTACGGGATGTCCTCTTTGTTATGTATTGAATATTCTTCTGATATGTTCGGAAGGAACCTGAGCTTAGTCAGCGGATTCTCCGCCTTATAAGTTCAGTTATTTCTTATCCTTTGCGTTTGCCGGAAACTCAGTTATTTTCTTTGAAAGATACTGTCTGAGTGTGGCAAGATCTGCGAGATCAACCTTTCCGTCTCCGGTAACATCGGCATTGTTGCCCATCATGTTAAACAGCGGTTCGTTGTCAACAAGTGCTATCGCAAGAGTTGTAAGGTCTGTAAGATCAACCTTGCCGTTGCAGTCAACATCGCCCGGAATATACGGGTCGTCCAGATATTTATCAGATGTTTCTGTAGCTATCGGGTCTTCACCCGGAACATCAGTTACCGGAACCTTCGGTCCGTTTGTCGGCACAAGAGTCGGTGATGTTAAAGGCGATGACTTCTCTGTAGGTGAAGTTGTCGGTGTTGATGCTGCTGTAGGAGCGGCAGTCTTTGTAGGTGAAACTGCAGGCGTTGATGTTGCTGTAGGTGCAGTGGTCTTTGTCGGTTCCGGTGACACATTTTCAGTAGGCTCCGGTGAAGATGTAGGTTTCGGTGATTCTGTCGGATCAGCTGACTTTGTCGGCTGAGGTGATTCTTTCGGCTTTATTACAGAATCTCCGCTGTATCTGTCTTCAAGGAACGAAGCTACCCATGCAAGAGAAGCGTTCCAGTCAAGTGAAGTCTCGTTCGTTGAATAGGATTCTACAGAATCCACGTAACATCTCTGTGAAGGAGTTCCCTCCTTGCCCGGAACAAATCCTAAAGCTCTTGCATACGGATCAGCAATATAGGCAGTAGGACCGCCTGATATAACACCGTCCGGTGTCTTCGGGAAACTGTGGTCAAATTCATATGCCCAGTAGCGGTGGTTCGGGTTGTCCATAGCGTATGAACCATATCCGCTTACAAACGAGAACGACATCGGGTTAGTACCAAGAAGATAGTCCATAGCACCGGTTACACCGTCAGAATATTTGCTGTCACCTGTAAGATCGTATGCATATGCCATGATTATCGCATTGTTGAGAACCATTCCGTTTGAACCGAATTCGTAGCCATAGACTCTTATGTCATCAAGGCCACTGAGAGGTATAGTATATGGATTTTCATCATTCTTATAAGGAATACCATATCCCTGATTTTCTTCCGTTTCAAGATACTCTTCAGCAGCCTTTGTAACAGAATCGGTAATTTTCTTTGCATTCTTCTCATCAAGAAGATCCTTGTGAAGTGCAAGTGTCATTGTACCTGCGGCAGCTGTATTTCCCCAGTTAAATGATGTAAATGTATTATCATTTTCACCGCCGTTTACCCTTGAACTTACCTTGTATGCATCCTTAAACTTTTCAAGTTCCTTCCTGAATTTTTCGGCGTTCTCATTTTTCATTTCAGAAGCAGAAACGAATATTTCGCACGCTGCCCAGTAAGCATCGTCATCTACGTAATTATCACCGTAAGCTGAATACGGTCCGGTTACGCTCTGCCAGTCAGATGCATAGAGTGAACTCTCATTCAGTTCCTCTTTTGCACATTCATTGAAAGCATAGTAAGGATGTGTTGTACGTGTCATGTCGGCTTCGTAGTAATTCAGCAGATAAGCGTCATATGCATCCATTGCTTTCTTCAGATAACCTTCAGCTTTTGCACTGTCATACGGAGCCCAGAGTCTTGCAGCCTGTGCCGCACATGCCGCATAGTTTAAAGTTGCCGCAAACGTCGGTGGCTTAGCTATACGGACAATATTGTCATATTCATCAATGTAATCCCATGGTTTCAGCGCTATGCCTGCCCATCTCTGATCACTGATCTCGTGGTAGAAAAGTCCTGCAGCTGACTCGCCCCATGTCGGTTCATCCTCTGCGACCTTCATCTGTTCCATCCACTCAAGTTCAAATGCTGTTTCATCGAGAATATCAGGGATCTTATTATTATTTTCCGGAACGATTACTGTACCTGAACCATCATTGAACTTTGCATTTCCTTCAATGCTTGCTCTTTCGTACATATTCTGGAGTGTCCAGAGTGCCATACCGCCGCTTACCATATTCTTGCGGTGGCTTGCAGATTCATACCATCCTCCGTTTGCCGTGATTGAAGATGACTTGTATGTTACTGCAGCTTCCTCCCTTGAGAGATATTCTTTCTTCCAGATCTTCTGAACAGCTGCGGTATCTGTCTTGTGCTCACCTTTATGTGCCAGTTCAGCTTTGTTGCCTGATGTGATATATTTTTCTTCGATGTCATCAGCTGAACGGTTCTGGTAGAAATAGTTCACAGCATTAGTAAGAAGACCGTGTCCCTTTTCGGAATAAATATCACCGCTTATTCTGAAATCAAACGATCTCCAGTCACCTGACTTTATAAAGTATGTACCAGGTGTTGTAAATTCGGAAAAATCAAGTTTGCATACAGTGTCACCTGAATCCGCATCCCTTGACGGAGCTGATGATAAACCTTTGAACACTGATTTTCCAGATCCGGCATCTATTACCTCAAACTCAACCGGAGCAGTAAGTGAAATCTTATCATTTTTATATTCTGACGGATTAATTTCATCCGGTGTGATATCACCGCCGTTGTCACCAAGAACGGCAACTTTTTTGCCATTCGGGAAATAACCGACCTGGTTTACTGAAATATAGTTATTTTCAAGTCCGCTGAATTTACGGGTGGTGTATCCGTAATCGCTGTAATACGGATCCCCTGTACTGTCCTTTTCAATTATGGACATATAATCGAACCATAATTCGTCTCCCTCCTGGGCATTACCTTCGTACATGGTTCCTCTGGCATACTGGAAATTCCATTCCGCACCGTCAATATCCCTTGTCGGTGTAAACTCACCCTTTATGGTCTGATACTCCGTGGTAAGCCTTGCACAACTTCCCCATTTGCCTCCCATGTACGGACCGTTCATGAATTTATCTTCATCAAGTACGCAGTAATATTCGTCACCGCTGACAGTGCTTATCTGCGAAGTGAGCTGCATTCCGGCTCTTTTAGCCTTTACTTTAACTTCAATCTCATAGGTCTTGCCTGCCCTGAAGCTGAGATTTCTGTGTCTTACCTGAAGGTCCCACTTTTCCTTGTCTGCACCGGTTGCACTGAGTATCGTAACGTGCAGTTCGCCGTCACTTGTTATTTCAAAATTCTGCTTTGCCGGTGCTGCTTCAACAGTATGCCACGGAAGGATCTTGTAATCAAAATCCGTTTCACCAAGCAGCTGACGGTCATAGCTTTCCTTCGGAGTTTCCTGATCCAGCGCATTTACTGTCATTCCGCACGATAATACGGATGCCAGCATTGCAAGCGAACAAATCGCAGCCACACCTCTTCTAAAATTCTTCTTCATTTTATCTTCTCCTTTATAAGAACCATAGCGCAGATCCCGCAAGATCTGCATTAAACAACAGTATGCCGTACAGTGCTAATTTGTACAGCATACAACCTCGTTGTCAATATTGTACCACACCATCGACAGAATGTAAATAGTTTTTGTGAAAAACAGCTCTTTAATTTGCTGTCGATACAGCCAAACAGCCGCAGATGTTAGCGTTTAATCATCTGCGGCTGTACTATCAAACGCTGTTACAGCATCACAACTGTAACGGCGTTTCTGATTTCACATCATTATTTATCTGCTGTTTTTTTCTTATAACTGCTTATAAGTCCGCAGAAATCCTCCGTGTACTTGTCTGCTTTCTGTCTGCCGACGCCTGAAACTGTAAGAAATTCCGCTTTATTCACAGGCTTTATTCTGCACATATCTCGGAGTGCCGCATCTGAAAAGACAATGTACGCTGGCACTTTGGCTTCATCTGCCAGTTTTCTGCGCAGTTTTTTAAGTTCTGCAAGCAGCTGTTCATCCGCAGCAGGAACAGTACTGTTCCCTTCCGCCTTCTTCTCTTTTACGGTTCTCTCCTTCGGAAGCTTCATGCTGACAGGGATCTTCTCCTTAAGTATCTTTGCAGACATGGCCGAAAGTTCAACGACAGGGTAATCACCGTCACCTGTATTAAGATATCCTTCCGCAATAAGATGATCCATTTCACTTCGTATTATCTTTGCAGGAACATCTTTCATGATACCATAGGTCGTAAGCTCGTTAAATCCCATCGAGATCAGTTTTGCATTTGTGCTTCCCCTGAGAATATCAACGACCATACTCTTGCCGAAATATCTTCCCTTCTGCTTTATCCTGAAAACGCAGGAAACGATTTTCTGGGCATCCACGGTTATATCCGCTTCCTCGAATCCGGTGACACAGCATGAACAGTTTCCGCAGTACGACGGCGGTTTCTCACCGAAATATCGGAGCATGAATTCACGCAGACACCCTGCGGTAGTCGAATAGAACGTCATCTCCTTAAGGCGCTGTTTGTCGCGTTCAAGTACTATCCTTTTATCCTCATCGGAAAGTTCGGAGTTTTCCTCGAAGCTCTTGTCGATCATAAAGCTGTTGATACGGACATCCTGAGGAGAATACAGCAGCACACACTGAGCCGGGCTTCCGTCACGGCCTGCACGTCCGGCTTCCTGATAATAACTTTCAATGTTTTTCGGCATATTATAGTGTATTACAAAAGACACATCCGATTTGTCAATACCCATTCCGAATGCGTTGGTAGCAACCATTATCTGTTTCCTGTCAAAGATAAAATCATCCTGATTCGCTGCTCTTTCCGTATCAGAAAGTCCGGCATGATATCTTGTTGCGGAATATCCGTCTGCATTCAGCTTCCTGCATATCTCCTCAACATTCTTTCGTGAAATGCAGTAAACTATTCCGCTCTTGTTTTCATATCCGTCTAGCAGTCTGCGAAGATTTTCATATTTATCCGAAGATTTTATCACTGAAAAATAAAGATTCGGTCTGTCAAATCCGGTAGTCAGCGAGAACGGATCATTAAGATCAAGCAGCCGGATCATATCTTCCTTTACCGTGTCAGTCGCCGTTGCTGTAAACGCACTGACCACAGGACGCTTCGGAAGTTTCTCTATAAATTCCGGAATATGCAGATAACTCGGTCTGAAATCCTGCCCCCAGTGAGATACGCAGTGAGCTTCATCTATCGTCACCATGGAAATATTGAGAGATGAAGCTATTCTGTTCATCTCGGCAGTATCGATACGTTCAGGCGCAACATAAATAAGCTTATATTCTCCAGCCAGCGCACGTTCGATCGTGTCATTATATTCTTCTCTTGTAAGTGTACTGTTTATACACGCCGCTCCTACCCCCGAAGAAACAAGCGCACTCACCTGATCCTTCATAAGCGAGATCAATGGAGATATGACTATAGTCACCCCTTCAAACAAAACCGCCGGTACCTGATAACAAATCGATTTTCCGGCTCCGGTAGGCATAATACCAAGTACATCCCTGCCGTTTAAAATATTGTCTATCAGCTCCTCCTGCCCGTTACGGAATTCGCTGTGACCAAAATAATCTCGTAGTACTGAATATTTATCTATTTCTATCCTCTCCACTAACAGTGTTTCTCCACCGTTTTCATAAGATAAAGCTTCACTTAGACCATTCATAATGCTCTCATATACGTTCATAAATCTCCTTTAAACTGTTCAGACTTAAAAACAACCGCAGATGTTACCATTTAAAGCATCTGCGGCTGTACTTATTTTTACATAATCGTCAGTCACCTAAAAGATGAACTATGCTGGAATCAGGATCACAAGTGAACTCTGCTATTTCCTGTCCTTCATATTCATCCTTAAAATACGGAAGTGTCCTGTATTCCAGACCAGTCGAACCATCTTCAGTGACTTCATCCGGAATATAGACGCACTCTGTGATCTCACTGGTCGGTGCCGTCACACACGAAATCGACTGAACATCGCCGTTATAAACACATATCAATGATAAAACTGCAGCTGTAATTGTAACCGCATTTTTAAGCATAAAAATCACCTGCTTCTTTATTGACTCGAATCTTCAGGTTTTCTCTTCATTATCTCTCCTTATATTATATATTATTTCGTACTAATTAGCAACATCTTTATTTTATCATTGTTTCTTTTATTTGTCAATACTATTTTTTATCTATTTGAGATTAACTGTATTTTATAATACCATTAAATTTATAATTATTCCTTTGTATTCCTTCTTCTTTATTCACCTACAATTTCAAAAGCACAAAAAATGTACAGCCGCAAGTGCGGCTGTTCTATCAATAACCGGATGCTCCGCATCCGGTCTCCTTTTATGCAGAAATGCCGTTGCAGTATCACAACTGTAACGGCATTTCTGATATCATATCTTTGTTTTTCTGTATTTATACTTTTGTTCTACACATAATAATGTTATTTTATAACGACTTCCACGTCGCTCTGTGCTCTTCTTCCTGTCACTTCTATTAAGAAATGGCCGTCGTTCTGTATCTCTACTTCTCCGTCAAATGAATCATAAAAGTCGCAGGAGAATATCGATTCCTTTTCTTTTTCTGCTACATTAACATGGATCTTTCCGCTCTTGCTATCCATATTGAAAACTATGGTGTCGCCTTTTTTGAAATCATATTCCTTCACAACTGTTTTGTTGAGCTGCTCGGCTCTGATCTCAAATCCGTTGTCTTTTTCAAGGACCTTGTACACTGAACGTGTCGTTGTCCAGACTGACAGACAGATACCTAAAGCCATTACTCCTAACAGCGAGAATATACCTGCAAATTTAAAATTCACTCTGCTCGCATATCCGGATATTCTCTTTTCGCATCTGTAAAACTGAACTGCTGATATGGAGAATACAAAAAGATAAAGAAGCGACGTAAAAGCGAGTGCTATAAAAGGTGCTTTACCGGAATTAACGGTACCGATTGTATTACCAATGAACATTGGGAAAAGCATGCAGCAAAAGATCAGTATCAGCGGAATCAGTCTGCCTCTGAAAACACGTTTCATCATATCAAGGCGCGATTCATCATCGCAGAATATCTCATCATTACGGTCTTCATCGGTGATCTTTTTTCTGAAATAACTATAACCAAAAAACTCCTGAATGTATTCCCAGCCGCAGTCTGCGAACATCTGAACATATTCGTCCTTATGAGTAAGTCCTTCCTTGTTGTAATCAAGGCGGTACACCACATGCTCCGGTTCTGTCTTTTCAAAGCTGTAAAAGCCCGGGAATGTCACACCGGTCATACTCCATCCTTTTTCGTGCATGGAAGTAAGATATTTCTCCTCCTGCTCGTACTGATATATCGTAAAAAATCTGAATGTTGTTTTAACGTTTTTCATCAGCTCATCTCCTTCATATTTCTGTAGAGCCTGTCTATCCTTTTCATTTCTATTTGCAATACTTCCGTTCCGAGATCAGTTATCCGGTATATCTTTCTCTTTTCTTCTTCCCTTACAAAACTGATCAGACCGTCCTTTTCCATCTTGGAAAGTGTGCCGTACATGGTGCCCGGCGTTATGGTGATATCACCGTCAGTGATCTCCTTTACCATCTGCGTTATGCCGTAGCCGTGATTCGGCTCCCTCAGACTTAACAGGATATAGAATCCGGTTTCAGTCATCGGAACGTAGACCTTCTTTATATGCGGATCCATATATATCGCCCTCCTTTGTATTCCACTGCAATGCATCGCACTTCGATACTCATAGTATATCACAGTGCGATATATCTGTCAAGAGTTTATGAAGAAATTTTTTCTGAAAAAACCTCGGTTTGCTTCCAGTCGTTTTTTAACAAAAAATCTCCGCGGAAAATCATCATTTCCGCGGAGACATTAAGAACTATTGCGCATCTGAATTTTCTATTGTGCCGCAGGCACCACCTGTTACAATATAATTGACGGGTAAAACCTTGCAAGCCAGTAAGGGTTTACACGTACTTGTTACTTAAGTTATACTGAAAGCAGTAATTGGACTGACGAGCGCCACCTTGGGATAAAATGCCCGTACAAAAGACTGTCATCCATGCTTTCATTATAGCGTTCGGTTTATGCAGGTTGAGCCACAGTAAGTGCGTTCGTGTCACCAAACAGATTGAATAGGTAATGAGTAAAGTATGGTTTGCCCGATTACAATTTCAATTCAGGAGATGTATTTATTATGAACGCAGTAGGTATTGATGTTTCCAAAGGAAAAAGTACAGTTTCTGTACTACGACCATTCAGAGAAGTAGTGGCTACGCCATTTGATGTTGCCCACACCGGAAGTGATTTAAAAGTGCTAGCTGACTTCATAAAGAAACTTCAAGGTGAGACCAGAGTCGTTATGGAAGCAACAGGAAACTATTATGAACCCATTGCTCGCTATCTCCACGAACAAAATATATTTGTTTCAGTAGTCAATCCTGTGCTTATCAGTGACTTCGGCGAAAACACATTGAGGAAGCCTAAAACCGACAAGAAAGACTCACTAAAGATCGCTTCATACGCTTTAAACTATTGGACTGATTTGAAAGAATATGTTCCTCAGGAAGACTTAAGAAAATCATTAAAACTGCTGAACAGGCAGTATCAACAAGCTTCAAAAATAAAGACCATGATTCACAATAACCTTGTTTCATTGCTTGATCTAACTTTTCCCGGAATCAATAAGCAGTTTTCTTCAACATCCAGAGAATCAGACGGACATGAAAAGTGGGTTGACTTTGTGTTAGCATTTCCTCACTGCAATATGATATCAAAGCTCACAATCAAAGCCTTTTCAAGGAAGTACAAGAAATGGTGCAACAACAATTCTTATTACTTCTCTGAAACAACATGCGAGAATATTTACGACTTCTCAAAAGAATGTGTCAGCAGTATTTCTTCAGAAGAATCAAATGGATTTGCTGTTATACAAGCTGCCAGGATGCTCAATTCAGCCATTGAAAATTGCCATGCTATACAGCTTGAAATGAATCGATTAGCAGCTAGGCTTCCTGAATACAATACCGTTATGTCCATGTATGGTGTTGGAAAAGTGGTAGGTCCACAGCTGATTGCTGAGATTGGTGATCCAAGACGTTTTCATAACAGAAAAGCAATTACGGCTTACTTTGGTTATGATAGCGAGAATTATGATTCAGGCCAGAAAGTATCAGTATCTAATTCTATGACCAAGAAAGGAGCAAGCGCTCTTCGAAGAACCTTATTTATCATTATGCAAATATTGTTGAAAAAAAAGCCGACTGATAATCCGGTATATGATTTTATGATAAAGAAACAATCTGAAGGCAAGCATTACTATTCATATATGAATGCTGCTGCAAACAAATTTCTTCGTATTTACTATGCAAGAGTTAAAGAAGCCTTAACTGCTGCAGAAGCTACAACATAAATACTGTTCAACAAAATATTTTTTTCAGGCTGCTTCGGCAGTCTTTTCGTCGTGCCTATTTTTTATTGAAAACTTTTTTCAATTTAGGGGTTGACTTTTATTTGCAGGTCTTTAATCGGTACGCCTGCGGCGTACTATTTTAAAAAAACAAAACATGAAGATCGCTCTTCATGTCTTGTTTTTCATAATATAAGCGCAAATTGCACTCTATTTAATTTTCATCAAGTTTTTGAAACTCGTCGATTCTCAACTCTCGTTTCAATTCTTCTTCTGTAGGAAGATATGTGAAATACTTTGAAGCGAAAATCTGGTTATTGCCATCCGGCAGAGTATATTTTACAACCGCATCGTTCTTCTCGGCACAAAGCACGATACCGATAGGCGGATTATCTCCCTCGTTCATAAGCTCTCTGGTGTAGTAGTTTACATACATCTGCATCTGTCCCAGATCCTGATGCGTGAGCTTATCCGTTTTCAGGTCAAACAGCACAAAGCATTTGAGGATATAGTTGTAAAAAACAAGATCAATGAAAAAGTCCTGTCCGTCGAGCGTAAAGCGTTTCTGCCTTGATACAAAGGAAAATCCTCGTCCAAGCTCCAAAAGGAACTGCTGTAAATGGTCTATCAATGCCTGCTCAATATCGCTCTCATACACATGGGTATCTGGTTTTATCTGCAAAAACTCCATGATATACGGGTCTTTTATCGCTTTTTCATATTCGGGCTTAGGTGTACTGGTCTGTATTTCTGCTGCCACCGAAGACTTGTCCTTGCTTGCAAGCAGCCGCTGAT
>JAFRUS010000001.1 GCA_017438745.1 Oscillospiraceae bacterium | reverse complement strand
CCCCCCCCCCCCCCCCCCTCTCCGCAGTACCGGCGCAGCCGGTACTGCGGCTATAACAATAAATCTTAAGGAGTAACCACAATGGCTAAATTCAATGAAAATTTTCTTAATTTAAAGGAAAGCTATCTTTTCAGTGAGGTAGCAAAGAAAGTAAAACTCTTTCAGGAAAAGTATCCTGAAAGAAGCGTTATAAGACTCGGCATCGGTGACGTAACACTCCCGCTCGGAAAAAGTGTAGTAAAAGCCATGCACGAAGCAGCCGACGAAATGGGCAGCGCTGATACAGTCCGCGGATATGGTCCGGAACAGGGATACGATTTTCTCAGGGAAGCCATTGCCGGATATTACAGATCATTCGGAGTCGAACTCGACCCTGATACCATCTTCGTTTCCGACGGCGCAAAATCAGATACAGGTAATATAACCGATCTTTTCTCAAAAGACAACACCGTACTCATCCCTGATCCGGTCTACCCTGTTTACGTTGATACAAACACAATGAACGGCCGAAACATCATTTACACAGCCGGAAACAAGGAAAACGGCTTTCTTCCGATGCCGGACAAAAACGTACACGCCGACATCATCTACATCTGCTCACCAAACAACCCGACAGGAGCATGCTACAGCAAGGCGCAGCTTAAGGAGTGGATCGATTACGCACTTGCAAACGACGCAGTTATCCTCTTCGACTCAGCCTACGAAAGCTTCATCGCCGACCCGGAACTTCCAAGAAGCATCTATCAGATAGAAGGCGCAGAAAAATGCGCAGTTGAATTCTGTTCACTTTCCAAAACAGCCGGATTTACTGGAACCAGATGCGGATACACCATAGTCCCGAAAGGCATAGTTTCAAAATCATCCGACGGCAGAGAAATGAGCCTTAACAAGATGTGGAACAGACGTCAGTGCACAAAATTCAACGGCGTACCGTACGTAGTCCAGCGCGCAGCTGCAGCCGTATTCAGCGAGGAAGGACGTAAAGAAGCAAAGGAAATGACCGCTCACTACATGGTAAACGCCAAGATCATCTCCGACACAATGACAAAACTCGGCATCAACTTCACCGGCGGAATCAACTCCCCGTACATCTGGTTTGAATGCCCGTTCGGCATGACCAGCTGGGAATTCTTCGACTTCATGCTTGAAAAAACCGGAGTAGTAGGCACCCCGGGCGCCGGCTTCGGCAAAAACGGCGACAACTGGTTCCGTCTCACTGCATTCAACAACAAGGAAAATACTACAGAGGCTATGAAGAGATTCGAGACTTTGTTTGAAGGTAAATGATTTTATACTGAATAAAAAATTTCAGCCGGTATCTTTCGGGATACCGGCTGTTTCAATCATCTGCCTCCGGCAGCTCACCATTTCTACTAATCTATTTTTTTGATAAGTTTTGCCTTATTAGTAATTGCATTTAATGATGAATTCATGGTATAATAAACTTAAGGAAGTGAATCGTTGAAGTGAATATAGAAATTGATAAACTTACTCCTTGTCTTGAACGTGCAAGTGACCATGTTATTGTTGATACTACATATTCCCTTGTATCAAAAGAAGAACTGAAATCATTAAAACACTGGCAATTCAAATGGAATGCTAAAACTCTTTCTGATTGTGAAATTTATAAATTAACAATTCAGAATGATGAACGTATTCAAGGACTGATTGCTATTCAAGATGTACCTGGAAGCTATTCTATCTATGTAAAAATAGCAGAATGTGCTCCACATAATTTTGGCAAAATCAAAGAATATTTTGGCGTTGGCGGTCATTTGTTTGCAATAGCAGTACAGCGTTCCTATGAACTTGGCTATGGTGGATTTGTTTATATGGATGCTAAAAATACAACACTTGTTAATCACTACGCCAAAACTTTAGGCGCAATGCTACTCGGACACCCACACCCATATAGAATGATTATAGATGAATGTGCAGCGCAAAAACTCATTCAAACATACAACTTTAGGAGGGATTAAAATGTCTGAAAAAGAATTCAGAGAAATATGCGAACTTGATGAAATCGCTGAAGAAGCTGGCGGATATGTCGTTTATCATCCAACCGATGAAAATGAAGTTCATTATAATTATCGTGCTATTATTGAATATTGCAGAGAAAAAGGTATTGAACCAATCGATTTGACCATCCGTGAAATGCAAAAGTTTATTGTAGCATAGCATATAGACAGAAAAATTCAGCCGGTATCTTTCGGGATACCGGCTGTTTCAATTAGCTGCCTCCGGCAGCTCACCATTTCTGTATGCATAAAATATCTGCTTAAATTAATTTGACTTATAGAAAAGCATCGTATATAATATATACAATAAAACTATATATACACCTTAATAGTCCTAAAGGAGATATTTAATGAAAAAGAATATTTGGAAAATTATAATCGCAGGAGCTGTAACACTTTCGCCAATAACTTTCCCGCAGTTTGCAGACACCAGCGATACAGAACTGTTCGACAATAAAATCAATATTGTCAATGCATCAATTGTAGATTCAGGAAACTGCGGTACAGAAGAACATGAATCGGAATTAACTTGGTCGCTGGACAGTGACGGCGTTCTCAGAGTCAGCGGTTATGGTTCCATGAACGATTATTCTGGTTTCAACGTATGCCCATGGGAAAATCATAAAGATCAAATAAAAAAAATAATTATAGATTACGGTATTACCAATATTGGGGGGCATGCATTTGAAAAATGTGAAAAGCTTTCTTCTGTAAGTATACCAAACACCATAACTAATATTGGTGACTGTACATTTAGGGACTGTACTGATCTTACCTCAGTAGTCATTCCTGATAGCGTAACCGTGATAGGTAAAGCAGCATTTTACTGCTGCAGCAGCCTGTCTTCTGTCACTATCCTAGGGGATGATATAAATATTGGTTTATGGACATTTGACAAAACTCCATGGATAGAAGAAAAACAAAAAGAAAATCCTCTTGTTATAGTCAATAATACGCTTATTCTTGGAGTAACATGTTCAGGTGATGTTATTATCCCTGATAATGTAACAAGAATATGTGATTATGCATTTTTGCAAGCTAACCTTCTGAATTCTGTTATTATTCCTGAAAGTGTAAAAAACATTGGTGAATTTGCATTCTGCGATTGCAAAAGATTAAAATCAGTTATTATTTCTGAAGGTATAACAAACATCAAAGAGTATACATTCGGGTATTGTGACTCTTTGTTATCTGTTACTCTGCCGGATAGCCTTACAAATATTGATCCGTATGCATTCAGTTCCTGCGATGAATTAGTTTCAGTCACTATTCCGGGAAATGTATCAAACATTGGTGATGGTGCATTCAATGATTGCTGGAATTTAGCTTCTGTATTTTTTGAAAGCTCTAAACCTGCTGAATTAGGTTCAGCTGTATTCGGAAAGCCTTCTGACAAATTAACAATTTATGTTCCTGCTGACAAAATCGAGAATTACAAAAATGCGACTGAATGGGATTATTACGCTGATATAATTTCAGCATCGCCATCAGATAATGAAACCCTAACTTATAAAATGGGAGATTTTGACGGAGACGGGAAAGTTGATATTACAGATTTATCAGCACTCTCACTTTATCTTGTAGGTGACAGAGAATTTACAGAAGCACAGGTTAATGCTGCTGATGTAACCGGTGACGGAAATACTGACCTTGCAGATCTGGCACATCTCAGACAGTTTCTGTCAAAGAAAACAGAAAAATTTGATGCTGAATAATTCATAAGAAAAAATATCAGCCGGCTTCTTTCGGGATGCCGGCTGTTTTGACTGTGACTGATATTTTAGACAAATGTCTGTTTTCAAGCCTTGACATTGATCGTATTTTGCTGTAGAATGAAAATTACCTTTTAGAATACGCAATTACAGTTTCTGAGGTTTAATATATGGAAAAAGAATAATTGGGGAGAACAACAAATGTCTATAAACGAACGATATACCCGTTACGTGTCTCAGAATATACTGGGCATGCTGGGTTTGTCATTTTATATTCTTGCGGATACGTATTTCATTTCACGTGCGGAAGGTGCAGACGGTATCACGGCGCTGAATCTGGTGCTGCCGGTATTCGGGCTGATAAACGGTCTCGGAGCAATGACCGGTGTCGGATCGGCGATATGCTACACCATAAGAAAGGCAGTGGAAGATAAGAAAGCGGATCTTTATTTTTCAGGTGCGGTCTTTTCAGTGCTTCTTATCAGTATTCCATTCGTTCTCGGAGGACTGCTTTTTCCGTCACAGATACTTGCTTTTCTGGGCGGTGATGAAACGATACTTGCCACCGGAACATCGTACATACGGACGATAATGACGTTCACGCCGCTGTTCATGACAAATGCCGTTGTGAATGCATTCGTCAGAAATGACAGGGATCCGTCACTTGCAATGGCAGCGACGCTGATAAGCAGTCTGTTCAATATCGCATTCGACTACATTCTTATGTTCCCGATGAAACTCGGAATGCTGGGTGCAGGTATTGCGACCGGATGCTCACCTGCTGTGGGTATTCTGATCTGCTGTGCACACTTTTTTAAAGAATCAAACACACTGAAATTTGTCCGTGGATTTCCTTCAGTCAGAAGATTTCTGTACGCCTGCAGAGTCGGCGTTTCTGCTCTGATCGGTGAACTGTCATCCGGTATCACTACTGCGGTGTTCAATATTCTGATACTGAGACTTGCCGGAAACACAGGTGTTGCAGCCTATGGAATAATCGCAAATATCGCACTGGTTTCCACTTCCGTATTCAACGGTGTATCGCAGGGGGCTCAGCCGCTGATCAGTGAATCATACGGAAAAGGTGATGTCCGTTCTGCGGTTTATGTCTTAAGCAAGAGCTTTTTCACTGTCGTTCTCCTGTCAGCTGCTATTCTGGCATGCATACACGGATTTACCGGACAGATAGTGGAAATCTTCAACTGTGAGCACTCCGCCGAACTTGCAGCATATGCAGACAAGGGTGCGAAGCTCTATTTTCTCGGATTTCTCTTTGCCGGTATCAACATAGCCGGATGCGGATATTTAAGCGCGACCGAGCAGGCTGTAAGCGCATTCGCATGCTCACTGTCACGCGGAGTTGTGACAATAGTTTTATGCGCAGTGATAATGTCCGGACTGTTCGGAATGACCGGTATATGGCTTTCGTTCCTGACATCGGAGATCATTACTTCTGTGCTCATGATAATATTAATGTTCCGTACACTGTCCTCGCTTTTTGTGACAGACAGAAAACGGGCATATAAATAAAAAGCAGGTGTCCTTCATTCAGGATACCTGCTTTTTATTTCATGTTTATCGTTTACTGAATCGTTTCAGTCAGTATTCTCTGCTTATTTTCTTCGTCTTTCCGGAAAACGTTTGTAGTACCGCTCCTTATCAGCGTACATACGCTCGTCTGCAGTTCGCATTGCCTTGCGTATGTCTCCTTCTCCGTCATCGAAATAGAAACCGAGAGCAAAGCTGATGTTTGCCGGATCTTCCGAGTCTTTACGGAGCTTTTCGACACGCTTTTCGAGATCTTCACATGTCGCTTCACAGTCGATTATCATGAATTCATCGCCGCCGGCGCGGTATACTTCGCCGTCATAAAATATGTCTTTGAGGATTTCGGCTGCCTCTTTGAGAAGTCTGTCACCTGCACCGTGACCTTCATTGTCGTTTTTCTGCTTAAGGCCGTTAAGATCCGCAAAAACAACACCGATCGTTTCCGGCTTTTTGTCTTTGCTTCTTATAAACCAGTCAACACGGTTGTTCATTGCATTACGGTTATATACACCTGTGAGCACATCGACAGTTCCGAGTATCCTGAGTTTGTCAAGAAGCTGATGATTGGCTATTTCGGAAGCTATAAGCTGAGTTGTCAGTTCCATAACTCCCTTTATATTCATGGCATTTTCCACGTCAAAGTTCGTCAACCAGATATAACCGAGTGTTTCATCGTTGTATTCCAGCGGAAAAAGAACGAGACTTTCCACACCCGCATTCACCAGCGATTCGTGCCATACAGGATTACGTTCCTTCAGTACTTCCATATCATTTTTATTTGTTATTATAATGCAGGTACTGCCGGCAATGGTATCAGGCCAGGTCTCAACAATACTGAAAAAGTCGTCGTATTCTTCATTAATGATATGTTCCATAGATACGGCATGGATTCCCGGAGCCATAACATGTGAAAGAACGGAACACTTTCTTTCCTTGAAATCTGTCAGAAAAACGCAGCAGCGTTCAGCAGAACAGATACCAAGTATTTCAGATATCACCTGCTCCATGTTGTGCTTAAAGTCCTTGCCGCCCTTAAGTTTAAGGGTAGTCTTGAGTACAGCCGAAGATATATCTGCTGAAAGATCTGTCATACGGTCATCGTTCTTCTCAAAAGTCAGCTCCTGGGTGTATGAGCAGTAACCGATGTTCGGATCGTCCGATTTCAGCGGCATCATGTACATGTCGATCCAGAAGCTGTATCTGTCCGGATGAATGTATGTGTGATACGGCTTTTTCTTTATAGCACACTGATAGCACGCTGCTTCGAAGTTCAGATCTTTCGGAATGTATTTTTCATACGGTGAACCCGGTATAAATTTATTGTTGAGCATTTCTGCCGATGACATATGCTGAGGATTTTCAATTGAGTCTACATATGCTTTGTTTCCTGCAACAAGACGGATGTTTCCATAGCTTCCGTCAGGAAATTTCTCTACTGAAATAACGCAGGTCATAGGCTCGATCGAATCTGCAAAATCCTGAAAATCCATAAATATCATCCCCCGTCCCTATAAATATGTTATATATATTATAACACAGGGCTCACGATTTGTCTACCGGTGTTTCGTTTTCTGCATCTGGTGCTGCGTCATCCGGTACAGCATTGTCTTCAGAGTTGTCATCTGATTTTTTTACCTGATCAACGTCGTCAAGGCCTTCGTCTGCGTTTCTGATTATCCAGTCAGGTACGAAGTACCATTCCTGCGAATTCACATCCTGATAAGCTGTATATTCTTTCTGACTTTCAACATCAAGACTTGTCAATGTCAGAAAACGAGGAATGACAAAGCATATGTTTCTGTCATCGAGTATCGTCACACAGTCTGTCATATAATCCTGATGGCAGTAATAGTATTCACCTGTAGAGATTTCCTTAAGCTTTGTGCATTCACTTAAGTTGACAAAATTTAAATCTGTAACGATGCCCCACGAACTTCTCTCGAAAACATACCTTGTACCGGTTGCTTCATCGATCATGTAACGAAGATCAAAAGTTTCTTCAGAAAACGATTCATCGTACTCCACAATCATCGGAGACTGTTCTCCGTTTCTTACAGCGGCATGATACTGGTTTATAATTCCGGCAGTAAATCCGATAAACGCCATAAGAAAACCCGCTATCAAAATTACCGGTCTGCGTTTTCTTAAGCGCATCCTGAGTTTCGAAAATCTGTTTCTACGCCTTTCACTGCGGCTGTTTCCCATGTTTTCAGAACCGGTGTATGAGTAGTTTGTGTACTGAGCGATCCCTGCTCTGTCAGAAACTACTTCACCGTTAAAAAAATTATTATTCACCTTTTCTGCATAGGGTTTTCTTTCCGGATAAATCTCCTCCGGTGCGGAATTCTCAGGATATTCGATTCTGACACTGTCACTTTCTTTTGTATCCTTTGTAAGTTTAATAGTACGTCTCGGATTTCCTGATGCATCTTTTTTCTCTTTCAGAAGTTCGTCAAGTGAAACTCCGAAACGTTCGCTTATGAATATCAGTTTGTCTATTTCAGGGTATCCCTTTCCGCGTTCCCACTTGGAAACAGACTGACGGGATACTCCGAGCATTTCTGCGAGTCCTTCCTGTGAAATATTGTTTTCTACACGTATCTCCTGCAGTTTTGAGGCAAACGACATACTTATCTCTCCTTTCTTACACTTCCGCTCTCAGGATTTTCAGATGCCGCCTGAAGATCCTGACCGGAAGTATACAGCAAACGAAAACCAAACATTGTTTTTCCGTTTACTTTTCTTTATCTATGATAACACGTCTTGCCTGTTACTGCAATAAACTTTTGGTATACATCAGAAAAAAATCTTTTTTTCATGCCCGCAACCTGAAGTTTACACCATATTTTCCGATATCGTTCACCTGCCTCAAACTACGCTCCTTCGGTGTTTTCAAAAGGATTTTCACCCTTTTTGAGCAGGTTTAAGTAAGAAGCAGGATCATCTGCAGCTCCTGTTTTCTCATCTATCAGATCATAAAAGCCTGTAAGTGCCGCAAACGGGGCAAACTGCGCCGCCCGGTCATGAAGTGTCATCTGCGGTCTTACCGGTGAAACATGGTGTTCATGATCTATAATATCTTCGTAATTATCCATTATGCACGATGACCGCCCACCTGACCGTTTCGTTCAATGGCGGTCCCTCCTTCCTCAAAATTCATTCCTTTAAGTATCGCATTTTTTCCGTATCTTGATCTTATTGAAACAAGTGCATCCTGTATATTTTTCTCCCGAACACGCTTTTCCTCCTCCGCCTGCCGTTTACGAATTACAGCTTCGGTATCTTCAAAAAAACTGTACTGGATCTCTGAAGTATCAGGTACAGAATCTTCATAAATAACGTGATTTGCAGCTATACATATCCTTCTTACGAAAAGCCTTTCATCAACTATCTCACGGAAGAGCCTTACAGCGGCATTTATAAAAGTCACAGTAGAAGATGTGTATTTTCCGAGATTCACGGAACCATGCACACCTGCCGGAGATTTCTTTCCGTAGTGGTTAAGAACGAGCTTTCCTTCGTAATCATTTGGTATAAATGAATGGTCATAACCAACAGCAAGCACAAGCTGATCAGCGACCACTCCTTTTCTTACAAGGTCAAGTGAAAGCTGATCCGCCATTTCCTTAACAATAAGGAGAGCAGAATCATATTTATACGGTTCCGGCAGGACCTGTCCCTGACTCAGACTGTGATTTTCAGGCCGGTACGATCTTACTTCGGCTATGGTACACGGTTCCCATCCCCATGCGTGGTCAATGATAAGTTCTGCATTTTTTCCGAACTCCCTGTAGATCACATTTTCATTCCGTTCGGAAACACGGGCAAGATCACCGAGGGTGTGGATCCTCAGTTTTTCAAGTCGTCTGGTTATTCCGGAACCGAAACGCCAGAAGTCGGTAAGCGGAGTATGATTCCAGAGCTGCCGGCGGAATGACGCTTCATCCAGTTCCGCAATACGCACTCCGTCCTTGTCTGCCGGCATTTTCTTTGCGACTATATCCATAGCGATCTTTGCAAGAAACATGTTCGTTCCTATACCGGCAGTCGCGGTAATACCGGTCTTCTTCATCACATCTCTGATCATACGCATGGCAAGAGCACGGGGGCTGCATTCGTACAGGCGTACGTAGTTAGTGATGTCTATGAACACCTCATCGACAGAATATACGTGTATATCTTCCGGAGAGATATATTTAAGATAAATGCTGTATATGTCCGAACTTACCTTCATGTACATAGCCATACGGGGTCTGGCTATGAGAAAATCAGCTTTAAGACTCCTGTTTCTCCGAAGTTCACCGGCAAAATGCGAACTTCCGGAAAATTCACCTGACGGAACTCTGCGCAGACGTTCATCATTTATGTTTCTCATTATCTGATTAACTTCAAAAAGTCGCGGTCTTCCGGGCACACCGAAAGATTTCAGAGAAGGCGTTACCGCAAGACAGATGGTCTTTTCTGTACGGGTCTCGTCTGCCACCACAAGGTTCGTATCCAGAGGATCCAGTCCTCTGGCAGTGCATTCGACCGATGCATAAAAACTTTTAAGATCAATGCAGAGAAAAAGCATAGGATCACCCGCAGTTACAACATTTTTCGTTCCACAGATTTCCGCCTAAAAAACGGCTGTCCGGCTTGTACGGAAGTTCCGGAACGTCATAACCTTCGTCTTTCATTATCTCAATTTTGTACGCAAGAAGCTCATACGGCACCCTGTACTCCGCCGCAAACTGAAACAGAGAATCTTCACAGTTTTTCATTTTTCCGTAAAGTTCCCTGCTTTCCCCGAAAAGGAGTTCAGCGGCAAAAAGATTGGCCTCACGCTCGGTAACTGAAATATCATCGAAAAATCCTGTGTCGATATGATTTTTTCTGTGAAGCACAGCATGACCGAGTTCATGGGCGATTATAAAGTGTCTTACCACGTCGGGCAGAGTACGGCTGTACTGAATACAGCTAACCCTTGAAACCGTCATTGTCATAGCTTTTATTGCAGTTTCAGAACTGCCGAAGTCGGCCTCGCAGAGTATGATATCCATGCACCGGCAGAGTTCGGAAGGATCAGATGTTTTGTAACGGCTTACGAGTCTTCTGACTTTCTTTCGTATCTCACTGCAGGAAATACCAAGCATTTTACATCCCCCACGTTCTTTAATCTTTCTTTCCGTACTTGAGCTTTGCCTGTTCCTTGCACTTCATGTAACCGGCAACGACTGCTTCGAAAAGAGCAGCCTTTTCCTCCATCGGAACATCGCCTCCGGCAAGGAATGCAAGACTTTCGCTTATAAGAGCATCGGCATCGCGTACCGTACTGCTTCCGAGTTTACCTGTAATTTCTGCTATGTGACGGTCGAGTTCGATGTCTTCCATCGGATCGTCACAGTTTTCGTCCTTAAGGTATTTCACGGATACTCCGAGAACAGCGGCAATACGGTAAATAACGCGGTCACGAGGAAATTTTTCGCCCTTTTCATAAGAAAGAACCGAACGTCTGCTGACTTCGATCTTATTACCAAGCTCCTCCTGCGACATATTCATACGCGCACGGGCTTCCTTTAATTTTTCGGGAAATGATTTCATAGTAATTCACCTCTGGTTATTGTTGTGCACTGTGAAAAAGTTCACATCAAATCAGTGAACTTTTGAGAACTTTAAGATTATTATACACTAAAATTCACACGGTGTCAACAGGGAAAAACTTATTAAGTATATCACTTGAAAAACACACGCATCCATGTTAAAATTAAGACATCATGACGACGGCAGTACCTTTCCATCTGTCATTATACTGCCTTTCGGGATATATCTGCCAACCAGGGAGTGAGAAAATATGAACGACAATAAACCTTTCAGTCTGCTTTATCCGGACTCTGACAGTGAAGGATACAGAAAGCTTACGGAATCAGCCTGCCACGATCTGGCTCTTGATGTACTCTGCGCTGAACTTACTGAAAACCAAAAAGAGCAGAACATGATAATGAACGTAATTTCAAAAATGACTGCTTCCAAGGAAACTGCTGAATACAGAAAACAGATATTCAAAGACATTCTTGATCTTCCGGAACTCCGAAAGAAAATGTCCGAGCTTTTTGATAAGATCGAATACATACGAAAATTCGGCTCTTCCCATATCGACACCGATGAAAAGCTTGGTTTCTGGCATCTTATGCACAGGCTCGATGAACTTGACGACTATATCAAATGCGTTGAAGCTATGAAGGAATGCCTTTCTGACAATGATATAAGATCGGAAGGTCTGATATCTTTCAGAAAATACGTTGACGACCTGTATAACGAAGCCTGCTTCGCCGAAATGAAAAAAGATATTACAGAGCTTAAGAAAAAATCATCGGATATTCAGAGCGTGACTCTCGGAATAAATGTAAACGACCGTTTTGAAGCGGTCAGCATGGGACTTGTTTCAGTAAACAGCAAGCCGTTCCGCAAATCAAATATAGTAAGCAGTTTTGCAGACGCCATAGCTTCAAAGAACAGAATACACGAAGACTGCGAATGGAACGGTGATATGCATTATCATCAGATAGAAAAAGCAGGCAGCGGATTCATTTCAAATATTCAGACCATGGGGGCATTCACTGCTGTAACAAGCAACGCTTTTGTTGACGGTGCTGTACGCTCAACTGTTGTGAACAGTCCGGAAGGCGACAATACTACGAATTCTACCTGGTATCTTGACAACATAATGAACAAGATACTCGACTCGCTTGTAAAGAAACTGCGTGATGTACTCACGAAATACTCGAATATCGCAGTTGTGAATATTTCAGGAATCATGCCGGAATTTGTGTACTACATCCGCTTTGCTGAGTTTATCGAGAAAAAGATGAAATGCGGGTTCCGGTTCTGTGAACCGAAGATATCTGAAAACGAAACAGTTTCAATGAAAGCGAAGGATCTTTATAATTTAAGGCTTGCGCTTACCATGGAAAAACCAGATGACATTGTTTATAACGATCTGGATTTCGATAAAGAACACAGCATCTATATTCTTACCGGAGCAAACCGCGGTGGAAAGACTACAATAACGCAGGCTGTCGGACTTATGTTCGTTCTTGCACAAGGTGGTATCTATGTTCCGGCATCTGAGTTCATATTTAAACCTGCCGACTGTATCTACACCCATTTCCCTGCAGATGAAGACAAGACGCTTGATCTCGGAAGACTCGGCGAGGAATGTGTACGCTTTAAGGATATTTATTCTGAATGTACGGAAAACAGCCTTGTTCTCTTAAACGAAACCTTCTCGACAACTTCATTCGAGGAAGGATACTACATCGCCCGCGATTCGGTTCGCGCACTTCTGAAAAAACAGGTACGTGCTATTTACAACACTCACATGCACAAACTGGCTGAATCAGTTGAAGAAATGAACGCTGAAGGCACCAGCGTCAAAGCTTCTTCTCTAATCATGAAAAATGAAAACGGAAAACGTTCATTCAAAGTTGAAATAGCCGCTCCGAAAGGTTCTTCATATGCAAAGGATATCGCCGAAAAATACGGTGTGACTTATGAGATGCTTACTGGTGGGAACTGAATTCTGGCTGAAGAACAGTCTTACTGGAATCCAAACATTACGTACAGAATGTTTGGTTATCTGGTTGATACGCTTAATAATTATTTACACGATACTGAGCAGAGCGTACACAGTACAAAAAGAGTATCTTTGCCTGAAATT
>JAFRUS010000083.1 GCA_017438745.1 Oscillospiraceae bacterium | reverse complement strand
TAAATGGTTTTGTCAGACTTGCTAAAGACGGAAAGTTATCAGTTCCCGAAGCTGCAAAATATGCAGGTATGAGTACTGAAGAATTTGAAAAACTGATGTAAACAAAACCAGCGGGAGTACCGGTAAAAAATCCGGTGCTCCCGTTTGCTTCTGTAAAATGGTAGTCTTCACCCCTGCGGGCCGAAGACTGCTATAGAAAAAACGAGCTGGTCAGCTCGTTTTGTAATTGCGCTGGAGGCGCCTCATTTTCATTCAGACGGGTGCATTATGATGATCTTTAGAAAAAACTATTTTGTTTTGCTGTTGTCATAAACGTGAGAATATAGTATAATTTAAGATAACAATTACAGAAGAATAATAAACACTTTAAAATAAAAGGTATCGGGCATCATTTGAAACTGACGTTCGGTACCTTTTGTGAAAATAAAACAAACTGGCAATGCTTGCTTTATGACTTTCTACAAACTTAAAAAATAGTGTCACAAACGAAATGCGGAAGGGTACTTAGTATATGAAGGGACATTTAGAAGCTTTGAAGATTCTGAAAATCAGAACAGGCTTTTGGGCATTTCTCTTTATATCCGGAATAACAGAGAGGTGAAACTGCAGGACATGGAAGATGAAAAGATAATCGAGCTCTACTGGCTCCGTTCTGAATCTGCCATTACAGAAACCGATAAAAAATACAGGGAACACTGTATGTATATCGCAAGGAATATCCTAAATGATATTTCCGATTCAGAAGAATGTCTTAATGATACGTATCTTGCAGCGTGGAACAGCATGCCTCCCGAAAGACCGTCTCACCTTTCGGCATTTCTCGCAAAGATCACAAAGAACATCGCACTTAAACGCTTCCGCTACTATACGGCGGATAAGCGAAAGAAAAGCGCACAGGTTCCGATCGATGAGATATCCGAAAGTGCGGTCAGCACATTTGATGTGGAAGACACATCTGATTTAAAGGAGCTTGCGGGGCTTATAAGTGATTTCCTCCGAAAACACAGCAAGGAAAAAAGAGTTGTTTTTCTAAGACGTTATTTCTTCTTTGATTCCTCTGAACAGATATCTGAACTTACAGGCTTAAGTGAGGACAATGTCAGAAAGATTCTTTCAAGAATGCGGAAACAGCTTAAGGAGTATCTGACGAAAAGAGGTGTTAAGGTATGAACGGAGATGATCTTATAGATGCTGTCTCGATGGTCGATGATGATCTTATCGAAGAGGCAGCGGAGTATAAAAAAGAAGGAAAAGGTCATATCGTACTGATAGTTTCCGCTTTCGCCGCATCGGCAGCTGCCATCGCAGTTGTAAATAATCTGCCGGGATACACCACTGATCCGCATGATTTTGAAGTGGATAACAGCGTACAGACGGTGGTAACGACTGAAGCTTCGACCGCGGAAACATCTGATACAGGTGATGATATTCCGTATATATCTTCCGGTATCGGAACTGCTCCTTTTACAGAACCGGAAACAGAAAAGTCTTCATCTGCTTCTTATCCGGTTACCAATGAAGTGACAGAAGCTGCACAGATAGAATCACCTTCGAAAACAGCAGCACCTCCGTCACCGTCACCTTCTGCCGAAAATGTACGAACAGAAGCTGATCCGGTAACAGAACCGCATGTCATTACCGAAGCACCTGCTACAGAAAAAATAGTTACCGAAGCAACGCATCCGGAAGAAAGCCAGACACTGCCGCCACGACCAGTACCATCACCGGATCCTCCGGTAACTGTACCGGAAAGACCGACACCACTGCCAACTCCGATGCCGGAAACAACAGTAACTGTGCCGGAAAGACCGACACTGTCTCCAGATCCTGTGCTACCAGTAAACAGAGAAAACAATACTTTTGACCATGCAACACTTTCAGGAAAAGCATACAGTAAGAAATGTGTTTATACTTTTGATGAGAGTATATTAAATGAGAAAACTCTAAATGCTTTCTTTGAAAGTGTAGTCGAAAATACAGGTGTAATGGCACCTGTAAAAACAGCAAGCGAAGTAAGCAGTGAAGAAATGTTCTTGTTGAAATGTGGAAGTGCAGATGGCCAATACTATGTTTTCTTAAATGACAGTCTTTCTGCTGAAGAGGAAGACAAGATTTTTAAAACTTTAGGAATAACTGAATTTAATTAGAATAACGAATATCAAGATAATTATTTGAGAAAGGATGATTTATATGAAAAAAGCAATAGCAGCAATGTGCAGCATTATCGCCTGCGCATCATTTATGACATCTGCAGTAGTCAGCGCCAAGTCTGAAAACCTTGATCAGATCAGTAAGAATATGCCTGAGGGAACGATGATCCTTATAGGAGATATCGATGGTTCTGAAGTAATAGATGTGACAGACTTAACACTTTGCTCACTCTGGCTTTTAGGAGATGTCGAACTGGAAGACAGCCAGAAAATGTGTGCCGATACAAATATGGATGCCGCTCTTAATATCAGTGATCTGGCTAATTTCGGAGCGTACTGTGCGAAGAAAGTTCCGGAAGGTTCAGCAAATATGATCGGCGTAAAAAGAGGCTTTTCGAATAAGCAGATCGAAAGAGAACCGTTCCCGGAAGGTTATATTATGCCGGTGAACAGAGAAGACAACACTTATGACTATGCAACGTATAAAGAAAATACATACACCAAGAGATGTGTTCACATCTTTGATGAAACTCAGTTTGATGAGAAAAAAGTGAATCCGTTTGTTCGCAGTAATAACGGAGGCGTCATGGAATTTGCAAGGACTGTAAAAGGAATAAGCAGTGATAATATGTTCCTTGTAAAATGCGGAACTGAAGAAGGCAAATACTTTGTGTTCTTAAATGAAAGCCTTACCGAAGAAGAAGCAAAGCAGATCTATGACCAGTTTGGAATAACAGAATACACAACTCCGGAACCTAAAACTTTCCCTGAACCGGAACAGCCGATTCCAACACCGGCACCGACAGCCGCTCCGGTTGACGGAACAGATTACAGTAAGGTTGAACGTGATCCGGAAGCTATAAAGTCCGGTTTCAGCGGACTTAGAGAAGCGACTGAAGAGGAGATTGCCGCAAGCAAAAATCAGCCGGATAAGGATAAGATGGCAGTACCGACTGAAAGTCCGGTTGACGGAACAGATTACAGTAAGGTTGAACGTGACCCGGAAGCAATAGAAAACGGTTTTAGCGGAGCCAGAGAAGCGACTGAAGAGCAGATTGCAGCAAGCAAAAATCAGCCGGACAAGGATAAGATGCCTGTACCGACAGCCGTGCCGAATGACGGAACAGATTACAGTAAGGTTGAACGTGATCCGGAAGCAATAGAAAACGGTTTTAGCGGAGCCAGAGAAGCGACTGAAGAGCAGATTGCTGCAAGCAAAAATCAGCCGGACAAGGACTAGATTCCTGCATCAAAAGCCGTACCGACAGAAGGATAAGTTGTTTCAATAATATCGAAATACTCATCAATTACTCTGAATAAATGCAGCGGGAGTACCGGTAAATCAAAATCCGGTGCTCCCGTTTGCTCTGCATAAAGGTAGTCTTCACCCCTGCGGGCCGAAGACTGCTATAGAAAAAACGAGCTGGTCAGCTCGTTTTGGAAAATTGCGCCTAAGGCGCCTCATTTTATTATTTAGGACCGTTTTGCAGAGATTTAAACAAAACACTTGTTTAAATCTCTGCGAGGTGGTATAATAATATCAGGAGGCTGATGATTATGAAACTTCTTCGTGTTACAGCAACTAATTTTAAAAACTGTCATGATGATTTTACAATCGATTTTGTAGCAAAGTCGAAAAAAACATCTGAAGACAGATTATATGAACTTCAGGAAATCGATACAAATCTTTTTACATTCAATACAGCTGCGGTTATAGGTAAAAATGCATCCGGTAAAACTACAGCAATTGAACTTCTTGATTGCTGTTACAGCATTCTTGGTGATTTCCATCTTGAAAAGAAACACTATTCATTTGAAAATATAAAACTGAATATTTATTTTTACCATGAGGGATTCATTTATAAGTATGTAACCACACTGAATAATGATGCGACCCGTCCGGAAAAAGCTGTTTTCACAGATGAACATATTTACAGCAAGAAATATTTCAAGAGCAAAGTCGGCGAGATTTTTGATGATGATTTCGAAGAACTGACCGGTTTTACAGATCTTCCGGAAGATACTTCAAACATATTTTTTGTTCTGAAGAAGAAAAAGAATTATGCAGTATATTTCGACAGTATGGGTGAAGGCACAGATACTTATACTAAACTGTTCGGTGCCATGAAAAATTATCAGCTGCCGACAGATGTGTTCGGTAATATCATGACTATTTTTGATGAGAATATAAAAGAACTGTCGATGGCTGATGAACATAATTACAGAATCGTTTATCGTAATGAAGAAAAGATAATGTCAGATAAAGAACTTCTCTGGTTCCTTTCGAGCGGTACAACCAAGGGTGTTCTGCTTTATACAATGATGGTTCTTTCTCTTCGCGACGGATTTGATCTGATAATAGATGAAATAGAAAACCATTTCCATAAAACACTTGTTGAGAATATGATCTCTTTATACAAGGATCCGGCTGTGAATAAGAATAATGCAACGCTTATTTTTACAACACACTACTGCGAAGTTCTTGATCTTTTCAGCAGGCAGGATAATATATGGATATCAAAGTCAGACGGTCAGATTTTTCTTTCAAATATGTATGAAGATTTCAGTATTCGTTCCGAACTTCTGAAAAGCAGGCAGTTTTATAATAACGCGTTCGAAACAGCAGTTAATTATAATGAACTGATGAATTTAAAGAGGAAACTTTCATGTCCGCTTTAACCGTAAAAAGTATGATAACAGTACGAGATTTTACCGGGAGTATTATGGCGATAATCCGGAATTACTGGTTGAAGCTTTAAGGAAATACAAGAGTATTAAAGGTGCTCATAAAAAGGATGAGCTATATCTTGCAGATCTGTTGAAGCAGAATGGTGACAATGAATAATAAAGCCAGCGGGAGTACCGGCGAAAAATCCGGTGCTCCCGCTGATTGCTGTATAGTTCAGTACATCTGAGATCATTACAGTTAAGTCCGAAAAAATCAGAAAATTCATATTTTTATTGACTTAACGTTCGTGGTGATATATAATTTAATCAGTAAATGCAATTGTATATACGAAAGGACCGGAAAATGAAACGAAAGATCACTGATCAGCTTATTCGCTGGAAAAATTCTTCAGACAGAAAACCTATGATTTTAAACGGAGCCAGACAGGTTGGCAAAACATTTATTTTACGTGAATTTGGTAAGGAACATTACCAAAACACGATTTATATAAATCTTGAACTCAATCACTACGCAGCATCGCTGTTTGATGAAGATATTTCACCGGAAAGACTGATAAAACATCTTGAAGCTGAAGCGAAGGAACGAATTCTTCCTGAAAAAACTCTGATTATTCTGGATGAGATACAGACATGTGAACGCGCTTTGACTTCACTGAAATATTTCTGTGAAGAACTTCCGGAATATCATGTTGCAGCAGCCGGAAGTTTGCTTGGCATCGCTATTAACAGAAATCAGACTTCATTTCCTGTGGGAAAAGTCAATATATTACGGCTTTATCCTCTTGATTTTGAAGAGTTCCTTCTCGCTTCCGACAATGATTTACTTATTGAAGAAATTACTGAATGCTTTAACAGCTGCAAACCAATGAACGAAGCCATGCATCAGAAAGCCCTCAGTCTTTATCATGACTATCTTATAGTCGGAGGAATGCCGGAGGCCGTCAGAACGTTTATCGGCACTAATTCATATCTCGAATCCGCTCTTGTTCAGAACGATATACTTGACAGCTATACAGCTGATATGGCGAAATACGCAAGCAACACTGAATCAGTGAAGATTCGCGCATGCTATAACTCAATTCCTGCTCAACTAGCAAAAGATAACAAAAAGTTTCAGTACAAAGTCGTTCAGAAAGGCGGTTCTTCGTCTATTTTCGGAGCATCTCTGGAATGGCTCAGACAGGCGGGTGTAATACTGGAATGTCAGCGTACTGACCAGGGACTTATACCGCTTCCTGCTTATGCAGATCAGACATCTTTTAAAGTTTACATGTCTGATGTTGGTTTGCTGGTCAACAAATCACATATGTCAGTGAATACGATTATTACCGGCGAATCGAATATTTATATGAGAGCTGTTACGGAAAACTATATTGCACAGCAGCTTGCTTCAAAGAATTATCCGCTTTACTACTGGACTACTTCAAATTCACAGGCAGAGCTTGATTTTGTTCTTCAGAAAGATGACAAAATCATTGCAATTGAAGTGAAAAAAGGTGAACATGTGCGTTCAAGAAGTCTCAGTGTATTTAAGCAGAAGTTCTCTCCGCAGTATTCTGTCAGATTATCTCAGAAAAATTTCGGAAAAACGGACGATGTTATATCCATTCCTCTTTACGCTGCATTTCTTCTGTGAGTGTCTCTGCCTAATGATTGAGACATTTAAATCTATGACGCTGCAGTAAAGGTATCAGGCATCGCTATGCCTGATACTATCGAATAGCTGCCTTCGGCAGCTCACCATTAATACCAAAGCAGCAAAGCTCTCGGAAAACGCAGCCAGCGTAATCTGAGAGCTTTATTATTGTCATTATCCACAACTATTTTGCAGATTAATTGTGACATCTTACAAACTTGAATTTGATGAGTCACAAACGGTTCGGAACGTACACTATATTATTAGAAGGCCTTCAACAGAGTCACAGGGAGGTGAATGATTCTGGAAGATGAAAAAATAATTGATCTTTACTGGGAACGATCTGAAAATGCAATTACGGAGACAGATAAAAAATACAGGGAACGATGTTTGTATGTAGCAAAGTCAATCCTGAATGATAATTCAGATGCTGAAGAATGTCTGAATGATACTTATCTTACAGCGTGGAATCTGATTCCACCGGAAAAACCTGAAATACTGTCTGCATTTCTGTTCAGAATCATACGGAATCATTCACTGAACAGACTGAGAACTCTTAACCGGGACAAGAGAAAAAGAGATTTAACCTTTTCTCTTGACGAACTCGGTGAATGCATGGACAGCAGGAGTGTTACTGAAGAAAATTTTGATGAGACCGAGGTCTTAAATGCGATCAATGATTTTCTTCGCACTCTTAATAAAGATAATCGGTTTATTTTAGTCAGAAGATATTGGTTTTTTGACAGCATTGCAGATATTTCAAAGCGTTCTTCAATGACAGAGGAGAATGTAAGAGCCAGACTTTCAAGACTGAGAAAGCGGCTTAAAAAGTATCTGAAAAAGAAGGTGGGGCTATAATGACAACAGAAAAGCTCAGAGATATTTTTGGCAAGATAGACGATGAATTTATAGAAGAAGCGGAAAACTATGTGCCGGAACAAAAAAACAGAAAACCGATATATATAATTGCACCGGCTTCAGCTGCAGTCATCGTTTTATGTACCTGTATTTATTATCATAATGAAGCTAATCGTATAAAGCGACCTGAGATAAATAACAGTTATGTTGTAACCACTGATTGTACAGAAAAAGTGCAAGAAACAGAAATGGCGGATACAGTTCCATGTACAGACGATATAGTAGATACAGCAAATGTAAATACTGAGGTATCTAAAATCAAATCCGATGGAAATGCACAATACATCGTAACAATTCCTGAAAAATCAGAGCCACAGTCTGAAAGCGAAGGAAGCTATAGCGAAAGGTCTGTAATAACACCAGAATCATTTGAAAATAATCCGGATTCTTTAGAATCGAATACTGAATTCAATTGTTCAACAGAAGCAGCTGAAAACCTTGAAACCGAAAGCCAGGCAGAAAAAACGGTAATCGCATCTCCGGACAATTATATATTTACCGAAGAAGAAACAATATCTTCTTCACCAGTTACAAGTGAGATTACTGTTCCGCAATCATCTGATATATCAAGTACAATTTCCAATAAGTTTGATGTCCGTGATTTTCCTTTTATTTTGAAAGATAATGAAGGGCATAAATATTACAGGCAACAAATAGTGGATAAAAATCAAACTGAAAATTTTATTCAGAATAGAATTTTGTATGATCCGGATGATAATGAATACGAGGTCAGTGAATATTATTTTAAAGATAATATCGATGAAAATATACTGGTCATATACTTTGAAAAAAAGAATAGTTATGTGGTATATTTGAATGTTAATAATGCGTGACATCGTATTTTAACCTAATTAATACGAATAGCATTATTATAAAAAATAGGGATATGCTATTAATCGGGGGATGATAAAAATGGTTTGATTGAGTTAGAAACAACCGTTGTGAAAATAATACAATTATGTTAATCGAGGAGGAAAACAGAAATGAAAAAGAGATATTTTTCAATACTTGCTGCTGTTGCAATTGCAGTATCGAGTATTACTTATAGCGTATCAGCAGATTCCAGTGATATTATAGGTAACGATAGAAGTATAAAGCAAAAAATATGCCTTGAAGAATACGAAGACTTATTACTTTCTTTATATTCTGAAGAAAGTAAAGACGTTGATTATCCAGACGAATATGGTGGAATTTACTATGATAGTGAATCAGAAATGGTAACTATATGTCTTACAGATCTTGATAGTTCTAATTATTACAAAGACTTTTTTAAAAAATCAGATATTGAGTTTAAGGAAGTTGAGTATAATCTTGATGAGTTAAACGAAACTTATGAGTACATTTCTGATCATATGCTTCAAAACAATGTAACTGTTTCCTGTGTTTCAGAAAAAACAAATACTGTAGAAGTTGCAGTGCAGTCTGATGAGGACAAAGAAAAGTTGATCTCCTTTGTAAAGAATAATGGATTTGATTCGGACTTAATATCTTTCAGAAAGAATCAAGCACCGATTGAGCAGGATTTCGTTGAATTTTCTACTTCTGATGAAGCAACAGATAACAGAAATATTTCAACAAATAACTATGCTTATTCAGGCAGCAAGTTGTATTGCGGATATAACAACAATTCGTATTATTATTTTAGAGGTACTATAGGAGTTAATGCGTATGATCCTAATACTAATTCTTATGGTATTATAACTGCCGGACATGTAGCTGACAGTACGTGTTCTTCATATTGTAATAGTTCTTATGTTTCTTTTAATAACAACTCTAATGTTACTGCATTATTCTCCGGAAACTGCGATGCTGCTTTTATTCCGTTTAATTCAAATAATACGTTTGTTGCTTCATCATCTTTGCGTAATGGCAATATCACAACATGCGTATATGATACTCAGCCTATTGTTTCACCATATATGGTTGGAATAGATGTAGTAAAATACGGCGCTACTACTGGAAGAAAAGAAGGAACAATAACTTCACTGAGTACAAGTGTAACTTATGCTAACAATGTAGTGATAAATGATGTTATTGAATATGATATGGAAAGAGCAGGCGGTGATAGCGGTGCACCTATGGGAATAGAATATACTAACGGAAATGGTTTATATTTCATGGGCATACATAGTGGCGGTAGCGGAACTACATGTTATGCGACAAAATTAAGAAATATTGAAAATGACCTGGGAGTAGTAATTATTACTGCGATATGACATTAAGGAGTGATCTGTATGAAAAAAGGTCTAAGAATAATTTCAGGAATAGCAGCAACGCTCATGCTTTCTCATTCATTAACTAACATTGCTTTTGCTGCTAGTGATGCTTTTTCGCAATACAGTTTCATATATGATCTTGTGGATGAACTTACAGATTATATGAAAAACAATACGGATAAGGTTGATATTATATCTGTTGGTGATCAGCTTGATCTTAAAGCACCAGAAAACAGTAAAGTAAAAGTTATTGTCGGTGACGAAGAATCAGCTGAAAAAGTTGAGAAATATGTTTGCGATTTAGGTTATGAGAAGGAAATATTGAATATTGTGATTGATTCTAATTTCAGACCAGTGCCTGATACTGGGGATAATTCTGAAAAGATCACTTTTAATGATTATGTGTTTGTTTACGAAATATTAAATGTAGTGACCGAACTGATGAATAACAATAAAGACGTTGATATTCGTTCAGCTGGTGATAAACTAGATTTGGAAACACCAGAAAACAGTAAAGTAGAGGTAAGAGTAGGAAGCGTAGAATCGGCACAGACTGTAAAGGAATATGTTATTAATCGTGGATATTCAGAAAATAGCCTAAGTGTTATAGTTGACCCAGCATTTCAGCCGGTGCCTGATGGAAACGCTGTATGTTTCGGGAATTTAAATTCAGATCCAACAATCGATGTAACAGATCTTACAGAACTTTCACTTGCACTTTTAGGTGATAAGGAACTTACAGAAGATCAGCAGAAAGCTGCTGACGTTGACGGCGACGGAGCGGTAACTCTTGCCGACCTTGCAAGGCTTCAGCAGTATCTGTCAAAGAAGATAGATTCTCTCAGATAAAAGCATAACTTATAATTAGGCAAATGGTGTATAATAAAAGTTAATAATCAAAGGCGGAAGTCTCCGATAAAGAGATTTCCGCCTTTTCAGTTTATGAAAGGTATCAGGCATCGCGATGCCTGATACTATCGAATAGCTGCCGAAGGCAGCTCACCATAAAAATATTAAAAATTTTCTGTTACCTATGAGATCCTTTTTACACTATACAGACAGAGGGGGGAAAACAGTATATAAAAAACCCTTTAAGAACCAAAAGAAAGTTTTATAAAAAATGAAAGGATCGTTTAAAATGAGAAAGAATAAGATTGCTGCTGCAGTGTCATCATTTATGATCGCTGCATATATGACCGTCCCGCTATATGCTGAAAGTGCAGTTCCGAAAACCAAACCGGTAAGCGAATATGTCCACGGTGACGTAAACCTTGACGGTATGATCGATGTTACGGATATTACACAGCTCGGACTTGCTCTTGTTGATAAAGTCGTACTTGATGATATTCATTTCGCATATTCAGACGCTGACTATGACGGTGAAGTGAATCTCGTGGACTATGCGATACTGAGACAGTACGTTTCAAAGAAAATAACTTCTTTGCCTGCACCAAAGGCGGTTTCATATGTTTCATACGAAGAGCGTAAGAAATCAAGTAAACAGACTGCAGAACCGGATTATACTCCGGATCCGTCAGCTGTACCTTCTGAGGAACCTGAGCCGGAAGTCGAAGAAACCGGTGTTGTAGCCAAACCTGTACCTACTTATCTGCCGATGGTATTTAATAAAACCCTTGACGCAGACGGATATATGAAATTTGCTGCCGGTTCAGCCGCGAAAGTTCTCGTTGATTCTGAAGATACTAGGGGTAAGGAAAATCCGGTATATTCACCGTTAAGCTATTACATGGCTCTTTCCATGGCGGCAGAATGTGCTGCCGGCAATACCCGTGATGAGATAGTAGATGTACTCGGTGCAGAAGATATCGAAGATCTGCGTTATGAAAACGACCTGCTTTACCGTGCATTCAGACTTGACGGTAATTCGGATTACTGTATTGTTTCAAATTCAGCCTGGTTAAACAGTAAGTGGAATTTCAAACAGGATGCCTTTGATACGCTGGCAAAGAATTATTATGCGACATCGTATTCAAGAGATTTCAGAAAAAAAGAAGAAACAGAAAATGAGATATCGGACTGGATATCCGGAAAAACAAAGGGAAAGATAAATCCTGATATATATATCGATGATCCTGAAAGTGATATAGTGCGTCTGATCAGTGCAGTTGCTTTTAAGGAAGCCTGGGAAGAGTCGTTTGACTCCGGTGTGACTAAGAAGAATGATTTCTTCAAACGCGACGGCAGTAAGATATCCTGTGATTTTATGAAAGAGCATAATACGGGCACAGAAGTAGGAACGGCTGATAATTTCATGATGTACAGCAAGAAAATGAAAAACGGCTATACTATGAATTTCGTTCTTCCTGATGAAGGTGTGGATATAAATGATATTCTTTCCGATGAAAAAGCTGTTTCAGATATTTATTCAGGAAATCTTGATTACAAGGAAAATCTCACTGTTGATTTCATTGTTCCTAAGTTTGAAGTAACATCGGAATTTGATCTTATAGATGCTTCAAAGAAACTTGGAATAAAAGATGCTTTTGATGCTTTAAAAGCTGATTTCAGCACGATCATCGACTATGCTGAATACGGTTTTGGTCCGGGAGATGTTGCGATAACCGCTATAGATCAGCAGGCACAGGTGAAGATAGATGAAAAAGGCGGTGAAGCCGAAGGGTATACACAGATAACTATCGGCACAACTTCACCTAAAAGTTTCCCTGGCCAGTACTTGTTATTCAAGCTTGACAGACCGTTCTTCTATTATATTTCCTATAAGAACAATGTACCTTTATTCGCAGGTATCATTGACAATCCGAATGAGTGATCAGATACCTTCCGACTCCGAAAATTTAGGAGCGTGGTTTTGATACAGCAATTTTCATCCATATGGATTACTCTGAATAGATAAAACAAGCGGGAGCACCGGTGAAAAAATCCGGTGCTCCCGTTTGCTCTGTATAAAGGTAGTCTTCACCCCTGCGGGCCGAAGACTGCTATAGAAAAAACGAGTCCCTTCAGCTCGTTTTGTACAATTGCGCCGGAGGCGCCACATTTTAATCCGGAACATTCGTTATCTCTGCTGCTATGTCACTGTATGTCACGAGAGTAACGTTTCCGGTTTCAGCGGCTTTGGTTATACAGCCATCTGTAAAACCGGAACGGGAAAAAACATAATAGTGAACGTTTCTGTAATGAAACAGTCTGCTTCTTTTAATAAGCAGTTCAAGGACGCCGGTATCAGTTTTTTCATTTGTCCATTTGCATTCACCGAAAAGAGCAGTGTTTTTGTCCTGCTCACCCATAATGTCGATCTCCGTATGTGATCTGCTTTCAGGATCTGTACCCCACCATCTTCCGAGAGATGAAAATTCCACAGGACATCTTCCTTCAATAAGGAGTTTCCAGAGATACTGTTTGCAGATATCTTCAAAAATACTTCCCATATATTCTGAAAGATGCGGCTCGATCCTCTTATATACAAGTTCATCAGCACCTCTGGATATCAGTGAAATATTATTCAGAACAAACCGGTACCAGAAGCGGAACATATTATCTTCCAGTCTGTACAGCGTTTACTATAACACAGCAATGAAATTTAGTCAATCGTAAATTAGTCATTTATATCTGAGTAAAATAATAGGTTGAATATATCCTATTTTTATGTTATAATTAGAAAAAAGACAGGAGGGAGTATTATGACAATTGATACTAATACTGTGGTCTCTATGACAGAAGCAAATCAGAACTTTTCAAAAGTGGCACGTGTGGTTGATAAATATGGTCAGGCGGTAGTTTTTAAAAACAATGCTCCGCGTTATCTAGTTATTGATTTTTCTAAAGCCGAAAAGTTAGAGGATGCAGCAACTGATGATGTAATCGCATCCGCTAATAAAATGATGGATCTTTATGATGAAGCGTTTAAGGAACTGGCTAAATGAAAATACTAACACGTGAACAAATCCTGATACTCCACGAGCAGCAGATTAAAAGATATGGTGGTACTTACGGTGTTCGTGATGAAGCCCTTTTAGATTCGGCACTTAGCGCTCCATTCCAGAGTTTTGGAGGTAATGAATTCTTTCCAACTACTCTTGAAAAGGCTGTAAGACTATGTGTTGGGTTGGTTCAAAATCATCCGTTTCATGACGGGAATAAGAGGATAGGAACTATAGCCTTGCTGGTAACTTTAGATTTAAACGGTTATCGTCTTAAAACCAACAGCAACGAATTGGCAGATATAATCATAAAACTTGCAGCCGGATTAATTAATGATGAAGAACTGCTAAACTGGGTTAAAGAAAAAGTAGACTGACATATCCCCAAATGTATCAGGCATCGCGATGCCTGATACTATCAAATAGCTGCCTTCGGCAGCTCACCATTTATGGGCGTGTGACTCATTTAAATGAAATAGCGGACAAGTGAAGGACAACCGACTGAAGGATAAGTTGTTTTTCCAATATTGAAATAATCATCAATAATTACTCTGAATAAATAAAACAAGCGGGAGCACCGGTGAAAAAATCCGGTGCTCCCGTTTGCTCTGTATAAAGGTAGTCTTCAACCCTGCGGGCCGAAGACTGCTATGGAAAAACCGAGCTCGCTCGGTTTGTATAATTGCGCCGGAGGCGCCTCATTTTCTTTCGGACGGCTGTTGCAGGATGATTTTAGGAAGAACCGATTCCGTTTTTCTGTTGTCATAAATGTGAAAATACAGTATAATCTAAAGTAAAGACTACGGAGAAAGATCATTTAGAAATGATAATGTATGATTTTAAAATTGAGTCACAGCGATATCACTAATTAATTAGTGCGCGTTTTGTAAGTTGTTACAAACTTGAATTTTTTCTGTCAGAAACTCGTGCGGGAAGACACTGTATTTATAGAGGCCTTTAAAGGAAGTTTTACAGACTTCGAATGATTCTGAATAAATACAAATCTTAGGGGGTATTTTTATGAAAAAGAAAACTTTAACTGCTGTTTTATTATCATCAGTGCTTTTATCATCTGTCTGTGCAGTACCTTTTGCCGGTGCAGCTGAACAGAACAACACTGATGCTAATGAAGAACAGAACTCCGGTATATCTACGGAAAAAAGTGAATCAAAACCTTTTATGGTTACGCTTGTTGTGTACGGAAAAAACGGTGAGGAAAATCAGTATTATACCGTTACTCCGCCGTCACGTGAAAATGCAGAAAAAATGTCAGAAGAGCTTGGGCTTTCTGAAGGCGAATACGAAATCGATGAAAAATGGGGTGGCGGAGCTCCTACTGATGAAGTAACAGATACGGAAACAGTTGAATGTTACGTTTTATACAGAGTCAGTGATGTGTATACTGCGCATTTTCTGAATGAATATCAGGCTTCGCTTGAAAAAAACGGAATAAGCGCTGAAGAAGCCAAAACCATGACAGGAAAGCTCAGAAAACAGATAAATGAAAACGGTGCTATAACTGATCCTGAAATTGAAAAACAGCGTCAGGAATACTGTACTCAGAAAATTGATGAGGAAATGGATAAAGCGTGTCGGACAATTGGTATTGATCGCAACGACGTTACCATAGTCAGAAACGAAATGAGTCATTGTATAAAAGGCGAAATGACCGCAGATCAGATTGCTGCTGCTGAAACACTTACCAGAAACTATGCGATTGTAACTGTTGGTGATGAAGTTGGCAAATACAAAGGAAAGATATCAAACAAGCTGCTTCTGGACAAAATCAGAGAAGGTGAAGAAAACATAGAAGTCTCTGTAAGGATAAGATCTGCTTCCGGAGAATTAGGAAAAGTGACTGATAAAGAGCGTACCAGCTATGTAAAGGATATTTTTGATGCAGCCGGTATAGATTCTTTTGGAAGCATTAAT
>JAFRUS010000082.1 GCA_017438745.1 Oscillospiraceae bacterium | reverse complement strand
TATGGAAACACTTGCGCAGCAGCGGTTTCAGCCCCAGCATGTGATAGAACTCCTTCTGGAGTAGCAGTCCGCCGTCGGACGAAAGCTCGCCGCCCTCAAAATCCATGCGAATTTTCCTGTTGCTTTCTAATGCGATCTGTTGTACAATAGCCATGGGACTTCTCCTTTTGGTTTATTGTTTTCTTGCAATTACATTATACCAAATCTGAAGTCCTTTTTCCATGCCTTTTTTCACCTTCTGGGTGATAGTGCTATTTTGTCAATCCCATTATTAACTCTGCAATTAAATATACGCAAATAGTACTTGAATTTCGTGATGATCTATGGTAAAATAGATTCATGAAAACGATAGAGAAAACCGACTACAGAACAGTTTCATCAGAAACATTGTATGAAGCGAGAAAGACTGTCATACGCATGTGGAAATCCAACAAAGGAGTGGCGGAAATAATCGAAGCGACTTCTTTATCCCAAGATACAGTGTATGTCACGATTCGCAAGTATAAAAAAGGTGGCATGGCAGCTTTAAAGCCGAAATCTCGCGGACGTAAGACGGGAGAGAAGCGCAGCCTTACACCAAAGCAGGAAAAAGAAATCCTTTCGCAACTTGTAGACAAAAACCCTGATCAGCTTAAACTGAAGGGGTGCATGTGGACTCGTGATAACGTAAAGGATTACATTCTTCGACAGTACGGTATTGATATGCCGATACGTACCGTCGGAGAGTATCTTCGTCGCTGGGGACTGACTGTACAGCGTCCGGCAAAGCAGGAAGCGAATCAGAAGCCGGAACAGGTAGAAGCCTGGCTGAAAGAACAGTATCCCGCTATACACGCCGAAGCGAAGGCTGAAAACGCTGAAATATTCTGGGGTGATGAAACAGCAGTCCAGAATGTTGCGAATTATGCAAGAGGCTATGCACCAAAAGGCAAAACACCGGTAGTCAAGATTCAAGCAAAAAAGATGCACATCAACATGATCAGCGCAATCAGCAATCAGGGGAAGCTGCATTTCCTGTTGTATTCTGATGCCATCAATTCCGAACGTCTGATCTCATTCATGGAAGCGGTAATCAAAACAGCCGGTAAAAAGGTGTATCTGATTTTGGATAATCTCAGAGTACATCACAGCAAGGCAGTTACCGCGTGGGTTGAAGAGCATAGTCAGCAAATACGCCTGTTTCATCTGCCGCCTTACTCACCGGAATACAATCCTGACGAGTATCTCAATAACGACTTGAAACGGAATCTCGGCACGCAAGCGATGGTCAAAGATGTCACCGAACTTGAAGACAATACAAATGCCTTCATGAGTCGCTTATCAGATGATGAAGATCACGTGAAAGCTTATTTCGATCACCCTGCTTTAAGCTCGTACAAGCTCTCTTGAACTTTGTGTATATTAAATTGCCGGAGTAATAATCTTCAGGGCATCACAAGCGCAAGAGACCGTAATAAGAAGGATAAAGCATTCTGCTGAAAGCCGGATCTGTCAGAAGAATGTTGTCAGGGTGCCAAAAACCGGGCGGAGGTTTCATGATATGTTGACGAACGCGGATCTTCTGTATCATTACCATCCCTTAAAAGGATAGATCAACGATCCGAACGG
>JAFRUS010000081.1 GCA_017438745.1 Oscillospiraceae bacterium | reverse complement strand
GCCTGTCACGCTTTGTCAGCTCATTCTGCGGAGCGTCAATACTCTTGCCATTTCGGATAAACTCCTCCACTTGATTTTCAAGGTGCAGTTTTTCAATCAGCGTACCGCCGACCACCGCTATCACAAGTCCGACTATCACATACACCACAGCGACCTTCCAGCCGAATATGCTCATCAGAAGAATAAGAGAGCCGAGATCAACCATTGGCGATGAGATCAGAAATGAGAATGTCACCCCCAATGGCAGTCCTGCACTTGTAAATCCCATAAACAGCGGTATCGACGAACAGGAGCAGAACGGTGTGACCGTACCAAGCAAGGCGGCAATGCAGTTTGCACCAATACCATGAAACCGTCCGAGTATCTTCTTTGTCCTCTCAGGCGGAAAATAGCTCTGAATGTAAGATATAAGGAATATCAGCACACCGAGCAGAACCATGATCTTGAGTACATCATAAATGAAAAACTGCACACTTCCGCCGATTTTTCCGCTTGTATCAAGACCGCAGGCATTCAGCAGAGAGCCGATCAGCCTGTTCAGCCATTTCATACCGAGAATTTCGTCTTGTATGAAGTCCCATACACGCATAAATTACCTCCAAAAACTAACGTTTTATCATAGTAAACTCACACTTTATTTACTATAATCTTCTGTTTCATAAGTAGTATTTTTTCCTTGATCTCGTCAATGACCTTTTCAAATTCTTCATCACTTTTGCCTGTCGGATCAGATAGTTTCCAATCATCATCAAATGGTCTGCCGATGAAAGGACAGCCGACATCACAGCCCATTGAGATTGCAATATCCGGTTCAGGAATATTTTTTATCAGCTTGCTGTACTGATTCTGTTCCATGTCAATATCATAGAACTTTTTCATTAAGCGCACAGCGTCCTGATTGATCTGTGGTTTTATTTCTGTTCCTGCTGAATAGCTTTCAAAAACATCCGAAGCAAGATGCTTTCCAAGTGCTTCTGCTATCTGGCTGCGGCAGGAATTATGCACACAGATAAATGCTATTTTAGGCTTTTTCATTATCAAACCACCCTTTCGTCCGATTTGCTGTTCTGCACAGTAACAGCATTACAGGAACTTCTGTCAGCACTCCCACCGTAGTCGCAAGTGCAGCAGGAGAAGATGTACCGAATAATGCGACAGCCACCGCAACGGCAAGCTCAAAGAAATTGGACGCTCCTATCATTCCCGCAGGAGCGGCTATATCGTGGGACAGCCTTAACAGCTTGCAGGCGATATATGCGACAGCAAAAATAATGAATGTCTGCAATACAAGGGGAACAGCGATAAGCAGTATATGCAGAGGATTTTCAAGAATGACACTTCCTTGAAACGAGAATATCAGTATCAAGGTGAGCAGTAAACCTATTGTTGTGATTCCGTCAAATTTATGGATAAAGGTATTATCAAAGTATTCTGTACCCTTGCTTTTGCTTACGATAACTCTTGTCAGAATACCAAGAATAAGCGGTATCACAACAAACAGCATCACTGAAAGAAATAGCGTAGTCATCGGAACTTGTACATTCGATACACCGAGCAGGAGTTTGACTATCGGCACAAATGCCACTAGAATGATAAGGTCATTGGTTGCCACCTGTACGACAGTATAGGCAGGATCTCCTTTTGTCAGCGTACTCCACACGAAAACCATAGCAGTACATGGTGCGGCACCGAGCAGGACAGCACCAGCGAGATATTCTGCTGCAAGTTCGGGAGTAATAAATGCTTTGAATACACCCAAAAAGAACAAACTCGCAATTGCGTACATAGAAAAAGGCTTTATCAGCCAGTTTACTACCCAAGTAACAAACAGCCCTTTTGGATTTTTGCCGACATTTCTGATACTCTGAAAATCGACCTTCATCATCATCGGATATATCATCAGCCATATCAGGATCGCCATTGGGATCGAAATTCGTGCGTACTCAAATCTGTTCAGGAAGTCAGGTATCTGGGGAAGAAACCGTCCAATCAGCACACCTACTACCATACACAGAGCCACCCATACTGTGAGGTATCGCTGAAATACGCTGATTTCGCTATTCTTTTGTTCCATAGTATCACTCCAATACATATTTATAAATTGAAATCAGTCAATATATAGCATTGAATAATAGTCGTGAATACACACGACTTATCATTCACCACAGCAGCACTTACCTTCGGTTTCCGTGACCGCTGTCAGTTCGGATATACACTTGATTGCTACATCTGCACCTTCCACAGAAATGGAGTAATGCATCCACTTTCCCTCTTTTCTGCCGACTACAAGTCCGCTGTCGCAGAGTATTTTCATGTGGTGAGAAAGTGTTGGTTGACTTAATTGCATTTCATCAAGCAGCTCACAGGCACACCGTTCACCGCCTTGCAGAAGCCTGAATATCTGCACTCTGTTCTCATCGCACAGCGCCTTGAAAATCACGGTGATCTGTTTGTTTGTCAGTTCCATTGTATCACCTCATATTGATGATTTTCTATATTATAGCGCACAGATTGAGATTTGTCAATATGTAATTAAAAACTTTTTTGATCGTCTTTCAGAAATAGGGAAAGCCCTCAGACTGATCCAAGGGCTTTTCCGTTATTCAGTTCCAAAAGGGTATGCTGTCATTGTGGCGCGCGCCATAATACTGATTTGAACCTCAGCGGAACGGAAAGTGAGTGTATCATTAGACTAAGATACATTGGAAAACATTTCTGTATCAATTAAACTCAATATTTGGCTTGTATTCCTCAAGATATTCGGATTCTATCGCAGGAACATAGAATATACCGTAGTTTTTCAAGTCATCAGCCATATTTAACGCTTCTGGATCAAGCTCTACATAATACTTGTAATATGGTTGATAATATTTCTCCCTGTTGTTGCGATAAACAAGCTCCGTTTTCGCTATATTCTCTTTAACTATTGAGCCGTTTCGGATATAGTCATTCGGAACAGAACTGAAATACTTGCCGTTCATCAGGGCTTCCGTTGCTTCATTTTCTGTAATAATCGGATAATCTCCGAGGTATTCCGATGCACAAAGCGGATTATTTAGCCATATACACATTAGTTCTCCATTATCGTTAGGGGCAAAAGTAGTGAAAGACAGATTATAATTCAGTATACTCTTTACTGGATCATCAGAGTTGTCATAAACAAAGTAGGAACGGCTCTCATCGCCTGAAAAAGTTCTATCAGCAACAGAATAACACATAGCATTATCATAATGAAGCAGACCGTCATATTTGTCAGATAGGTATTCAAGAACCTTCTGTGCGTCTTCCTTCGATGTGCTGTTATATGAGAAGTTATAATCCGAAGGCAGTGTTTGTTTTTCAAAGTTGATTCTGATTTGTCCGTCACCGTAAACGGTAATAGCGGTATTATCACTGCACTTTGCATCTACGCTGTATGCGCTGTTCAAAATTTCATCAGAAACTCCTCCCTGAACAAAATCCTTTACATAAGTGACCTTGGTATCATTAACATCAACATTCAAGGCGGAAGCGGTATTCTTAGCAATCTCATGCATCTGCTCCTCAGATAAATATACAGCCATTCTGATATCAGTATATGCAAGATTGCGATAAACAGGCAATGATGATATTTTCAGATCAGGATTCCATGGATTTGGAGTATCAAGCTCAGAAATGTCATAAGCCATCAAGCCCTCAAATCCCATATTTCCGAATTGGACATTAGGATCAATCTTATCTGTTCCTGACTTAACGCTGCTATTTTCAACTTGCGGCAAATTGTCAAAGGGAGATATGGTGCTATCGTTCTTATTCATTTTAGGGACTGCTATTACGCAGGCAATGGCCACAGCAGCACATACTCCGCCCAGAGCAGTCCACTTAAAAATGCTGCTCTTTTTCTTTTTAGCCGTCAGTTCAGGTACAAGCTTTTCATCAGTATCACCGATCACATCAAGAAGAATATCTTTGTTTTTCATACGCCTACACCTTCCTTTTCTAAATAAGCTCTGAGTTTATCCCGTACACGCTGTAATATCATCTTTACAGCTCCCTCAGATATGTCATTCCGTTTTGCTATCTCAGCTACCGGCATCATGTACCAATATCGCAGGAGAAATATTTTTCTGTTTTTGTCGGGGAGACTGTGAAGAAAGCTGTCCATAAGCTCCTTTAGTGCGAGCCTGTCCTCAATGGGAGTATCTTCACCGATACATTCTCCCAGTTCGTCAAGACATAATGTAACTTGTCCACCGCCATACTTTTGTGACCTATCCTTGCGGTACTTGTCGATTGCGAGATTACGGATGATCTTACCTAAGAATACCGCTAATCGGCTCGGCTTTTCAGGGGGCATAGTATTCCAAGCACGAAGCCAAGTATCATTAACACATTCCTCTGTATCCTCTGCTGAGTGCAAAATATTGTTCGCAATGGTACTGCAATAACCGCCGTATTTCGTCTGGCTCTCTTTTATTGCAGATTCGTTTCTCTGCCAGTAAAGCTCTATGATATGAAGATCTTCCATAGCGCACCTCCTCGATGCCCCTTCACCCTTATAGACGAAATCCATAACGCTCAGGTAACGGTCATTTTGAAAAAAATTCTATAAATATTATACCACAGATAACACGAATACGCAAATCCCCAAAAGTGTATCACTTGAAAAGAAAAAGCCTTATCCCCATATCACAGAGATAAGACCTTTCCTCAATAGTTATATGTGATTACTCCTGAACCTCAAACATTAAAGCCGCCCCGTCCTTGAAACCGACCTTGTACGCAGTCCTCATCACAGCGGCGGCAGACACAATCAAGTATCTTGTGGAACACATCGATCTGCTCCTCACTCAGCGAATTTTCAAAGGGTATACACAGCTTGTTAAACTCGTCCGAGAACTCAGCAGCGTGAATATCACCCACACGGAGATTGTAAATCATATCAATCATTGTAAGCACCCTTTCGGTAATTATTTATAGCTTGCTGTACCTGTCTTACAATGTTTGCCTGAAAACTTCTCTATGCCTACTGTCCTAAAGTACAGGGCATGAAGTATTACCAAATTCAGATGCGCTCCGTGCATCTGAATTAAAATTGTGCCGCAGGCACCACCTTTCAATCGGTACGCCTGCGGCGTTCTATTTTAAAAAACAAAACATGAAGATCGCTCTTCATGTCTTGTTTTTAATATATTGCAAATCATTTTATGATCTTTTCAATCCGGCATTCGTGCTTCCTGTTTTCCTTATCATAATTGATTCCGACAAGAAGAAGTTCTCCGCTGAACGCCTTCAGTTTTTCAGTATAGTTCCTATTCTTTATCTGATTTATTGCACCTTAAAGACCTTTTTTTATGAATTTTTTCGCAGTAATCTCCTTTTTCATTTTATCCGAAGCAGAACATATCCATCAGGAAATCAAATATCATGTGCAGTGCCACAGGTACAAGGATATTTCTGCTTTTCAGAAATGTAACGCTGAATATGACGCTGAGAATGATGACCTGAACGAATCCGAAATGAAGAAAAACCCCAGCCAATTCGCCGTGAATCGTCCAGGTGGGAATATGGATTGCCACGAACATCAGTGAACTGAGCAGTATCGCTTTCCACTGATTCTGTCGCTCTTTGCCGGCCATGGCATTCAGCAGCCAGCCGCGGAATACCATTTCTTCCGTAATGCCAACAAAGGAATACATTATGATTTCTTTTGCACCAAAATCACTGTTCAATGTCAGTGAGCCTTTGTGGAGATACGCTGTAACAAGGGGATAAAGCACAAAGAGCAGGAATACAGGCAGGTATTTCGGCCATTTTACCTTTGAAGTGAACATCTCTTTCAAACCGATACAGACATCGTCTCTGTAATGATGCACAAGAAGTGCTGCCGGAAGAACCCACACAAGGTTCTTGATTATAACCGTCTTTACAATCTGCGAACTGATTTCTCCGTGGAAAATATCATCTATGATCGGTTTCCCTAAAAACTCAAACAAAGTCCATATTGTATAAAATGCAATGCTATATAGGATAAGTACCTTGGGTTTTGATATTCGCTTTTCAGCAGATTCCATAGCTAAATACCTCCGCTATTCTTTTCATAAGAACTGGTTATGCTGTTTTTTACTGAATTATCTTTGTGATTTTATCCATGCGAGGCGTTTCATTCTGGTATATTTGGCACCTCTGTAGGAAACATATATCACGTAGATCTCAAGTGCAATAAGCAGAGCAGAATAAACGATCAGTTCAGCATAATGCCCGAGACTGTATAAGATATGCCCAAGTCCGAGAATGATCAGATTCACCGGAACAAATGTGCAAAAGTAAAACGCTGGTCCTTTTCTGCCGGCATTCTTTTCTTCCATATCAAGAAATTCTTCGAATGAGATCTCCGGTTTTCCTTCCCGAACATTTTTTTCGTTAATATTTTTAAATTTCTTCTGTTCCAGATCATCGAAATTTTTATATGATCTGCTTCCAGGTTTACACTGCTCTTCAATAAGTGCTTCAAGCCTTTCCCTGTTTATTTTTCTCTTTTCACAGGCAAGTATAAAATACACAACAGAAGCAGCCCCACTGCAGATAAAATATATCAGTACCGTCAGAACACTGCACGTACCGTTTTCATATTCTCTGAAAAACTGACTGTATACTACCATCCACGGCAAAACACACGCTGCAATAGCGTAATATCTGAACATTCTGTACTTTTCACGGCTGACCTTCAGGAATTTGCTAACAATAACTTTTCCAACTGCCATTATCGCCAGATATGATCCAAACCAGCAAAGGAAAAACCACGGTGTTGCATTTATCTTATAAGTAAACAGATTTATTTTTTCGCCTTCAATAATCTTCTGCAGAACAGTAAAAAGATCCTTTGCACATCTTCCAAAGCACATAATAAGTACAGCAATGGTGTATTCAAGCACGCTGATTATCCTGCTTTTTATGCTTACTTCCGAACAGAGATCAGAACAGAACTTCATTATATCTTTTCCGATGACATTCTCGACTGTTCTTCCGTCTTTCTGAGCTGAAAGAAAAATATCTATAACATCGTTCAGTATTTCATCCTGTCTCAGCGAATCGATAATATTCGAATTTACATAATCCTCTACCTTACCGAAAGCTTCACTGTACTCCGGTACAAGATTCTTTTTATATTTCATATATGAGTTATACATATCCGTACCTCCTTCAAATCGTTACACATTATCTGCCGGAACATCGTCATAGAGCAGAGTCTCCGCACTCCGGCTTATTTTTCTGTATCTTTCTTTAAAATCTGACAAGGCGTCTGAACCTTCATCTGTTATGCTGTAGTACTTGCGTACAGGTCCGAGCGGTGATTTCGCCCTGCGGCATTTTATCAGCTTATTCTTGTCAAGCCTTGTAAGCACCGGATAGAGTGTCCCCTCTCCGATATCATCAAAACCAGCTTTTTCAAGTTCACCGATTATCTCGTAGCCGTAGGTCTCACCTTTAGCGATTACCGCAAGTACGCAGCCTTCAAGGACGCCCTTCAGAAGCTGTGCATTATCCATGGCAAACATCCTTTCCGGTGTTCACTACTTTGCATTGTTTAGTAGCTTGATTATATTGTAGCATAACTACTTTGCTTTGTCAAGTAGTAACCCTGTGAAAATCTGTGGATAAGAAGCGCAGGCATGTCGTTTTCGACTTCGCCTCAGAATATAGAAAACAGCCACAGATGTTAAATTTCGCAACATCTGCGGCTGTTTTATCTTTAGTAAAAACCTGAAAAATCCAGTTAATGTTCAAATTGTTCAAATACTTCAGGCGGACCATATAACGTCCCCACCGGCTGATTCCAACGTGTTGTTTCCGGAAGTGTGGTTTCCGCTTCAGTTGTAACTTCTTCAGGAGAAGTGCTTACAAAGTAACCATCCGGCACTTCTGCTCTTTCCGGTGAAGATGAACGACCATACAGATACTGTTCCATCATTGCGATATCTGTCTTGTCCAGCTTGCCGTCCTGGTTGAGATCCGCGATATTCTTTTTGATCAGAGATAAATATTCACCATTCTGCTCCTTGACCGCAAGATCTTTCATTTCAATATAATCGGCAATATCCACACTGTCATCCATATTGACATTACCAAAGCCATAAAGAGCACTCGGCGGTCCGTATAAAGGCATAGCAGATGACACAACCGGTCCGTAGGTCGTCGTTTCTTCAGGCATTGTCTCTACAGGTGTAGTGGTTACTGCCGAAGTTTCTTCCGTTTCTGATTCAGTAGTAGTATAACTTGGAGGCGGACCATACACCGGTGCCATCACAGCAGACACCTCATCAACATATGATTCCGGCTGAATACGCGTTGCCACTGCACAAGCAGCTGAAAGAATCGCTGCTGTAAGCATTGTTTTATTAGTCTTTTTCACTGTTCATAACCCCCTATTGATTATCAGCGATAAAGCACTGATCATATATAATAAACGCAGTTTTCATAAACATTGATCTGAAATATATATCAAATAACATTTTATCACTTTTCGCCGGAATAATCAATACTATTCATGAAAACCGCAAACAATGGGGAAATCATATCTTACTGAACTTTCAATCATCGGAATAACATCCAGTTTTCGTTTTCCATTTCACACCTCGTTATCAGTCCGCGCCGCCGCCTCCGCAGCTTGAACAGCTCGAGCAGCTCGAACAACTTGAACAACCTGAAGTCTTTGAACGACTTGAACTTCTGTCTGAACGGGACTGCTCATATGGATGCCAGCAGTCATCTGATGCACGGAGGAACATATACATCTCTTTATCCTCGTCTGAGACACCTGAACGCAAAGGCTTTTCACGTCTATTATATATAAGTAAAAGCATAGTATAAGAGTCTACCTTACCTTTACGTCCTATAAGCGTGAAGCAGTCATACAGACTAACCCTACTGCCCAGGTACGATCCGTACTTTTTCCATAATTTAAAATTCTGCTTCAGATCATTCATCTTTCCGCCGGCTTCAAGCTCCTTGTAAAGCTGGCTTTCCTTAATTTCACTGCAGTATGCACTTTCCAATTCACTAATGGCAGCGTCTATATCAGATCGTTTCTTCTTTATCTCATTCTTCAGTGTTTCATAAAGAAATACTGAACCGTCCTCGGTTTGGCTTTTAGTAAACAACCTTGAAAGTAAATTAATGAACTCGTCGTTCATCTTATTCTGTACCTCATCTGTACATACCATTCCGGAACCTTCTTTAAGGATCAGACCTTTCGGTGAAACTTCCATATATCCTTTTCCGCAAAGGTCAAATATCCCAGCGTATAAAAGCAGATCATAATTCGATGATGAAAGATGTCTGTTGAAAGGCGGAAGAAGATACCATACAAGCGGTATACCGGATGACGCTATCTCATCAGCAGCTTTTTTGAAACGCTTTGAATTTTTCTTAACCATTTTTTTTGCTTTACTTTCTTTAATCCCATACACTATCGCCAATACATAGAAACCGTATTTAACAATCACAACCAGTAATACGATAACTGCAGCAACGATAAAAAAAGCATCTGAATCGCTGTCATCAACAGCTCGCTGAACATTCTCCGGAACTGAAACATCGATTATCCTTGTAAGGCCAGCGAATCCTTCAGGCGACATATTCAAACGCAGCTTATACATTCCGCTCACGTTTTCCGCATTCAGATAGACCGCGTCTGAATTCATATCATATTCGCCCTGTGAAATACTGCATGTTACTGTATCGTCTTTTTTTGGAAAATAAGCAACTGCTGACACATTCCGTACCGTTTTCGGAAAATTCTCACCTATCAGACGGCAGCAGAATTCCGCCCTGTTGTCCTCATCCAGTTTTACTGCATTCGGAATACTGTAAAGAACATCATATTCAACTGTCTCATTATGTGCAGCCTTGAACCAGTGTATTGTGAACCTGTCATCCAGGGTTTCGAAGAAGAAATGATTATTGACCCTGTCAAGTGACTGGGAACGTTCGCATTTCACACCGTTTATGCTCACCTCAGCGATATTTATCCCGCTTATATATTCCAGCTGATTTGACGCATTGAAAATGTCCTTGTAGAATCGGGTAAAATCGCCCTGCTCATAGGTTACGGTCCAGTGCTCCTTAATTTCTGCTTCACCGGTTTCACTGAAAGCAACAGTAAAATCTGCTGCGTCAACGCGGTATTCCTTTTCGGCAGCGTGTACATCAGCCGGATGTATTAATATAACAGAGAGCATGACCGTAATGGTCATTATAAAATTAATTATTTTGTGTTTCTTCATCATTTTTTCTCTTACCCCGATATTACACAGAATTTCAGTCAACCGGTAATTTTGTTATTTTCTTTGAAAGATACTGTCTGATTGTCGCAAGGTCAGCAAGTGTCACTTCGCCGTCACCGTCAACATCTGCATTTTCTGCACTCTTACCTTTAAGCTCTTCCTTGTCAACAAGGGCGAGCGCAAGTGTTGAAAGATCCGTCACATCGACTTTTCCGTCAAGATTTATGTCTCCGCGGATACTTTCATATGAAACAGAATCATCTGCATAGACATCCTGCAGGAATGAAGTCACCCATGCAAGAGATGCGTTACGGCTCAGCGATGTTCCGTTTGTAATTTCCGATTCCGCAGAATCAACATAGCACCTCTGTGAAGTTCTGATATAATCGCCATTGTTGTGTGTCAGTCCTGCAGCACGGGCATACTGATCATAATAATTCATAGCAGTAGCCGGACCGCCTGAAAGCACACCATCCGGAGCTTTCGGGAAGCTCTTGTCTATCTCATTTGCCCAGAACCAGTGGTTCACATTATCGGCAGAATATGAACCGTATCCGGTAACAAATGAGAACGAAAGCGGATTCGTGCCAAGCAGATAATCCATTGCACTGGTAACACCAGCCGCATAATTTCCACCGCCTGTGAGGTCATATGCATACGCCATCAGAATCGCTTCATTGAGTACTGCTCCGTTTGAACCCTGTTCATATCCCCAGATATCTATATGTGGATCCCTGCCGTTAGGATCAATATACACCTTGTATTCACTGTAAGGCAGACCATAACCCTGTTTATCTTCAGCTTCGAGATATTCTGAAGCTTTCTTCGTTATCGAATCAGTTATTTTTTCCGCATTTTTTTCATCAATAAGATCCATGTGAAGTGCAAGAGTAAGAGTACCTGCACCGGCTGTATTTCCGTAACTGAACGGAGCAGTTGCTTCTTTATTTTCGATACGGTGGTCTGTAACCCTTATTTTTTCCGGAACAGTATATGCCCCTTCATATTTTTCAAGTTCATCTTTAAAGAACTGAACATTATCGTCATTCATTTCTGACGCAGATACGAACAGTTCACATGCTGCCCAGTATGCATCGTCCAGAACATCCATGTCATCATAATCACTGTTGTACTGACTCGCATACATAGATGTCTCACTAATATCTTCTTTATAGCAGTCTTGCTTATAATCAGGATGCGTTGCCCGTTCCTTATCCGCTTCATAGTAAGCACTCTGGAAAGCCTTGTATGCATCGACTGCAGTTTGTAAATAGTGCTTCGCTTTTACAGAGTCATACTGATGCCAGAGCCTTGCAGCCTGTGCAGCACATGCCGCATAGTTAAGAGTTGCCGCAAACGTCGGAGGCTCGACTACTCGTGCGTATTCTTTTTCCTTGCCGGTATACTCCCACGGTTTCACCGCAATTCCCTGCAATCTGCTGTCTCTTACCCCATGATAGTAAAGTCCGGCTGCAGTCTTGCCCCATGTCGGCTCCTCCTCCGCAACCTTCATGCTTTCCATCCAGTCGAGTTCGTAAGCAGCTTCATCGAGAATATCAGGGACCTTATTATCATTTTCCGGAACGACCACTGTACCCGATTTTTCATCGAACTTACTGCCATCTGATACAACTGATCTTTCATACATGTTCTGAAGTGTCCAGACAGCCATGCCGCCGTTTATCATGCTCTTCGTATTTCCGGAAGATTCATACCATCCGCCGGTTACGTCTATAGTTGAAGAAGCATAAACCCCGTCAGCTTCTTTTCCTGGGCCGTAATCCCAGCGCCAGATCTTCTGAACAGAAGCGATATCTTCAGCGTGTCCTGCTTCATGTTTAAAAAGCGGTCTGGATGTTCTGTCTCCTGAAGTGATATACGGCATTTCAATTTTCATTCCTGAACGGTTCTGATAGAAGTAGTTCAGTGAATTTGTCAGAAGATCATGGCCTTTTTCGGAATAAATATCGTTTGCTATTCTGAATTCAAACGATCTGTAATTACCGGACTTTATATAGTATCTGCCCGGTTCTGTTACGTCAGAAAAATCAAGTTTGCATACAGTATCACCGGAATCAGGATCTTTTTTCGGTTCGGATGATTTGCCTTTATAAACTGATTCTCCTGTTGAAGCGTTGATAACTTCAAAGTCAACAGCTTCAGTAAGCTCCGGTTTATCGATCTTCACTTCAGATATGCAAACACCGTCAGGTGTTATGTCACCGGCATTGTCACCGAGAACAGCGATCTTTTGTGCCTTCGGGAAATATCCAAGCTGGTTTACTGAAATACAGTTGTTTTCAAGTCCGCTGAATTTGCGTCCTGTGTAACCGTAGTCGCATGAGTTACCCTCGCCGGCTTCAGCATCTTTGTCGATGATCGATACATAGTCAAACCAGAGTTCATCACCGTCCTGCGCGTTGCCTTCGTACTGTGTACCCTTTGCATATTCGAATGTCCAGACGCAACCTTCAAGATCTTCAGTCGGTTTGAACTCACCTTTCATGGTCTGATATTCAGTAGTGAGTTTTGCGGCTCTTCCCCATTCTCCTCCCATGTCATGGCCATTATGGAATTTATCTCTATTCAGCACACAGTAGTATTCTGAACCGGTAATATTCTGGATCTGCGAACAGAGTTCAATTCCTTCTCTGTTTGACTTTACCTTACATTCTATCTCATAGGTATGTCCTGCTTTGAAATCAAGGTTTTTGTGTCTGAACGCAAGATCCCATTTCTCTTTTTCTTCGCCCCATGAAGTGAGGATCATCATATGCGCTTCACCTTCAGGCGTTATCTCAAAACGCTGCTTTGCCGGTGATGCTTCAACTATATGCCACGGAAGCATCTTGTAATCAAAGTCTGTTTCACCGAGTAACTGTCTGCCAGCGACAGCGTCTTCCTCAGCGGCTACAGTATCTTCCTCTGCACTGCATGGAATTACTGCCACCTGTGCAAGCATCGAAACTGCACATATTGCTGCTATGTTCTTTTTAAATCTGTTCATTGTTGTTCTCTCCTCTTTAATAATTATACATTACCTAGTTGTACACCATACAACTTTATTGTTAATATTGTATCACACTGTCGTCATAATGTAAATGGTTTTTGTAAAAAAAGGCACCAGGTGTAGCAAAACACCCGATGCCTCGGTGAGCTGCCTGCGGCAGCTTATTATAGTATCAGTTATCGCCCGCGATAACTGATACCTTTTTCTGTCTTTGTCTATTCGACACTTCTGTTATCAGTATTCTTTTCTTATCCAACTTTCTCTTTTGTCCAGTTATTATTGTATAATCATAAGTTGTAAGCTCTTGATATTTTTTTGCTGCAGTAATCAGCAATTCATTATAATCCATTTTAAGTCTCCAAATAAGAAAAAAGCCTCGTGCCAGTAAAGGCATGAGGCTCGATAATCAAAAAAGCGTATTTCTTTTCAGCTAACGCCTATTCAAGTCGTGGACATACGCCAACCCCTGTAGTAGCTCCATAATACAGTACCTTGACTTACCATATTACTTCTCAGCTTAAACAAAACTATCCTGTAGTCTGTTCATATATATTATACACCAAATGCCGAACAGTGTCAATCCCCCCACGAAAACATCATCATTTCTGCGAAAAGATCGGTGAGCTGCCTGCGGCAGCGTATTATAATATCATTTATCAAAGCTTTCTATCTTCTTTGAAAGATACTGTCTGAGTCTTGCAAGGTCGGCAAGCGTAACTTCACCGTCTTTGTCAATGTCAGCGTTTTTATTAGCCTGTCCTTTGAGTTCTTCCCTGTCAACAAGAGCGATAGCAAGTGCAGAAAGATCTGTTATATCGATCTTTCCGTCGCAGTTTATATCACCGCGGGTGTCTTCTGATATGATCACAGGCTCTGCTGTCTGATCAGGTGAAGCCGTTGGTACCGGTGATGTTGTTGTTTCCGGCGGAACTGTCGGTGCAGGTGATTCTATCAGTTTCGGTGAAGCTGTAGGTGCCGGTGATTCTGTTGGTTCCGGAGAAACTGTCGGTTCCGGTTCAGATCCGGATGTAAGAGCATTTTTAGCGGCACCCTGCATGAAGGATGTCATCCATGCAAGCGAAGCGTTGCCGGTCAGTGTCGTGTCATTGGTTGACCAGGACTCAGCTGAATCGACAAAGCACTGCTGTGCAGGATTATCCGTTCCGGCAACGAATCCGAGTGATTTTATAAACGGATCATTTACCCATGCATTCGGTCCGCTCGAAAGAACACCGTCCGGAGCAGTAGGATAACCATGATCTATTGATCCTGCCCAGAAAGAGTGAAGCGGATTTTTAACTGCGTAATCGCCGTATCCGGTTATGTAGGAAACTGACTTCGGATTGGTACCGAGAAGGTAGTCCATAGCACCTGCCGCACCGTCAGCATATTTCTTGTCTCCGTCGATCAGATATGCATACGCCATGATGATACCATTGTTAAGCACCATACCGTTGCTGTTTTTACCGTAACCATTCATGAAAAACGCCGGTTTTACGCTGCTTAACTTATCTCCGAAAACAATTCCTCTGCCAAGAAGAGGTATGCCGTAACCCTGTAATTCTTCAGTTTTAATATATTCATCAGCTGCAGAAGTCAGTGAGTCACATATCTTCTTATACGCTTCATCACTCAGAAGATCTTTATGCAGAGCAAGTGAAAGTGTTCCGACTGCTGTCATATTACCACATTTATATGATACGACTGAACCCTCTTCACTATTCTGTACATAATCTGTATCTGAACTGTAAACAGGAACAGTGTATGCATTCCCGTAGCTTTCAAGTTCCTCTAAGAACTTTTCTGCATTCTCCTTATCTCCGCGCTCACTTGCTGAAATAAACAGTTCGCACGCTGCCCAGTACGCTTCGTCACTTACATCTCTGTCACCGTAGGAATTCCTTTCGGAAGTCACTACGCTTCCCTTGGCATACATCGAATCTTCGCGTATCGACTCTGCCGGTATAGTCTCATCGCCATAAATTTCACCAAACCTGTTCGGAATGCTTACCGGAGTCATATCTGGTTCATAGTAAGCCTTCTCATAAGCCTCGAATGCTTCCAGAGCACTCTTATAATACTCATCGGCCTTATCCTCATCATACTGTTCCCACAGTCTTGCACCCTGGGCTGCACATGCAGCATAGCTCAGCGTTGCCGCAAACGTCGGAGGTTTTGCTATTCTGTTATACCAGTCATCAAGATCCAGCTCATAAGCCGGCACACTGTCAGCAATACCGCCCCACTTGTAATCACGCATTTCATGCAGATACATTCCGGCTGCTTTTTCTCCCCATGCAGGATCATTCTCCGGGACTTTCATCTGCTTCATCCAGTCGAGCTCATATGCAGCTTCGTCAAGGATATCCGGCATGCCGTTGCCGTTTTCAGGTATCACAACTGCACCTGAACCGTCAGAAAGACTGGCATTTCCGGAAAGCGCATTCACTTCAAACAGATTCTGAAGAGTCCAGACAGCCATACCGCCTGAAATCATGCTCTTATAGTGATCGCCGGATTCAAACCAGCCGCCCTTTGTTGTTATTGTCGATGATCTGTATTTATCTTTCACTTCTTTTTCTGAAGTATAGTCATCCTTCCAGAGCGTCTGTACATAAGCCTTTTCCTGGTGATATGGTGTTTTGTGTGCAAGTTCAGATTTTTCCCCTGAAGTGATATACTTCTCTTCGACATTCATATCTGAACGGCTCTGATAGAAGAAATTCAATGAATTCGTAAAAAGATCACCGGTTTCTGATGAATAGATATCATCACCTATTTCAAATTCCTGAGATCTGTAATCGCCGGATCTGATAAAATATCTGCCTGGTTCCGTAAATTCAGAAAAATCAAGTTTGCATACATTATCGCCGGAATCCTTATCCTTTACAGGGGCCGTCGATTTTCCTTTGAAAACAGCTTTTCCGCTTTCTGCATTCACCACTTCAAACTCCACTGCTCCCGCAAGCTTTATCGCAGAAGCATCATGCAGGATATCACCGCTGTTGTCACCAAGAACTGCGACCTTTCTTCCGCCGGTATAATAACCAATCTGATTAACTGAGATATAGTTGTTTTTAAGTCCGCTGTAGTCACGGCTTACATAACCGTAACTATTGTTTACCGGTTCAACCGGTACATCATCAGTTACATCACAAAGCGACATTTCATCGAACCAGATCTCGTCGCCGTCTACAGCATTGCCGCCGTACATACTTCCCTTTGCATAGGAGAAACTCCATTCCACAGCTTCAAGATCCTTTGTAACTGTAAACTCACCCTTGTAGGTCTTCCATTCCGTACTCAGTTCAGTCGGCTTCGTCGCCCATTCGCCGCCCATATGAGGACCGTAATGAAATTCATCACCATCAAGTACCACGTACTCTTCGTCGCCCTTTATATTGCTTATCTTAGAACAGAGCTCCATGCCATCGCGTTTTGCCCTTGCCATGAAACTTACTTCATAAGTATGTCCTGCACGGAAATTAATATTTCTGTGACGAAGCTGAAGATCCCATTTCTCTCTGTCAGCCCCTGTAGCAGAAAGGATAGTTATATGAAGTTCCCCGTCTCTTGTCAGCTCAAAATCCTGTTTAGCAGGAGATGCCTCGACAGTCCTCCACGGAACCATCTTGTAGTCAAAACTTGTTTCTCCGAGTAACTGTCTTTCGGAAAAAGCGTCCACCTGCATTCCGCCTGAAACCAATGCCGTCTGTGCCAGCAGTGTAACTGCACAAACTGATGCTAAAACTTTTTTCATTTTATTCATTATTATCCCGCCCCTTTTTTCTATATATATTTCTGGTTTGTATTACGCAAATTTGTATTGTTAATATTGTATCACACCGCCTTCACAAAGTAAATAGTTTTTGTAAAAAAGGCATCAGGTGTAATAAAACACCCGATGCCTCGGTGAGCTGCCTGCGGCAGCTTATTAAAGCTTATCTGTCTTCTTTGAAAGATACTGTCTGAGTCTTGCAAGGTCGGCAAGTGTAACCTCGCCGTCTTTATCTATATCAGCGTTTTTATTTGCCTGTCCTTTGAGTTCTTCCTTGTCCACAAGAGAAAGTGCAAGTGCAGAAAGATCAGTTATATCGATCTTTCCGTCGCAGTTTATATCACCGCGGGTGTCTTCTGATATGATTGCAGGCTCTGATGTCGGTGTCGGATCAGTTGAATTTGCTGCTGTTGATTCCGGTGAAGCAGTAACATCTGCGGTCGGTGCCGGTGTTGCTGTTCGTCTGATGTCATGATACGGGTCATAATTACTGCATTCTTCCTGAAGGAATGACACTACCCATGCAAGCGAAGCGTTCATATCGAGCGAAGGCTCGTTTACTGACCATGCTTCCAATGAATCGGCATAACACCTCTGTGATGAATTTTCTTCCTTGCCAGGAACGAAACCAAGAGCTCTTACATATGGATCCTGAAGTCCAGCGTTAGGACCGCCTGAAATAACACCTGACGGAGCTTCAGGCAGAGTTTTTTCAACTTCCCATGACCAGTATCTGTGGTGCGGGTTGTGGAGACAATATGAGCCATAACCTGAAATGTATGAGAACGAAAGCGGATTTGTTCCGAGAAGATAGTTCATTGCGGAAATCATTCCGTTCTTGTAATATCTTTCACCGGTAATATCGTAAGCATACGCCATAATGATCGCATTATTCAGCACAGCTCCGTTTGAATCACGTTCATATCCGCTTACCATTATATTCGGATCGTAATCCTTCGGTGACGAATAAGGCACTCCGTCATATTCATACGGTAAACCGTAGCCCTGCTTTTTTTCAGCATACATAAAATCCTGTGCAGTATGGATAACCGAATCATCGATTTTCTTAGCATTTTCTTCTGAAATCAGATCTCTGTGAAGTGCAAGAGTAAGGGTTCCGAGTGAAGCCTTTCCCGTGCAGTCCCATGATATAAGAGAACCGCCGGAATTCTTTCCGTTTAATCTGGATGTTACCTGATAAGCTCCTTTGTAACTTTCAAGTTCCTTAAGATATTCGTCTGCATAATCCTTTTCCGCGCTCTTTGCTGAAACAAATATCTCGCACGCTGCAAGATATGCTTCGTCGCTTACATCAGTATCGCCGTAGCTTCTGGATCTGTCTTCCTGATAAACAGGTTCATAAAGAGAATCTTCCCTTAGTTCCTCTGCTGCACATATTCCGCCGTATTCCGGATGTTCCTCTTCGGTAAGATCAGCCTCATAGTATGCTGCCTTATATGCTTTGTATGCTTCGACCGCCTCTTCAAGATATTTTTCTGATTTCGCATTATCGTAAGGAGCCCAGAGTCTTGAAGCCTGTGCAGCACATGCCGCAAAGTTCAGAGTCGCTGCAAATGTCGGAGGCTTAGCTATACGTACCGTTTTCCATTCCTGTTCATAGTCCCACGGTCTTATTGCAATTCCTGTCCATTTGTTATCTGTTATTTCATCATAATAAAGTCCGGCCGCTTTCTCACCCCATTCCGGGTCATCGGCATCAACTTTCATTTTAGCCATCCAGTCGAGTTCATAAGCTGCTTCATCGAGAATATCAGGAACTTTGTTTCCCGCTTCCGGTATATTTACTGCACTTCCGTCATCTACAAATGAGTTAAAGTCAATATCATCATATCCCATGTATGTTCTTTCATACATATTCTGAAGTGTCCACGCTGCAGTACCGCCGCTTATCATGCTCTTGGTGTGGTCACCGGCTTCATACCATCCTCCGGTCGCCGTGATAACTGAAGAACTGTATGTTTCCTCTGCTTCCTTATTGGATGCATAATAGTTCTTCCAGATTTTCTGAACATGAGCCGTATCTGTCATGTGGCCGCCCTTATGGGCAAGCCTTGACTTGTCGCCTGATGTAATGTACTTTTCTTCGATATCGATACCTGAACGGTTCTGATAGAAGTAATTCATTGCATCAGTAAAAAGATCATGATCCTTCTCAGCATAAATATCATTCCCAATCTCAAATTCATAGGAATTATAATGGAGGTCATAGGAATTATGATAAGATTTTTCTATAATATCAGGACGTTTTATTCTGATATAGTACGTGCCAGGTTTATCTAATTCAGAAAAATCCAGTTTGCAAATAGTATCACCTGAATCAGCATCCTTCTCCGGTGCAGTTGATTCTCCAGTGTACGCTACATCTCCTGTTTTTACATTCACTACCTCAAATTCGACCGGTTCCGAAATCTTTATATCCGAAAATTCGGAAACGATGTTTCCGGCATCGTCACCAAATACTGCGATCTTTTCATATCCCGGAAAATAACCGACCTGGTTTACTGAAATATAGCCGTTCTCCAGTCCGCTGTAATCACGGCAGGTATAGTAATTTCTAAAAGGATCGTCGATTATTACATCGTCCTGCATACTTATGATGGACATGTCATCGAACCAGAGTTCATCGCCGTCTACTGCATTGCCTTCGTAATTGGTGCCATTTGAATAATGAAATGACCACTCACATGCTTCGAGATCCTTTGTTGGTGTAAACGTACCGGTCACTTCTGTCCAGTCAGTAGTGAGGCTCATTGCCTTACCCCATTTACCGCCCATGTGAGGACCATTCTGCATCTTGTCACAGTTTAATATACAGTATACTTCATCACCCTTGATGTTCGAGATCTGTGAGCATAGTTCCATACCTTCACGTTTTGCTTTGACCTTAAAATTTATCTCGTAAGTGTATCCGGCCCTGAAATTAAGGTTTCTGTGTCTCAGCTGAAGATCCCATTTTTCCCCCTCAGCACCTTCAGCCTTTAATATCTTTATATGAAGGTTTCCGTCTTCAGTAAGTTCAAAGTCCTGCTTTGCAGGTCTTGATTCACATGTATGCCACGGAAGCATCTTGTAGTCAAATGATGTCTCACCAAGTATCTGTCCCGCTCTGACGGTATTCAAAGCATCCGGCACTGCAACCATGCCTGCGATCATCGATACAGCACAGAGTGCTGCCACTATTCTTTTGTTTCTGTTCATTTTATATTCCTCCTGAATTTCTATAAAACAAACCACATTTCCGTCTTTTCCGGAAATGAAAAATTTATCTCTGCTACATCACGAAAGCTCCGTTATTTTCTTATTATACTTATCTCACCGCTTGAAACTATTCCTTCTGTTCCGTCCGGATATTCCACTATAAGCCTGCACTCGTCATCGATCCCGCGAAGCACAGCCTGTTTCGTTCCAGCCGGTGAAATAATATCGATCGGTTCGTCTTTCCACATCAGACGCTTTTCGTAGCTTTCGAAATAGCTTCTGTTTCCGATGTCGTTATAGTAATCCATAAAAGAGTCTGCGACACTGGCGATTATTCTGTTTCTCATATCAGCGGTACGTTCGCTCAGAACTGCACCGGCACGATCCTTTATGTCGTCCGGAAATCCGCCGTCCGGTTCGTAGACGTTGATGCCTATTCCCAGTACCGCATAGTCGAAGCAGCCGAATTCTACATTGAAGGATGCCTCGGTCAGGATACCGCATATCTTTCTTCCCTCTGCATATATGTCATTCACCCATTTTACGGATGTTTTCTTCCCAGTTATATTTTCCACAGTTTCCGCCACTGCGACTGCAGCTGCTGTGGTTATTCGTATTGCGCTTTCAGCGCCCATATCAGGCTTAAGCAGAATACTCATGTATATTCCGCTGTCTGAAGGTGAAAAAAATGATCTTCCCAGTCTGCCGCGTCCTGCCGTCTGTTCACCGGATACAACAAATGTACCTTCTTCCGCTCCATCTGAAGCAAGCTTTTTCAGATAGAGATTTGTTGAATCGACAGTCTTAAGAACGACGAGTTTCTTTACGGCATCACTTTTAAGATATTCTCTTATACCTTCCTCGCTAATTACATCGTTTTCCTCATCGAGCCGGTATCCCCTGTTGGTTACCGCGGTTATTCTGTAACCGTCTTCGGTAAGTGAACGCACTGCCTTCCACACTGCACCTCTGGTACAGCCCAGGTCAGCCGCTATCCTCTCTCCTGATAAATATTCACCTTTGTGTTTCTCAAAAAGTTCTTTTAGTTTTTCCTTTACTGTCATAAAAGCCTCTTAACTTAACATGTGTTTTTCACTGATATCAGTTATAATCTGTAATATAGTAAATGCAGTTTGCGGGTCTGCTAAGAATAAAATTAAAAAACCGCTCTCCGTCTTTGGCAGACGAAGAGCGGAATTTATTAACTATTCAGTTTTGTTCCGTCTTAAGAAAATCAGAACTTTGTGATCTTCTTTGAGAGGTACTGTCTGAGTGTTGCAAGGTCTGTAAGGTCTACCTTACCGTCCTTTGTAACGTCAGCATTCTTGAATGAGTCACCCTTGAGTTCCTTCTTATCAACGAGGCTGAGTGAAAGTGTTGAAAGGTCAGTTACGTCGATAGTACCGCTGAGGTCAACGTCACCAAGGAGAAGTCCATTTGGATCTGTTGATTCAGTTGGCTTAGGTGAATCAGTTGGCTTTGTTGTATCTGTTGGGTCAACTGTTGGCTTTGGTGAAGTTGTAGTTGTAGCTGTAGCTGTTGGCTCTGTTGTTGTAGCAGTAGCAGTAGCTGTTGGCTTTGGTGAAGGTGTTGGCTTATCACCGCCTGGTTCATTACCGTTATCTTCAAGGAATGAAGCGATCCATGCAAGTGGTGAGTTCCAGTTGATTGTAACTTCGTTTGTTGACCAAGCTTCGATTGAGTCAACGTAGCATCTCTGTGATGGATTTGTAAGCTTGCCAGGAACGAAGCCGAGAGCTCTTACGTATGGATCCTGGAGACCTGCGTTAGGACCGCCTGAAAGTACGCCGTCCGGAGCAGCTGGAAGAGTCTTGTCGAGCTCTTCTGACCAGTATCTGTGATGTGGGTTGTGGAGCTTGTATGAACCATAACCTGAAACGAATGAGAATGAAAGTGGGTTTGTACCGAGGAGGTAGTCCATTGCCTGTGTTACACCGTCAATGTACTTGCCGTCGCCTGTCTGGTCAAAAGCATATGCCATAACGATAGCATTGTTGATAACCATTGAGTTTGAACCCCATTCGTAACCCTTGATCTTGATTGATGGATCGAGGTTGTTAGGATCGTTGTAAGCTTCACCGTCGAAGAGGTAAGGGATACCATAACCCTGCTTGTCTTCTGTCTTCATGTATTCATCAGCAGCTTCAAGGATAGAATCTTCAACTATCTTAGCGTTAGCATCTGAAAGGAGATCCTTATGAAGAGCAAGTGAAAGTGAACCAGCAGAAGCTGTGTTGCCCCAGTTGAATGTTGTGAGGGAACCGTCCTTGTTTTCACCGCCAGTGATTCTTGTTGTTACCTTGTAAGCGTTCTTGTATGTTTCGAGTTCCTTCTGGAAGTCAGCAGCACTTGAATCGCCCATCTGTGAAGCAGATACGAAGATTTCGCAAGCTGCCCAGTAAGCATCATCAAGAACGTTATCATCACCGTAAGGACCGCCGCCCTTTGCCTGCCACATTGGTGCGTAGAGAGAATCCTCACGGATTTCTTCCTTAGAGCATTCACACTTGAGGTCTGGATGTGTTGTTTTGCTTGTATCAGCCGGATAGTAAACAGCCTGATATGCCTTGTAAGCATCGATAGCTGTTGCAAGGTATTTTTCAGCCTTAGCTGAATCGAATTCCTTCCAGAGACGTGCAGCCTGAGCAGCACAAGCAGCGTAGTTGAGAGTAGCTGCAAACGTTGGAGGCTTAACTATACGTACTGTGCCCCATTCTTCAGCATAGTCGTAAGGACGTGTTGCAAGACCTGTCCACTTGTGGTCGTGGAGCTTGTGGTAATAGAGACCAGCAGCTACCTTGCCCCATGTAGGTTCATCGTCAGCAACCTTCATTTCAGCGATCCAGTCGAGTTCAACTGCTGCTTCATCGAGAACGTCAGGAACCTTGTTGCCTGCTTCAGGAACAACTACAGTACCTGAACCATCGTCAAACTTCTTGCTTCCGTCAACGAGAACTGCTCTTTCGTACATGTTCTGGAGTGTCCAGATTGAGATACCGCCGTTAACAACGTACTTACCGTGGTCACCGGCATCGTACCAACCGCCGTTAGCAGTGATCTTTGATGATGCATATGTGCCTGTAGCTTCGTCCTTTGAAGCATATTCGTTCTTCCAGATCTTCTGAACTGAAGCTGTATCAGTCTTATGACCACCTTCATGAGCGAGCTTTGACTTTTCGCCTGATGTAATGTACTTTTCTTCGATATCAATACCTGAACGGTTCTGATAGAAGTAGTTCATTGCATTTGTAAGAAGTCTGTGATCTGATTCTGAGTAGATGTCATCACCGATCTTGAAATCGAATGACTTGTATTCGCCGGCCTCGATGTGGTATGTACCCGGTTCTTTTACTTCTGAGAAGTCGAGTTTAACGATTGTATCGCCTGAGTCAGCGTCTTCTTCTGGAGCTGATGACTTGCCCTTGAATACTGATTTGCCGCTCTTGTCAACTACTTCGAAGTCAACTGCGCCTGAAAGCTTGATGCTTGAAGCACCGTGCATGATGTCACCAGCGTTATCGCCGAGAACTGCGATCTTCTTACGGTTAGGGAAGTAACCAACCTGGTTTACTGAGATGTAGTTGTTCTTGAGTCCGCTGAAGTCACGGCTGATAGCACCGTAGTGGTTGTTAGGATCTGAATTACATTCTTCGCATGTTTCGCAAATGATTGACATGTCGTCGAACCAGATTTCATCTCCGTCTTCTGCGTTACCTTCGTACTTAGTACCCTTTGCATAGTGGAAAGCCCATTCGCAGGCTTCAAGGTCCTTAGTTGGTGTGAATGTACCTGAAACTTCCTGCCAGTCAGTTGTAAGTGTGAGAGCATTGCCCCACTGACCGCCCATGTGAGGACCGTTGCCCATTTCCTTCTTGTCACCGAATAATACGCAGTATTCTTCGTCGCCCTTGATGTTTGAGATCTTTGAGCAGAGTTCCATACCAGCTCTCTTGCCCTTAGCCTTGAATGATACTGTGTATGTGTGGCCAGCCTTGAAGTTAAGGTTTCTGTGTCTTACCTGAAGGTCCCACTTTTCCTTATCTGCACCCTGTGCTGTAAGTACCATTACGTGGAGTGTACCGTCATCAGTAAGTTCGAAGTTCTGCTTAGCAGGGCTTGATTCACATGTGTGCCATGGAAGAGCCTTGTAATCGAATGATGTTTCGCCGAGTACCTGACCAGCAGAAACAACGTCAATGTCGCTTACCGGGAATGCAACAACGCCAGCAAGCATAGCAACTGCAGCAACAGCAGCTAAAGATCTCTTAAGATTTTTACTTGACATTTGATTTTCCTCCTAATTTCTTGCCTGTTTTTTTAAAAAAACAAGGCTTCAAAAAAATACCTGATACCGTTTCATCTGCAGAACCAGGTCTGTCAGACAGACTACAACAGATGAATCCGGTCTAAATAAAACAGTCCCGCACACTATAAAAGCATACAGCACTGTCCTATCGCTGTTAATATTATAATATTTTTTTCGTCCAAAGTAAAGTATATTTGAAAACTTTGTTAATGGTCATAGTAATTCATTTCTTTTTTTGTGCATATCAGATTAAATTGTAGCTTCTTTTTCTATATTTTTAATAACACATAAGTTTTTCGAACGCATTTGTACCGAATTATTGTTATTTTTCAACTAAAAAGGGGTTCTCTTCTACACAAATTTATCACATTGACGGCACACGACACACAAAAAGCGCATGCTCTGTAAAGAAGACATGCGCTTTTTTATCGCGACACATCAGTGTCAGGAATATATTACTTTACGATGAGTGACTTGCCTGTCATTTCTGCCGGCTGCTCAACTTCGAGGAGTTCGAGCATTGTAGGAGCGATGTCAGCGAGAACGCCGCCTTCGCGGAGTTTGCATTCCTTACCTACTACTACGAAAGGAACAGGGTTTGTTGTATGAGCTGTGAACGGGCTGCCGTCAGCTTCAAACATCTTGTCTGCGTTACCGTGGTCAGCTGTGAGAAGTGCGATACCACCCTTTGCAAGGATAGCTTCCACCATTCTGCCAACGCATGTGTCAACAGCTTCAACTGCTGCCTTTGCTGCGTCGAATACGCCTGTGTGACCTACCATGTCGCAGTTAGCATAGTTGAGAATGATAACATCGTACTTGTCAGCGTTGATAGCGTCAACAACTGCATCTGTTACTTCGTAAGCGCTCATTTCAGGCTTCATATCGAATGTCTCAACGTCAGGTGACTTGATGAGGATTCTGTCTTCGCCTTCGAACTGCTTTTCCTCACCGCCGTTGAAGAAGAATGTAACGTGTGCATACTTCTGTGTTTCAGCGATACGGAGCTGTGTCTTACCGAGCTTTGCAAGGTATTCGCCGAATGTCATCCTGAGTTCTTCAGGAGGGAATGCTACTGATACGTTCGGCATTGCTGCGTCGTACTGAGCCATGCATACGAAGTGTACCGGGAAGTACTTTCTTTCGAAGCCTGTGAATTCCGGATCAACGAATGCTCTTGTGATCTGTCTTGCACGGTCAGGACGGAAGTTGAAGAAGATAACGCTGTCGTTTTCCTTAACCATTCCGTTTGGATCTGTTACTACTGGTACTACGAATTCGTCTGTTACGCCTGCTGCGTATGAATCCTTAACTGCCTGTACAGGATCAGAAGCCTTGTTGCCTTCGCCCTTTACCATTGCATTGTAAGCCTTTTCAACTCTGTCCCATGCATTGTCACGGTCCATAGCGTAGAAACGGCCTGCAACTGTAGCGATTGAGCCTACACCGATCTTCTTGATTTCAGCTGCTGCTTCTTCCATGAATTCAGCTGCTGATGAAGGAGGAACGTCACGTCCGTCGAGGAATGTGTGAACGTATACTTTTTCAAGGCCGTTTCTCTTTGCAAGTTCGAGAAGGCCGTAGAGGTGTTCTGAGTGGCTGTGTACGCCGCCAGGTGAAAGAAGGCCCATGAGGTGGAGTGCTGTGCCGTTCTTTTTGCAGTTTTCAACTGCAGCCATAAGAGCCTTGTTTTCGAAGAAGTCGCCGTCCTTGATAGACTTTGAGATCTTAACGAGCATCTGGTAAACGATACGGCCTGCACCGATGTTTGTATGGCCTACTTCTGAGTTACCCATCTGGCCGTCAGGAAGACCTACATCAAGTCCGCTTGCGCCGATTATTGTGTTCGGTCCCTTGAAGTACTTGTCGAGGTTTGGTTTATTTGCTGCTGCTATAGCGTTGCCGTATGTATCCGGATTGTAGCCATAGCCGTCCATTATAATAAGTGCGACTGGTTTCTTTGCCACGCCTATCAGTTCCTTTCAGTATTTAAATTTTAAAATAGCAGTTTAACCCCACCCCTGCCCCCTCCCGGAGGGAGGGGGTGATAAAAGAACTGGTTCTTCTATCTTCAGGATGGGAAAACCTCAGAAAGCTGATCTGAGTGTTAAACTGCTGAATGATTACTTATATAATATTAGCCTTCTACTGCTGCCTGAACGATTGTGTTGAAGTCGTTAGCCTTGAGTGAAGCGCCGCCGATGAGGCCGCCGTCGATGTTTGGCTTAGCGAGGAGTTCCTTGCAGTTTGCAGCGTTCATAGAACCGCCGTACTGGATTGTAACTGCATCAGCTGTAGCTTTGTCGAACATCTTAGCGAGTTCGCCGCGGATGAATGCGCAAACTTCTTCAGCCTGTTCCGGTGTAGCTGTCTTGCCTGTACCGATAGCCCATACTGGTTCGTAAGCGATTACTACGTTCTTGATGCACTTTTCGCATGTGCCCTTGAGACCGATCTTGATCTGTGTAGCGATAACTTCTTCTGTGATGTTAAGTTCTCTCTGTTCGAGTGTTTCACCAACGCAAACGATTGGCTTGAGACCAGCTTCGAGAGCAGCGAGTGTTCTCTTGTTTACTGTTTCGTCTGTTTCACCGAAGTACTGTCTTCTTTCTGAGTGACCGATTACAACGTATTCAACACCGAGTTCTGTGAGCATGTCTGCTGAGATTTCGCCTGTGAAAGCGCCGCTTTTTTCGAAGTGTACATTTTCAGCACCGATCTTAACGTTTGAACCAGCTGTTGTGTTGATAGCTGTTTCGAGGTTTGTGAAAGGTACGCATGCGATTACTTCTACTTTGCCTTCAGCGTTTGCTACGAGTGGCTTGATTGCTTCGAGTAATTCCTTTGCTTCTGGTCTTGTTTTGTTCATTTTCCAGTTGCCGGCGATTATTGCTTTTCTTAATGATTTATTCATTGTAAAAACTCCTTAATATAAAAATAAAATACATTCAAAAAGGCGGAGAAGAGACCCCGCCTTTTCGGTTGTGATTGCTTTTTATGTGATTACTTTTCAGCGATTACGTCTACGCCTGGGAGTACCTTGCCTTCGAGGTATTCGAGTGATGCGCCGCCGCCTGTTGAGATGTGGCTCATCTTGTCGCCGAAGCCGAGCTGCATAACTGCTGCTGCTGAGTCGCCGCCGCCGATGATTGTTGTTGCGTCTGTTTCAGCAAGTGCCTTTGCTACTGCGATTGTACCAGCTGCGAGTGTTGGGTTTTCGAAAACGCCCATAGGTCCGTTCCAAACAACTGTCTTAGCTGTCTTAACTGCTTCTGCGTAGAGCTTCTGTGTTTCTGGTCCGATGTCAAGGCCTTCTCTGTCTGCAGGGATTTCGCTTGACTTAACAACTGATACTTCGATTGGAGCATCGATTGGGTCAGGGAAGCCTGCTGCTGTTGTCGTATCTACAGGGAGGAGGAGCTTCTTGCCGAGCTTTTCAGCCTTAGCAATCATTTCCTTGCAGTAGTCGATCTTTTCGTCATCAACGAGTGAGAGACCTACTGAACCGCCCTGAGCCTTGATGAATGTGTATGCCATACCGCCGCCGATGATAAGTGTATCGCACTTTTCGAGGAGGTTTGAGATAACGTTGAGCTTGTCAGCAACCTTAGCACCGCCGAGGATAGCAACGAAAGGTCTTACAGGTTCTTCAACAGCATTGCCGAGGTACTGGATTTCCTTCTGCATGAGGTAACCAACTGCTGTTTCCTTAACGAACTTTGTAACACCTGCTGTTGAAGCGTGTGCACGGTGAGCTGAACCGAAAGCGTCCATTACGAATACCTGGTTGTCTACGAGATCAGCGAGTTCCTTTGAAAGGTTTTCGCCGTTCTTTGTTTCGTCGTTGCCTCTGAAACGTGTGTTTTCGAGAACTACGATCTCGCCTTCCTTCATTTCAGCAACTGCCTTCTTAGCATTTTCGCCAACTACTGTGTCGTCCTTAGCGAATACTACCTTTGTGTCAACGAGTTCTGCGAGTCTGTCTGCAGCCGGCTTGAGTGAGAACTTGTCTTCCGGACCGTTCTTCGGCTTGCCGAGGTGTGAACAGAGAACTACCTTACCGCCGTCAGCGATAAGCTTCTTTATTGTAGGAAGAGCAGCCTGGATTCTGTTGTCGTTTGTGATAACGCCGTCCTTGAGAGGTACGTTGAAGTCAACTCTTACAAGAACCTTCTTGCCCTTAACACTGATATCATCTACTGTAACCTTGTTTAAACCTGCCATTATTAAACTTCCTTTCAATTAAATAATTTTAGAGAAACACTGATCAGACCGGAAATCCGGCTTAGCCGGATTTCCGGATGGGGAGAATGCGGGGCTGTGCCCCGGACCCCCACGCTGATTTACGATCAAATCAGCGTTTCCTTAGTTTAGTGGCATAGGTGCCGTAAACACACCCATATATCTATTCTATAATATTTCGGCGGTTTTTACAAGTGAAAATTCAAAAAAATTTAGGTTTTTAATATTTCCCCGTTTTTTTCATATTTTTGTATAAAAATCAGTTGTAATTAAAGTGTTTTCATGTTAAAATCATCTTAATGATAATAAATAAATTGTATAGATATTATCCCTCACCCCCTGCCCCCTCTCCCCGGAGAGGGGGATCAATGAAGGGGCTCCGCCCCTTCAACCCGGTTCAAATAAATTGGTGAGGAATACACAAATGGAGGCTTTGGTTTGAAAATAAAGAAAATTGCAGCAGGGCTGTTTGCTTTCGCTGCTGTGGCTGCTGTATATACCGGTGCGAGCAGGATAAGCGCTGAGACGGTCGCCGGAAACGACGATATACTGATCTCGGATACGATAACCATGCTGGCACCGGCGCTGAGCGAGGCCGAGATAAATGCACTGCCGGAACGCTATGATCTGCGTGAACACGGCCTTGTATCAGAAGTAAAAAATCAGGGTGACTTCGGTACCTGCTGGACTTTTGCCGCATCAGGCGCACTAGAAACATCACTTATAAAGAAAGAACCGTTTGTCGATCTTTCGGAATTTCATCTTGCTTATTTCTCCTTCTTCGGAGACAATACTCCGGACAATATTGACACAACAGATATCATCGGCGGCGGTCATATATCAGTTGCTGCGGCATCATACGCAAGATGGTTCGGTCCTGTAAAGGAAGAAGTACTGCCTTATGATACCGTCGGAGAGATAACTCCTGATCCTGCACTTCAGGACAGACATGACTATCTCGTGACTGAAATGGATGCTGTCAATCCTTTGTCCTACGAACATACCAAACCGGACGAAATGATACGCTTCAGCGACGATGAAATAAAGCAGATGATCACCGACGGAAATGCAGTTACCATAAGCATGTGTTACAGTGAGGAAAACTATAACAGGAACACAGCTTCATACTACGACAGCAAAGCTGACCAGACCAACCACGCTGTCCTGATAGTCGGATATGACGATAACTTTGACCGTAATAATTTTAAAAACACCCCTCCGGGAGACGGAGCCTGGATCATAAAGAACAGCTGGGGTAAAAACTGGGCTGACTCAGGCTTCTTCTATCTCTCATATTACGATGAAAGTATATTTAACGCCTGCAGTCTTAAAGCTGAAAAAGCAGGACGATACCAGACCAATTACCAGCATGATGAACTTTTTTATACGGCATCGGTCTCTCCGGACAGGATAAATCCTCGAACCGGATACATGGCAAATATGTTCACAGCCGAAAAAGATGAGTACATAACCGGTGCGGGATTTTATACCACCGACAACAATGCTTCATACGAAATCTCGGTATGCACAGGGCTGCTTTATGATACAGATCCATCCTCCGGCACACAGAGCAGCATTACAGCAGGTACTGAAAAATATGCCGGATATCACACCGTTACTCTTGCCGAGCCTGTAAAAGTAAAAAAAGGTGAAAAGTTTGCAGTAATATGCAGACTTGAAAACCCGCAGAATAAATGTCCGATCCCAGTGGAATCCGTCGTGACTTATGCCGGTTTTTTCAATTGCGGTAATTACGACACAGAGATAGAAAGAACATCATCTTACGGTGAAAGCTTCATCAGTTCCAACGGAACGAACTGGAGAGACACATTCGGACTCATCTTAACTGAGCCGTTTAATGCTTACTCTTCGCTGGGCTTACAGTATATTCTTGGTAATGTATGCTTAAAAGCATTCGGAGCTTCCGGGGCGGAATGGCAGGAGAAGCCGGCTGACAGGAAACATTCCGTACTCAGTTCGCTGACAGCCGACAACGAAGCACTGACCGTCGGGAACGGCAGTGAGGATGAGCCACTCACTGAGCTCACATACAGCCTGCCGTGTTCGAAAGATCATGTGGTTCTCCGTCCTTCGGGCAGCGGAAAGATCATGGTAAACGGAAAAGAAGTGATCTCCGGTCACGAGAGCGAAAAGATAAGTGTCGGTTACGGCATTACCACTGTCAAGATCACATCTTCCGAAAAAGGCCTCGAAGATACGGAATACACACTGAAAATAAAACGTGACAATGTTCTGCCGGACTACATAAACGAGACTATCTCTATACGTAATGACAGGATCACTGAAGCAAAATCCGCTGCGGGAAAGGACAGTGATGATGATATCAGCGGTATCACGAACGACGGTACACTGATCACAGTCACAGCTCCGGATGGTCATATTCTTAAGGACGGCGAAAGCATAAGTGAATATCTCGGTGAAGATCTTACTGTATATGAAGGAGGAACCACATTTACTCTGCATCTCGAACCGAGGAAGTCACTGTTTTACAACAAGGATCTTAACCCTGACAATGTTCTTTCAGTCGCAAGCGAAACCATTGACGGACTTTATTCAAGCAAAAGAACGATATTTTACAGTTCCTCCCCTGACATGAGCGATGCAAAGGACGTTCATGACCGCATTGTCGGTCTTTACGGCACCAGTGAATTCAGGGTATATCCGGGATACGACAGTGATCTTTACTTTCAGGCGCAGGCGGATGAACGTTCTCCGAAAAGTGATGTAGTATGCATACATATTCCGGAACGTCCCGTAATAACTGATGATGATATAACAATAAATTTCGACGATGATAATTCTTTTTCATTCAGTCTTCGGGATCCTTCTCCTTATCAAACCATCGAATACGAAGTCTGCCTGAAATCAGATGAAAAACCTGCACTATCGGGCAGCGACCGGCTTATGCACGGTAATCGTATCGATGAAGCTGTAGAAGTTTCCGGGCTTCTTCCGGGACATACCTACTGTCTGTACACCAGAATACTTTCTACTGATGAAACACCGGCAAGTACCATACATGAATTCACCTTCACCATGCCGGGAGAAAAGCCGGATTATGTGATCGATTATAAACAGGAAAGGCTCGTATTTGACGAATCGGAATTCACTGTAAAATACGGTGACAAGGAATTTCACTGCTACGACAGTCTTTCGGACTACACTTCATGCGACCTTATCATCTGTCCCCGTGACGGTGATCCGGAAACTGACTCTGAGATCATCCACGTTCCGGAAAGAAGAGCTGCTCCGGACATTTACATCGACTATAATACCGGATGTATAAAGAATATAGACGACTATGATCTGATGTATCTGCGCGGTACCACGAATACCGCAGACAGAGATGCGAACCGTGCTAACATGCTGTCATCAGACAGCAGTAAAACAGTAAGCCTTGAAGATCTTAACAGCTGGGCGTGCAGGCCGGGAGAAACGCTGAATTTCTTCTACGTTTCATCGGAAGGAAATTTTGCGTCGGCTATCTGTCCGATAGTCATACCGAAACTTGAAATTATATCAAAAGATCTGATAAAAATAACTGGCATCACAGACGACGAGATACGTCTTGAAGAACATGAAGGACTTGAATACGCATGCTATTCAGACAAAAAACGTAAATTCATCTGGCAGGACAGTCCGGTTTTTTCAGGTCTTGATCCTGATACTTCATACATGTTCGGTGTGCGTTACAAAATAACGGAAGACAAACTGTTCAGCAGCACCGTATGCGCCACCGCTGAAACACTGAAAGCGGACTACAGAGCCGGCGACTTAAACGGTGACGGAAACTGCACTGTCATTGACCTGCTGATACTCAGAAGGATTCTTTTCGGAACTCTTGATCCGGATCAGTCCCAGCTTCGCAGCAGTGACATCAATTCCGACGGCACCATCAACGTACTGGATCACCAGCGACTGCTTTCTGAAATACTGAAATAATACAGTAAACGCTGATTTATTTATAAATCAGCGCAGGGGTTCGGGGCGAAGCCCCGTTTCTCCTCCTCTCGGAAATCCGGCGAAGCCGGATTTCCGATTTAATCAGTGTTTTATAGTAAACGAAAAATATATTTTTCGTTTACTATTAGCCGATATGCAGGGAGCAAACGTAGTTTGCGGATCTGCAAGGCAATATAAATGATTTTATTATAGTGAACGTAAAATTCTTTTTTGCGTTCACTATAATATCATAAACATAAAGGAAATAGAAAAAACGGAGGCAAAAATGAACAGAAAGAAAAGACTGACGGCAGGTGTTATTTCTGCCGTATTCGCACTGACAACATTAGCGTTCCCCATGCCCGGAGGCAGAAACAAGACGATTTCGGCTGAGGAAACACCTGAACCGGCGGCATCTTTTTCCGCCGCAGATGTTACACCGGCTGTTACAGAGGCCGAGGCGGCTGCGCTGCCGTCAAGATTTGATCTGCGTGAGAAGGGGCTTGTGTCATCGGTAAAGGATCAGGGCACCTTCGGCACCTGCTGGACCTTTGCCGCGTCCGGCGCACTTGAGACTGCACTTATAAAAAACGAACCCTTTATCGACCTTTCGGAAATGCATCTTGCTTACTTCAGCTTTTACGGTGACAACACTCCGGAAAGTCCGGAAAAAGATCCGGAAAAATTTATTTCCGGCGGACACGTATCCTATGCGGCTGCATCATACGCAAGGTGGTTCGGTCCTGTAAAGGAAGCAATTCTTCCCTACAGTTCCAAAAAGGAAGAGATTGATCCTGCTCTTCAGAACAGACAGGACTACTTTGTCACTGACATGAGCATCCTTAATCCTTACACACTTAAGGAGACCGACAAAGACGACATGGTCCGCTTTTCAGACGACGAAATCAAACAGATGCTCTACGACGGAAATTCCGTGGCTGTGAACATCTGCTATGAAAACACATACAATGAAGAAACCTTCGCCCAGTACGATCCGTCAGGCGGTCAGACAAACCACGGTGTTCTCATAGTCGGATGGGATGACAATTACAGTTCACGCAACTTTCTTTACTCCCCTCCCCGTGACGGTGCCTGGATCGTAAAGAACAGCTGGGGAAATGACTGGGGCGACAACGGTTATTTCTACGTTTCCTACTACGACAAATCGATTGCGGATGCCTGCTGTCTGAAGGCAGAAAAGACAGGTCGGTATCAGACCAACTACCAGCACGACGAACTTTTCTGCACGGCGGCCATATCGCCGGACAGAACAAGCAGAAACTCCGGCTACATGGCTAATATTTTCACCGCCCAAAAAGATGAATTTATCACCGGAACGGGATTTTACACTACTGACAACAACGCAGAGTACGAAATCACGGTTTACACTGATCTTAAAGATCTGAATGATCCGACATCCGGTGTTCCTAATAAGGTACAGTGCGGAACCGAGAAATATGCAGGCTATCACACCATTGCCCTCGATGATCCGGTGAAGGTATCAAAGGGAGAAAAATTCGCAGTTGCAGTCGGTCTTAAAAATCCGGGCACAAACTGTCCGCTTCCTGTTGAAGCAGCGGTCGTGCTTATGGAAAACCGTTTTGCCGTAAATGTCAGCGAGATCTCGGAAGAAGAGATCGAAGACGGTACGGGAAAAGGTGAAAGCTTCATAAGCGTAAACGGAACCCGCTGGACGGACACTCAGGGAATGGAAATTGAAGATGTTTACAACAACCCGAAAATGCCGGACTCAAACGTCAAGTACTACGTGGGAAATGTCTGCCTGAAGGCCTTCGGCTCAGACAGTATCGGAGCAGAGCCGGAAACTCCTGTGAAAACGAAATCGGTATTAAGCTCACTTACAGTCAACAAAGACGAGATCTCGCTCTGTGACGAAAACGAAGAACCTCTCACTGAACTGTACACAGAGATCACCGGTACAAAAGACTATGTAACGCTCGTTCCGTCTGGTACCGGCACAATTAAGATAAACGGTGAAGAGATTATTTCCGGTCACGAAAGCGAACCGGTATTCCTCGACTTCGGTGAAAACATAGTTACCATAACTTCCGAGGAAAACGGTCTTGAACCAACTGAGTACACGCTGACGATCATGAGAAACAGAGCCGCTCCGGACTACATAAATGAAGTCATTGTTTTTGATCAGGATACCACCTCAGTTGTATCGGCCGACGGCTATGAATTCAAATCCGGTGAAAGCATTTCTGATCATTTAGGCAAAGAACTTATCGTCACCGAGCCGGACCGTGAATACACCATAGAACTGGAACCAAGACGCGATATTGGCGCAGCAATAAGCGAAGACGCTCTTTACGTGGAAGGTGAAGTAATAACCGGACTTTTCGGATTCAAGGGAACCATGAACTACAGCTTCGAACCAGACATGTATGCGCCGCAGGATATTCACAACCGTATGACATCTCTGCTTGGCGAAAACGCATTCAGGGTCTATCCGAATGAAGATACCGATCTGTACTTCCAGATAGCTGCAACTGAAAAAGCTCCGAAAAGTACGATATGGCACATCCACATACCGTACCGTCCGACAATCACTTCAGGCAATATCGATCTGACAATACCTCAGAATAACAGGATCACATTTATGCTCGACTACGCCGAAGGAGCAGTGATTCAGTACAGGCTCACTCAGAAATATTCATCCGAGCGGCCGGGCAGAAACGATCTTTATCCGTACAAGACAATGAAAAACGGCGATATAGAGTCCATCGAAGATCTTTTGCCGGGACAGACCTACTCGCTCTACTACAAACTCATATCGAACGGAAAGGATTTTGCTTCGGATATTCAGGAACGTGTTATCACACTGCCTGGCGGAGCACCTATCTGCAGTTTCAACTGTGAAAAGGAACGTATTATTTTTAATGAAAAGAAATATATCGCTTATGCTCCGGACGGACAGGAGCTGAGATGCTACGATCAGGTATCTGACTACTGCGGAGAAGATGTTATACTGATCGATAAGGACGGAAACGAAACATCCGTTCTGGTCCCTGTACGAAGAGACGCTCCGTACATGACACCTAACTACAGACTGGGATACTTTGAAGGATATTACCAGTATGACACGGACATTAAATATGTCGTAAACGCCGCACATGCCTGCGACTCAACACAGCTCGATCCGGATCAGCTGATGGACAGCGATCACCAGCTGAGACTTGACAAGATCTTCAGTTCATCATACCGGCCGGGCGACACCTTAAGTTTCTTCCACGAAGCGACTGAGACTGAATTTGTATCGGAATGCTATATGTATATAATACCGGAACAGCCGGTCACACCAAAAGAAAGCCTTAAGATCTTAAACTACAGCGACACCCGGATAGAACTTGCTGCTTCCGACGATCTTGAATACAGTATACGATCAGACCTGAAAGATGAATTCACATGGGGTTATGATCCGGTGTTCGAAGATCTCGAACCGGATACAAGCTACATTGTTGCAGTAAGAAAGATCGGGGCATACAACAAACCTTACGGCACTGCAGCCAGCACATTCATCACAACCCTGCCTGCAGATCACGACGCCGGAGACTTAAACGGCGACAAGGCTGTTACAGCCATCGATCTGCTGATAATGAAGCGTATCCTGCTTATGAACATTGAACCTGATCCGCTCCAGAAAATGAACGGCGACTTAAATTCGGATGGCGTAATAAACGTATTCGATATGCAGAGGCTTAGTCAGAATATTGTGGCATAACACAAAAACGGATTTTTCATTCCATAAAAACAGGCGGATGACATCTCGCAATGAAATGTCATCCGCCGTTTTGTATTTAATTATATTTATAAAAGCTGATTTATTAAGATCAGCACGGGGGACTTGATATGAGAGCCGGTAAACTCCCTTTCTTAAGATTGCGCTTTATATTAAAGCAGCTTGTTTTTAAGAATGATCAGATCAAGAATATTTACCTTTCCGTCTCCGTTCAGATCAGCTGAAGCTTCGTTTTTGCTGCTTCCGTAGAAAACAGACATGAATGAAGCAAGATCCTTTGAATTTACAACACCGTCTGAATTAACGTCACCTGTAAGATCAGCTGTGACAATATCGGAAGAATCTCCTGTGGAGTACAGTGCTGTGATAGTTGTTTCTCCGTCAGGATCTATCTCTGCTGTTGCAGACTTTATTATCGTTCCGTCCTTGAGTTTCCAGCCTGCAAAGGTATATCCTTCGGCAGGTACAGCAGAAACAGTTACCGGATAATCGGAATAATACTTTCCTGTATATTTTCCCGATGAGAAATCAGGTGTGAGAGTATTCACCTTTACAGTACCGCACTTGCTGTCGTTTGATACAGTTACTGACACAAGGCTGCCCTTAAGTCCTGCGGCATTCTTTAAGTGAGATGCGGCTGATGAATATCTTGAACCGAACCAGCTCTTTACGGTAGATACCGCATTGGAATAATTGCCGCTTCCGCCGAACTTCTTAAGGGTATCGGCAACCGGTTCCTTGTATATCGAGTCGTACTGACTGATAAGGGCATTTACCTTGTTTGTATCGAAGTTGTAGTTTGCGATATCCATGAAGGTGATCGCAAATTTCTGTTTGAATTCCGGATTCTTAAGTGCGGCTTTGAGAAGAGTATTAACAAAGTTTTCTTCCTTGTTCAGCACCTCGAAAAGATTGATATTAGCCGGAACTGTGTTGTAGATGTTTGATGAGAATTCAGTATCGAACAGTATGAATCTCCATCTTCCGTCTGCGTACGGATTGCTTTCGTCAACAGTTGTTGTCTTCCATAACGCACTGTTGTTCTTGCCCCAGTCCTTGTTTGCGATATAGATCTCGGTACTCATGTAATCGGCGAAGCTGTCCATATCAACAAGTTCACAGAGCTTTTTATAGTTTTCAGAAGATGAGAAGTCGGTGGACTTTATCCATTCTTCCAGTTCCTTGTATTCCTGATAAGTCGCCTCATCGCCCTCATCAAGCTTCTGGTTCTTTACTATGCAGACATCACTTTTTTTAACTCCGCAGTGATCGTGGATGTAATCCTCGCTGAGCTTTTCAGTGATCTCATAGTGTCCGTAGAATGTTCCGTTGATAAATACGATACACGGTTCCATTGCCTGTTCAAGGAAATTACGGTCACTTACAAGCGCCTGGTTGAGCTTGTCCCTGAAACGTGTATCCTGCCAGTCGTTTCCTGCGTTTCTGAGAATGAAGCTGTCAAAATCCTTTATCTTCTTACCGGTCGATTCGCTTCTTAAAGTTCCCGAGAAAAGATCATATTCCAGTTCCGATTTCCCGTAGTCTTTTCTTGCATATACATTGAGGCTCTTCTGGCTGAATCTTCTTGTATATCCGCCGTGGATCCTGAGACCGATGTTCTGGTCAACATACGCATTGCCGCCCTGGAAGATCTGCATATTAGCCGGACGTTCCCATTCGCGTCCTTCCTCTTCGTAGTTGGTCCAGATACCCTTTTCCCTGCCGAAGAGATTGTCGCTGTCAGTTACCAGTGAGACTATCTTGAACTTCTGATAGTAGGACGCCTTGTTCCCGTAACCGATGAAATAAACTGCAGTAGCGACCTCGCTTGCGTTGCCTTCGGAGTCGTAAGCCACCGCACGGATAACAGCAGCGTCTTTTGATCCGGTCTGTCCTGCCGGCTCTTTTTCCTCCGGCCTTTTTCCTCCCGGACCTTCTTCCCTCGGCCTTTCCTCAGGTCTGCCGCCGTCCTCCGGCTTTCTCTCGGACTGAGTTTTGTTAAGTGCAGCTTCCACGCTGAATGCAGAAGTATATTCATTTGAAGAAGTTGTAGGTGTGGATGAATCTACTGTAAAATAGATCTTTGATCCCTCTTCTGCAGAAAGTTCAATGTTAAAGCTTTCATCATAAAAACCTGAAGGTACTGAAAAAGATGGTGTCTGCACAACTTTCTTTATAACGGATCCGCTGTCGTTTGCCTCACCCGGTGTCATTTTCATAACGGCAAAATCAGAAGCACCGTCAGATGATCTTCCGTATGACACATCTGATTCGATCAGACCGAATGCAGCTGTATCGGCAGTGTTTCCGTCCTTGTCTGTAAGAACGAGGGTCTCACCGTCAGTTGACAGTCCGAAAAATGCAGTGAGTTTGCCGTCAAGTGTGAATTCCTTTGAATTACAGTAAACAAGAAGATGTTCGCCCTTTCCTATCACTGTACCGTCAGGGAATACAAATTTGTCCGGTTTAGCGGCATTGTCTGAGAGTTTGTATCCGCTGAGATCAACGCTTTCGGATGATGTATTGTAAAGTTCTATATAGTCGTAGAAGTTTCCGTCCGGTGCGGCGAATGACGTATTCTTCGCACATACTTCATTGATAACGACTGATCCGCTTTCCGCTGCGGATGCTGTAAAAGAAGAGAAATTAGCTGAAGTACCGAGCAGTGATGCAATGCAGAAAAAAGAAAGAGCAGTTTTTTTAGTCTGTGTCATAGTATAACCTCCGGAATCAATATATACTGAGGAACGGTGAACCTTCTCCCCGATTCCCGGCGCCGATCTGATAAATCAGCGTTTTCTTACACATCAACCCCTGTAATCACCCGTTCATAATCTTTACCATTATATTAGATGTATGAAAGGCTGAAAAAGTTCCCGGAAAAATAATGCGGGCAAATGGAAATTACGGTGAGGCCGTAAAATTTATCGCCGTATTTATATGCAATGTATACGAACAGGTAAAGACACATAAATAATACACAAATATCCTTGATATTCACTGCTCACGGATGATATAATAATAGTAACTATAGTTATATGCCTGTAAAGGAGCTGATTACAATGAGAATACTGATTATAGAAGACGAAGAAGCCATTGCGGCTGCCCTTGAGAACATCATGCTCAAGAACAAATATCTGACTGATGTCTGTTACGACGGTGTGTCCGGACTTGACTCCGCACTGACCGGGATCTATGACGTAATAATACTCGATATCAATCTCCCTAAAATGAACGGATTTGAAGTACTGCGAACAATGAGACTGAACAGGATAGCTACTCCGGTGCTCATGCTGACAGCCAGAGAAGAGATTGCAGACAAGGTAGCCGGTCTTGATATCGGTGCGGACGACTACATGACAAAACCTTTTGCCACCGATGAACTTCTGGCCCGCATCCGTTCACTCGGACGCAGAAGCGCCGGAACCGTCTGTGAAAATGCACTGAGTTTTCACGACGTTTCACTCAATCTTTCCACTTACGAACTTACATGCAGGAATTCATCACTTAAACTCGGTCTGAAGGAATTCTGCATAATGGAGCTGTTTATCAAGAACGGATCTGCTGTAATAAGCAAGGAACAGCTCATTGAAAAGATCTGGGGATATGACTCAAATGCCGAATACAACAATGTGGAAGTTTACATTTCCTTCATACGCAAAAAGCTTCTGCACATCGGCTCCGAAGTAACGATCAAAACAGTCAGAGGCGTAGGCTACTGTCTGAGTGCAGGAAAGTGATGTTAAATGATCAAAAAACTTAAAATCAGATTCATTCTCGTGAACATGCTGATTCTCACATTCGTACTGTTCGCAACACTGAGTGCTATCTATTTACTGATGGCAAACTCTGAGATCAAAGTATCTAACGAGACAATGGATATGCTTATTGAAAACCATCAGAATGTGCTTGAAGAACAGGAACGATCCGAACCGGGCGGTGGAAAAAAGCCGCCTCAGGGAGAAGATCCTTCAAAAAAAGCTCCGCCGGTCACCGGAACAAAAACGGCTGCGCTGGATCTGCTGCCTCTGCCTGATGATCTCACATGGCTTGCAGTCAGCGACGAACCGGGCATACAGCTTATAAAGCTCGATAATATTGAACTTCCTGAAGAAGAAACTGTGACGCCGGAAGAAGGAACTGAAAAGCAGAACGAGAAACCAAAGCCGCGGCATGAAGTAGCGCCGTACAACTACGGAAAAGCTTATGAAGGCGAAGATCCGTGGGCTGCCTGGTGGGGCGGCGGCCAGTGGGGCCAGTGGGACGGAAGCGGACAGCAGTGGTGGGGCGGCGACCCGAACAGCGGGCAGCAGAACGGTGATCAGCAGAACAGCGGCCAGCAGAACGGCGGTCAGCAGAACGGCGGTCAGCAAAACGGCGGTCAGCAAAACGGCGGTCAGCAGAACAATGATCAGAACGGTCAGGGTGAAAATCAGGACCCGTGGGCCTGGTGGGGACCATGGGGTGACCCTAACTACAATCCATGGGCTGATCCTAACAACCCGTGGGCTAACGGTCAGGATCCGTGGACTGATCCTAACAACCCGTGGGCTAACGGTCAGAATCCGTGGGAAGATCCTAACAACCCGTGGGCTAACGGTCAGAATCCGTGGGCCGGCTGGGAGAATCCTTCTCCTTCCCCTTCTCCTTCACCTTCTCCTTCGCCGGAAGAACAGCCATCTTCTCCTCCTGAAGATCAGCGTGAGCCTGAACCTCAGCAGCATGAAGAAGTTCCTCAGCCAACTCCGTCTGTACCGCAGGAGGAACAGACCACCCAGGCTGAAACGGAAGCACAGACAGAAGCTGAAACATCTGCTGAAAGCACAGAAGCAACGGACGCCGGAAAGACAATGCTCCCGCCTGCCACACACGAACCTCCTGAAAAGCCACATGAAGAAGAACCTCCGTACATGTCGGCAAAATATAACGGTAACCTTGTCCGTTCACACATTCTTGCTGACATAAGCCGCGGCGGTGAAATAAAGAACCTTTCAATGCAGAACTTCCTGCGTTATGAGGATGACACCATCGCCGATGAAAAAGCCTTCACCGAACAGGTACGTGATCAGATACTCAAAATAGTAAACGATGAAAGCACAAGCGGAAAATGTACAATCGGCACCATCTACTGCCGCTACAAGATGAGTGAAAACAGTAACGGGAACGGCAAAACACTGGTCCTTCTCGACCGTTCCATCGAGCTCTCCACACTTCACCGTCTTATGATATCATTCATCATCATCGGATGTGCAGGACTTATCATCGTATTCATATTCAGTCTCTTCCTTGCAAACTGGGCCATCACTCCTATCGAGGTGGCATGGAACAAGCAGAAGCAGTTCATCGCCGATGCATCACACGAGCTCAAGACTCCGCTGACTGTCATCGCAACAAATGCCGACGTTGTTCTTTCAAATCCGAACGATACGATACGCGACCAGGAACGCTGGCTGAAATACATCCGTTCGGAGACCGCAAGAATGTCAAAGCTGGTAACCGAACTTCTCTACATTGCAAAATCCGACTCGAACGAGATACGCATGGAGCGTAGTGAATTCGACATATCGAACACCGTATCAGGTGTATGCCTTAACTTTGAAGCACTTGCTTTCGAAGCTGAACGTGAGCTTATTGCAGATATCTCACCGAAACTTAAATATTTCGGCGACGAGGACCGCATCAAACAGCTCATAACCATTCTTATCGACAATGCGATCAAATATTCGATTATCGGTTCGCAGATCTCGGTATCCATGTTCAGAAACAACCAGAACCGCATCAAAGTCTGCGTTTCAAACCGCTGTGAAAACATGACCGAGGAAAACATCTCGAAGCTCTTCGACCGCTTCTACCGTGTTGATCCGTCCCGAAACAGCGGCACCGGAGGCAACGGCCTCGGACTCAACATAGCCCAGTCCATAGCCGAAGCCCACGGCGGCTCGATAAACGTAAACTATAACCACGATATTATTTCATTTGTTGTGGTGCTGTAACGGTAAAGCACAAATAAAAACATTAAAATTCAGAGTGAACGTCAGAGTTTTCCGGCGTTCACTTTTTTATGTCCGGATATGACTTCTCCTTAAAGCTTCACTGCAATGTTGAAAACTGCGTGAAATCCATTGCATTGATTTCCTGTACATGATATAATATATTGGGCGCAAAAATAAATTTATTCGTTTACTATAGATAACGGTTAAGCCGTTTTATCATGAAAAATGCTGATCGTTCAGCTGCGGAAAGGCACACGGCTCTTTCTGCGTAAACAGATCTTATATATAAATTTATACCGGACTAACCGGTAAGTGAGGTTTTAAAAAAATGAATTACTACAAGAAATCAGCCGCATTTGCTGCCGGACTGCTTATTGCTCTGGCTGCTGCAGTACCGCCATTTACAGCATTTGCTGAGGAAACTGATGAAGATTCCTACGTTATGATCGATGACGACGGAAATGTTATCGGCAAGGAAACCATCAGCGACGATGATATCGTTACAAGCGGCGACTATAAATACGTTACAAAGGAAGACGGAACAATATCTGTTCTCAGCTGCGGACACGGCGGTGAAACTTTCACTCTCCCTGTAGTGATCGACGGAAAGAAAGTATCACATATCGACGGAGGCGCATTTCTCGAACTCAATGCAAAGAAGATGATCATTCCTGCCGGAGTGGATTACGATCTTTCTGAAAACCCTTTTGCTTCATGTATTCTTCTGGAAGAATTCGAGGTTGAGGAAGGAAGCAAATCATTCTGTACAGTAGACAACGTACTTTTTTCAAAGGACAAAAAAAAGCTAATTGCTTTTCCGGCAGCTTCTCAAAAAACTTCATATACTATTCCTGAGGGAACCGAAACCATCGGAATCGCCGCTTTCTACGAAAGCAAAATTGAAACCATAAAAGTTCCGGCGTGTGTAAAAGAACTCGAACGTCACTGCTTTAATTCAATGAATTCACTCAAATCAGCTGATCTGAGTGAAACAAGCATCACAGTACTTCCGCCTATGATCTTCGCTGCATCTTCGGTTCTTACAGATGTTTCCTTACCTGAAACACTTGATAAAATCGAAATCGGTGCTTTCATGAACTGTTCGGCGCTTGAAGACATTGATCTACCTGAGTCTCTTACCAATATAGGTCAGGCAGCTTTCATGGGTACCGCAATGACAAAGATAGTAATTCCTGCTTCTGTTACAGACATCGGCTACACCGCTTTGGGTTACTCTGACGAAGAAACTCCGGTCAAAGGATTTACTGTCATCGGTACTCCGAACACCCAGGCACAGGCATACTGCTCAGATGCTGACAGCGACTACGGATACAAGAATAATTTCACCTTCATGACTGCCGAGGAATATGAATCAACTATCAATATCAGCAACCTGGATATGAAGTCATTCGGCGATTATATTTATGCCGTTGACGGCGATGACACCATACTTGTGCTCTGCGACTCGGCTGAAGATACACTCGTTGTCCCTGATGAGATTGACGGACATGTAATAACATCTATCTACAAAAACGCTTTCCAGGGATGTACTTCAAAAGATATCACTCTTCCTGAAGGTGTTAAGAGAATCGGCGAAGATGTATTCGCCAATTATCTTGTAAGCATTACACTTCCGGCAAGTTTTGAAGAATTCGATACTGATGAACCGTTCGTAAACTGCCCAAAACTTAAAAACATAAATGTTAAAGACGGCAATGAGAAATATTCATCAGAAGACGGTATACTTTACAACAAGGACAAGTCCGTTGCTCTTATCTGCCCGCAGGCAAAGGAAGAAAAAGAAATAAAACTTCCTTCATCAGTAAAAGCTGTTGCAATGTATGCTTTCTGCTACAATAAACAAGTTCAGGACATCGACCTTTCATCAGTTGAAGCTGTAGGCGACTACGCCTTTGACGGATGCCTTTCACTTAAAAACGTAAAATTCTCAGAGAACCTCAAAGATGTCGGCTACTGTGCTTTCCTCGGCTGTCCGTCACTCAAAAGCGTCCGCGTTTACGACCAGCTCAGCTCGATCGGCGAATATGCTTTCGGATACGACTACGACGATGAACTTGCAGAAAAGATACACGAGAATCCTGAAAAATACCAGGATGAAAACGGCAACACCCAGAAGGCTTATTCACTGGTAAGCAGCTTCAGAATGTACGTTGACAAAGATTCCGTTGCTGAACAGTACGCAGAAGACTGCGGTATCGAAACTGTTACAGAAGCCGCAACAGTTGGTTACACCAACTTCGATAAAAGAATCATCTACCTCGGCTCCGGCGTCCTAGGGCTCGGTATCATCGGTGTGATCATAAAGCTCATCTCCTCTGCAGTGAAGAAGAATAAGAAAGCAAAGAAATAATAAGAAGAATATATATCAAAACCGCACTGATCTGTCACGGATCAGTGCGGTTTTTGTTGTTACGCTGTTTATGTTCATCAGCTGCAAACCGATAGTTTTTCATATTTCAGATTCTTCGCTTCTGTCAAGTTTCACCATTGCCTGTTTTTTATAAAATGAAATTCCATACCTCATGACCTTTTTATATCCGTCAAGGTCTTTTGCGTATTCTTTCTCTTTTATCTGAACAATAGCTTTCTCACAGTCACGTTCCATATCCTTTTTACTGTCAGAACACTTGGTTTCAATGATCATCGCACGTCTGTTTCGCTTGTCCCGGTAATCAATATCTGATCTGCCGATTCCCTGCTCATCATCCGTTTTAACTTCATTTCCGCCGCTGCGGCCTCTGAAAATTCCCGCAAGAAACGCCTGATAGAAATCTTCACTGTAGTTGAAATAGCTGATCGTATGCCACAGAATATCCGAAATAATTTCACTTGCCAGTTCCTCATTTCCGTTCCACAGCGCATTCATCATATCGGTGATCTGAGTTTCGCTCAGTGTTTTGTTGAACTGCTCCACAACTGCAGTTTTAAAGATCGAAGCTATTTCCCTGTTAGGAATACGCAGTTCAGTTAAACCCGAATCATCCTGATCCGGATTGACCGGTGTTAAATATCCGGTCATCAGAAGCACGCTCCACAGATTGCTTTCAGAATCGTGGATCTGAGTATATGTAAGTGCATCCGTGATATTTTCAGAAATCGATCCGCCGTTCAGCAGCACCTCAAATTTATCTGAGGGATCACAGTCAGGAATATCAAAAAAGGAACTGATCTCACTGTTGCTGCTGGTATTTTCCCAGTAATTCTTTGGCTTCCTGTTCGGATTTTTCAGCAGATCACGAACGAAATAAATAACATCCCACGGACAGTATATTTCAGATGTGCCGAAAAGATATCCGTCGTACCATTCCTTTGCTGTTTCCATCTTGTCAGAGAGCTCGTAATATTCAAGAATATCTTCAACTTCATTCTGCGTAAAACCAAAATAATCAGAAAAATATTCATCCATAACAGAATATGAGGCAAAATTATTCACCCCTGTGAAAATACTCTCCTTTGGAATACGCAGACATCCTGTTATCACCGCAAATTTCAGATAAGGATTAGTTTTAAGCGACGTACTCATGAGCCCTCTGATAAGATCAACCATCTGGTTATAATAACCGTTATGATGTGCCTTTGCAAGCGGAACATCATACTCATCTATCAGAAGGATAACCTGTTTACCGTACACGGAATACATCATACGCATAAGGTTTTTGAGGGAATTCTTTATATCAGAAACCGTTCCTTCTTCCGCTTTCAGTTTTGCAAATATTTTTTTATCATCAGGATCCACCGGTTCAAATTTATCACTGATAACAAGGCGCTTGCAGAAATCAGCAATTGCAGATCTCAGCATTTCAAACGCAGATTTAAAGTTCAGTCCGTCAGTATCTTTTAAAGAAAGAAAAATAACAGGATACTGGTTCATATATTCCCTGCAGAATTCAGAATGCTTCGAAATATCAAGACCTTCAAAAAGCTTTTCTCCGTCACTGCGCTGAATATTGAAAAAAGTGTCCAGCATGCTCATGGTAAGCGTCTTACCAAAACGGCGCGGTCTGGTGAACAGAGTTACAGCATTGTCCGTATCATGAACAAGTTCATAAATAAGTTCTGTCTTATCCACATAGTAACTGTCCTTCTCACGGATCATTGCAAAATTCTCTACCCCGACCGGAATAGTCTTCTTACGCACAGCATTCCCTCCTGACTTAAAAACATATATACATTAAAATTATACCATGAAAACAAAAAGGATTCAATATATTTGTCAGAGGCACTCGATAATTCCTTGGCTTAGAAATGGTGAGCTGCCGAAGGCAGCTAATTTTAACCGCAGGCATCCTTTCGGATACCCGCTTTATTCTTAGGCGATTTTTCATTACATTGCGTCAATGTCCATACACCTGCTACTCGATAAGTTCAAATCTGTATTTCTGCTCGACATCAGGATACTTCTCATGGTCAACTTCCGACAGAAACATTTGATACGGTCTTACATACGTTTTATAATCAGCATAAAGAGCCTTATACACGACAAGTTTTTCACCTGTCTCGGTATGTTCGGCAACATCGATAACATAATACAGATTGCCTTTGAAATGTCTGTACATTTTCTGAGTTTGAATTGTTCGCATTTTTACTCTCCTTATGTATTTGGGATTTAATCTGATGAATCAATTTTATCGCATCGAACATAACATGTCAATGTTTTTGAATCCACAAGGTGCTCTGTAATTCCTTGGCTTTTGCAGAAATGGTTAGCTGCAGGCATCCTGAAAAAAGGATGCCTGCTTGATTCTTAGGTCATATCAACATTGTTTTCATTCCACTCCCTCCGAGTGGAGGGAGACCACGGTCAACACCTGCGCCGGCATCCACTACAAAGTATTTCAATCCACTATCACCAATTGGTGATAGACCTATTTACGATATACTCAAACTCTGCCATATGGAAATTTAAATCCACTCCCCCACGTTTGAGGGGAGACATCTGCAGTCAACCACATTCCATGACGAAATGGTGTTTCAATCCACTCCCCCTACCAACAGAGGGAGACTAACATGATAGGGAGAAGATCATAAATACCCTGATTTCAATCCGCTCCCTCCGAGTGGAGGGAGACTCAGATAAAAGCAAGATACGAAAAGACATGGGAATTTCAATCCGCTCCCCCGAGTGGAGGGAGACACGTTTTCGTTTTCAATGATAAACGACGCTGACATATTTCAATCCACACCCTCTAGAGTAGAGGGTGACTTCTTGAACCATGCGGGATGACTATACCATGGAATTTTCAATCCGCTCCCTCAAAGTAGACAGAGGGAGACAAGATGCTCAACCCGAACGGCATCTGGCTCATCAATTTTCAATCCGCTCTCTCTGAGTGGAGAGAGACGACGAGCGCGACCGTGATTATTTCGAGCGCGAGCTATTTCAATCCACTCTCTCCGAGTGGAGAGAGACTAATTATGACAAATCTTGACGAAATCAAAGACAAATTTCAATCCACTCTCTCCGAGTGGAGAGAGACATCATTGCCGCCTAAAAGATTATTCCAATTCTTATTTCAATCCGCTCTCTCCGAGTGGAGAGAGACCAGAACCAAACTGATAAGCAACAGGCGGAGCATAAATTTCAATCCGCTCTCTCCGAGTGGAGAGAGACACCGGAGCTTTTGGCATCTTAGGGAAAACAACTTTATTTCAATCCACTCTCTCCGAGCGGAGAGAGACCTTAAGATACGCTGCAGCTGAGATCAAAAAGCATAAATTTCAATCCACTCTCTCCGAGTGGAGAGAGACAATGCACTTTTTCTTTTGCAATCTGTGTCATAGAATTTCAATCCGCTCTCTCCGAGTGGAGAGAGACGATCTTAGGAGGACAGTTCATTCGCTTTGCAGGATTTCAATCCGCTCTCTCCGAGTGGAGAGAGACAGTACTGTGACGAATGCACGAAGATCATTGAAAAAATTTCAATCCGCTCCCCCCGAGTGGAGGGAGACCTGTGATAGGCCACTGATTTGTTGCATCGGATCATTTCAATCCGCTCCCCCCGAGTGGAGGGAGACCTGTGATAGGCCAATGATTTGTTGCATCGGATCATTTCAAT
>JAFRUS010000080.1 GCA_017438745.1 Oscillospiraceae bacterium | reverse complement strand
TTCTTGTATTTATTGCTGTACACTCGGAAAACTGGAAAAAGTATCTTTTATCTGCTGTCGCAATACATACAATATCAGATTTCCTTGCCGCTCAGCTGTTCGGAAGTCATACTTCCATCGAACGTATGATTTTCGGCCTTTGCGAGACCGTAGGTCTTATATATTTCGTATATATGGTTTATCAGAAATACAGTGAGGAAAAAGTGTATACTGACCATGTGCAGCAATAATATTAAATATACGTTCAACCGGTACCAGATTAGGTGCCGGTTTTCTTTAGCACGACGAAATGGTATGCCTTCGGCATGCTATTATTAAACGGGTACCTTCGAAAAGGCACCCGTTGCATTCTATACTCTAACGTCATCCAATATTCCAGAACCGCTCGAAGAAAGATTTATCACCTGAAATAATATTTATAAATGCTGCTAAAGCTATATATTTAATCTGTTGTCGATGCACCTATAATCACAAACCGATGCATCCATTTATCATAGATACTCCAAAGTCCAGTACCCCACCATTCTTTTCCGGCATCAAAATAATTTGAAAAATCATCATTCCATCGGTATATTTCCAGATCATTTCTGAACTGAGCCGGAAAAAGAATATTGTTTATTTTATGAAAATCATCGAGGTTATAATCATTACCATACGGCGGATCGGAGAAAGCGTACCAATAGGATATTTCTTTAGGTATTTCCTTACACTTACATTGTGGAGAAAGTTCTTCCCATTCCTCTTCGTATTCACTGAAGAATAAATCAATATCTGTTTTACGGCACTGCATTATATCTTCTTCTACATACAGTGTATCGCAATGAGGATATTTTTCAGCCTGTCTTTTATTCAATATATTTATCATTTCTATGACAGCTGCTTTATGAGTTATCTCTCCGTTGTATTTTCCGTCATAGGAAAGAATAACATAATCAACACAAAGGTCAACATAATTATTTGATATCATTTCGTAAAAAGGGTCATTTTTCATTTCTGTCATTATTATTTTTTCACTTTCCTTTTATTTTCTCTAAAAACGGTACGCCTTCGGCGTACTATTATAATTGCTGCAAAGCAGCAACATTTTTTCCTTAATAAAACTTAACACCGGAAAAGCTAACTGTTTTATTTATACATGCAAGAAACCGACTCCATATAATTGAAAATCCGTTGCTTCCATGAGTGTTAAATCGTATATCATCATAAAACATTAGGATACTTATCTAATTCATTTTTTAATTCAGAATCGTCAACAAGTTGTTGACGATTCCCGACAAGAGTCGAATATTACTCGGTTCTGTGAAATCTGCCACAACTTGCGGCAGATTTCCGGATTTGCCATTTATGGATTTGGAGTTAAAACATTCTGACTGTTGAATTGCATGGATCTTCGCAAACACACCATATCCACCAGCTGAACTCCGCATTCATATATCGGGTGATCATAATTCTCTGTGAAGAAATTCGGGATGATATGTGAACGCACAAAACCACATTTCTCGTAAAATGGAATTGTAAGCGGGCTGTCCCCTGTTCCGACCTGTAGTACAGAATACTGTTCACTGAACGTCTGTATGATAAAGTCAATCAGAATTTTAGCATATCCTTTCCCCTGGTATTCCGGGTATGTTGCGATATTTTTGATTTCAAGAATACCGTTTCCTTCATCTGTAATGACGCATTCACTCTTTATTCCGTCGTCATCGAGCACATACATTCTTCCTTTTTCGAGGTAACGGTCAATCATATCTTCCTGTTCATCCGCTAAAAGCAGCAGATCTATGTGCTCTTTTTTGTTTTCTGTTATTTCAATTATCTTCATAAGTCACCTGTTCTTTTTTCCGCAGTATGTGCAAATTATGCACATACTGAAATGGTATGCCTTCGGCATGATATTTTTAAACGGGCACCTTCGAAAAGGCACCCGTTATCGTATATTCAATTACCGTCAACAATCTGTACACTTTTCAAAAAATGGCTTTCTAAATAAGTTTCATATCTGATATTTTCAGATTTACTGATAATGAGTTTCAATACAAGCGAATCTTTTTCAGATACCTGAGATATAATAGTTTTAGAATCCGATTTAAAGCAGTATTCTTTTTCAGAAAAGCTAGATCTACCAGATGAATAATGATAAATTTCCTCAGATACCTTAGAATTTGTAACTGTATTTGATATAGCAATGTCTTCTTTTATATCTTTATTTATCTGGTTAAGCAAAACTATGCTTTTAGTTAATCCGTGTTTTGAGATCCCTATAAGTTCGCATTGTTTATCAAGTTTATTGGCTGTCGTAGTTGTACACAAACCCAATACAAGAACAACAGGAATACTAAGAATAAGAAATTTTTTTTCGCTTTTTTCTCCTGGTGATGAGTAAAGCCTGTAATAATAAACTACAAATGAAATGAAAAAACTCAATGCTATGAGCAACGCAAATACAATATCAGAAATAATCAACTTTGTAAGATATTCTTTTGCAGATTCAAGACCCGAAAGACCAATCAGAGTATCCGGTACTTCAGGAGTGAAAAACTGTATTTTTAAATATATGAGAATACAGCATAATATTATTGAACTGATAACAGGTATCAGATGTTCTTTTTTCATTCTCGTATCATCCTTAATAATTGTTCTTTGTTTCTTTTTCGTAAACGTATTGACGAAAACATTATACCATAATTTTTGTAATAGGTCAATTACTTTTGACATTGATTTTGAATTTTATACCTTGCCGCTTAAAACAAAATGCACCTGATCAGGTGCATTTTTCTATAGCACGACGAAGTCGTACCTTTCACTCGGCAGGCACAAAATCAGCTTCCCTTCAGTTTAGAAGAGAAGCTGATTTTTGTTTTATCTGTTATTAGTCATGAGTTATGCCTGTCACTCATCAAGCACAGCAAGTAAACCATAGATCCATGGCTGATCTTCGCTGTCTACAAATTCAGGAAGAACTTTCATTTCAAAGTTATCGTTCATTATAGTTTCTTCACTGACATCAACCTTTATTTTTCCGCTGTTAAGGTTATAGTTCTTTGTTTCTGTTGTTCCGTCCTTATAAGTAACAGTGACAGTGAGAACTTCGTCATTGAACTCATCAATACATGTGTGATGTATACCCTTAAGATTTTCACCCATACTGTCAACTATTTCTTCATATCTTTCACCTGAAATGCAGAAACCGAACTTTGTATTGCCGTCATATTTTTCGGTTATCTCATTTCCGGCATAAGTCATCTCATAGTTTACAAAAGTGTTTTTGTCATATGTTACCTGAGATATCACATGAATGTATTGATCCATGTCCGAAGGCAGTTCCGGCGACTTTGTTGTGGTTTTATTAACCTTGCAGAGAGCACCGCCGGATACATGTGCTGTTACTGTATCGATATTTTCACCGCAGATATCAAAACTCATTCCTAAAAAGTTATCTACTGCATAGTCCTCAAACTTAAAAGCAATGTTCGAATCATTGAAATCATCAACTGAATCAGCATCTACTTTCAGAATAAAAGAATTGAGTGCCGAATCTGTATTCTGGGAATTCTCATCCTGTACGGCATCTGTAACATTATCCGCCAAAGCAGCGTCTGTTACCGCTTCAATAGTTGTATCCGCCGGTACACCGTCTGCTGTTTTTATATCGCCTGTATTTTTATTATTATTTGAAATTCCAAAAACAAGTGCAAAACATGCTGCTAATGCTGCCACTCCGGCAACGCTTTTAATAATAGCTGATCTTTTCATAGTCTTATATCCTTTCTGGTTTGTTACCATACGGAATATCATATCTTTTTCTTCCTGTGAAAGATCAGAAACTTCAGATTCATCATCCTTTATGTTCACACTGTTCATTAATCTGTATATGTCCTTTTTCATTCTCTCCACCTCGAAAATAATAATGGATAGCTTTTCTTTATTTTCTTCCTGCCTCGTGAAACACGATTGTAAATTACGCTTTTTTCAGTTCCGATATTCTGAGATACTTCTGAAACAGATAAACCTTCAATAAAGAGCTTCGTAAACAGCTCCCTGTCATTCTCATCAAGGCATTCGAGAAATTCGCCGTATGCTTCATTGAAGACTTCATCTTCAGATATTGCCATGCAGTTTTCAAATACCTCGTCATCAATACCCGTTATAATATCAGCTTTCCGGATAACACGTAATCGATCAATCGCCCTGTACGCGGCTATTGCTGTCGCCCATGATTTAAAACTCGTTTTGTTCTCATCGTAACAGTCAATATTCTGCCATATCTTCATAAACGTATCGTATAAACACTCTTCCACATCTTCCGGATAAAGATATAATCTTTTTGAGATCACTGATTTCAGCAATCCTCCGTATTTTGAAATTACATATTCAAGTGCCTTTTCATTATGCTTTTTTAACTGCAGTATAAAATTGTTTTCATTGATGATCATCGTTTATCCTCCCTTCACTAATCTATTACGTTTATTATACAGCAAATCTATCACGGTGAGAAATATTTTTTCTAAATTATCTATAACATAGCGAAGTCGTACCTTGATAAAATTGATGAAATCTGATATAATAAGTTAAAATCATTAATTGATATGAGGAAAACCATATGGAAGAAATAAAAATATCAGTACCTACGCTGATTGGTTTCGGTATTGGTGCATTTTTCGGCTGGTTTGGTTTATGCCGCTCATAATGTGGATAGTAAAAAACATGCCGCGTATTTTCCGTTTATCTCAGGAATCGTGGCATACATACTTATTTCACTTGTAAGAATGGTAGTGCGGATAATATTCCTTCGGGGCGTTTTAAGGAATCATTTTACCGACGGTCTTATTTCCGGTGTCTGTGAAGAAGCCGGACGATTTCTTGTTTTCAGATATGCACTATACGAATATAAAGATCCGAAAAATGCAGTATCATACGGCATCGGTCACGGTGGGTGGGAAATGTTCATCGTTTACGGTTTAAACGGCCTGTCATCCCCTGCGCTGATAACCGGACTTGCGTATACAATACTCGGTATGGAAAAATATCTGAGCTACGGTGACCTGACATATGAACAAGCTAACGAAACTCTTTCATCTCTTGCTGAAATGAATATCGGCATAAGTATTATGTCTGTCATCGACGCCTTCTCAGGAATGACTTTCCATATTGCACTTTCTGTTCTTGTATTTATTGCTGTACACTCGGAAAACTGGAAAAAGTATCTTTTATCTGCTGTCGCAATACATACAATATCAGATTTCCTTGCCGCTCAGCTGTTCGGAAGTCAAACATCCATCGAACGTATGATTGCCGGTCTTTGCGAGACCGTAGGTGTTATATATTTCGTTTATATGGTTTATCAGAAATACAGTGAGGAAAATGTGTATGCTGACCATGTGCAGCAATAATTTAAAATATACGTTCAACCGGTACGATTAGGTGCCGGTTTTCTTTAGCACGACGAAATGGTATGCCTTCGGCATGCTATTATTAAACGGGTACCTTCGAAAAGGCACCCGTTGTTTAATTTTTGGTCACTTGAATATCTTTTTTGGCGCTGTTATTTTAACTCTTAACCAGTCATGAATCACCCTGAGCATTTCATCTTCGTAGATAAAAGCATTACAGTCAGGCAAGAATCCGTTAACTATCAGTTTTTCGATATAGTCCTTCTGTTCAACGCTGAAGAATTCACCGAACACGTTAATATACTGCTTCAAAAGTTCTATAGCATCATTTTCAGAAGTGCAGTATTCTGCGTCATCCGGATCCATATCCGCTTTCTCCTCATTGGAACACATTTCACAGTAATCACCGTTTACAAATTCAATTATCCTGCGGAATATAGCGTCGATAAGACTTCCGGCAAATTCTTTGCATTCTCCAGGACCTGTTTCAATAATAACAACGCTGTCATCAGGTCTCCAGGCATATAGATCACCGTATCCGTCAACTGCAAAAACGGTCATATCGTCAATTGATAAAGTATCAGCCCAAAGGTTTTTACGATATTCCATCTGATCCGACGCAAGAAATTCCATTTCCGTGAGCCAGACTTTTAAGCATCCTTTTTCAAGTAGTTTGTTGTATAATTCTTTGTTTGCCATATTGTATCTCCCCTCATTTCGGAAATCTGCCCCAACTTGGGGCACAATTTATTTTTCATATCCCTCATAATAATAAGACTGTTCAATTCCCTTGAAAATAACTTCGCGGTCATCGACTTTATCAGTAAGATTAGGCTGTATCAGAAACCTCAGTTCAAGGTCATTAACCGGACTACGCTCCATTGCCGACAGATACTGTTCTTTATCAATAGCCGACCAGTCAACTACCTTACCAAGATTCTTTTTTAAGATCATATCCAGCCAGATACGTGTACTTCTGCCGTTGCCCTCAAAAAAAGGATGAGCGACATTCATCTCTACATATTTGGCAATTATCTCTTCGAATGTATTCTCCGGCATTTTTTCTACTGCTGAAAGAACTTCATTCAGATAAAGGCAATTGGCAAATCGAAAATTACCTTTTGAAATATTCCTGTCACGTATCTTTCCGGCAAATTCATACAGTCCATCAAAAAGCACCTTATGGATTTTCTGAAGTCCTTTTACTGTACCAATTTCGATTTTATCTATTTCACCACTGATATACAAATGCAAAGCCTTTTCAAAGCTTTCAGCATCCAGGTTATTCTTCATCATATTATTTCTCTTATAGCCAATATCCACCAAATTCACGACAAGTTGTCGCGGATTTGATGTCGCAATTATGCTGATTAAAAATACAACTCTCTGAATCGTCCACAACTTGTGGACGATTCTCGACAAGTGTCTTTTATATCATAAATGATATTATCCTTCAATATATTGATACAAACATTATACCATAATTTGTATAATAGGTCAATTGCTTTTGACGTTGATTTTATGATTTATGCCTTACCGCTTCATTCAAACTGCACCTGAGAAGGTGCAGTTTTTCTATAGCACGACAAAGTCGTACCTTGTTTTCTGATGAGTTTCTACACCTTAAATAATTTGATAATCATTCTCAGTTTTATACTGTTCATTTTTACTACGACAATATTGTTTCACATGAACAATAATAAGGACAGTCTGAGATTTCTCCAAACTGTCCTTATATCAGATCATTCCTGCTTAAGTCTGCATTTAATTATTGCTTCCGTTACCGCAGTCAGAACGTGCTCACCGTTCTGGTTATACACTTCATGAGTAAGCTCCGCAATTCCGTTTTTCTCATTGCGCTTAACAAGATTTGTGATCGTAACCTTGCTTGTAAGTGAATCTCCGGCAAAAACAGGCTTCATCCATTCAACTTTGGTTGACTTACCTGCCAGTACCTGCTCACCGAAGAAATCCACCTCCAGATACTTAGCCCATACGGCCAGAAATGACATAAAACCGGGTGCTATAGGCTGTCCGAAATGCGTAGTCTTCGCATATTCCTCATCAGTATGAATCGGGACGTTATCATACTCCAGACCAAACTGCATCATTTTTCCCTTATCAATTACCGCCGGTGCAGTCTCCACCGACATTCCTGTTTTAAGTTCTTCGAAATACATAATCTACCTCCGTTATAGTGTAATTCTATGGGAACACTGATCAAGTCGAAAATCAGCGTTTATCTGTTATCAAGAAAAGACCAGTTTAACAATATCTATTAACAGCAGATGAAGCGGATAAAGGATATAGAATGAATATTTTATAAAATTATTCTTTTTTCCGTTACGTCCATAATAGAAAAATGAAACCAGTGCGATTCCTATAATGCCAAAAATCAAATACCATACGGTCACTGGATTGAGATAAGTTAATGTGAGTGTACCACCGAATACCAAAATTTCTGCCAGGGCTAATGAAAGATACACGAGCAGAGATGCGACAATAAATTTCAGCACTCGCTTTTCTCGCAGAAAATAAAACGCTATAATGATCAGCTGACCGAATATTCCCCATTCAACAGACAGAAAATAACCCGCACTAATAGTAGCTAATATTACAGCAGCTTTAACCGGTACATTCTTTTCTGAATTCAGTATGCACAAATCGACGAAACCAAGCAGCAGCGCCAGAATAACGTTCCATTCAAGAAAGAATTTTCTGATATCAAAACCAAGTCCGCCTTTTACCGTTATTGCTGTTATCACCTGCGTGATCAGAGCAAAAATACCGAGCCTTAAGGCATATCTTTTTCTTGAACTGGTATATTGAAATCCTTCACTTATAAAAAACATAAAAATCGGCGGCCCGATATAACAGACAGTTATTAACAAAAAGATAAGTATCGATCCGCCAAATCCTTTAAACGTTGCGAATGTGTAAAGAAAAAAATGGCCGATAATGATTGAAACTATCGCTATTATTTTCAGTACATTTCTGCTTAATCCTTTTTCCATGCTCATCCTCCGCATTCGATAAAAAGTATTGGTTGGTTACAAATAAAATTATAGCACATAAGCCATGTACAGTCAATTTACTTATCCTTCTCTTCGTAAGGTTTATTCCAGGAACCTATTTCTATCAGATTCCCTTCAGGATCGGCGATATAACAGGTTCTCTGGCCCCACGGTTCAAGTTCCGGTTCAAGTACCGGTGTCGCACCGTTTTCTACAGCTTTTTTAAACGCTTCATCTACTTCTTCAAATGTATCGACATAAAGAGCAATTTCATAATGGCCATTGAGCCCTTTGACATATTCATATCTTCTGCTTGTCATCTTTTCAAAATCTTTTCTGCCATACAACAGAAACAGCGTTCCGTCTTTTACAAGATATACGTTAGATGTATCTTCTGCTTCTTTTATCTCAAAACCAAGTACATCTCTGTAAAAGCGAATCATTTTCGCCATATCCTCGACCAATATTCCAAAGCCGTCTAATCTCATAAATCTGCTCCTCTGAATTCAAAAATCATTTATATCCGTATATTACAAATACCTGTTCAACTTCGTTGTATTCGTATGGAATGCTGTAATTTTCAAGTATTCCGGTGATCACATCTTTTTTATCCTGAATCTGTATTTCAGGAGGTACAAGCACTCCTATATGGTTATAGTCTGTAATCACCTGTCTGATTTTAAACCATTCGAGTTGTACCGGATTTATATACTAAAGTTCTTCATCACCGTAAAAATCCCAGTACATATCAGGATCAGTCTCATCAAAAACTGACTTGTACTGAATTTCAATATCACGTAATTTCTCGTCCAATGAGCTGAATTTGCCAGTATCCATTACCTTCTGATTGTGTATCCTGAACAGATCCGCTGTGAGGATCAAGTTTTTCATGAAAAATACTACAGAGCATTTTCGGTTTCTCCTATACTATGATGAGCGGTATTTTCCAGTCTGAGACTGGAAAATTTCTATTTTATTTCCCGAAGGGAAATACTCCTTTTTATCATTGATTACATTACTTATTATACTGTAATCAGACTCTGTTTTCAATCTGGAATTTGAAAAAGCATAGCTCCTCTTTTATACTTAGATTGACTTATGCAGTTAATTGTAGTATAATATATTTAGTACAAAAAAGGAGGTACTAAATATGCTGTTTGATTATCTTATCGAAAAATTTGGCGAAAACGAACCAATATTCTTTTCTGATATTTCATATGAAAATTATTCTGAAATCTGGCTAAAAAAAGAGCTTTCAAAACTATGTGAACAAGGTCGCATCATTCGATATGAACGTGGCATATACTATATTCCCGTCAAAACACCCTTTGGCACTAGTGTTCTTAACCCTAATAAAATTATTGAGAAAAAATACTTAGCTAATAACGGCGCACGCATTGGCTTCTATACTGGTATAACAGCTTTGCAGCAGGCAGGTCTATCAACGCAAATGTCAAATATACCTGAAATACAAACTAATAACGAAAATTCCAAACTTCGTAGAATAACAGTTGGAAATCAGGAAGTAATTTTACGAAAGTCCAGAGTTGCAATTGATAATGAAAATATATTTGTTTTACAGTTTCTTGAAATGATGAACTGTATCTCACCAGATTATTTTGATGATGAAAAAAAATCAGCCATCAAAGAATGGATCAGGAAAAATAATATTTCTCAGGAGCTTGTTACCAAGTATGCTCCATATTTTCCCGACAAGACTATGCGAAATCTCATAGAAAGCGGAGTTATCTATTATGTTGCATAATGAAAAAGAATTATTTGAACAGCTTATTCTACGTACTTCAGAATATCTTGGTGTCAAAGCAGAAATAGTAGAAAAAGATTATTTTGTAACCATCTTTCTGAAAAAAATCGTATCCTTTATGCCAGATATTGTTTTTAAAGGCGGAACGTCACTATCGAAATGTTATCATATAATCAAGCGCTTCTCTGAAGATATTGATTTGAATTTACAGTCCGATAAGAAACCGTCTGAAAGTATGAGAAAACAACTAAAGACAAATATTACTCAGATTATCAGTGAATTTCAGTTTGATCTTATTAATGCTGATGACATCAGAAGCAAGCGTGAATTCAACCGTTATATAATTGACTATCCTTCTTCACTCTCTGTTGTATATCTGAAAGAACATCTCATTGTAGAAACAGCTGTATTTCTTAGAACTTACCCAACCAATAAAATGACGGCCGACAGTCTTATATATCAATATCTTCATGAAAACGGATATGATAACTTTATTGCTCAGTATGATTTACAGCCTTTTGAGCTGAATGTTCAGGCTGCTGAACGTACAATGATCGATAAGCTATATGCATTAGCTGATTATTATCTGTCGAATACAATTACCGAGCATTCACGTCATATCTACGATATTTATAAATTATCTGAAATCGTAACAGTTGATGATAATTTGAAATCACTGGCATCGTCTGTTGCAGATGAACGCCGGACTCATAAAACATGTCTGTCGGTTCAGGATGGAAAAAATGCAGCTGAAGTTTTACGTGAAATCATTGATAAGAAAATTTATAAAGATGATTATGATACGATAACCATTCCACTGTTGTTTGAATCGGTTTCATATGATACAGCAGTCTCGGCTCTAGAAAGAATTCTCAATGCCGGTATATTTGACAAAGTTTAATCAATTCTCACATTTATGAGAATTCAATCATCCTAAAGGAACACCAATCACACTTAACTAGCACATTCTATCTGAAAAGAATGTGCTTTTTCTTATCTATATTAATGCTTCAAACTCAATTGTTACTATATGTGATTTTCCAGTCTGAGACTGGAAAATTTCTATTTTATTTCCCGAAGGGAAATACTCCGAGTCATCGAACATTCGGCTTCTTGGTTATAACTGCAATTGCACACGGCATTCTTCCTTGAACTACATGGTATTTCACATCGTTATATCCCATTTTTCTGAAGAAATCCTTATAGGTTTCAAGGTCAAACTGTTCCTTGAAATCGGCACCGAGAAATTCAATAGATTTTACAGCAAGTCCGGCTGATTTCTTTGACATGTTGATATAAGTCGGAATGATTATCTTTCCGCCAGGTTTGACCACACGTTCCATCTCTGCAAGTGCTTTTGCCGGATCCGGGAGAAGATGAATTACATTACCGGCAACGACCTTGTCAAATCTGTTGTCACGGCATCTTATATTAGTAATATCCGCACGTCTGAACTTGATATTATCGAATTTTCTGCATTTAGCCGAAGCCTGTCGGAGCATACCGATAGCAAAATCAGTAGCGACCATTTTTCTGCATTTGGCTGCAATGCAGACCGTTATCGCCCCGGTACCGCAGGCGCATTCAAGAACATCATCTCTGCTGTCGATTAATTCGGCTACTTTCTTCCCTGTTCCTTCATAAACCTTATGATTGTACACATTCTCAAATAAATCGTAAACCGGTGAAATTTTATCCCAGAACATTTTTTTTACCTCCCTAAAACCGACTCAGTATTCTGAGTATTCTTTTTTTAGACCTGCTTTTAATCTTCTGCGAAGCAATCTTCGGTTAATTATTTCCGCGCGTCTCCAGCCTTTGTAATAACTCTTTATATATTTCTTTTCGGTACTGTCTTCAAATGTAATTTTCTTATGAATGTTCCCTTTCATGAGTAAATTTACTCCTTTCTATTTTATAACAATTGAAGTAAACTCCTCTAAGAACTGTACGTGCGATTTTAGCCGGTAGACCGAGGGAATTTCACCCTCAGCCCCCTTCAGAACCGTACGTGAAACTCTCGCTTCATACGGCTCCCCACTTCTGAAAACTTACTCATGTGTTTCTTTGCCGAATTTCGCTCCAGTCGTTATTGTGTCTCCAGTACACAACGGCAAATATCATTTCAGTAATCAGAAGCCTTTCACCCTTTGCTCCAATTGTTTTCACAAGCTTCTTCGCTACTACGGCTTCTTCTGCCCCTGTTTATATCATTTCTACTTTCAGCCTCGCAACCTTTCGGTACTTGTGCTTTTCGATTAACATACATAAACAGGTTCCCCAGTTTTGCGATGAGAGCCCATGCCAGATTCCTGCCGTCTATACACCGACCACTCCGTAGCCAGTAAACAGGTTTCCGCTACGGTTATCAGAACCCATGCAGGAAAGATTCCTTTTAGCGATAAAGCAGCCTAACGATGCTTAATAAAGACGGTTCAGTTGTTCAGCTCTCTGGCAAATGTCTCGCCGTATTTATTACGACTTTTCTGTGACGCTCAGTACCATGCCTTTTGGACACAGCACCTCACAGATGACTTGGTACCTTCTCCTGTAAGACGATACCGATGGTACTAATCCCATCATCTCTCACCCAACTTGTCTGGGCACACCCCGCATACAGCTCCCCACGTCTACTTCGAATATCATCAGATGTATTTTACTTTGCCTACTGCCCATATATTCACATGAACTTTAGGCTTTCTTATCATTTCATTCCATACTGGCTGAAATTTTTCCCAAGTAAAGCTTTTTCGCTGGCTTCTCCGGTTCAACCATTTAAACGTTACAAACTTTGCATGATTGTAAAGACTTTGTATTTCGTTGTATGCTCCACTAATGCAGTAATAGTTGTTTGTACCTATCAGCTTCCTGTTCAACGTAGTCATAAAAATCTTTATATCTATATTTCGGTTGTCCTTTACCCACTTTTTGAGCTTTGCTTTGAATATTTTCTTCTTTTTCCTGCTTATCTTGTGTCCAACTGTATATTTTCCATATCTCGTTTTGCCATTGTAATGAGTAAATCCGAGAAAGTCAAACGTATCAGTTGTATTGCTGTTTCTGCCAAATGGCAGAATTCTCGTTTTATCTTCCGCTAGTTCCAAGCCAAACTGTGCAAGTCTTTTCTTAATGAACTCATATACTGCTTTTGCTTCCTCTTCATATTCAAACATGATAATGAAGTCATCTGCAAATCTTACGAAATATGCTTCACCTTGAAGCTTCTTTTTGACTCCTCTTTCAAACCAGATATCAAGAACATAATGCAGATACACATTGGCAAGTATTGGTGAAATCAAGCCTCCCTGAGGTGTGCCGACACTTGATTCCTCAAATATTTTACCTTTCATGATTCCTGATTTCAGAAATCTGACAATATATCTTAAGAAATTCTTGTCTGCTATATCATTTTCAAGGAATTTCATCAGCCACTTGTGGTCAACATTATCAAAGAATCCTTTAATGTCACAGTCAAGTATGTAATTTACTCTCTTGTACATTATCAATTCATCAACTCTCTTGACTGCATCATGCATTCCTCTGTTTGGTCTGAATCCATAGGAAACATCCAGAAACCTTGGCTCGTATACATCATTCAGTATATCTGCCATTACTCCCTGTACAAGTTTGTCTTCGTAGCTCGGTATACCGAGTGGTCTTGTTTTGCCGTTGGCTTTTGGTATTTCCACTCTTCTGACAGGCTGAGGTCTGTATGAAAACTTCTTCATTCTTTCAACGAGTTTTCTGATGTTTTCATCAAGGTTTTCCTCATACTGTTCTTTGGTTACCCTGTCTACTCCGGTTGCCTTTCTGGCGTTCTGTTTTCTGTGTTTCGCTTTCAGCGTTTCACAGTTTACACGGTTGATTAACGTTTCCAGTTTGGAATGTTTTTCTGACAATATTCTTATATCTTGTTGTTGTGTTCCCATGCTTTTCTTCTTTACCTCCAGTGTAATCGCATGTTTCCCTTCAAGAAACGTATCCGTGTTTCGGTCCTTGGCTCCATATGTTTTGCATACTTCACAGCTACTATGACCTCATCGGACTTCTTGGCGGCTCTTTTTGCATCCTTGTGGTGTTGGCACTTGTTTGCAATACCTTGTTATCAGGAAACCGCAAGATCTCCCGGGTACACAGCTGACCCCTTGATTCCTCGCCCATCTTTCAAACGCCGACGGTGTCTCCCTGTTCTCGCATAACGAACAGTTCTTGCTGGCTGCTACTCCAATGAAAGTATCGCCCACCGTATTGTCGAGACTAACGACGCTAAATCGACTCAGCTTTCGCTATAGGGCTCTGAATCTTTCCTACCTACGCTTAGTAATCCACCTCACGATGAATCACCCAAGGCTGGATACCGACTCCTTGCTAGGGTTTGTCGGGACAGGAGTTTCACCTGTCTAGGTCAACTGCGCCGAACCGGCGCACCATCAGATGCGCCCCCTGACATTAATCTGTTAAGATTCAAGTTCTATGCTTCCCAGATAAATAATCCGACCGATCCGGCACGGTGATTTCATGATTTTCTCAATATCCATTTTGTTTTTCACTTTCTTCATACCATTCACGGGGAATCGGTTCAGACGAGATACAAAGGTCACGGCCTGCCTTCTCCCATATTTTTCTACAGGTATCTGTCATCTTTCTGCAGTCACAGACATACACTAATGCGTTTCCAAGCTTTGAATATGTCACAGCGCCAGTATATTCGAACGCTTCTTTGTAGTTTGGATAATACTCTGAAACGCATCTGTCTGATGCAGCCGTGTAATGAGTATGGAACGGAGGAGATTTGAGACTATTTCCATAGTAGTCCACAATCGTGATCTCGAAAGGATTTGGATTCAGTCTGTCCGAAATTCCGAGCCGCTCATCCACTGAATGAAGATATGTATTACGTTCATGTCCGACACCGACGAGAAGGACTTTTCCGTTTGCTTCGTAAAGTCTGCTGATGCAACTGCCCATCGGCGCAGGAGATGCGCATTTTTCTTCTCCACGTACAAATTCAGCTGCACCTTTACCAAACACTGCAACAGAATGAGTCGGATGCAGGGATCGTACACCGTCCTTACGAAAAGCAGCTATCTCAGCAAGCGTTCCAATGTCAGGAACAGTAGATCTGACATCGTAATAAGGTGAATTCTTTCCAACCTTATCCCATGTATGCGTCGGTACAATAAAAAGTCCGTCATGCAGGTACTCGCAAAATGCATCGATCAGACCGTCAGCACCATTCTCGATTTCCCCGATTGCTCGTAAAGAACAGTGAATGGTTACTATGTCATCATGCTTTATTCCCGCCTCTTCCAGAAAGGCAAATATTTCACGCTTTGTTATCAATTTAGCACGTCCTTTCTTGTTCTTTTTTATGATCTCGATGTGATTTTCCAGTCCCAGACTGGAAAATTTCTATTTTATTTCCCGAAGGGAAATACTCCGATGATACCACTCAAAGTTTATACTGCATAAAATTATTGTTATGAGTAAATCCAAAAGCAGTATAAAGTTTAACTCCCATATCTGACGCAGTGATCTGAACTGTACCGCATCCGTATTCTCTTGCTTCATTTACAACACGACTTAAAAGTTCTCTCGCAATTCCTTTGCGTCTGTATTCTTTATCGGTAAACATACTTGAAAGAAGTCCTATCTTACCACTCGGGCAGCCGAAATACGGGGGTTTTTCGACAAATGACATCCCGCTCGTTCCAATGATGCGTTCACCATCCAAAGCAAGCCAGGACACAAACGTTCCGTCAGCCATATGTCGTGTGTAATAGTCTTTCAGTGCCGGATAAAGATCGATATCTTCTTTTGCCCCCTCCTCACGAAGCTGGGTTATACGCATTTTTATAAAAGTATCAAGTTCTTTTTCAGTTAATCTTTTGTATTCAATTTTGTTTTCAGACATTTTTATTTCTCCCTAATACTCCATTATATAATAGATTCAGTCATATCACCGTTATCATTGATATAAATAAATCTTCATCGATCAGTAACAAAAAACAGCAGTATTCATAAATTAATGAGTCCATACTATAGCTGTTCGAGTTAAGTTTTTTCTTACATCATCAACATTACAATTTTCTTTTTCTGCAATCTCTTCATAGGTATAGTATTCCTGTAATTCTCTGTTCTTAAAGATATTCATTCTATAATCGATTATCTTTTTAATAAAATCGTCTGAATATTCAGTTAATCCGAAGTCTTCTCCTAATGATGTCATAATTATTTCCTCATTCTATGTTCAATGCAACGCTAATATGTGATTTTCCAGTCTCGGACTGGAAAATTTCTATTTTATTTTCCGAAGGGAAATACTCATTAATTTCACGTTTTCAAAGATAAATACAGAACTACAACTACAACCAGAACAATCAGTGCTATGATCACTGCTGCCGTTTTTGGATCAAGATCCTGAGAAAAATCAACGTCGTCTCCGTAGTCCACTGCCCTGTCAATATCAATACCGCATTTTTCAGCCCAGACAAGAAAAGTTTCATAGTTTTCATAATCTCGTGTGATACGTATTTTCTTTCCATTCGACAGATAAACTGTAATAATCCTAATTCGTGATACCTTTATCTGATTAATATCAGAACAGTGAAAATCCTCTTTTTTATATCGGAAAAACTCACCTTTAACTTCCGGCATAGGTGCGCAGCGAAAAAAGATCGCTGCAAATATAAATACAAGCACCAGAAACACTGACATAATTACCGGCATCAGCTTATTCAAAGTCAGTTTCTCGCCTGTCATATTAGCGTAAAGTATCGGTTTAATAACATAACGAATCATCATTACTAAACTGAGACTTACTGTAGGCAATATGGTCCCGGCTGTAGCCTTTGACAAAGGCATACTGAAATCAAACTCTGAGAGATCCTTTTCAAAAGCGTTTCTGCGTTCCTCTCTGAAGCTTTCTTCTATTTCTTCCAGCTTCTTATTATAGTCATCATTATTAAATAATCCCATCTAACATCTTCTCCTAAAATCACTTAAGTCAGTCTCAAAATCCCGATTTATCTTTTCAAATAAGCATCAAATGTATAATTCTGAACACATATTTCAAACTGAAATCGCCTCCGTTATAAGTCTCAACCGGAGGCGATTTCAGTTTATTTTACGAAAGAAACAGCTAATTTTCTCTCACTTGCTTCATTCTGACTTTATCTTCGTACATCAGTTCATCCGCTCTGCGGAGAGCTTCGTCGAAATTTCCGTCTTTTTTATATTCCATATATCCGCATGCTACGCTGTAGCCTTTGGCTTCGGTTTCTTTCTTCAGATCTTCACACAGTTTCTGAACGCGTTTTTCATCTGCTCCGGGATAAAGGATCTGAAATTCATCACCGCCCATACGGTAGAAACGGCATCTGTCAGAAATTACATTGAATGCCGACTGAGTAACTGCAAGAATCGCTTTGTCACCTTCATCGTGACCAAGAGTATCATTTATTTTTTTAAGACCGTTAAGATCCATCGAAATGATGAACATATCTTTTTTCTTCATAGCCGGTATATCGCTGTAAAAAGAATGTCTGTTGAATGCATCGGTCAGTGCATCACGGGTAAGGGTCTGTGTTGCAAAATACATGTAGTAGAAAATAAGCGAAATCACTGCTACTCCGCTTATCAGAAATTTATACCCTAAAACGAAATTCATGATCACGGCTGCAAATGTAGAAACTGCAAGACCGACAAGGAAAAAACTCTCGCTTTTCAGTCCGTGCTTGTATTTGATGAGCGATGAGTAGATGATCAGCGAAACATAAAATGCTGTAAGAACGATAGGAACGAGTACGAGTTTTCCGAGCGTCATAGTTCCGTCTTCATGTACATCGAATATCCAGCCGTTAAACATACTTAAAAACGAAAGTATTAAATTTGATGATGCAAAAACCCGGATAATCTTCCGAACTGTAGGTCTGATAACGGATGTAATCAATATTATCGGGATCATAACAGGACCGCTTATCGAGTAACTGACGGCAAGAACAAATTTGTACAGCCACTGGTATGCCGGATTTCCGTCAAGTATCAGCATCAGAAAATTGCACACTATCATTGTAAGAGCAATCACTGTTCCGATCAGAAAATACTTCTTTTTGGCCACAGGGATCACAGAATTAAAAAGAGTAAAAAGAACAAATAAAAATCCGGCAACAAAACTGAGATAACTCATCTGAATTGCATCATGCAGCAAAACCAATCCCCTCCCCATGCTGTACTTGTTTGTTACAATTATAGCATAAATTAAGGATTTCATCAAGGCTTCGTCACGCTGATTTATTAATTAATCAGCGTTTCCCTGATGGCAGTATACAAATTTTAAAAGCTGCGTAACCATATGATAACGCAGCTTTTAAAGGGTATCTAAAGATATCCTTAAGAAAAATGGTGGTCTTAATCATTTACATCTGCTCTGAAAGCAGCTTTGCAGAAGTTATAGAAATGAGCTCTTACTGTAACGCCGCCGTGGTCACCGTTAGGTACTTCCTGCCAGATGTGATCTGTGCCGTTCTTAGTAAGGAGTTCATCGTATTTCTGAGGACTGTTGCTTACAACGCCGTCAAACTGAGCACCTGTAAGCATGAGAATATATGGCTTCGGATCAGAATCCTTTATCTTGAATTCGATCTCCTGCATTGAACCCGGATGAGTCATGTTGCCGTCTACCATAGGAGTGATACCCGGTGCAGCACATGCTCCGCCGATATATCCGAAGACATCAGGTCTTGAAATACCGATGTAGAGAGATTCACGTCCGCCCATTGAGAAGCCTGTGATAGCTCTGTTCTCGCGTCTGGTCTTAACTGAATAATTTGCTTCAATATACGGAATAAGATCATCGCAGATATCCTTTACAAATGCGTCATAACCTTCAACTGTAGGAATATCATAGCCACTCGGGAATATCATATCCTTGCTTGAGAACATGTCAGCAAGAACAATGATCATCTGTTCTGCTTCACCTTCAGCTGCTAGGTTTGCTGATATAGTCTGAATGCCCATGCTCGGATCAAGCATTGAGTCCTGATTACCGAAAATACCATGGTTTACAAACATAACAGGATATTTCTTGTCTGTGCTGTATCCTGCTGGAAGGATAACGTTAGCTCTCTTTTCACGTCCTGCTGTTGTTGACATATATGTGATGCTTTCAACTTTTCCGTAATCAACTCCCGGCTTTTCCTGTGAGATATCAGCCGGTTCAGGTGTAATGATGTTTGCTCTCACCTTTTGCATATATGAAGACGGATCCGAAACAGGTGTAGTTGTTGGCTGCTCTGTTGGTGTAACAGTAGGCTGATCTGTCGGCTGCACATACGGAGGAGTTTGCGGCTGGATCGCAGGCAGCGACTCCACTGTACCAATTATGTACTGCATAAGCATTACAAAATCACTTGTGTTTACTGATCCGTCCTGAGTGATGTCATAAATATCTTTATCGGCATCAGCACCAGTCAATACACCCTTCATCATACAAAGGTCAGCGACGTTTACACGGTTGTCATTATTAAGATCACCGTTGATGCGCATGTCAGCAGAAACACTGACAGCAGCTGCAGTAAGTGACACAGCGGTCAGTGCAGCAAGTATTCTTTTACAATTCATGATTCTTTCTCCTCTTAAATAAACCCAAAAGAAATCCAAAACGATTCCTTTTCTATTATAACAAGCCGATTAGTAAAAATCAACAATTTTTCTCCATCAATTTACCATCTAATTGTTGAGTATTGAATTCGTGTATAAAAAAACTGCGTAACCAGAATGGCAACGCAGCTATTTTTACTCTTTATAACGGTTTAACCACCATAAAATCTAATATAATCAATATTTAAAAATTCTTTTTCATCATTGCAACAAAATCAAAAACACATAAATAGATAAATAAACGGACATTTTAATGCCCGTTTTTCAATAGTATGCCGAAGGCATACCTTTTATTTGCAGGCCGATAAATCGAGCAATACAACAATAAACTGAATGAACTTAACTATCAGATTTTTTCTCTATCAGATCAAGTAAAAACAGTAGATTTCAAACCAACAAATATTTTACTTCATTTCACTAATAAGTTCTTCTAAAGAAAGTTTACCAGCAACTTCTCTGGATTCTCCTTTATTGTATGAAGCTACTTCCTCAGCTGTGATCTCTTCACCGTCTTTGTAGTATTTTGCGTTTTCTGTATATGTATCAAGTTCATCCTGATCTGCCAGACCGTTGCCGTTTTTGTCATCAAAGAAACGGGCTTCGATGCAGGCAATAGTTTCGAGTTCATGGTTTCCGGTTACTTTCATATAGTTGTCGTAACGAATGATTCCGGCATTTGAAGCACTTGAATAGTGAAGATAATTCTGACCCGGAATGTAATCATATCCGATATTTCCTGATACTCCGTAAGGATAGAAATCCATGAGCGTATGTACTTTTTCGTCAGCATATGTATAAAGACTTACCCAGTAGCCAAGCTTTCCTGCTGAGAGTTCAGGTGTATCATCGCCGTCAATATCTATAAGAGCGAATGTAACGTCATCGCCGTTTTCTTCGATTATTTTCTTAGCAAGTTCATTATATGCTGCTGCATATGGTTTATCTGATGCTGTTTCTGCATCAGCTTTAGTTTCGGCCTTGGTTTCAGCCTTTGTCTCCGGAGCCTCGGTTACTTTCTCAGCGGCTGTAGTTTCTGATGTCACTGTTTCTGAAACCACCGTAGTTACTGCTTCTGCCTCTGTTGTCTCTGCAGCTGTTGTTTCTTCTGTTTCTGCTGCAGTTTCCGAAACACTTTCAGTTGTATTTCCAACACTAAGTTCGGTATTTTCTGAAACCGGTCCGCATGAAGCAAATGCGAATAAGGATGCAAGTACGCAGGCTAAAACTGCTGTTTTTTCTTTTAACATAATAAGTTTCCTCCTTAGAATTCCTTTATTTTTCACACAAATAATATTATACTCTTTTTAAAATGATTTATCAACGCGATTTTTTATTATAACTGCAGGACAGCCATTTTACTGACTGTCCCGCAGCTAAAAAATTAAAAATTTAGAAATGCCAATTAAAGAAGTTCGTAAATGATCACTGGTTCCGGATCTGGTTCTGGGAGCGGTTCAGGAACTGTGATTTCCGGTTCTGGTTCAACTATTACTTCCGGGATTGGATCCGGAACTGGTTCCACGATAACCTCAGGTTCTGGTTCTGCGATCACTTCCGGAATATTCTGATGTACGATAACTTTTTCGACCTCTGCAGAATCACCCCAGAGATTTATGTTGAAACGACCTGATGTGTTTCTTACATCAACCGTAAATGCTCTGCCGCTTGCTCTTGTGATATTGAATGAAGAATTTGACCAGTTATCAAAGACGATCTGTCCGCCGCCGTTATAAACTTCTTCTTTAAGAACAATTGTAACAGACTCTACAGTTTCAGGATCAAGAGCTGAAATATCGAAGCTGCCGTCTTCTGAAGCAGTGATCTGTACACCGTCATCTGGTATTGCAGGATCTTCAGTATAAATAAATTCGATTGATTCAATTACCGGATCTTCTCCTGCCCATCTGTAAACAGAAATTGTATCAGGAGCTCTCCATAAAGCGAGATTATTGAAACTGAATTCAAATGTATTTCCGCTGCAGGTTGAATTGTTTATGCTTTCGGAATATGCATAGTTTCCAAGTACAACTGCACCTGTGAAATCATTGCTTATATCATTCTTAAACTTAACTTTAACTCCGCTGATATGAGCAAAGTCGTAATCCTTAAGATCATAGATCTTTCCGTATGTCATGCCTTCTGTAAAGAGCATCTTGTTCTGATCAGGACTTTCTTTACCGCAGACTGTGCAGCTGCCGCCATCGTATTTATGACCGGCAATCGAGCAGTCGTCCTTGCTGATACCGCAGTGGATGCAGTTGCCGTCTTCGCCGAATTCATGACCGATCCATGTATCAAATAACCAGTCATTTCTGTCTGCTATCCAGTTTTTGAAGAAAGTAAAGTTTTCTTCAAATGTTGCATCCGGAACTCTCATAGTAGAAGCGTATGCCTTTGAAGCTACCCATCCGGCTCCGCCTTCTTCGACAGCTGCGAAGTTATTTTCAAACATTTCCTTGTTTTCAGCGTAAATCTGATCAAGTTTGCCGCCGTCTGCTGTGAGGTTTCTTATATATTCCTGTTCTTCAACGAATACCGTCTTTACATCGTTCATAAAGTCATCGTTTGCAGTGAGATATTTATAGAAGTTGTATCCTGCTGCGTACAGACCTTCTGAAGATGAATTTGTTTCAAAGTCAGTGAAGTTCTGAGTATATGCAATTTCGCTTTCAGTCTCGACGAGTGAAGGATATTCAGGATTTGTATTACCTGATGAAAGGTCAAAGTCCCAGGCAGGGCCTGCATGGAGCTTACCGTCTGAGTAGTAGAAGTTTACTGAACTCCATCCGAAGTCGCATGTCTTCATAATTTCATTGAGAACATAGTAATCAACGAAAGATTCCATATCAATAACTTCACACATTTCTTCGTATGAGCCGTTTTTGATGGTTTCCGTTACATTGTTCATGATAACGGAGATATTGTTTACCTTCAGATCATATGCATCCTTGTCGGCATAATACTGTTCCTGCTCATTTTCCTTATAATCAGCCGGATCAGGCATTTCAGGTTCGCTTACAGAAAATCTCATGCTGCCGTCATCTGTTGTGACATATGCCATAAGATCTTCAACGCGGTATGCTTCATATTCAACCATGAAGTCATCTGCATCGGTATCGATCTCGATTCTGTTTGAACCGCTCTCGATAGGATCTGTCACAAGATAACAGCCCTTGTAGGTTCCGTCGAGCCAGAACTCTGCGAACTTGCAGTCAGGTGTGTAATCAAGGCCAAGTTCATGTGCAATCTCGAATGCAGTGTAGTTTCGTACAAGTGAAGGGTCAAAACAGTTTGCAAGAAGGCACCATTTCTTTCCCTTTCCCATGTCAAGAACATTCTGTTTCTTGTCGAACTTGATGTTAAAAGGCTTCTTCTCCGCACGGGCTGTAGAATTTCCCCTGACTTTCATTTTGCCCGTTTCTTCTAAAACGGAATAGTCACCTGATGCATCTGCAGGTGAAACAACTTTTATTGTTGCTTTCACATAGCCGTCTGCTTTTTCAAGTTCATTTCCGTTTCCCGCTTTTGTGGTGATGCTTATCCTTGGGTAATTGCCTGCCTCAGCACCGGTTTCTGCAGCGGATACAGAAAACGCTGAAAGCTGAGCTGCCGCTGCCGCGATCACGGCAACAGAAGTGATTGTTTTTGCCAAACACTTTCTCATAGATTTTTTCTCCTAACACTTTAAAATCAGTAAACACCGCTTTGCCAGAGAGGACACTGTCGTTTTGTTCACCGGACAAAACGGAATTTGTCTGGTCAAAGCAGTTTATCTGCTCCACGAAAAGAACAAATATGTTTTTACTGTGTCATCATTATATCATACCAATGACTTCGTGTATATGATAATTACAAATTTGTAATCAATATTTTTCAAATATTGCGAAACTATATTGCAAAGCACGAAAAAGCGGCCACATCTTCGCGATGTGACCGCAATATTAATTATAATTTTATCTGTAACTTCCGTATTTCGCTTTTAAAGCAGTGACAAATGATCAAAGCTTGTCGATCTTCTTTGAAAGATACTGGCGGAGTCTTGCGAGATCGGCGAGTGAAAGTTCTCCGTCGCCGTCGATATCAGCGAGCTTCTGCTGATCTTCTGTAAGCTTTCTGTCGCCTAAGAGGGCAAGTGAAAGTTCTGTAAGATCTGTTACGTCGATCTTGCCGTCTGTGTAAACATCACCGATACCGGCTGATTTTACTTCCTTATCAGGTGTAGGAGATGTTACAGGTTCTTTATCCTTGTCCGGATCAGTGTCCTTACCAGGATCAGTATCTTTTGAAGGGTCGTTATCTTTTCCCGGATCTGAGGGTGTTGTTGAAGCCTCATAGCTCTTCCAGTCCTTCGGAAGTTCGGAAAGTGTGATGCAGTAATCGCTCTCATAGAGTTTCTTTACTTCATCCGCATCCTGATATTCTTCACCTGAAAGGAACTTAGGTGTGCTTTCTTCATCATACCAAGGGCAGAAATAGAGCCAGCCTGCCTTTTCAATTGTTATATTATCGAGCGACGGAATAGTATCGTTTTCCGGCATTGAAACCATCTTTTTACCTTTTACAGTATCATACAGCTTCCAGAAGATGCCTGATTCTGCATCAAGGTTCGGGCCGCTTGTTTTACCGTCATGACGGTTATACTGTGTATTGTACTTGTCGTATCCTACAATGTCAACATATTCTTCACCTGTGTACCATTCAGCAGATGCATCTGACCATGTGTAGAGATTCTGTTCCCAGATGAGGTTGTGGATTCCGTATGTTTCCTGAAGTTCTGTCTGGAGATATTTCCAGAGCTTGTTGTAAACTTCCGGACCTTCCTTGCCCCACCAGAACCATGAAACGCCGCCGTTTGAATAGTTACCGTCAGCTTCGTGGAGAGGACGGAAGAGAACAGGAACGCCTGCGTCCTGAAGTGCAGAAAGCTGTTCAGCAAGGTTCTTGATACAGAGTGTCCAGTAGTCGTTTTCCGGAGTTCCCTTTTCCATAGCCTTTGAAGGGCTGAAGTCACACTTTTCAGAGTAAGTTGTCTTTGAGAAGTCGAGAGGTTCGCCGAGAGTATAGTCAGCCATTGTTACAGGAACGTTGATGTGCCATGATGCTGTACAAATACCGTTCTTGTTATTTGTCCAGTCGATCATTCTTTCAACGATACCATCATCCCACTTGTAGCAAGGGCAGTTTGCACCGAAGTCGAAGCCCTGGATAGCCGGCATGTCACCTACAGTTTCCTTAAGGTACTTTAATTCTCTGTCGTATTCACAGTAGCTGTAGTTGCGGTTCTGTGAATCATAGCTGTAAACCTGACCGTTTTCGTCAGTACACTTCCATACGAATTTTGATCCGTCATCTGCAACTGCCTTGTCTGCAGGATCAAAGCTGTATTCCTTGCCGGATTCATCAACGCAGATATCCTTTTCAGCATTGTAGCGGATAGTAGTATTCATCTTGTGGCCGCCGCCGTAGATTGTCTGCTGACCTGAAAGAATACCTGTACCGTAAACACTGTAGAGATAGCTCATAAGGCCCTTTGCTTCCTTTGTTGCCTTAGGATCACACGGAACAGCTGAAGCAGTTGCCTTAAGATCAGGCATTACAGCTTTCTTTACTGTAATTGTGTCGAATGCAGCATAACCATACTTAGGGATAAGAGCTATCTTGTTTGTTCCCTTTTTGAGTCTGTATTTTCCGAATTCCGTATCGACCCACTTGTTAGTGTAGGCGAATACTTTACTGTATTCCGCACCGTTGATAGTGATAGTCTGCATTCTTCCCTCCTCACTGAGAATCTGTGCATATCTTACATCAAATTCATAAAGTCCTTCTTCAGGAGCTTCGACCTCGAATTCTATGTTTTTAGCTGTGAGATAAGCAAAACCGTCTCCTGAATAACCAGGGATCTGGTTTTCATAGATCGATGTCCAGTTTTCTACGCCTTCTATGTTTTCAACTTCAGATTCAAAAATAACGCCTGTATCTTCAGCTGAAACAGATACCGGAAAAACTGCAGCAGCAGTGCTCATCATTACAGCTGCGTTTATAGCTGATAAAATTCTTACTAAATTCTTTGACATAAATACTACCTCATTTCAAAAAATAGACTTTTCCTGAAACACATACTTAAGGAAACACTGATTAAGCTGCGGGATCCGGCTTCGCCTCGTTCCTCTTACTTAATTAATAATTACTGCTTAAGCACTAATTTAATAAGCATTCCCTAAATTAATCTGTTTTTATTTTACTACAGATTAATTAAGTTGTCAAGTAAATCATAAATTTAAGAAACCCCTTTAGTTAAATCTTACTCTTTTTAAGTAAACGTATACATCTTTATCGATATGATCAAAAGAAAATGTCAACAAAAATATCACAATGTATTTTCCAGAATTAATACCCTTGCAAAAAAGCCGCCGGTCAATTAAACCGACGGCTTTTAATATTATGAAAGATTTATCTGCAGTAAACTTTGTAATTTTTCTCTTTAAGTACAACAACTGCAAGGTCGAGTGCTTCGTGAGTATAAAACTCGATACGGAGAACACCTTCCTCAAACTCACGGTTGTTGATGATTCCGATATTCTTGATGTTAATGCCCTTGAAAGCAAGCATGCTGGCGATGATAGCGATACCGCCGGCCTCATCCACGAGGTCAACGAACATTTCATAGCAGACTGTACTTGATCTCTTGCTTGGTATGAACAGAGAATCACGGTATTCCTTCGCTTCAGAAAAGTAATTGAGAAGCTCCTGCTTTTCTGAATGATCTATACTCTCACGGAGACGGGTTATTTCATCGATGTACTGATCCATGAGTGAAATAAGCTGTTCCTTGTTTGAAAGACATATACTCTGCCACATTACCGGTGATGAAGCTGCGATTCGTGTCATATCTCTGAAACCGCCGGCAGCGATAGTCTTCATTGTCTCGTCCTGATCATCGATGTTCTTTACAAGGTTTGTAAGAGCATATGAGATCATATGAGGAAGATGACTGATTGAAGCGGTTGCATAGTCGTGTTTTTTATAGTCAAGAACAAGCGGGATAGAACCGAGTGATTTTACAAAACCGCGGAATCCTGCAATCTGTTCTTCAGTATTCTTTTCAGTAGGTGTAATTATGTAATATGCATTTTCCAGCAGATATTCATCTGCATTTTCAATACCGGTCTTTTCAGAACCAGTCATAGGATGTCCGCCTATGAAGTTCTTTTCCAGATCAAGACGGATAACCTCTTCATGTATCTCTGTCTTGGTGCTTCCTACGTCTGTGATTATACAGTCTTTGCTGATCACAGGTTTGAGCTTGTGAAGATAGTCTATGTTGTTTTTTACGGGTGCGCACAGAAAAATAACGTCACACTCGGAAAAATCAGAGATTATACAGGATTTTTTATTATCTATAAGTCCGGCAGCATAAGCTGTATCGATGGTTTCCTGTCTTCTTGCTGAAGCGATTATTTTAACGCCTGGATCATTGATCCTCATCTTTTTAGCTATCGATCCGCCGATAAGGCCGAATCCGATAAAACCAACAGTATTAAATGTCATTTTAGATTCTCCGGTTTCAAAATATTTACTATATCATTTTACAGTAAACAGGAAAATATGTCAAGGGAAATACAGATTAAATCGGAAGATTTGCGGGGCTTCACCCCGATCCCCAAAGCTGATTTATGAATAAATCAACGTTTCCCCCAAAAATAATCAGGACCACAGTTGCGAGGTCCTGATATGATCGTCATCTTGACGGGATATTCAGTTTTTTCTTTACTTCAGACTTGTTTGCGTACATGAGGTTATCAGCTGCATAGAACACTTCTGAAAAGCTCATTCCCTGTTTGTATACTTCCATGCCGCGGGCTATGGAAAGCGGAAATTCGTTGTCTTCTGATAATGCCTTTTCAAAAAGTATCTCCTCGTCGAATTTCTTCAGAAGCTCTTCCCTGTTCTGATAATCGGATTTTTCAAGAATGGTGACAAATTCGTCGCCGCCTATTCTGAAAATAGGACTGTGATCGAATATACGGCAGATAAATCTGGCTGAAGCTTTGATAAATTCATTTCCGGCTTCATGTCCGTAAGTGTCGTTTATAAACTTAAGACCATTGGCATCCATGACAACAAGTGCAAACTCGGCGTCTCCTGAATCTATCTGCTCTTTAATATGTCCGGAAACAGATTCATACAAAGCTGCATTTCCAACACCGGTAAGAGAATCTTTAAAAGCAAGGATATCAAGTTTCTGATTGCTCTGGCTGAGCACATTTACATAAAGATAGATAAGTCCCAGTGAAACGAACGGCCAGAGAAGGAATCCGCGGAACAGGAACGAAAGAACACCGGCAGCGAATCCGAACATTGCAAAAATGATAACATGCCTGTATTTCTCGCGTTTCGTATCATTAGCCTTCGAATAATTGGCGAAAAGAAAGAGTATTCCGGCTATAATGTATATGATCGGCCAGATTACTATAAACACAAATCCTGAAGCAGAAAGTCTGGAGTATTTATCGTTCTCTCCGATTATAAATGCAAACGGATTAACAGAATTGATAATGACTGCTATTACAGTTAATATCAGAGGCACCGAAAGCAGTGCTTTTACCTTATTTGAAAATTTGTTCTCTATGCTGATAATAAAAGCTAATATTTCCATCGGAAACAAAGGCTGCAGAATAAAATAGCCGTTCATTATCATCAGATGTACCATATGATTATGCGGAATAATGTCGTTCTGTATAAGAAGCGAAGCTGTATCAAGCACAAGTATCGATTCTATGATCAGCATTATGTTTTTAAATGCTCTCGTAGAAAAAAGCTCCTGCTTGTCCTTCGTCTCTTTATGCTGTATTATAAGACAGGTCAGAATCCCCAGTATATTCAGTTCTGCGTAATAAACCATATATAATAAACCCTTTCATAAACAAGGAAAACACTGATCATAAAAGGGATTAACCTGGCGATAAATCAGTGAATTCTCAGAACTATCATACTATTATTATATATCAAATTATCATAATAGTCAAGATTTTAGTATATTGCACACTATTTTTGTTTCTTTTCACTAAATATCAGTAAAATTTTTGATTATCTCATATAACAATAATGGCATAAAAAAACCTGCAATTACGATCATCTCATAATTACAGGTGTCTGGTCTGGCGCAGCGGGTGGGATTCGAACCCACGTCCCCTCAAGGGGGCATCATGATTTCGAGTCATGTCCGTTATGACCACTTCGATACCGCTGCATATAAAAATAAATGTGTCATGCTGTTACCAACACAACACATTTATTATATCACAATTTTCTATTAAAATCAATAGTTTTTTTTACATCCTTATCCGATAAATTCCTTTATAAGCGAATTCTTCGGAACGAAAACTGACGGGATAGAATCGATCTCTTCAAGGTACTTGATGACCATTGAACGCATGTCATTGTATTTGGACTTTTCGGCGTTAAGAAGATCATCGTAGATAAGTCCCTTGTATACAGGTGTTTCATAGTCGATAAAAGTATCTATATTGAAATCTGCCCTGTTCTTGTACGGCATAATATAGAGGTTTTCACCGCGCTGAACGCTCTTGTACATAGCAAAGATATCGTCGTATTCCCTGCCGCGGAAAAGTCTGTCGCGAAGCAGTCTTCTCATAAGTCTTACCTGTGAAGGATGCAGCAGATCGCCGTTCTTTGTCTTGAGTCTTGTACGGACACTGACATAGATACATGTTGCAGTATCAGTAACTCCGCCGTTTACCTCAGGATTAAGGGCGTGAATGCCTTCGAAGATCATTACTTCGTTTTCTTCTCTTGTAATACTGGTATAGGACTTGTAATCCTGTGTTACAAAATCAAATTCAGGAACCTCTACAGACTTGCATTCAGCCATAAGCTTCATGTGTTCCTGGAACATCTTGATATCAACTCTGTAAGGTGATTCAAGATCAATATTGCCTTCTTCGTCACGCGGAACATTTTTTTCTTCGATATTCTTGTTAGGGATAAAATAATTATCCATCGAAATTACGCGTGCCTTTACCCCGTTTTTCTTAAGCTCATCTGCAAGTCTCAGCGCAGTTGTAGTCTTACCTGAACCTGAAGGACCTGACAGAAGAACTATAGGCTTATGGCTTTCAGCGACACTCTTTGCAACCGTCGCTATCTTAGCCATATATTCGTCATTTGCCTTTCTTATAAAGTCCATTGCGTCGTTCTTTATAGATTTGTTAAGCTGTGAAATATTGATACATCTCATAGAAAAACCCCCTTTAATAATCAGTATCTTATATTTATATATTCAAGAAGCTGTTCAGCATAATTCCTCTGTCCGGTATCAAAAGACACGGCTTTTCGTGTGTTAAGATACTGCTTCAGGTTCTGCGGACATAATGCAAGATCAGCGCTGTCCAGCATTGAAATATCAAAATCGCTGTCGCCTGCACAAATTACAAGGTCCGGTGAAAATCTTTTCCTTAACCTTTCGACAGCCTTTCCCTTGGTAAGCTTTTTCGGGAAAATGTAGACCTTATCGCCGATATTCCAGGTGCAGACCATGTTCTGATCGAGAATACTGTCAAGCCCAGCTCTTGTTTCAAGCGGTTCGGATGATTTCGTAAAGACGAAAAGCTCATCTACAGTGCGTATCTCGAAATAGACATTTTTATCACCGGCTAAATAGTCCGTTCCCTTTTTAAAATCTTCCTGACATCCGTTTATCATCCGTTTTGATTCTTCAAACCATTCTTCATCCCTTACCCCGTCAAGATAAAGAATACCGCCATTGGCAGCCAGAGCTACTGACGGAGGACCGTCTTCGAAGAAACTGATTCGTTCGTACTGTTCCGCAGAACGTGTAGTAAGCGGAGAAAAAATGATACCCTTACGATTCCTTATACTCTTAAGAAGCTCAAGTGCATGCGGTGTCATATAGGAAAGTGCCTTTTCCTCCTTATACTCAACACAGACATCGGTTTCTTCTGCTCTTTTATATGAATGGATAAGCGTGTTGTCAAGATCTGATGCAAATAGTATTATTTGGTGTCACCCCTTTTAACTCCTCAGGTATCTGCCAGTTTTTTTATAATCCCGCATGCGCGGTATCGTACCATAGGATACTTTATAACTTCCACATTCTTTTCTTCAGCAAGTCTGAAAATATGAGCAAGATAATCCTTGTCCTCAGGATCACTAACAAGTATCTTCCATGGTACACGTCTCAGAAGCACTCTGGTCGTTTCACCGATTCCAGGTTTCACAAGATTTATATCATCTACGGAGAAGTCTTTCTGTATCTTTTTTACTTCGTCAAGTCCGGTAACTTTACAGTTATCAAGCTCCGCATTATCGTAGTTCTGAGTAAAATCAATCGCATTCATTACAGTATCGATAAACTCAGTCGATAGATCTTCCTTTTCGAGTTCCCCGTAGTATGCAGCTCCGTGAAAATCGTTTTCACCTATTATATCTGACCGGAGAAAGGTACGGCTCATAAGTCCTGACACTGTAGAGTTGAGGCATGAGCTCGGAATCAGAAAATCCGATTTTGTTCCGGAAAGCTCCGTTATATTAGCAGGATCTGCAAGAACTGCAAGCTCTGCTGAAACTCCCGGATACGCAGAAAGCTCTCTTTTCAACGTGTCAAGTATTGCACCTTTACCCGTCCATCCGTCCACAAAACAGATGTCAGAAGCAGCATGTCTTTCCAGAATATACTTCATCGCATTGTGATCAATTCCTTTTCCGCGAATAATCGAAATCGTATAATGGAACACATTAAGATGAGGGTATTTTCTGTTAAGATATCGTTTTATTATTATGCCGACAGGTGTACCTGCTCTGGCAAGAGAAACAAGTACGATATTATTGCCGTATCGTTTCTTTATTTTTTCTGCAACTACTGCAGCAGCCTTTCCCGTTTCGCCGGAGTATTTCTGCAATGCTTCTTTATACAGTGCAAAGTATTTCTCACCAGGCTTGTATTCAAGAGGAAGCATCTCACAGTAGTGGGTACCAGACTGAATGAATTTTTCCCTTACTTCAGAAGGAAGCGGTTCAACCAGTCCTGTAATATCCTTAAGAAGTATAGTAACGTCCTCTTCACTGTAGGATGATCGCATATTACTTCACCCACCTGATAAGAACGAATTTCTTTGACAGAGCAAAAGCATTTGCAAAGGAGGTAAAATCATAATCTTCTTTTTCAGAATCTGTAACGACAACTACAATATCGTACTCAGTCTGATCGGAATTATAGATAAACGTCCTTCTGTCCTTTTCATAGAAGCTGTCCACCCGATATCTTGATACAAGCGGATAATTTTTAGATGTATCAGGTACTATAGGACTTCTTGTAGTTGAATGAGTAACAACTGAAGCAACCTTCTGCTTTACAAAAGCCTGTGCAGTCATAATAGCCGGATACATGCACTCTTCAGTGCCTATAACCGCAGCTTTGAGGCCTTTAAGAGGACCAAGCTGATTTACGATCTCCTTAGCCAGTACAGAGCAGGCTTTCTTGTAATCCTTTGACTTTACACCTGTTCGCGGATCCACTTTACCGCTTATACGCTTCTCTGTAAGTTCGTATTCTGAAGTTCTTTTTATCGTTTTTGGATTGCAGGTATATGTTTCGTTTGAATCCGGTTCAGCCTTGATCTTTACCAGCCAGCAAAGATCAACTTCATTTTTCCTAAACTGCTCTTCAGTTGCCGCAGACATTCCGTTTACAATAGAACATACTGTATATTTTATTCCAAACGGAAGATCATCATATCTCTTAAGTGCCTCGATGAAATTGAGAACAGTTTTACCTGTAGTAACTTCATCATCTATAAAAACAATGTGTCTGATACCTTTGACGAGATCTTCCCAGTCATCACAGTAGAGAACCTGCTCAGTTGCATGGCTGTGTTCTTCGCTGAAGACTGCTACCGGAGTTCTGTCATCAAACTTTTCTCTTGTCGTATGAACAAAAGGACAGTTCTTGTAATGAGAAGCTACACTCGCAGCCACAGCTGTTGCTGTTTCAGCAAAGCCAATAAACAGTACCTTTTCAGTATCGACTGATTTCTTAAGTTCTCCAGCAAGCATACCGAAAAGATAGCTTATATTCTCAGGATCTACAGGTACGTGTTTTCCCTGGTTACTGTTTACCAGAAGATAGTTTCTCTTCGAATTGTTTTCTCTTTTGACCATCTTTATAAGGTCAGAGTCCGGAAATAGTGTTTTGTTCTTAATTATCTCAAGCAATGTCTGTTATCCTCTCTTTTTTCTTTATTCCATATACAGCGGCTCTTATCAGGATCCTGTCAGCCCAGTTTCTGTGTACTGCCAGTTCATTCATCCTGTTACCGGCTGTTCCTTTTGAAACAGCAAGCGTACTGTCATTCCAGTTAAGAAGCGAGCATGCGTCCTTGTAATCCTCAGCGGAAACTGCCAGTGATTCATCAATAACCGGAAGCTGTGAAGGATGGATCGCAGTCTTACCTATAAGACCGTTCAGAATGTCCATATGTATCTCTTTTTTCAGACCTTCTGCCCAGGCAGTATCACTCTTGTCGGAACTTTCGAAAAAGTCCCAGACCGGAGCGGAAATAACGTAATCTTCAGCAAATACATTGACTATATCGCCGATGATGGCATTTACCGCTGTAATATCGTAGATAGTATCATTTATTCCGCGGCGCACGCCGAAACGTGAACAGAAGTCGTTGCCGCCTATGCGTATATTAACTATCATATCGCGGTACGGATCAGTCACTTCCTTAAGACTGAGAAGCGATGTAACACGGCTTCTTAAGTCTGATACAGTACGTGATTCGATTATCGGCATGGCATATATCAGACGTCCGCATTCATCGGAAACTGCCTTTAATTCCTCAAAATATGATTTTGCGTTGCTCATATCAAACTTCGGGAAAATATATCCTGAAAGCAGTTCACTTCTGTTTATCTGTTCGATGGTGCGTCTGATCTGGAACGGATATTTTACCCTGATGAAGATGTAAGGAAGGTCATCTTTTGAAACAAGACCTTCATTTACTGATCTTTCAAGTCCTTCAAATGTTCTTCCGAGCTGTTCTATTGCCTGCTCTTCCGAACCGTCTGCAATAGCATCTTCAAGACAAAGAGCAAGAGAACGAAGATGCGGATATTTCCCTGTAGTCAGAAATTCTGTCACCTTGTCGTTGTGAGCCGGTGTGTACATAAGTCCGCCAAGGGAGTAAGCCATTAAGTCCCTGTCTTTTATCTTGCAGCAGGATGCAAGTATATTTCTGTCTATAATGTTTTTCATCTTTATCTGCCTTTTCTTTAATGTTCAGGAGAATAGTTCTCCATTATTTTATAAGCTGTTTTTATTCCGTCAACGGCTGCCGATGTAATACCTCCGGCATATCCGGCACCCTCACCGCACGGATAAAGGTTACTTACTGACGGAGAAACCAGTTCTTCGTTTCTGAGAATACGAAGCGGAGAGGATGTTCTGGTCTCAGGAGCGGTCATTACCGCGTTTTCATCTTTAAAGCATCGCATCTTACGGCCGAAATCCTTAAGTCCGGTCATAAGCATCGAATTTATTTTATCATTAAAAAGTTTTGTAAAATCACATTCGCAAAGTCCGCGTGCAAAAGTCGGGGTGATAGCAGATTCAAGCGTAGGTTGACCACTCATAAAGCCACCCACGGTCGTAGCAGGAGCCTTATAGTCTCTTCCTGCCAGTTCAAAGGCACGCTTTTCTATCTCTCTGGCAAAATACATTCCGTCGAGAGGTGAACTGCCAAAATCCTTTTCAGAAACGGATACTGCAACTGCCGCATTGGCATTTTTCCCGTTACGGGCAAATTCACTCATGCCGTTTGTAACTACCGTATTTTCCTCACTTGCTGAAGGAACGACTGTTCCTCCGGGACACATGCAGAAAGTATAGACTCCTCTGCCTTCATTGTCACGGTATGAAAGCTGATATTCGCCCACCGGTAAAAACGGATTGTCCTTAAATTCGCCGTAAAGGCTCTCATTTACGCTTTCCTGCAGATGTTCAATGCGGACACCCACGGAAAACGGTTTTGTCTGCATAAGTATTTTTTTTTCAAAGAGCATCTCAAATGTGTCACGCGCCGAGTTTCCTACTGCGAAAGCAACAGCAGCGGCCTCGTGATCGCCCTTGTCTGTATTTATCTTTGTAATTTTACCGCCGGATGTTTCAAATCCGGTAACGGTAGTGTTAAAATGGACTTCTCCTCCGTTTTTTATGATCTGCTCACGCATTCCTTTAATGACAGATCTGAGCTTGTCCGTGCCTATATGAGGTTTCGCCTTAAAAAGAATCTCCTCCGGTGCGCCGAAATCAACGAAGCTTTTAAGTACGTAACGGCAGAAAGGATCTTTGATACGTGTTGTAAGCTTGCCGTCGGAAAATGTACCGGCACCGCCTTCGCCGAACTGAACGTTGGAATTTATATTGAGAGGTCCGCCGTTCCAGAAACTGTTCACCGAACGCGCACGGTCATCAACTGATTCACCGCGTTCAAAAACTATTGGTTTGTAGCCGTTTTCTGATAAAACCAAAGCACAGAAAAGTCCTGCAGGTCCGAAACCGACGATAGCGACTCTGCCTTTGTAATCTTCAGTGTTTATAACTGGTTTTGCCACTTCACTGTCGATATACTGCAGAGAAGGATCTTTTTCACACAGTTTCTTTTCAAGCGCAGAGTTTCCCAGATCAGCATAGACGGAATGGACAAAATGAATATCAGAACGTTTTCTTGCGTCAAGTGATGTCTTGTAGATACCTGTCTTCAGTGTATCATTCCGTTTTAATTTTGCTTTTTTCAAAGCTTTTTCAATGACCGGATCACTTCCCTCTGAGACCGGTGAATTTATATTATTTATAATAATAGACATCTGCAACGCTCCGTTATGTTCAAAAGTTATAAGTTACTACTATTAGTATACCATAAAACAAGTATAAAATCAACAAAAATATAGAAAATAAGCACACTTTCGGCAGGAAAATGTGCTTAAGTCATTAGTATTATGGAAATAATGATCAACGAGAATATCCTGCTTTTTCTGGATATTCAGGACATCGAGAATACGAAAATTTGCCTCATACTGATCATTAGTATTTTTTTCTGAGAATTCTTATGGAATTAAGTACACAGAGCATTGCAACACCGGAATCTGCAAATACTGCAAACCACATGTTGGCAAATCCTGCAATACCGAGTATCATTACAGCCAGCTTGAAAGCAAGGGCAAATACAATGTTCTGTTTTGCAATACGATTTGTATCTTCGGAGATCTTAAGTGCCTTCGGAACCGCATCCATTTCCGAATTCATTATAACAATGTCTGCAGCTTCTATCGCAGCATCAGCACCGCTCCCCATAGCTGCACTTACATCTGCTCCGGCAAGTACAGGCGCGTCGCTTATACCGTCACCGACAAACATTACAGCTCCGTATTCACTGCGGATCTCTTTCATCTTGTCAAGTTTGTCCTCAGGAAGAAGCTTAGCAAAGTAACGGTCAATCTTTGTTTCTTTCGCTGTCTTTGCAGCACTGGCTTCTGAGTCACCTGTAAGCATTACAGTATTGATGCCCTTTGACTTCATATCAAGTATAGCTTCTGCACTTTCTGATTTGATCGTATCGCTGATTCTGAAGCATCCGGCAAGTACACCGTCAACCGCACAGAGCACATCCGTACACACTTCTCCGGCTGAATATGATGAAATATCAATATTCTTGCTCTTCATAAGTTCAGCGTTTCCACATAGAACGTTTCTGCTTTCAATATTTGCTTCCATGCCCATTCCGGCATATTCTCTGATATCATCAGCTTCTGCGAGATCTATTTCCATTTCTTCAGATTTTCTGACAATACACTGTGCAACAGGATGTGTTGAAACTGCCTCGCAGGAAGCGCATAAGCGGAGAAGTTCATTTTCATCTGTATCAGAATATGTTTCAGTAGAATCAACACTGAAAATACCGCTCGTAATGGTTCCTGTCTTGTCCATCACAACTGCCTTGATTCCGGAAACAGCCTCGATGGATGAACCGCTCTTGAAAAGGATGCCTTTCTTTGAACCGGCACCTATTCCGGCAAAATAAGTAAGCGGAACGCTGAGAACGATCGCACACGGACAGCTGATTACCAGGAATGTAACTGCAGTGTAGATCCACTTGTGCCAATCACCTGTTATAAGTGACGGAATAACTGCAGTAAGCACAGCGGCAGCAACTACTACCGGTGTGTAGATATTTGCAAAACGTGTAATAAATCTGTCGATCTTTGGTTTACCCGCTGCAGCATTTTCCACGCTGTCAACTATACGGCTTACCATTGATTCTGAAAGATGCTTTGTAACTCTTATTTTGAGTACACCGCTTATATTAACGCATCCTGAAAGAACGCTTTCATGTTCCTTTACAGCCACCGGAAGATGTTCACCGGTTACTGATGAGGTATCGATCTCACTTGTTCCTTCAACAACAACACCGTCAAGCGGTATTCTGTCACCAGCTCTGACAAGAATGATGTCATCCGGTTCTGCTTCTTCAGCAGGGATCACTGTAACTTCGCTACCTTCTACAAGGTTTACAGTCTCAGGCCGCATATCAATGGCAGCCATAACAGACTTTCTGCTCTTTTCAACGGCTTTGTCTTCAAAATATTCGCCGATTCTGAAAAACAGCATTACACCAACAGCTTCCGGATATTCCTGAAGAACAAAAGCGGCAATTGTAGCAATTGACATTAAAAACTTTTCACTGAAAATTCTGCCTCGAAGGATGCCTTTGAAAGCATCAGCAAGTATTTCAGCACCAAGGATAAGATAAGGAACCATGTACATCAGAGCCTTGAGCAGCACATTATCAACATGCGGATCAGCTATTCTCGCCGCTACCAGAAGAACGGCACCGATAATAATAAGCGGAAGTTCTGATTTTTCACTCTCACCGTGTTCATGTGCATGATCGTGAGTATGTTCATGTTCTTCTTCGTGTTCATGATGCTCATGGTCATGCTCGTGGTCGTGATCACAGCAGCAATGTCCGTCCTCATCGTGGTGATGATGATGCTCATGATGATGTTCATGTTCATGTTCGTGATCATGTTCGTGATCATGATCACAACAGCAATGTCCGTCCTCATCATGATGATGCTCATGATGATGTTCGTGCTCGTGTTCGTGGTCATGATCGCAACAGCAATGTCCATCCTCATCGTGGTGGTGATGATGTTCATACTCATGTTCTTCCTCATGAGCGTGGTTTCTTCGTGAACGATGTGATGTTCTGCTGCCTTCTTCGATAAGTTCAACGCCAGGCTCAATGGCATCACATTTCTTTAATATTTTCTTAAAAAGTTCCTCGGTATGTATCGCTTTGATCCTGAATTTCTTTGAAGTGAATACAAGAACTGCTTCCTCTACTTCTTCCATTTCATTAATGGCAGCTTCGATCTTTGAAGCACAGTGAGCACAGTCAAGATTTTTGATGTTATATACCTTAAGCGTAGTTTCGTTCATATAAGGACACCGTCTTTCTTTCATAAGAACATATGAATATCTGTTCATGTATTCATTATATCACTGATACAAAACCCTGTCAATATATTATAATAAAAAAACAGCAGAAATTTCCGAAAAAATTTCTGCTGAATTTTTTTATTATTTTAAACGCGAATTCCTGTAATTATTCGTAACGAAGTGCGTCAACGACTTCCATCTTTGCAGCCTTGTCAGCCGGATAAACACCGAATACAAGTCCTACAACAAATGAGAAGATTACTGAGCCTATGATGGCACCAACAGGTATTCCAAGATCAACGCTGATAGGAAGATTCATTTTTGAAGTAAGCTTTACTGCAAACATTGCAACAAGCTTTGCTTCGATAAGTCCAAGAACAATACCTATAGCTGAACCGATAAGAGAAATCATGATTGATTCAGTAATAAACTGAGTCCTTATAGATTTATTATCAGCACCCATTGCCTTTCGAACACCGATTTCCATTGTTCTTTCCGTTACGCTTACCAGCATGATATTCATAACACCGATACCTCCAACAACAAGAGATACCGCAGCTATAGCAGCAATTATTTTTGTTATGATATCAACAAAAGAATCGATTTGCTCAAGATCTTCGTTAAGTGATTCAGTATAGAGCATTTCGCCTTCTGGAACATACTTAGGGAAAACTTCTTCTGCCGCATTTTTCAGTTCTTCTGAAGAAACTTCATCATCAGCTATGAAGTATACCTGGTTACTGGTATACATATCTGTACCTACCAGGTTTTCTAAATATGAATATGGAATAATAGCAGTCTGAGGATCTTCATCTGACATACCTAAAAGAGAAGGATCTATCAACGGTTTATATGTTCCGACAACAGTAAGTGTTGTGTTGTATCCTCCGAGTGTGACCTGCTTTCCTATCGGATCAACACCTTTTCCGAAAATAATTTCTGCCGTCTGATTGCAGATAACAATAGAGGAAGCTGCTTTTACTGTATCTTCAGCCGATATATACCTGCCCAGTTCTATTTCTGCACCAAGTGACTGAATAGTATTTTCTGATACACCACACAGATTAATATTTCCTTCTTTCTTTTCAGTACCGGCAAGTGTTGTGAGTTCGCCCTGCAATATTACCATGCGTCGAACTTTTCCATTAAATTCGTCTTCAAAAGCCTGCATCATTTCATCAGTAATCGCTGTTCCAGAGAGCTCACCTGTTTCCATATAATCTTCCTTTAATATCGCAACAATAAACTGATTACCCGACATAAAACCGTTCATAGTTGCACGAACAGTCTTTCCAAGTGTGCTTCCGATAGTATTAATAAGAATTACTGAACTTATTCCGACAATAATACCGAGTGTAGTAAGAAAAGTTCTCATTTTACTGCTGGACAGGCATCTCCAGGCTGAAATAATATGTTCTGTAATACTCATATCATCCCGCCATTCCTTTGATCTTCAGCTTATCACCCTCGTGATGTTCTGAAGCATTTCCAACTATAAGATCTCCTTCGTTCAGCTGATCAGAAGTAACTTCAACATAAAAGTCAGCTTCATAGCCCTTCTTGACTGATACTTTTTCTGCTACATACTCATCGCCTTTTTTAACAGCCTTGAATACATAATTGCCGCCGTTTCCGTCATCAACAAGTGCATCATACTGTACTGCAGGAATCGATCCCATATTTATCAGATATATTTTAGCTGAAGTATATACATTATGTCTGAGTTTATCCATAACCGATTTGTCTGTTATTTCAAGTTCAACAGCATATCCGTCACCAGCAGCATTATAAATATCTGATACCTTTGTAACTTTACCGCCGATCTCTTCAGCACCGGTCAGAGTTGTTTTGAATGACGCCTCCATACCAGTTTTAATATCAAGAATGTCTTTACTGTTTACGTACGCCTCAACTTTATAACTGCCAAGTGTACCGATTCTGAAAAGGCCTCCGTCAAATGCATAACCGCCTTCAGAAGCATAGCAGTCAGCAATAATTCCGGACTTAGGAGCTTTAACCACGAGATTTTCCTTTTCCTCTTTCAGCTTTTTCAGCTGCTCTTCATAGTCCCTGATCTCAGCCTCGCTGTCTGTAAGGGTTTTGATATAATCACTGCTACTCAGCGATTCAGCAACCCTTTTCTGTGCTTCTTTTGCCTGATCAAGAGTTTTCTGAGCTGCACGTATCTGATCGTTGATAGGCTCAAGCTGCTGCTGATACTGAGTGTACATGTTATAATACATTGCCTGTTCATTCGGATCAGAAGTAGCATAGCACTTATCAAAATATTCTGAATACTTAGCATAAGTATCATCATAAAGTTTTCTTGCTGAAGCAACAGCCATTGATGCACTTTCCACCTGGAGAGAGGCCTGCTTACGGCTGTATTCAGCAGAACCAGCTTCACTGTTACTGTCAAGTGAATCTGCAGCTTTCTTATCAGCAATGAATTTTTCAATTCTCTGTATCTGGTCATCAAGATCTGCGGATTCAAATTCACAAAGGACATCGCCTTCGTTTACATGATCGCCAAGTTTTACATTAACTGATTTTATCTTCTGTGTTACATTGGTCGAAACTGTCTGAATATCATTCATTACAACTTTTCCGGTTGCAGATCTGTAATCATTCAGTACTCTGCTCTCAAACGGAATAACATAATCATAATCATTAGGATTACTGTCAAGAGATATTCTGAGAGAAGCAAACCATCCCAAAAACGCAGCAAGAAGAACCCAGAAGATAACCGTCTTTATAATTTTTCTGGTTTTCTTTTTGTTTCTTATAGATTTTTCTTTCATTTTTTGTTTGTCCTTTCACGTTCTATTCATATCTCAGCGCTTCAACCGGCTGCATCTTAGCTCCCTTGTTTGCAGGATAGAGTCCGAATATAAGACCTACTGCAAGTGAGAATGTAGTTGAAATAATTATCGCATTCAGTGAAGGCGTAACGTGTATATCTGAGTTCAGCAGGAAATACTGGATACCTTCATTAGGTACAAGTGAAATGATTCTGTCAAGATTTGATTCGATTATCATGCCGAAAAACATACCAAGGAATACACCAACAGCACACGAAATAAGACATATAAGCGCAGATTCAAAAAGGAACTGTGCTCTTATAGTACTGTTTCTCGCACCAAGAGCCTTTTTGATTCCTATCTCCTTGGTTCTTTCAGTTACCGTAACAAGCATGGTGTTCATAAGAACAATACCGCCAACCAGAAGCGAAATAGCAGAAATTACAATAAACGCAACAGTGATAATCGAAACTGCACCTGTTATTGTTGAAAGCATTGCCATCTGATCTTTTACAGTAAAACGATAATCTTCGTCTGAACCATATTTTTCAAGAGCAAAGTTTCTGATCATGTCCTGTGCCGTAGTTGTATCTGTAGGATCTGCAGGAACGAACTGCACAATGTTAAATCCGTTTACAGAACTGCTTTCTTCAAGGTCTGCAATATCATTAATAAACTGTGAAGGGCAGTAAACCGCTGTTTCCATATCATCAGTTCTGATATCGGCAGACTTACCGTCTGAAATATATTCATATACACCTAATACGACAACATTACCCGAAACTTTGATAACCACATCATCTAATGGCATATAAGTTTCCGGATCATACTGAGGAACTGAAACCTGACCCTGAAAATCAAGTACTTTACCAACAGCATCAGCAGAAGAACCAAACAAAGCCTTAGCTGCAATATCGGAAATAACTATTACCGGCTTACCGTATCTGGATTCATTCCTGTTAAAAAATCTGCCGTTAGTAAGCCTCATTTTTGATGTTACTTCATATGAAGAAGTGACTCCCTGCATAGCAACATTTGACTTATGCTTATCATCAAGCATAAAATTACCGGAGACATTTACAGAGGAATTACTGGATATATCAAGTATCTCTCCATTGGTGGAATCGATAAAATCATAAATTTCATCTTCTGTAAAAGGATATCTGCGCTCAGGCTTATGATCTATATCACTGTCAACGTCAATACCTGAAATAAAGTAAATTGTATTTCCGCCTGTTGCATTGATCAGATACTTTTCTGCTATGTTGCTGATAACGTCTCCAACAGAAACAATCAGAAGAACAGAACTGAGACCGATTATGATGCCGATCATAGTAAGAATCGTTCTCTTTTTATTGAGAACAAGTGAATTATATGCCTGACGTAAATTCTCAAACAGCATCATTGTTCTCACCTCCGGCATCCTGTACATTAGTTCCGGTATCAGAAACTACAGAGCCGTCGGAGATAGTGATGATTCTCTCTGTTTCCTTTGCAAGTTCAGGGCTGTGTGTGATAAGAATTATTGTCTTCCCTGATTTATGAAGCTTATGGAAAATATCCATAACTATACGGCCTGTTTTAGTATCAAGAGCACCTGTCGGCTCATCGGCAAGGATAAGTGCCGGATCGTTTGCCATTGCTCTGGCAATAGCAACTCTCTGCTTCTGTCCGCCTGAAAGCTCGTTAGGATTATGGTCATAACGTTCAGCCATTCCTACGATCTCAAGGAGCTCCTTAGCTCGTGTGTTTCTTTCCTTTCTTCCCTTTCCGGCGTACATCATCGGGATCTCAACGTTTTTGAGAGCTGAAGTTCTCGGAATAAGGTTGAAGTTCTGAAAAACGAAACCTATCTGCTTGTTTCTTATATTACTGAGCTTTTTGTCTGAAAGCTTGCTTATATCTTCCCCGTTGAAGAAATAGGAGCCTTCTGTAGGTCTGTCAAGTGCCCCGATTATATTCATAAGTGTACTTTTACCTGAACCCGATTCACCGACAATGGCAACGAATTCGCCTTCGTGTACTTTTATATCCATACCGTTGAGGATCTGAAGTTCATTAGGCTGACCAATGTAAAAACGTTTTATAATCCCCTGAAGATCAACTACAACCTTTTTCTCATTCGTCACTCTTATCACCTCTGCCTGTCTTGACTTCGACAATTTCGCCGTCTTTAACTCTGCCCGGTGATGAGACGATGTAGTCACCCTTTTCAAGTCCATCGCCGCTGATCTCGGTATATTTATCAGATTCAAGACCCTTGGTTACTTCTACCTTACGGAGCTTGTATGTATCATCAGCCTGTTTTTCAGCTTCGTAAACATAGAACTTCTTGTCCTCATCCTTTTCGCTGTCATCATCCTTGTCCTTGTCGCTGAAAATTGATTTATTACTTACTGCAAGAATATTTTCCGCATCAACTGTCATGATCTCAACCTTAGCTGACATACCAATTCGGAAGTTTGTAGTGTCGTCTATATTGATATAACTGTCAAATCCCTGAGCTGACTTGATATCGAGAACTCTGTCTACAGTTCCGGTGTATTCATCGTCTTTTCTTGCAGGAATAGTGATCTTGGCCTTCATTCCGGATTTAACCGTAAGAAGATCTTCTTCATCAATAACTACATGAACACACATATTTGATGCATTCTGAAGTGTCATGAGAACGCCCTCACGGCATGCTTTTCCTTCTTCACCTTTTATTTCTGATACAACACCATTGCCAGTTGCCTTGATCTTTGTCTTTTCAAGATCCTTCTTCAGTTCTTCAAGTTTGTTCTTGTTGCTTGTGTCAGAACTGTTTGTAAGAGAGTATGTATCGATGTTATACTGAGCTGAATCCTTCTGGCTGTTTGCCTGAAGTTTAGCTGATTCAAGCTGTTTCTCATATAAATTTATCTGTTCACTGATTGACTGCATCTGTGCATTTGCAGTTTCATAAGCACTCATGGCTGCAGCAACTTCCTGCATTTTCATCTTGTACTGCTCCATGATGATCTCAGCCTGATCAGTATTTTCAGCATTAAGAGCTGCATTTTTCAGATCATTTGCTTCGTTATAAAGGCTGTCATATCTTGAACGGTTTTCGTTATAGATATTCTGCTGATTATTATAGTTACTTCTTGCTTCATCGAGTTTGTCAGAAGCTTCTTTTATATCTATCTCGCCCGATTTTTTTGTATTTTCGAGTTCCTTCTGAAGCTGCTGGTACTTGTAGTCATAAAGTGTGCTTGAATCGCTGATAATCTTTTCAAGATCAGAGATCTGCTTTTCAATATCAGTCGAATCAAGTTCGCAGAGTACGTCTCCTGCTTTTACCTGATCACCGACACTTACGTTGATTTTCTTTACCTTGAGACTAGTAAGATCAGTCATGATAGTTGAGTCGTTATCAGTACTCTCAACTTTTCCTTCGATCTTAAGTGAACTGCTTAAGTCCTGTTCGGAAAACTCCGATACATTAACTTTTTTCGTGGTGTCAGTCTCTTTCTTTCCGCATCCGGCTGAAAGAAGGCAAACAGAGCATAGAATAGCAGTTACTCTCAGCATTTTTCTGTTCATAGAATTTGTCTTTCCTTTCTTGTTTTGTTTATTGTTTTTGATGTGACATAATATAAGATGTCACATAGAAAATTATACTACTAACACGCATGAATGTCAATATAATTTGTACGTTTACGCACCTTAAAAACAACACTTTTCGAAATTGCGTCAAGTAACAAAATGGCTATATGTGAAATTAAATCCATTGACACTCCCCGATATTATATGATAGAATAATAGTAAATATGATAGTAAAATGATCAGAAACCGGTTTAGCTCTGATCAGCCGCTTACACCCGGCAAAAGATTCAGGTCTTAGTTTTTCAAATTTGTTAAAACAGAAGGGACAATCATATGGGGTATAACAAATATCTGTGGAATACCGGAAAAAAAGATAATGAGGAAACATTCGGACAGGTAAGACTTTCACCTATTGATGAGGCAGCTATGCCTACATTCGAAGTCACCATCCATTACGGCGCCGGTCATAAATGTGAAATAGCTGACTATAACCCGGACAATGTTGTGCCAAAGGCTCTTTATCTTTTCGGCATCAGCTATTACAATATAATTAGAATCTCCGATCCTGCAGGTATATTTCAGGACGACGGTATTATCGTCGAAACCAAACGCATAATTAACAAGCAGATGAATTTATACGGGCACACACGTTTCTATCTCGTAAAATCATTTATGCTTAACTGATCATCAAATGCCATAAAACAAAATATAAAAAGAAAGATGCGCATCTTTTTTATGAGGTGCGCATCTTTTTTATCTTTCCTGCTGATCAACCCGGAGACCCGCTTTGTACCGTCCACGGACATATTTCTTATCAGCTGATAATAACCGATCCTGTAACGTCATCTTTGTAATACTGCTTGATTATCTTACCTGTTTCGACATCAGCGAGAACAACGCTGGCGAGTGTACATCCGCAGAGCAGAGTATATTTTTCAACTGCATGAGCAAAATCCTCGAAGTTTTCTCTTTTCACCTCAAGTATGTCACTGTCTTTTTCAGGTTCTTCAACATAGCAAACAATGTATCTCACTTTTTTGTTCCTCCATAAAAATTATTTGTCTTAATTTTACCACACGCAAATACAAAAGTCCAGCATAAGAAAAAAAGTTTGACAAATAAACTTCTAAGTAGTAAAATGAGAATGTTTGATTATCAATCAGAGGAGGTAAAAATGAATAAAAAAATCAGCAAGATCATACCTGTTGCACTTCTGGCTGCTCCCCTGCTTTTTGCAGATCCGGCTCATTTAAAGACCGACGCAGCTGAGAACAGATCCATTACAGGTCTGAAGCACTACATTTTCGGTAATATTCTTCAGCACTCCGATTATGATGCTTCGCTTGACACAAACAATGACAAATGTCTTGATGTCTTTGACATTATAAGATTCAAGCAGGAACAGTACGGCGTTGGAACATGCGGACTTGATAAACCTGCAGTAACCACCGTTTCTTCAGATGTCACCACTGTAACTTCGGAACCGGCTAAAACCGACGCTCCTTCAGAAACCACAGCAAATGGTAGTGCTCAGTCAGAAACAGCTGCTGTAACAGAAGTTTCTCCTGCAGCAACATCAAGCGAATCAGTTTCAGAAAGCATAACGGCTTCTGAAACAACAGCATTTGTTTCTGCACCTGAGACTGAAGTACAGGTTACAGGCGTTACAGAAAACACAGGTGCTCAGGTAACTGAAGCTCTTACAACTACAGTTACCGAAGGCGCGATTACATCATCTCCTGCTTCTGAAACTTCATCAGCATCAGAAAGCACAGCTGCCGTAACTACCGTATCTGCTGCTTTAACGACTTCAGTTTCTGCATCTTCGTCAGTAACTACCACTGCTCCACAGGTAAGCACTGCAGCATCAACATCTGCTTCTGTTACTACGGCAGTAACAACCACAACTACTGCTCCTGTGACTACAACAGTAACAACTACTACAACATCTCCGGTCACTACCACAGTTACAACAACTACTACACCGGCACCTGTAGTAACAGTTCCTGAAAAGAAGATCATTTCAAGCGTAAAGAGCCTTCTTCAGAGTCCGGAACTTCCGACAGGATGTGAAGCGACCGGTCTTACAATTGCTGTAAGATGGTATGGCTATGACGTAAGCAAAACTGATATCGCAATGAAGTACATGCCTCGCCAGGATTTCTACTACTCGGGAGGAAAACTTATCGGTGCAGACTTCATCACTACATTTGCCGGTGATCCTTCAAGAAACGATCTTTCTTACGGATGCTACATTCCTTGTATGGTCAAGACAGTGGATAATTACTTCCAGGCTGTCGGAAGCAGCTACCGCGGCAAAGATATTTCCGGCAAGGAACTCGAAGACCTCTTCCCTTATATAGCAAACAATATTCCGGTCGTGGTTATTTCCACTCCGGAACTTGTAAACCCGAGAACGGGCGATTCATGGTATACTGCAGACGGCCGTTATGTCACATGGCAGCGTGGTCACCACTGCACAGTTCTTATCGGATACGACAAAACAAGATCAAAGGTTTACTGTGCAGACCCTATGATGCTCAAGGGTGTTGTTGAATGGGATATTGCCCAGTTCAAGAACATTTACAATCAGAAGGGCAAGCATGCAATGATAATCGATACCGGATCAGTTAAACCTCCTAAAAAGGCACTTAAGGAAGGCGATCAGGTCAGATTTGCAGGCTGGGTGAATACAAGCAGCGACGGATCCGGATCTGACAAATACCTTGACTCCGGTGTTTATACGATCACAAAGATACTCGACCCTTCAATTAAAAGACCGGTAAACATCGGAAATGCAGGCTGGGCACCTTACGATGCTATCTATGAAAACCAGCCTTATTTCGGAAACGGAACTCCTTCCGAACCGACAACTCCGGAAAATCCTGCATCTCCTACACCTTCTTCAAATGCGGTATCTGCCGTAACAAACGGTCAGGTATACAACATAGTAAACTGCATGAGCGGTAAATACTTAAACGTTGACTACGGAAAAGATGTGGACGGTACAAACATCTACCAGTGGACAAGCGACGGAAGCACAGAACAGAAATTCAAGGCAGTTTCAGCTTCTGACGCATGGAAGCTCATGGCTATGTGCAGTTCATCAGGCGGAAACCGTATGGTGACAGCAGTAAAACCTGAAGACGGAGAAAACGTATATCTCTACAAGCAGACAAATGATGTAACTCAGCTCTGGACTTTTACAAAGGTAAAGGACGGCGTGTTCGCCATCGGACTTAAAGCATATCCGGGTTATGTGCTTACAGCATATGACTACAATAACGGATCAGCTTCAGGAACTTCAAAGACATCAGGCGGTAACGTATTCCTAAGCAAGTACACAGGGGCTGAAAATCAGCTCTGGTATTTCGAAAAGAAATAAATAAAACAAGGGATTCTGGTGCTCTGCACCGAACTCTCCTAACGATGAACAGCGAGCTTCTGAAAAAAACGAAGTTCGCTGTTTTTTATAAATCAGATATAACAAAAACAGCTCTGAATGAAAAGCAACATTCAGAGCTGTAGTATGTTATATATTATAAACCTGTTATTTATCTTCATCCATAAAGTAAGAAGGCGGTCCGTATACTAACTGGATCGGTTCCTCACCATATTCAGGTTCTGACGGTTCTTCTGTATATGCTGGTTCTTCTGATGGTTCTGCTACAGGAGCGCCGTATGCAGGCTGCGGAATAACTTCTTCTTCGAAAGTGGTTACCGGCTTGTCAAGCGGTACAAAACTTGGATCGATCGGTGGTATACCGTATTTAGGCTGCATACCCGTATCCCAGAAAGTCGGGTCAGTTTCCGGTTCAGTTACTGCAGGTTCATCATCAGTAATAAATACAGGCGGAGCTCCGTACTTAGTCTGATAAGACGGCTCCGTAGAAACTTCCGGAATTCCGTATTCCGGCTGTGGAACAATATCATCCGGCGGCCACATATCATCGTTCGCCGGGAGCCCGAACAGAGAACGCTGCATTATTTTTATATCTGTTTTGCTTATTGTTTCGTCAGCGTCAAAATCTCCGAGTTCCTGCCAGTATGTCGTCTCGTTATCTCCTGTTCCGTTGGATTTCAGCAGGATAAGATCAACAATATTTATTTTGTTATCCATATTAAGGTCGCCCTTAGCGTGAAACACCCACGGTGGTCCGTAAAGAACGGCCGCCTCAGATTCATTGCCTGCTGAAGGAGCTGCTAACTGAGACTGAACTGTAACCGCTGCCGATAGAAGTGCTGCGGTCATAATAGTTTTTTTAGTTTTCTTCATCTGAATATCCCCTTTCAGAATTTACTGATATTATTCATAAACACCACTGACAGAATACATCACCTGTCAGTGTGTACCTGTATTACAAAATCGTGTATAGTCATAAAAAAGACACGGTTTCTCCATATAAATCTATACACATTTATTATATAATACTAATATAGAGAAGTCAATATTATGTACAAATTTTTATTTACAAAAACATGATTATGTGTTATCATTAAAATAAACTTTCAATATATTTTGTCACTTAATAATAGACTCTCTGATAAAGTAATCGAATGTAAAATCATTTTGAATTCGCTATATTAACAAACCACGTAAATCACAGAAAGGAGATCATGCATGGCCATGTACTCTAAAATAAAAAAAGCAGTTACTTCACTGATTATGGCTGCATCAGTAAGTCTCGGACTCTGTTCATGCAGCAAAACCGGACTTAACAAAAACCAGATGGCAGTTTACTTCTTTCAGGCCGGAAAGGCTGACGCACAGCTTATCTATACCGATGAAATGGCTGTTCTTATAGACGCCGGAGACAAAAATTACGGTGAAAAGATTGCAAAATACCTTGATGAAAAAGGTATCACAAAGCTGGACGCACTTATACTTACCCATTACGACGAAGATCATATAGGCGGCGTTCCTTCCCTGCTTGACAACGTTCTTCCTGACACGATATACGTGTCAAATCTTCCAAAGGACTCAAAGGAAAATGCAGCGCTTAATGCAGCACTGGAAGAAAAACAGCTCGGCACATCAATGATTGAAGGTGACAATGTAGTTCAGTTTGAACTTGACGGAGTGAAATTTACCATCGACGGACCGGATGAAAAGATCTACGAGGAAAACGACTCAAACAATTCGTCACTTATAACCGAAGTCGAATACAACGGTCACAGCCTCCTTTTCATGGGTGATGCCCAGAAACTCAGAGCGGAAGAATATATGGAACAGAATCAGGGAAAGACATTCGAAGTTCTGAAAGTTCCGCACCACGGTTACTACCACAAATATCTCAAGAAAGTGGCAGAACAGTTTTCACCTGAATATGCCATTATCACATGCTCCAACAAAAACGGCGGTGAAGAAAAATCAATCAGTGCTTTTGAAGAAAAGGGCGCAGTTGTTCTTAAAACCTGCGACTCCCCTGTTTATATGGTCATCGATGATAAAATAACTGTTAAAACTGAAACTTAATAGTGAACACATAAAAGATTTATACGCTAGCCGGAAATCACTCTCCATATGATTTCCGGTTCTTTTTACATGATAAGAACACAATGAAATCAGATCAAAAAATAACCGGTCTCTGTTGATTAATCTCACAGAGACCGGTCTTTATATGTGTAAAGTTTATCGTTTAAATCTTATTGCAAATGCTAAACCAAAGATAAGTATAAGTGCAGAAGCGCCGACGAAAATGTACTGTGTAAGTTCATTCATATTCGGGCCGCTGCCGCCCATTGACGGGAAATTACCCATTTCAGGTCTGCTGCTGTCTGAATCTCCGTTACCTCCCGGCATATTGTCAGGAGCACCTTCAGGTCTGCCTTCTGCCGAAGGTTCATCAGATTTGTTTTCTGATGTTTTTTCTTCTGATGCTGCGTTCTCTGCAGGCTTCTTTTCGATGTCTGCAGCTTCAGTTACCTCTGCGTCATCAGCATCTTTCTTTGAAAATCCTTCAGGTATGTTTTCAGGATCGAAGTCTGATGGCATATCATCCTTTGAGAAGCCTTCAGGCATATTTCCCGGTTCAAATCCTTCAGGCATGTTTTCAGGATCGAAATCTGAAGGTATGTTATCCTTTGAGAAGCCGCCCGGCATGTTGCCCGGTTCAAATCCTCCAGGCATATTCTCAGGATCAAAGTCCTCCGGCATATTTCCGCCGCCGAAGCCCTGAGGCTTTGATTTGCTGTTATCAGCAAGCGGAACTGCGTTTATATTGCTTAAGCTCATTAATGTGATATTCTGAAGATCTGATGATGTGCTGAAACTGAGTGCTGAAACAACTGCTGAATCGTCAGTATTTTCAGTATCTTCTGAATTACCGTTATTCTTTGAAGGCTTTTCTGACTTTGCGGCATTATCAGAATTCCGGTCACCCTTTGAAGGCCTTCCGGACTTTTCTGAATTTTCAGTATTGCTGTCAGAGTTTTCATCTGAATTGCTGTTTCTTCCGCCAAAACCGCCGAAACCGCCTTTTCCTCCGCCCATGTTCATTGTACCCATGTCAGAGATGTTAAGATCACCTGTGTCGATGAGAGCTGAACTGTCAGCACTCTGTCCGTCTGAAGTTGAAGGAATTGTACCATCAAGCTGTCCGCTTACGCTTTCTGCACGAAGAGTACAGAATTCACGGATAGCTTCCACGCCTGTTTTGAAATCATCGTAAGTACAGAACTTTGTAGGATCCTTTTCAACGTACTCATCGATCATTGCTGCTGTTTCATTTACAAGCTTTTCAAAATCCACTGAACCAATGAATTCTTCGAAAAGTTCATGATACTGTTCAGTATATTCCTCGTTATCGAATATCCATGAGACCATAGTTCTGTCGCTCATTCCTCCTGATACCGGAGTATCGATCGGTGAGTTTACTGAAGACTTTGCATTTGAACCCTGGAATGAACCATAAGCAAGATTGTAATCCCACGGGATCATTGACAGCTGACCGTCTTCCTCGTAGAGATAGTAGTTGTGGATCATCTGACCTGTATAGCTGTCACCGTTGCAGAGGAAGTTATGAACTACAAAGTATCGGATTACTTCTTCCACATCAACTGTATTTTCAAGATCGCTCTGTTCTGAAAGAGACTTGAGTGACTGTATGAGGCGTTTTTTGTCAGCAGTATTCACTGTCGTCTTGGCATTATTGAAGATATTTGTGTAACTGCTTTCCTCGTCATCGGTGTACTGAAGCTTTACATCGCTGCTTCCCATTCCGAAGCCGCCTTTTCCGCCGCCGAAACCGCCCATATCAGGCATTTCACCGTTTCCGAACTGTGAAGGATCAAAATCACCCATGTCAGGCATGTTACTGAAATCCGGCATACCGCCGTTACCGAAGTCCGGCATATTTCCGTTACCGAACTGCGAAGGAACGAAATCCCCCATGTCAGGCATATTTCCGAAGTCAGGCATTCCGTTTCCGGAATTATCATCTCCTGAAGAACGTGATCTTCTGCTCTTCTTTGAACTCTTTTCAGAGTTACCTGACTTTTCTGAGTTATCTTCTGATTTCTGATCAGTATCTTCTTCAGAACCCGCCAGGCCATTATTCTTTGCAAATTCGCTCATCTTGAAATCTTTACCGTTTCCAGGGCCGCCTCCGCCGAAGCTCATGCTGTCAGGCTTGTAAAGATCGCCGTAGTTGCTGCCGTAGTTTCTTTCAAGGAAAGAATCCTCAATGGCTTCAACTGCAAGATAGAGTCCCCAGTCCTCGCCGTTTACAGTGATGTAAACATAGCTGCAGAGTGGTGAATCAACTCTGAAATCGTACATGAGAGTATATGCAAGATAATCCTTCATATAGGTATTATCCTGAATGATGTTGTTGAGACAGAGCTTGTCAAGTCCGTGATAGCTCTGGGTATTGTCATACTGGTCGAATTCAACCTTAAAGCTGTAGCGGCTGCTGTCCATGTTCTTTACAGAACTGAGTGATGTATTGCCCTTGCCGCGGATACCCACATTTCTGACGGCTTCACCGTCGATCACCACATTGCATGCAGTGTATGTTTCGCTTTCACATGTTTCAAGGAACGCATCCCAGTCGTTTATTACGATATCGAAAGTGTGAACCTTCGACTTGTCGAACAGTCTGTTCTCATATCCTATGGCGTGCGCCGTAGCCTGAAGCCCCAGTGCCTGCCCGTTGCAGAAGATAAAAGCAAGAACAAGTGTAAGGGCAACAATAACCGCTCCTATCTTGTCTATTTTTTTGCTTGCTGACATCCTATCACACCCTTATCCCATATAGTCGCCGTTGTAGCTTACGAGAACTGCACTCTGAACACCGTCCATATCTGCAAGTTCATTTACAAAGTCTGTGTTGTCGTTCTTAAGACGAATTTCCATGTTGAGTTCAACTGCACCCTTCTGTGCTGTCTTGCTCTTAACTATGCATCTTTCAGTTTTGCTGTCGAGGTATGACTTAGCCTTTGTTTCACTGTCGTGACCGTCGCAGCGGATAACTACGATGTAAGGGTTCTTGTGTGCCTTGCGGTTTACGAATACGAGAAGGATGATTCCGATTACTACGCTGCCGATAACTGCTAGCGGGATCATACCAGCTGCAAGAACGATACCGACTGCGATCGACCAGAACAGGAACGCAATGTCAAGGGGTTCCTTAATGGCTGTTCGGAAACGGACGATAGAAAGTGCGCCGACCATACCGAGTGAAAGAACTACGTTGCTTGTAACTGCGAGAATAACTACTGTTGTGATCATTGTAAGTGCTACAAGAGTTGTACCAAAGCTTGATGAATACATTACTCCTGAATATGTTTTCTTGTAAACCAAGAAGATGAAAACGCCGAGACCAAAAGCAAGTAAAAGTGCGATTACCATATCCAGCACGCTAACGCTGGTCACATTTTCGAGAAAGTTGGATTTAAAGATGTCATTCATTGTCATGATTTTTTACTCCTTATTATTAAACTGATGTAATCGCAGTACCGGTTTCGCCGGTACTGCAGGATGAGGAGAGTGCGTGGCTTCGCCCCGAACCCCTGCAAAGATTAATAAATTAATCATTGCTTCATCCGTATATTCTGCAGGCTGCGTATTTTGAAAATGCCCCTTCGCGCCTGTCTGAGATAGAAACTGCGTCTCTTATTATATCCGGTAAAAATCCGTCCCACTTAACTTCCAGTATGATAGCATCCGAAACCGGTACAGTCACACAGTCAGTATTAAGAAAATCCGTACATCTTAAACCGCTTCTTATGTTGTAGTCCAGAGTAACGCGAACATTGCCTGCAGGATAAATGAAAGGCTCTCTTGTGTAATCTACGATGGTTTTAGGAGCCATTCCTTCACCTATCATTTTCGAGTAAAGTTCCTTAATAAGCGGATATTCTGAATTCAGCATCCAGTTAATATCGCCGTCTACAATACTCTGCGCCTGTTCTGCCGTAAGCGGTGCGCTCTGTTTGTTGCCAAGATGATCGATCTTGCTTTTCTTTTCAAGATGAATTACAGATGTATTACCGTTGTAGTATCTTATACGGAACTTTTCGCGTCTGCTCAGTCCGTTCACCTTTTCCATGAGCGCCTTGTCATCAGCGTTGTCAAAGTAAAGGCTTCTTATAAGATATTTACCGTCGATAGTATGAGGATCAGGATATGCAACTGCGCCAAGTCTGTGCTTTATAACAAGCATATCAGAATAATTGATCTCATGTTTTACCTCATGTCTGAAATCCATTGTTTTCACCTCTTTTCAGTGAACTTTCAGCTTAACTTTTCATTCGAAATGTCTTAAATGCTGTGTTCTATGTTTTTATTATACAAATTCACGCTGAAACGAAACTGAAAACGCGTGAAGATAAAGTAAAACCAAAGTGAAAAAGAGGTGAAATATTGTATTTGCTTTTTTCTTTCAGCTTGAATTCAGTTACATAGTGTATTATAATAATAAAAGTATAACAGGAGGAAAACAGCATGAAAATACTGATTATTGAGGATGAAAAGCTGCTTGCCGATTCACTGAAACTCATGCTTGAATCAAAAGGATTCGAAGCTGAGGCAGTTTATGACGGTGAAAGCGGTGAACACTATGCTCTGCTCAACATTTATGATCTTATCATTCTTGATGTAATGATGCCTAAGCAAAACGGATATCAGGTGGCAAAAACCATACGCGAAAAGAAGAACACTGTTCCGATTCTTATGCTCACTGCAAAGTCTGACGTTGAAGACAAGGTGCAGGGACTTAATTCAGGAGCAGACTACTATCTTACAAAACCTTTTGATACACGTGAACTTCTGGCATGTGTAAATGCGCTTTTAAGACGTCAGAACTCACCTGTAAACGAGTTACAGTTCGGCAACACTAAACTTGATCTGGAATCAGCTTCTCTGGTATGCGGCGACAGCAATGTACGTCTTTCAGCAAGAGAGTTTGAAGTAATGAGGCTTCTCATGCTTTCAGGAACAAACCATATTTCCAAGGAAACCCTGCTCACCAAAGTATGGGGATTTGATTCCAACGCAGTAGAAAATCACGTTGAGGTATATGTGGGTTTCCTGCGTAAAAAACTGACGAGTATCAGCTCAGATGTAAAGATCGAAGCGGTACGGCGTCTTGGTTATCATCTGGAGTGTGAAACAGATGCTTAAAAAGCTTAAGATAAAATTCGTTATTATTATTATGTCAATCGTTACGGTGCTGTTTCTTACGACCTTCGGACTTATTATGCATCTGACGAAAGAAAACATGGAACGTGAAAGTATTCAGATGATGAAAACTCTCGCCTTCCGTCCACCGGTACCGGCTATGATGAACAGGCCGGATTTTATCCCTGAAGAAATAAACGGAATACCTAAAGAAAACAACGGGATTCGTCTTCCGTTTTTTACAGTGAAAATACACGAAGACGGCAGTACCGAAACCTTCGGAAGCGATATTTTTGATCTGTCAGATGAGGATATGATCTCAGGGCTCGTAAAAACAGTTATGGACAGCAAGGATGATGTCGGATTACTGCATAATTACGACCTTCGATACATGCGAGATAATGAAGAAGGAAAAACATCTATTGTTTTCGCCGATGTTTCCAGTGAAAAAGCAATGCTGAAAGGCCTTGTAAAAAATCTTGTGATCATCGGGCTGATCGGATATATCTCATTTTTCTTCATCAGTCTGCTGCTTGCAAAATGGGTGGCAAAGCCTGTGGAGAAAACCTGGAACGAACAGAAACAGTTCATTGCAGATGCTTCACACGAACTTAAAACTCCGCTTACGGTCATCATAACAAACGCAGAAATGCTTGCAGATCAGAGCTATAACGAAACTGACAAGTCCGGGTTTGCCAAAAACATTCTATCCACCTCCAAACGTATGAGAGGGCTGGTGGAAAGTCTTCTTGAGCTTGCCCGTCTTGATAATAACAGAACGCAGATAAAACACGAAAACCTTGACTACAGCAAACTCATCAATAACTGTCTCCTTCCCTTCGAACCACTGTTTTTCGAAAACGGACTTGATCTCACCACTGATATAGAGAACGGAATAACCGTTTCAGGAGACAAGGATAAACTCCGTCAGGCGGTTTCCATACTTCTGGACAATGCACTTAAATACAGTGACTCTGCTGATCCGGTGGTCATAAATCTTAAGCACCAGAACATGACAAGTCTTTTCTCAGTTTCAGGTTCAGGAGATCCTCTGTCAAAAGAAGACTGTAAGAATATCTTCAAACGCTTTTACCGTACAGATGAGTCACGAAACGACAGCGGAAGCTACGGACTCGGTCTTTCGATTGCCGAAAGCATTATCACTGAACACGGCGGAAAGATATGGGCAGAAAGTGAAAACAGACGGAATACATTTTACGTTTCACTTCCTGAAAAATGTTCACAGGTAAAAACAGACAACTGATATGACTGTCACGAAAACAGAAAATAAAAAACACCGTCATATTCAAACCCACGTATTTACGTGAGCAAAGAATATGACGGTTTATTTATGTTATTAATTATCCGGATTTCAGTCTCCGTATGTATATGTTCCTGAAAGATGACCGACTGCAAGGATCTTCGAAGTTTCATTTATCTGATCTTTGTAATCGTCAAAAAGTCCGTTAGCCTGATTAAACTTTCCCGGAACCTGATCAACTGGTGTTTCCAGAGCATATACCCAGATCTCATATGTATGAGTTCCCGACGGAGGATATGGTCCTACATATTCTCTCCTTTGCACCGCACTTCCCTGTTCAAGACTTGTCTCAGTAATATTACCGCTTCTCCAGTGCATCCAGTTTGTTGCTGATGTGTCCACCATATAAACAACATAAGCAGCCGCACCTTCGACCGGCTCCCATGTAAGCTGCGGAGATACGTTTGAACCGTTCTTCGTATTCGATATAACTGAATCCCATACACCATCATGCAGATCTTCTGAAGTAACTTCAAATTCAGCTGTCTCCTCAGCTTTTTCCTCTGCTGCATCAGCTGATTCCGTCTGCAGTTCTTCAGTAATTTCCTCTTTAAGTTCTTCAGTTTCAGTAACACTAACATCAATCTGTTCTGTATTTCCGGCAGAATTCTGACCACATGATGCCAGTGAAACTGCAAGTGATAAAACAGAAAGCGTTAATAATATATTTCTGATTTTCTTCATAATATGTTCTCCTTCTATTTGAGTTCCGATTCGCTGTATTATAAAATACATTTTTATTATATCTGATTATTTCTATTTTGTCAACTGAAAAAGATATCTTGTTATAAAACTAATTTTAAAAAACTCTTGACACGACATGATGATTGTGGTATAATTAATAAGCACTCAAACGAGAGCAGATGCCGCTGTGGTGAAATCGGCAGACACGAGGGACTTAAAATCCTCACTTGAGTTTTAAGATTCTCACGTTTTTCAGATTAATCACATGATGCGCAATCAGCTTGTTTGCAGGGTTTAAAAATACTTTTGGTAGAAAAAGACCGGCTGGGTCAATGTTCTTTCTACCAAACTTTCTACCGAAAATCTCAAATTTTCTACCAACTGATTTTGAAGAAAATTTACAGAAATCGGTAAAAGCAAAATTAAATATGCCGCTGTGGTGGAATAGGCAGACACAAGGGACTTTAATGTTTGTACACGCTTTAACTAGTGTGTCTACGATTTATCCGTAGAGAGTGCCATCAGAGAAATCTGATGAGTAGAAGTCGGCTAAAACGGTGAAGGCACAAACAGAACGCCGTGCTAACCCATTCGGGTGAGTGTAGAGACTTTACACCGACTGCCTAAGTCCGTAAGGATATGGTAAAGACAAAGTCCGGACTACAACACACTTTCGTGTGGCTATGGTAACATAGAGTAGTATGAAAATCCCTCGCTGGCGACAGCGTACCGGTTCAAGTCCGGTCAGCGGCACCAAATAAGTCAGGTTGTACACGTTCGTTTTAAGCGTTCGCGTTCATATTAAGACTTGACACTATAAGCGTAAAAAAGGACGACTCGTTATTGGTCGTCCTTTTTTTGGATAAGTGTTTGCTTCGGCAGGATAATGAATCTTTTCATTCTCCCGGGCGGATCACCATTCTGCGATGATACGTTTCAGCTTGTTGTCGATATCGATTCTTGTTGCCTTGCACTCATTCGGAAATTCCCTGAATTCCTTAAATGTGAATCTGAGCAGCGGAGCCGACAGGAGCGGGAGCATGATCTCCAGCATAGACTGTGGGA
>JAFRUS010000079.1 GCA_017438745.1 Oscillospiraceae bacterium | reverse complement strand
CTGAAAACAAAGAAGCAGTATAAGATTGAGAAAGCAAAGCTAAAGCTTCAAAGAGCCGATAACAGGCTGTACAAATCAAAGGCACACAAGCCGAAAATGGCTGAAACGAAGGCAGACCTGAAAAATGCAAAGGCAGAATATAAGAGCCGTATAGTCACCGACCGGAACAACAGATATCGCAGAGCTTTTAACAAACGCCGTTTACAGGCGTACAGGCAAAGCAAGCGTGAACTGAAATTCGGGCGTAAGCAGCTGAAAACAGAATGGAAGAACCGCAGCAAGGAATACCGCAATCAGAAAAAGATCGCCAAGGATTCTTCGCCGGGACTTCTTGTATTAAAGCCTGTTTCATATACGGCAGGACGCATGAATGCTTCGGCATGGCAGAAAGCTATCAATGAAGACCCGGATAATGACTTCCTTCATGCAGCCGATTCAGCCAAACGGCGTATTATTGAGCCTGCTAAGGATAAGGTAAGCAGACCTCAGCGGTTACAGCGTGAGGAAAAGAAGCGTGACAGTCTTCATGACAGAAAGCTCAAATCGGAAGAAAAACTAAAAAAGCAGGACAGCAGACTGAAAGATAAGCATGACAGCTATAAAAAACGTAAGCGGAAAAAGCCGAAATCAAAGCAGAAAAAGTCTTTCAGTGATCTTGTAAAGAATGCTTTCAGGTTCGTAAAGAACGTTTACGAGCAGGAAGTGAAGAAGTTCTTTGCCGTGATAGCAGTTCCTGTACTTATCATTTTTCTTGTGTTCGCCTTTATTCTTATGGTGTTCACTTCGATATTCTCGCAGGGCGGTTTCACGCTTGGTACGTATGCTTCACAGGACTATGACCTCAGTGAAGCAGAAAAGTATTACACGAAACTTGCCTATGACATGAATGAGAAGATCAGAAAGGTCAGTGATACCTCAGACTGGAAAAAGGGTCTTACGGATTTCGGTGCAAACAAGAGAGACCTGAAGGACAAGCCTGATAACTGGGTATGGGGCAGATCATCAGTTTACGACTGGGATCCTGTCTATGACTTTGACTGCTACAAGCTGTGGAGCTTCTTATGTGCTTATTACTACGACTTTGATGCAGCAGACAACGGTGATATCAAGTACTGGAAATTCAAAAATGATACGAAAACTCTTCTCGAAGAGCTGTTCAATGCAGAATATGAGTTCGTGTACTGGTATGACAACAAATCACGTTGGGAAGAACTGTCCCCTTACAATTACTGGGGCGGCGGAAATGCTTCGACAGGATCTTATTACCGTGCCGATAAGGAAGCTTATACCTACGACAGTGAACCGTACAAGTACCGTTTTAAACCGCAGGCTATAACATCTGAACTGTCGCAGTATGAGGACGGTGAAGGATTTATCTGTATCAATTCTGATTACCGTGTGCTTGATCCGCATGAAGAGTATAAAGAAACAGGCTTCTATATAATGGATCACCGCTGGTATTCAGGTTCAAGTGAGCCTTTTTATTACTATGACAACAGCACTGGAGAATTCTACTTTATGCAGGGTTCTGACCGTCATAACCGTACTTTCTGGGGATGGGGCGGCGACGATGCATGGTTCCTTGTATCTCCGGACGATACTCATATCTGGAACAGCGGACTTAATGATGTCTGCATGTACGGATATTATGAGAAATACAGGTGGAAGACCGACTGCAATCTCTACTACAACGTAAGGCAGAAGAAGACCTTCGATGAAGTAATTGAAGAAAAGCTAGGCAGTATGTCTAAACACGATGAGCGCCTTGCTTACTACAATTTGCTTGCCGGCAATGACAGCAGTGCCGCCAGCCTGTACGGAAATCATAAAACACTTCATAACCTTCTTCCGGGAGAAACATTCAGAGCCTATACAATCAAACAGGGCTTTGGCTATGAAATGAACGGCTGGAACACAGACAGCAGCGGACTCTATCAGGGTATTAAACTCTTCTGTACAAATGGAGAGACACTTGTTGCTCCGTTTAACTGCAAGATTACAGATGTTGATACAGCTGACAGCAAGATAAAGATCCGCAAGGATGATGTTGAGTACTGGTATGACGGTACCGGCGGAACAAAGCGTGATACCGAAGTTACCATTTCAAATGCTGTACTGATTGGTTCGTATAAAAAGGGCGACACTTTGAAGGACGGAGAAGAATTTGCAAAAACAACAGCCGGAAACGTGAACTTCCATGTTTATCTGGACACTGATGGTATTGGCTGGGATTATATTGATCCTCAGCTTGTGCTGTATTAAAAGGAGGCTTTATGGAGAGAATAGACAGAAAAATAACTGAAAATCATCAGCGGCAGGAGTTTCTGAAGAAGCGTATACAGTCCGATAAGGACGAGCTTTTACGACTTGAATCGGAAGCGAGGGTGCTTGAACACTCCAAACTTGCTGCGGTTTTCAGCTGTGAGATCAAAGACGTTAATACCCTTGTGACGAAGGAACACGATCAGCTTGCCCGTATGCGTTCACAGGGAATTACCGACGAAATGCTTGAAGCTCTTGCCAGCGGCGAGATCAGGATAGAAAAACATAATTATGGAGGAAACTCATGAAAAGAAAGATTTTTAATGCCGTTCTTGCGGCAATGATGCTTGCATCAGCAAGTGTGGGAGTTACAGCTTCGGCAGCAGAGGCAGCTACATCTGCTGAGGGTACATCGGAAGCAGAGAGAGGCGATGAGGGAAACAAGGCAGAACAGCCGGAGGAACCGTCTGAAACAACTGCTTCCGTAACTGACGGAGCGGATAAAGCTTCCGCCGATGATATGGAGAAATTCCGTGAAGTGATGGGAGAGCTTGCAGAAGCAGGAACAACAGGCGTTGAACCTGACTTTTACGATGATCCTTATTACGATACCGACGGCAATGCAACACTTATCAGGTCTGAAAAGATCATCTACAACACCGAAGAGATGCAGTTTATCGCTGTGACCACAAAGGACGGTCATGTTTTCTATGTGCTTATAAACTACTCGGCAAAGAACGGAGAGGACAATGTTTATTTCCTCAACCGTGTTGACGACTATGACCTCTACGCACTTCTTTACGCCGGCAAGGAAGACGAAGAAAGTGATATCACTCCCGAACAGGCTCTTGAAGCTGCGGAAGCAGCCAACGGCAGAGTAAAGACAGCTGATGCTCCTGCCGTTACAGAGGGAACTGCATCTTCTGAGGAAGATACGACGGTAACAGAAGCACCTGTACAGAACGGTATGAACAAAAACGGTATCCGCCTTGTTGTAGGTCTGATAGGTATTCTCGGTCTTGGCGGTGCGTTCCTTTTCCTTAACAAGAAAAAGGGCGGCAGTAAGAAATCTTCATTCGAGCCTGAAGAAGAGGAAGAAGAGACCGAGATCAACGAAGACGACGAATACAACTTCTATGACAATAAGGAAGACGATGAGGACTGATACGCTCTGATCTGAACGTAACGGATATACAGAACAAAAGAAAAAAAGACAACAGAATATAAACAACAAAACAGAATAAAGACAATGAGAAAGAGAGAATTTGTCTTAATGAAGGTACTTAGTTTATTTGACGGCATTTCCTGCGGGAGGCTGGCACTTGAACGTGCCGGACTGCCTGTGGAGTGTTATGATGCCTTTGAGATCGACAAGTATGCCGTCACGGTTTCAAAGAGCAATTACCCCGGTATTTTTCATCACGGGGACGTATTTGACGGCGATTTTACAAAGTTTAAGGGTTATGACCTTCTGCTCGGAGGTTCGCCCTGTACGTACTGGAGTATAGCAAGAAAGGGACGTGAAACGACTTCTGACGGTATGGGATTCAAGCTGTTTATAGAATATGTCCGGGCATTGCACGAAAGCGGGTGCCGGTATTTCCTTTATGAAAACAATTATTCCATACATCAGAACATCAAGGATGAGATCAGCAGATATCTCGGTGTAGAGCCGATAATGATAAATTCGGCTCTGTTATCGGCTCAGAACAGAAAACGCTGTTACTGGACGAATATTCCGAACGTAACACAGCCCGACGACCTCGGTATCATGCTTGCAGATGTTCTTGAGAACGGTGTCCCGTGGCAGAATAAGAGCTATTGTATGACTTCATCATATAACGGAGCGGTTCTGTACAACACACTTGAACGCAAACAGCGTACCATGGTCGCTATCCCGATAGATACGATAGCCGGAAAATCACATACGATACCGGCTACATACTACAAGACCGGCGAAAATCCGTTTTCTTCTTTCGGAAGCGAACGTGGAAAACAGCGAGTTGCCGTTCCTGTAGTCGCAGCAGCACAGCGAGGGCGATATATTGACGGCGGCAAAACCGAACAGCATATCGAGGTCAGGGAGGACGGGAAGTCCAACTGCCTGACGACCGTGCAGAAGAACACTCTTGTCTGTGCTCCTGTTCGTGTCGGTCAGGTAGGCAAAGGCGGACAGGGCCAGCGTATCTATTCGGTACGTGGTAAATCCGTGACTCTTTCTGCCAACGGCGGCGGTCAGGGGGCGAAGACAGGTCTTTACAAGATTGACCTTCCCGACGGAGATTACATAATAAGAAAGCTTACTCCCGTAGAAGCGGAACGGTTACAGACACTTCCTGATAACTATACCGCAGGAATATCCAATACCCAGCGTTACAAATGTATCGGTAACGGCTGGACTGTCGATGTGATCGCTCACATCTTAGGAGGACTTAATGGCATTTACAATTGATCCCGATTTTCAGTCAAAAGCTCTCAGCGTGATAATGAGCTTTATCATGGAGTTTTCAGGAGTTCAGAGTGAATCTGAACCGGTTGTGATTAGTGCGGATAATCTGAATGTATCGACTATATCCGTTTCCTGTCTGAAAGTAACATGGGATGCGGAACCGGAACGGAAATACATCATGAGCTGCAAAGCCAATGATCCAGACTATGCCTATGCCGACAACATTTATTATGTTGTTAAGGATAACGGCTTATGCTACATAACCGGTCTGAGAGAGAATACAGAATACACGATAACCGTTGATCCTGTTCTTTCAGAAGATGAAAAAGCAGAATATATCTCAGAATCAGCTGTTTCCGGCGGCAAAACAGAAACGGTAGAAGTCATCTGTGAATATCCATACGAGGACGGCTGGACATCAGCATACGCTGGGGAGAGAAGGTCAGGCCTTACCAGGTCACCATCGTGGGATGCTATACAGGGTTCGGTGCTGGATCCTATAACAGATACCGGTATTATGCGTGATGAGTACGGTGATTACTGCTGCGCCATGGGTGTATGGTACGGATACTGCTCAGACCGTTTCCTCGTGGAGACAGACTCCGGACAGCAGTTTACCGTAAAGATATGTGACAGCAAAGGCTATGCCGATGACGGTCTGGGCAAATATCATAACTTCGGAAACGGCGGCAAATGTATCATAGAGTTCATCTATGATGATTATAACTGGCCGTCATGTGTAGCTTTTTCGGGTTCATGGGGTTACTACAACTGGAACGGTCTTGACCTGACCGCAAACATAAAGAGTATTAAGAAAATCAACTACGGTGATACCGTAGAGTACTAACGGAGGTAAATACAATGAATATAAAGAGAATTATCAAGACAGTAATGGGCCTCGGCGTTGTAACGGGAGTTGCATATCTCGCCTATAAGGTCGGTGAATGCAGCGGTGAATTCAATGAGTATGAACGTCAGCAAAGCAAGTGCTATGACGATTTCGACGATGAGGACGACTACAATGACTACTACTGCAATATGTGCGAACCAGATGACGGCTGCATAGCTCCGAAGAAGTATACAGCAAAAAGAAAGGCACACTCCCTGTAACGGGAATGTGCCGGTTTTACGAAAGGTCGTGTTTTACCATGATTTTGATTATCGGAGAAAAGCCTTCTGTTTCCCGTGCATTGAGTTCCGTTGTCGGTGCTGACAAGGCTCAGAAAGGCTATATTGAAGGAAACGGATATATTGTTTCCTGGTGCCTCGGACACCTTGTAGGATTAAAGTTCCCGAATGATTACGGAAACGGCTGGGAAAAGAAGTGGAGCTTTTCACAGCTTCCTATGATACCGGAGCAGTGGCGGTTTACTGTTACTGAAAGCACAAAAGCTCAGTTTAATCTGCTTAAAAAGCTGATGGGACGGAGCGATGTTACTGAGATCATCTGTGCTACCGATGCTGACAGGGAGGGAGAATGTATCTTCCGTTATGTTTATCACATGGCAGGATGCAGAAAGCCGGTCAGACGTTTATGGGTATCATCACTTGAAGAATCGGCTATAAGAAAGGCACTTTCTTCAATGAAGCCCATGTCGGATTACGATTATCTGTTCAGTGCCGGATTTGCAAGAGCGAAGGCAGACTGGCTTGTTGGTATGAACTTCTCACGTCTGTTTTCTGTGAGGTATGGTGAAAAACTGAATATCGGACGTGTTCAGACTCCTACGCTTTCGATGATCGTTCACCGTGACGAGGACATTGCCGGGTTTGTGAAACAGAAGTACTATACGGCAGACCTTAACTGCGGAACGTTCACACTTTCCTCGGACAGGATAGATGATGTCAGAGAAGCCCGTTCACTTGTCTCCGCCTGCAACGGTAAAACTATTGCTGTAAGCTCGGTTGACAGTGAAGTGAAAACAGAAAAAGCACCTAAGCTTTACGACCTGACTTCGCTCCAGCGTGATGCGAATAAGGTGTACGGTTACACCGCACAGCGGACTCTTGACTGTGTTCAGTCGTTATATGAGGGCAAACTCGTTACATATCCGCGCACAGACAGTCAGTTTCTCAGTGATGATATGGAAAATACAGCCCTTGAAGTGACAAAGCTTTGTGTCAGATGCTTCGGGTTCAGTATCGCCCATACACCAGATATAGGAAAGCTTATAAACAACAGCAAGGTAACGGGACACCATGCTATCATTCCGACAGTGAACATAGCTTCGGCTGATCTTTCTTCTCTTCCGGAGGGAGAACGAAATATCCTTACTCTTATAGCGACAAGGCTTATCTGTGCATCGGCTCCTGTTCATAAGTATAACGCTGTAAAGATAACAGTACATCATAATGCCACGAAGTTTACTGCATCAGGAAGAACCGTACTCGAACAGGGATGGAAGCAGTATGTGAAACGTGACAAGGAAGCCGACGAAAATGATACTGTGAAGGAACTTCCGGCAGTCACAGTCGATCAGATGTTCAATGTAAAGGCAGCTTTGGGCGAGCATTTCACTTCTCCTCCGAAAGCGTACACGGAAGATACTCTTCTTTCCGCTATGGAACACGCAGGAAATGATGAATATGATGAAAATACCGAAAAGAAGGGCCTCGGTACTCCTGCCACAAGAGCCGGTGTGATCGAAAGTCTTGTGAAGAACGGTTATGCAGTCCGTGAAGGTAAGAAGATACATGCGACAGACAAGGGAAAAAGACTTATTTCTGTGGTTCCGAAAGAAGTCAAGTCTGCAAGGTTGACAGCTGAATGGGAGTCGAAATTGCAGGAGATCGAACACGGAAAGCTTTCAGAGGTCACTTTCATGTCACGTATTGACCATTTTATCTCCGAAACATGTGAAAGGTACAAGCTTGCCGGTGCGTCAGAAAGGAAAAGATAATGGATAATAATTTACTTAAGAAAGCAGCTGATATCCTTGGTGTGTCTGAGGACAGCATAACTGCAATGGATAATGATATTCGTGAGGGTATGGCAGAAGTTCTTGCCGGCGCGGATATCAGTAATGATAAAAGCGGAGAAGAAGTCTATGAAAAGCTTGATTCTCTCTGGCAGAAAGGCTCGGTATATATCGGACTTGAAGAAGTCGCAAAGACTACGGGTATCCCGTACAATACGCTTCGCAGCCTTGATACCGATACACAGCAGAATATCGTGTATGAGTACATGATGGACAGCTCACAGGTGGAACGCTTCTATAACCTTACAAACGATGCCCTTGCAGTTATCGACCTTGATAAGGTGGCAGAGCTTGTTTCCGTACCTGTCAGCAGACTGAGAAAGCTCCCGCAGGAAACAAAAGAGCGTATCTGCGGAATGTATGCCATGGAATACGATGAGGATGATACCAATGCCGGACTTATCGACAGCATAAGGGAGATGATAGCAGATGAATGAGCTTCAGTACACAAGCGGAGTGGAAGCAGAAAGCATTGAAAATCGTGAGTCTCTCCGATTTTATACAGCATACGCAAAAGATATCGTAATAACACTTGACAAGTGCGGTATTCCGTATCATGCGATCTTCAACGATTCAGAAATAGTTCTTAACTATGACGGAAGCTTTAAGGAACAGGTCGAAGAGATAATACACAAAGCCTTGACCGGAGCGTATTCCGGTCTGCTCCGTGAACTGAGAGAAAAAGGCTTGCCGGAAAGCTATCTTTCTCTTCTGCCGGAGGTGGCGGAGATCCTCCATACCACGGTCGGCACATTACAGGCTCGTCCGGAAGAAGTAAAGCTCTGCCTCTGCAAGACGTACACAGACCTGTGGCTGTGTGATACATACACTATTCAGCGTAATCTTGACAGGGTGCTTACCGTAAATTTCAGAACGAAGGAAGAAATGCAGGAGTATGAGAAAGTCAGAGAACAGGAAAAAGCTCCTGTAAAGACTGCCGGTCAGTCAGAAGTACAGCACGATAACAATGCTTACGTGGGCTTTACAAGAGACAAGCATCAGATCCTGGCAGAGATCGTGCGGAGAAGACGACAGCAGGAGAATGAAAAGATAAGGGAAAATAACGAAAGGGAAAGGAATTACAGACCATGAGGAAGTTTATTATCATCGCAGGCGCAGCCGCAGCAGCAATTACAACCGCAATCGTAGTTATCGTTAAGCACAGAAAGTGAGGTAGCCCATGCCCGTACAGGATAATGACGACAAACGCACAGCCGAAAAGCCCGTGTCTGATGCAGAGGAAGAGCTTCGCAGAAAGGCAGCCAAAGTTCAGGAACAGAAGCAGGAAGAAATAATTTCTCACAGATCCGGAAAGCTTCTTCCTTTTCTGAACGGAAAGGCTGAAAATCATCAGAGCCGTATTGAAACGCTCGACAGCAAGATAGCTGTACAACAGGATAAGATAATCGCTCATAAGTCAGCTATACAGAGACTTTCCGATAAAGCTGACAGACTTGAGGACAGAAACCGTATCCTTAAAGCGACATTTGGTGAAAACAGCCTTGTCAGAAAGTTTATCGAGAAGAATGAACAGAAGATCGCTGATATCAGAGAAAATAAAATACCGGCACGTAAGCAGAAGATAAACGCCTGTGAAGCAAAGATCGAAAAGCATACGGCAAAGCGTGACCGGGTATCTCATAAGCTTAACCGTGTTCTCGCCCTTAATGATGCTATAAGGAGCTTTTCAATCGGTATCAGCAAGGATCGCCGTGAAGTATTCGCTGATGCTATGTTACGGCTCACAAAGGCTAATGAGGATTGCCTGACAGATAAGAAAAACATTCTTTTATCCCGAAAGGACGGCCTTATAGCAGAATATAACAAGCCTGAGACAAGCATCGTTGACAGGCGCGGCATACAGGATAAGATAAACAGTCTGAGCAAGCGTATCATGCAGCTTGATACAAAGATAACCGAACTGACACGTTCTTCTTTCTACTATAAGGAACAGACGGACGAACAGCTTGATGCTTCTATCAAGATCACAGGAGATAAGCTTGGTGATATGGCACAGAGCGAAAACATTACTGTACCCGCTGTTTCAGAAGAAGCTGTCAGAGCTTCTCATGAGGTCGAATATCTTGATAAACCTAAGATCGCTGAACTTGCCGCACAGCTTGAAGACCAGGCTATGAAGAACACCGAAATGATGCTCGAAGATGACTACAACATGATCGACGGCATCATCAATAACGGTTCTAAGGCAGATACAGATAAAGACGATCCTGGGATTGAATACACCGATGAAGGCTACAAGATAAACGCTGATTATTATTTTGAGCTGTCTCCGGAGGAACGTCACTATGAATCCATGACCGAAGAACAGGGCTTTGCAGTAATGGAAGCGCTGACTGATGCAGGAGTGGAGTTTTCAGCTATAAGCCGTGGCAGTGACAAAGTGAATATCACTGTTGCAAACGAAGATGTTCCGAAACTTAATGATATCATGTATTCCACTATCGGAAAGGTCGCTAAAACTGCGGCACTTGATGAAAATTCAAAGAAGAAAAGTGAGTACGGAGCGTTTAAAACAGTAAATCCGGAATACTACGCTTCACTTCCGAAGGAACAGTGCTATACTCATGCCAATCCCAGAGCAACGGCAGAAGAGATAGAAAAGCAGCTCATAGCCCGCAACATTCCTTATTCTGCCGTGTTCAGAAAGAATGATATTGTTGCTGTTACCGTATCGAAGCAGAATAAGGAAGCATTTGATCAGATAGAAAAGTCTGTAAAGAGCAAACGTGTAAAAGGTTCAGGACGGACTGCACCTGATAAACCTGTACAGAAGCCCGAACGTAAAGCAGAGGTTTCAAGGACGGACGGCAGACGTGCATTCTTCTCCCGTGACCGTATGAAACAATCGGCACAGCGTATCAGCAGCAAGGGGCAGCAGAAACCTCCGCAGCAAAGTAAGGGAAAGAATCAGGGGCTTGAATGATGAGCATTACCGATGAACAGAAAGAAAGGGCGAATTACGTCAATCTTCCGCAGTTCCTTATATCGCATGGCTTTGACCTGAAACGTGCCGGCAAGGAGTTTATCTGGAAAGACCATGACAGCCTGCATATCAGAGATAACGGTCCGGGTGAGCGAGGTCAGTGGTTCCGGTTCAGTGAAAACAAGGGCGGCGATAATATAGGCTTTCTGCGTGAGTATATGGGAATGTCATTTACGGAAGCGGTCGAAGCCCTTACCGGAGAACGAGCAGACCGTACCTATACTCCACCTGAACGATCATATAAACCTGAACCTGTAAGACAAGCGGTAAGGAAACTGTCCCTTGCCGAAGCTGATAACAGCAGACGTGTGTTTGCATACCTCTGCAAGACAAGAGAGCTTGATTACGATATGCTTTCTGCGCTCGTGAAACAGGGAGTGATCTCACAGGAAGAAAAGACAGGGAATGTCCTTTTCAAGTATTTCGATGATAAAGGCAGTGTTATCGGTGCTGAAAAGGTTGGTACATCGACTGAGCATAAATTCAAGGGTATTGCAACCGGCTCGGCGGCAGGACAAGGCTTTGAAGTTGTCCGCGGCACAGGAGAAAAGGCTTTTTTCTTTGAGAGTGCAATAGATATGCTTTCATATCTTCAAATGCATGAGGGTGAGCTTGACAACTGCCGCCTGGTTTCGATGATGGGCGTAAAGCCTAATATCGTGCTTGAAACAATGGTAAGACATAATATCCCGCCTGAAAATGTGTTCCTGTGCTCCGACAACGACACGGCAGGAAACGATTTTGCAGACAGATTAAGAGAAGAATATCCCGATATGAAGCGTATCGTAACTCCGGACAGATATAAAGACTGGAACGATATGCTTCGTGGTATTCCTAAAACAGAACAGAAGAGAGAAACAAAGGAGGTAAATGGAACTGATATGCAGAGATACGGTAATGAGATCTGGAACAGAGCGACAGATAACAGAGATAAAAGCATTGTTACGGTAAGCGTACATGATTTTCCGCGCGTGCAGGAACAGCTTGAACAGTCCGGCATCAATTACTATGGCTATGAACACAATGATTCAGTGGTAATGGCGATAAACGACAAGGATATCGGCTGGTTCGGCAGGATATTGGGCGTTCCGGATATTGAGCCACGTAAATCCACGGTGGCGTATATGCCGCCCGATAAGAATATCATCGGCAATGCGGAATACAGATATATTCCAAACAAGGAGTATGTAAACGCTGACCGTGATTCTGTGCTGAAAATGGCAGAGATCATGTCGCAGAGAGGCATAAAGTTTTCAGGCAGGATATATCCGACCGGGAAAGGAACGCTGACAGTAAGCAGAGAAGACCTTGATACAGTACATTCTATACGCAAGGAACTTATAGCAAGGCGAAACCAGCATGATGCACCAGTAAAAGGACAGGAGGTCGGCACAAGAGCATACAGCAGGGAGAGCGACACCTATCATTTTATATCCAAGCTCACACCGGAACAGTTCAATAATATCAGACAGTACCTCGAAACAAGCGTGAGCTATCATGCCGTTGTTAAGGACAACAAAGTTGCGTTTGCGGTCGGAAAAGATGATGCTCCTGCATTTCACCGTGCTCTCGAAAATGCGGAACGTGAATTTGATCTGCTTCACAGTATGGCAGATGTAGGTCTGTCACTGGAGCAGCTTGTAGCACTGTCCCCTGTCATGCACAGGCTGTCAGTTGAAGATATCAAGCTTGACCTTACCGGTTTCTTCGATGAACGCTATGATGACGCACAGTTCGGAGAAATGCTGGCACTCGTTAATGACTATTTAGCTCAGTCACCGGCAGAACGCTACGGCGAACACAGCAAGCTGAACGAAATGCTTGAAGCAAAATCAAGCTTTGACCGTGCTGTCGAGCTTTCAGACTTCTTTTCTCAGCATGAATTTACAGACGAACAGAAGGCGGCAGTTACCGCAATGTTTGTCGGTGACGTTACACGGGGCCAGATAGACAGTATAGACGAAACATTTACTGTTGAGGATATCCAGGCATACGATGAAATACTTCATACAGCATTGCAGGAATCAGATGTAGCCGACTTCCTTACTGCCCACAAACAGGCGGTTATCGACAGGGAGAAAGCAAACAGAGTTCCTACAGAGGAAGAAGTGCTGTTCCCGAAGGCAGACCTTGCCAAGTTCCTTGCTAAACGTACTCTTTCTTCTGATGAATGGGAGGACATGGCTTATCCGCTGTTTGACAGTGGTTATACTGAAAAGCATAAGCCAAGTGACAAGGCAGCTTTCGGTTATCATCTTTCTGAGCCTGCACTTTATGACCTCGCACAGCGTTATCATGAGGGTGAGGATATCCGCCGAGAGCTTGCACTCGGACTTTTAGAGGACGGCAGGACTGCTGACATTGAGTTTGTCTTTGAGCAGGGTGAGATATCTGACCGTACATTCTACTATGCTGAAAACCTTCGTCATTCTCTGCATACTGAGAAGACAGATGACGGTTATAAATGCAGTTTCAGCGGTATGCAGAGGTTTGTTTCCTTTGAAGATATCGGACAGGCATTTCTTGACCGTATCCGTGAGGAATATAATGATCTTACATTCTGGTGGGTTCGTGATGATATACTTGATGCGATACCTGATATTTCTGATGAAAAGATCAATGACCTTCTGACAGCGTTTGACGGTGCAACTATGCACGGCTGGAAGGGCGGCGATAATCAGGTAAAGATCAATCGTATCAAGAAGACTCTTAATGATATTCTTGACAATGAGGAACAGACTGAAAAGGCTTTTGCCATTATCGCAAAGGAAAAATACCATGCGAGCTTTGAAAAAGAAAGCTCTATCCATTTCGGACTTCTCGGAAATGGCATTACCGTTTACGATGTTTCACGTACCGATCCTGAAACACACGATTATCCTACGGTAGCACACATTTCTCCATACGGTGTGGCTGCCATATACGACAGCACACTTTCAGAAAAAGATATTGCTCTTATCAACGCACAGGCTGAATCGGCACGTAAAGAGTTCGACGAAAGATGGAGCAAACTTTCATTGTCCGATAAGTACGCTGAACTTGTCGAGAACGCTGATATTATAACTTCAATGTGCCTTATTGAAGAAAAGCTTTCGACGGAGGAAAAAATCGAGAAATACATGCCGTTTGTATTCTTCAATGAGGGCGAACGTCCTCAGCCGGAACCGGAGAAACCGGCATATAAGATCTATCAGCTCCGTGAGGGCGAAGAATATCACGGTATTCGCTTTGAAAGTATGGACAGGCTGAAAAGTGACGGTGTTCAGCTTAATCACGAAGATTATGATCTTGTCTATGAAGGCGAACTTGACGAGTTCAAGGGAAACGAGTCTCTTGAATCGCTTTACACAAAGTTCAATATAGATCACCCTGAAGATTTCAGAGGTCACTCTCTTTCAGTAAGTGACGTTATCGTTATTACCGAAGACGATATTGATACAGCGTATTTCTGCGACAGCTTCGGCTTTACCGAAATGCCCGAGTTCTTCCGTGAAAAGGAAGTAGTACAGGAAAAGAAAGCTCCGGCAGTATCCCATCTTGCTGTCGGTGATATTATCATGTACGACGGCGCCAGACGTGAGGTCGAGAAGATCAGTGATAAGAGCATCATGCTCAAAGACCTTGATGCTCCCGACTACGGCGGCGTACTGCTCAGTACTTCCGATGTGCTTGGATATGAAGGATGGCAGCAGGATATGGAGCGTAAAGGTTTCGATATCCTTTATAAATCCCGTCAGCCTGCTGAGATCGAAGCATCGGCAGAAGTAGAAATGACTCCGCTTGAGAAAGCCAAAAATCTTATAAATGATTTCTGCGTCGATGAATACAGTGATGAAGCGGACTTTTCCGACCTTCATAACGTTTCTCTTGCATATACCACACTTACAGACGATGAACTTCCCGTACAGGTCACAGCAGACCTTGCAGACTATAAGATCATGTATGAATTTGACGGCGAAGTATTCAATACTGAGCAGTATAAAAGTATTGAGGATATGGTCGAAAACGGTCTGACAGGGCTTGATTACAATGATCTGATCTATGTTCCAGACGAAGTTATTGAAAGGCACACAAAATCTGCGGAACAGGAAGAAAAAGCGGAAGAACCGGTCAGTCTTATGAGTGATGCTTCCGAAGTTCAGGATAATATTTCTCCGGAGAATGATTATCCGGCAATAACACTTAACTACAAGGGCGATGCTGAAAGTCTTGCTGAGATAAAGGACAAGGCACTGTCACTTGGTGCTACTGTTCTTGTAGACAATGCGGAAGGAACAATCTCCGTCGATACATACGAAAACCATAAAACAGAACTTGACAGCCTTGCGTACACGCTCGGTCTTATGAGTATAACCGAGTTTACATCAGCAATAGACAAGCCTTTATTCACTGATGCTGACGTTATCGAAGACATAAAGCGTGATGAACAGTCCTCCGATGAAAAGCCTTTCTGGGAACTGCCTGAAGATCAGGGAATGCAGCTTAATCTGTTCGGAGAACCGGAACCGCTTGTTTCACGGAAGCCGGCAAAAGGAACAAAGTCTGTAACGGAAACAGCAAAGTCAGAATTCTCACCGGGTCCGATAGTAGACGGCGTTAATGTATTTGTTGCCCTTGCAGCTGAAATAGAACGCGGCACAGGTTTTGTACACGGAAAGTTCCGTGTGCAGGATTTCTATGAAAAGAGCCGTACACAGCCGGGACACCCGACAACACAGGAACTGGCTGACTTTCTGAAAAAAGAATACGGTACAGGCGGTCACAGCGGTGAAGGGAACATTTCACTTGTTGATACAGACAGCAAGGGAATGACTTTTCTTTTTGAGAACGGAGAAAAGTTCCGTCACAGCTGGAACAACGTTGCTGCTATGGTTGAGCAGCATCTCAGAGATAATGCCTATCTTTCGATAAGAGAAAAGGAAATGTGGCAGGAGATCAAGGCTGAAAGAGCCGCAGAGGAAAATCCGGAGCCGTATAAGATCGAAGTTGGTGACAGATTTCGCAACAAGGCTACAGGTGTTATATCCGAAGTAGTCTCACTATCAGGAGCGTTGCCATATTATACGGACGACTGCACAGTGAAAAGACTGAGCGGAGCTTTCGAGATTACAGAAAATATTTCCTATGACAAGCTCCTCGGCAGTCTGTATGAATATATCGGAAAAGCTGACCCTGAGAAGTCACAGCCCGTAACCGAAATAAATGATACAACTGCTGAAAACGTTGAGGAAGCTTCCGAAGAACCGGAACATACAGCTGAAACAGATAAATCCGTAACTGAAAAGAATGAAAACTTCACTATCACCGACGACACTCTTGGTGGAGGTGGTGTAAAAACAAAGTACCGTGCAAATGTTGAAGCTATAAAAACACTGAAAGCAATAGAATCCGAAAAACGCTCTGCAACAGCCGAAGAAAAGGAAAAGCTTTCAAAGTACGTCGGCTGGGGCGCACTCGCACAGGCTTTTGACAAGAACGCTGAGAAATGGTCGGCAGAGTACAAGGAGCTTTCCGAACTGCTTACACCGGAAGAATATCGTCAGGCACGTGCGTCAGTAAACGATGCCTTCTATACTTCACCTACGGTCATAGAGGGTATATATGAAGCTCTCGGCAAATTCGGCTTTGACGGCGGTAATGTGCTTGAACCGGCAATGGGTGTCGGTAACTTCTTCGGCTGTATGCCGGCAGATATGCAGAAAAACTCAAAGCTTTACGGTGTCGAGATCGACAGCCTTTCGGGTCGTATAGCAAAAGCACTATATCCTGATGCTGATATAGCAATAAAAGGTTTTGAACAGAACAGCTTCCAGAACGGCAGCTTTGATGTTGCGGTCGGTAATGTACCTTTTGGTGAGCTTGGTTTCGTGGATTCGGTTCACGGAACAACGAAGCTTCACGACTTTTTCTTTGCCGAGAGCCTTGACAAGGTAAAGGATGGCGGCATTCTTGCATTTGTAACATCAGCCGGCACACTGGACAAACATGACGAAACAACACGTCAGATGCTTGCAGACAAGGCTGATTTTATCGGTGCTATACGTCTGCCGGGCGGTAAGAACGGTGCATTTAAAGACAACGCCGGTACGGAAGTAACAACGGATATTATCTTTTTGAAGAAGCATGAGGGTAAGTCAGTATCGGAAATGCTTGACGTTCCTGACTGGGTACACATCGGTGAAACGTCAGACGGTTTGCCGATAAACAAATACTTTGAAACTCACCCTGATATGGTGCTTGGCAAGGTAATTGAGGGCAACAAGCTTTACGGCAGCGGTACAATGGTCGTTGCCGAGGACGGATTTGATCTCAAAACAGCACTTCATGAAGCTGTAGGAAAGCTTTCCGCTGAGATCAGCCATGACAAATGCCGTGACGTTTATGCAAAGACTGTACAGGGTGAAAAGGTGCAGATACCGTCAAACCTTCGTAATTACAGCTTTTTCTTATCGGGTGACCAGGTGTATTTCAAGAGAAACAATGCCGCCTGCGAAGCACGTTATGACAAATCAAATGCACAGCATAAGCGTTTTTCAGCCTTTATCGGACTGCGTGATCTGACAAGAGAACTGCTTGAAGCACAGGAACTTGATAAGTCTGACAGCGTTATAAAGGACTTACAGGCAAAGCTGAATGTGGCTTATGACGATTTTTACAAGAAATTCGGACTTATCCACTCTCAGACGAACAAGCGTTACTTTGCGGAAGATGTTTCGTATAACCTTGTGGCTGGACTTGAAAAGGACTATGATAAGACTGAGCTGAAAGCGAAGTCCGATATTTTCACAAAGCGTACTATCGTGCCGCCGAAAGCCGTCGATCATGTTGATACGGCTCTCGAAGCTCTCACTTTGTCCGTGGCTGAAAAGGCTCATGTAGATTTTGAGTACATGAGCAGTCTGACTGGTATGACAGAGGACGAGCTGAAGCGTGACCTGACAGGGGCGATTTTCAAGATTCCCCATACGGAGAACGGCTATCAGACGGCTTCGGAGTATCTGTCCGGCGATATTCGCAAGAAGCTCCGTGAAGCTGAGGAAATCGCTGAGTATGATGCTGACTTCAATATCAATGTAAGTGCTTTGAAAGCAGTTATGCCTGAACCGTTAAAGGCAGGCGATATTGATGTGAAGCTCGGTGCCGCTTGGATAGAGCCTAAGTATTACGAACAGTTCCTCTATGAGCTGTTACAGACACCTGAGTATCAGCGCAGTACAAGTCCGTCCGCAAGGTGGAACAGAGGTGCTGTGATCGGTGTTGAGTATTCTGAGCATACAAACTCTTTCCATGTAAGCAATAAGAGTGCCGACAGGTCGGTGCTTGCTACGCAAAAATACGGCTCTCCGAGAATGAATGCCTATGACATTTATGAGCATATCCTCAATCTGCAAGAGCCGAAAGTCTATAAGACTATCGAAGTTCCTGACGGATTTGGCGATACAAAGGAAAAGCGTATAGTGGATATTGATGCTACCCGTGTAGTACAGCGCAGAGCCGAATCTATCCGCAAGGCATTTAAGGAATGGATATTCCGTGATCCTGCTCGCCGTGTTTATATTGTGAAGCGATATAATGAGCTTTTTAACAGTATTCGCCCCCGTGAATATGTCGGCTCGGCTCTTTCTTTTCCGATTATGACACCAGATATTCAGCTTCACGATCATCAGAAAAATGCTAT
>JAFRUS010000078.1 GCA_017438745.1 Oscillospiraceae bacterium | reverse complement strand
GATTTCATCATTAAACCATTCATCATTGCAAACCGTGCGGAGGTGAAGAATATGTTATTTGAAGAATACGACGAAGAGAAATACAAGAACCTGTTTATTGAGGAAGGAAGAGAAGAAGGGCGTGTAGAAGGACGCGAAGAAGGACGTGAAGAAGGAATTGCTGAAAACCGGATTTCTACCGCACGCAACCTGCTTGCCAGTGGTGTTTCAGATGATATCATAATAAACAGCACGGGGATCTCTGCTGTTGAATTTGAAAAGATCAAAGCAGAAACTGAAAAGAATTAAATTCCAACGCAAATGGAACGCCTTCGGCGTACTATCTTTACACAGCCATGTCACCGACCTGGCTGTACCTTTTTATATCTCCACCCCATTAAACTTCAGCAGCTCCCTCGCCGTATCGACTGAATCCACGCCGGTTTTGTTCTTCACAGGAGCAAACTCCTTCTTTCTGTCCACCTCATACGCCAGACAGTCGTCCTGCAGCTTGATCATATCCAGTACATTAGAACTATATATGCTTGAATTAGTAAATACCTCGGTTGCTGAATGTTTATCTGTAACCGGGGTGCTTTTTATGTTGTAACGAATATAAAAAAATATTTTTTTCAAAATCATGTGACACTTTCGAACCAGGCCTTGAATGTTATATATGAAGGCGCTGATAAACAAGTATAACACCGGTAATATACTTCTAAGCGTAACATCAGGCAAAATTAATTTAATGTAATAAATACTCAGGGGGAAAATGATATGAAAAAGAATAATGTAATAAACGAAATCAACAATAAGGAAATGAATGAAACTATGAACCTTAATACCAGCAACAAAAAGAACTGCAGAACAAACCTCAGCAGACTCGCAGCCTTGATCCTTTCTGTGGCACTCACTTCCGCTGCAGTACCTTGCCAGATATGCTCTGCTGATGAATGGGGCCAGGGCGTATACACCTGCTCAGAAGGAAACCTTGATTTTTATTACTGCGAAGACCTCGGCGGATATGCAGTAAGCTGCGCGGATAAAACAGTTGAATCAGTGACGATCCCTGCCGAAGTAAACGGCGTACCTGTTACCGCATTACGCGGCGGAGCGTTTTCGGAATGCACAAATCTTAAAACCATTGAAATTCCTGATTCAGTAGTAAGCGTAGGCGATGACGCATTTTTCGGTACACAGTGGTTGGAGGACAGAAAATCGGAAAAAGGCCTCGTTATTGTAAACGGAACACTTGTAAACGGCCAGAATGCGGAAGGAAATGTAGTTATCCCTGATACAGTTACTTCGATCAGTGCACTTGCATTCCGCGGAAATGAAAAAATGCTTACCATTCAGATACCTGATACAGTTACAAGAATAGGTGAAAACGCATTCGACAGATGTTCAAATCTGACCAGCGCAGATGTTTCAGAAAATATAGATGTAATTCCGGCATGGATGTTTTCAGGATGTTCATCTCTGACAACGGTAAATATTCCGGAAGATGTGACAGCTATTGAAACCGGTGCGTTCTGTGGCTGCAAAAGCCTTGAAAATGCAGATATTCCGGAGACTGTCGGATATATAGGCGGTTTTGCATTTGATAATACCAGATGGCTGGAAAACAGGGCGTCAGAGGATCCGTGTGTTGTGGTAAACGGTATTCTTATCGATGCGGGAGAATGCAAAGGCAGCGTTGTGATCCCTGACGGCGTAACTGTTATAGGAAACCGTGCGTTTAATATAAACGATGACGTAAAAAAATTAACACTTCCTGCATCATTAAAGCTGATAGACGAAGAAGCTTTTTATTCATGCAAAAATCTCAGAACTCTTGATATCCCTGATTCCGTTGAAGAGATAGGCAGCAGTGCTTTCCTTGACTGTTCAAACCTGAGAACCGTCACTATCCCTGAATCTGTAAAAAAGCTTGGGAACAATGCTTTTAACGGATGTGATAGTCTCAGAAATTTAACAGTAAAAAGCCGTAACTGTGTAATTGACAGCGGAATGGCTCTGCCGTATGGCACAGTAGTTTACGGTTACAAAGGCTCAACAGCTGAAGAATATGCTGTTAAAAACGGACTGTTTTTCAGTGCTCTCGATAATTCAGAAACCATCGGTCAGAATACACCTGCAGGTGATGTCAACAAAGATGAAGCTGTAACAAACGCTGATTTCGTTGCCTGCGTTCTTGATATCATAAGCGGATCACCGGCAGAAGAATCAGGAAGCGATATAAATGCTGACGGCAAACTTGATGTAACTGATCTTCTGGTGCTCAGAAACATACTGATAGCATAAACCGGAAGCGGTATACTATAATAGTAGTAACTGGCCTGTGCAGGCTGATAAAATATAAAAACAGGAGAATCCAAAATGACAGGAACCGAATACCGAAACCTTTACAGCAAATCACCGGACGACGCTTGCAGTGCGCTGTTTGAGTGCTACTGCGACTATATCTATGCGATAGTCTACAACAAGCTTCGCAGCACAGCGTCCCGTGCAGATATTGAAGAATGTGTGAGCGATATCTTTGCAGATATATTTTTCGGACTTAATAAAAGCGGCGAAGATTACGACGGCGAGCTGAAAGGATATGTCGGTACCGTGGCAAAACGACGTGCCATAAATGCATATTACAGTATTTCAGCAAGAAACGGACATCAGACAGATGACGCAGATACGGAGTTTGAAACACTCACATCAGGCGAAAGCGTTGAAACTGAAACTGAGGAAAAGGAAATGAGAAAAGTTCTTCTAAGCAGGATAAATGAACTCGGGGAACCGGATTCGTTGATCATTCTGCAGAAATTCTACTATGACCGTTCTTCTGCGGAAATAGCCACGATGCTTTCCATGAAGGCGTCCGCAGTAAGAATGAGAGCCGCCAGAGCGCTTAAGAAACTGAAAATGGTCTTAGCTGCTGACGGAATAGAAATATAGAACGGAGGAAGAAGAATGAGTAAGAAACAGGGGTTCGACATGTTAGAAAATGCTGATGAAAAAACAATGGGTCGTCTGTCTGAAATAAAGGTCCTAAGCGCTGAAGAAAAAGCAAGAATGTTCAGGGCGAGCAAGGAAAAATATAATCAGATGCTTGGAAAAGCAGAGGTTTCTGTCGAAAATAAAGAAGACAGGGGAACAGAAGAAATGAAAATAGTTGAAGTAAACAGAAAACCGGAATGGATGGCATTCCTTTCAGCAGCTGCGTGCGTGGCAGTTATCTGCGGAATACTTGGATTCAGTCTTCTCCACGGAAACACTGAACTGCCGGACGATATCAATGCTGGTGTACCGGTGACAAGTGTGACTGAAACATCAAAGACTGAACCGGCAGGTACAGATGATACATCATCAGAAACTACTGCACTTACAGCAGAACCGGTTATCGTAAATGTTACGGAAAAAGCAGTTTCTGCATCTGCGGAAAATTTAAAAGCAGAAAGCAAAGCGGTTTCCGAAATAAAAGCACAGGTTACTGAAGCTGTCGCTGCAGTGACTGAAAAGAAGGAAAGCACGGCTGAAGAGAAACATGAAGTAACTGCAGAGACCACAGCCATAACAGAAGTTCCTGAAACACAGGTGACAGGCGAAGACTGGTACAGGAAAGAGATAAAAGATCTGTGGGAAGGAATTGAAAGTGAGAACAAAACCCTTGAGTACACGCTTTTTGACGTGGATCATGACGGGGTAAGGGAACTTTTCGTAAAGTATGGTCCTTACGCAGATGACTGCAGTGTGGCGGGATTCACATTAAAGAAATACGGCACGGAATTATACGGTCTTGAACACTGTGCTGCTATGCCGGCTGACAGCCTGTTTGCACACGATACATCGACAGATGAATTTGTAATTGCTGTAACAAGAAATGGCGACAGGTTCCTCTACTGGTATGAACTCGATGACATATCTATGGTTATAACACGGGAAAATTATTCAGAGGTCGGATTTGAGAAAGGCCGGAACGGAGTCAGTGAAAGTATAGTTTATCTGGATACAGCCGGATTATACTGTACAGACGGTGTTACTTACTCATATTCAGAAAAAGGTGACAACTATACAGAAAAAGAAGGCACTGATTACGAGATGTTCTGGAATAACTGAGTAAATGCTGGCTGATCAGCACGATCGAACGAAAGGAAAAGGCAGTTAAACCGGACGGCTTTTATCAGCCGGGATACAGTAAACGAGCGGAAATATATGTATAACAGGCGGTGACGGAGACTTAAAGATCTTCCGGCACCGCCTTTTTAGCGTACAGACAGTACGTTTAAGGTCACCAGGTCCACCGACCTGGCTGTAACTTTTTATATCTCCACCCCATTAAACTTCGAGAAGATTACTGATAAGGCACTCGAAGATATACAGTTCCCGGTCCACACCGATATTGAACATCCCCTTCGGATGATCAAAACCAAGCCTGCTTCCCTGCCCGCCTGCAAGAAGAACCGCACCGACTTTCCCGTCCCTGATAGCCTTAAGACCAGCTTCGGTATACTTTTCACTGTTCTCTTCGATCTGCTTAATAGTCTTTGCAAACAGCGGATCAAAATCACCGCGCTCTTCCCCTGCCTCACCGGCACTCAGTACAGAGAGATCAAGACCATTGATACAGTTTACCATTTCAAGCTGGTGTTCTTCAGGAAGCGACGCCAGATGTTCAGCTATGTGCTCCTGATGAAGAATATTAAGAATTTTTGTTGTTTTATGTTTCAACCTCGTATTTCATAAATTTTCCACGCATTTTTGTAAAATATATTTTTATATAGTAGAGATATTTAATCTGTACTTCCCAATAATACATCACTTGAAAAATGCTTGTTTCTATGTTACAATTAAAACATAAATACAATCATTTTTCTTTTGCATTTTAGTAGTAATTATTTTCCATTTTATTGTAAATCTTTAGGAGAAAAAATACCTCTTAAGGCATTTCGACTACCTGTTAGGGCGAAACTATAGACAAAGGTACTGCAAATATGTTACACTACAATTGTTACGTAACAGTGCAGCACG
>JAFRUS010000077.1 GCA_017438745.1 Oscillospiraceae bacterium | reverse complement strand
CTTATCACCCTTCATCAGCGTAAGTGTGACGCTTTGCAGAAATTCAAGAAATCTATGCTTCAAAAAATGTTCCCGCAAAATGGTGAGAGTGTTCCGGAAATCAGATTCGCCGGATTTACCGATGCTTGGGAACAGCGTAAGGTTGGAGAACTTACTGTTGAGTCTTCCGAATATACTACATTAGAGGCGGGTTTTCCGTTACTTACATCTTCAAGAAATGGACTAATGTATCAGAATGAATACCGTGGAAAGCAGACCACAGATAGTACAGAAACCATGTTCAGCATTGTCCCTCTCGGAGCTTGTACTTACCGTCACATGAGCGATGATGATGTGTTTCATTTGAATGTGAACAGACTTGAAAAAGGGCTTGTAAGCCGTGAATATCCGGTGTTTTATGCTTCTGATGACAACAATCTGGACTTCATCGTACAACAAATAAATTCAAGTGCAGAATTTCGTTCATTTTGTGCTGAACAGAAGAAGGGTGGAACAAGAACTCGACTGTATTATAAGAACTTGTGTGAGTTTCAAATGCTTATTCCAAACACTGAGGAACAAGAGAAAATTGCAACGTTTCTCTTAACCCTCGACACCCTTATCACCCTTCATCAGCATAAGCCAAATAAAAAAGGACATGACGTTTTGAGCGTCATGCCCTTTAAGGGAAACCAGCGTAAACCGCATTATTTATGTACTTAGTCGAGCAAACTGGAAATCGACTTCATGATGAGGTCAATGTCCTTGTTTTCAAGCTCTCTGATGATGTGCAAATAGGTCTTCTGTGTAGTATTGATGCTTGAGTGTCCGAGTCTCTGTGCAACACTGGCGATCGAAACACCGTCGAACAGGAGAAGCGATGCGTGTGTATGGCGAAGTCCATGAACGGAAATAGTAGGGATTCCGACAGCTTTGCAATGTCTTTCCAACACATCGTTGAGAGTAGAGTTGTAAATCTTCTTTTCTTTTGAAACAAAGATAGGAGCAGTATCATTCAGCTCTCTTACGATTGCATAGAACTGACCTACCGTCTGCCAGTCAAGACGGATCTTTCTGACCGAGGACTTGTTCTTGGTAGGCTGAAAACCGCCCTCGCCTTTATAGTCCCAGGTCTTATTAACGCTAAGCGTCTGATGAGTGAAATCGAAGTCCACAGGCGTTACTGCAATTGCTTCGGAAAAACGCATACCGGTCTTAGCAATAAGCAGAATAAGCCAATCCATATTCAAACCGCTGTTCAGGTCCAGGCTTGTAAGCAACTTCTGAAGCTCATAACGGCTGAGATACTTCTTCTTTTTATCGTTGGGAGACTTGCCCTTGATGATAACCTTGCGAGTGGGATCACGGGCGATCAAGCCGTCATCAACTGCATCAAGGATAGCTCCTTTGAGCTGATGGTGAAAATCCATAGTGGTCTGGCGCTCGTGTGTCTCAGCATAATCATTGATGAGCTGCTGATATGTGATTCTGTCAAAATCGCAGAGTTTTACATCGGGGATCAGTTTCTTCACCCATTCAGCGGTCAGGTGATACTTCTGCATTGTTACGCCCCTGACCGATCCTTCTTTATATATAACCAGCCACTGACAGTAATACTCATGGAACAGAGTATCCGTTTTTATATCGTTCAAAATCTTATCCTCCTTTGGCGGCTCACGCTGATGAAGGGTGATAAGGGAGTCGAGGTTGCGGAAATAGTCTCCAATTTTCTGCTGTTCGTCTGCTG
>JAFRUS010000076.1 GCA_017438745.1 Oscillospiraceae bacterium | reverse complement strand
TTCAGCTTCTCTAGCACCGTTTTCAGCTTCTCTAGCACCGTATATTTCAAAATCTTGATGAACAACTTCATTAGAAGCATCTATTATCGCACTTTCAAGTGCCGGGAAATGTACTCGCAGCGTTGTTCCTATAAGCTCATATACCGGTTTATCCGCTCCGATTTTTTCACATTCATCGCAAATCTTCTGAATACCCTGTCCCCAGTTCTCAATAAAACCAGCTCTGTAAAAGACATTTGCAATATCCGGATTATACGGTTTGGAATTATGCGGTTCCATAAGTGTGTCTACTGTCCATCCATCAGAAAGAATACAACTGTTACTGATTATTATTGCTCTCTCTTCAATACGTATCTGAATCGGTGTGCCGTACATATAGCAGTTATGTGCTATGGCATTATAAATAGCCTCACGTATTGCTTCTCTGGCAAAAGGGTAATCTTCGACTCTTATATCATGATCATAACTGATTTTTGCTTTAAGATACATCTGGAAAATAAGATCAACTACCTTGTGGGCATTTACAATAAGAGATTCTTCAAGATCGTTATGGTAAACGACCAGACCCCTTTCGTTAAACTTTCCGACCTTTACAAAGCTTCCGACCTGAACTATAGCAGGATCATGGTAAAACAGTAACACAGCCGATCTCTTAAGCTTACCGTCTTTCATAAGATGAAGCTTCTGAAGCAATTCTTCATTGGAAACATTAAGTTCGGCTTCTGTCATTCGCTTTTTTCTCAATGCTTCCCTACGGAAAATCTTAAAGCTTTCATCGTCAAGATCATCTACTGTTACTTCTTCTACTACAGCATCCTCCCAGCGAACACCTGTCTTTCGCATAATAAATTCTGACAACGCTATTCCTGTAAGCTGCTGTTTTGTACTTCCGCACCTGTAATGAAATTCTCCGTGATAACTGATTGGATAAGTGCTGGAGTTCACTATTATTTCAAGATAGTCTTTTCTGTTTTTAGTATGCTTATTCACTTCACAGGCTACTCCGAGACCTGACTGTATTTTATTCGGAATATCTTCAAGCAGTTTATTAATATTTCGTACACCTACAACTTCACCGGAATCATTTATACCAATATATAACGTTCCGCCCTGAGCATTGGCAAAACCGCATATCCATTTAAGATATTCATCTTTCCAAGATTCTTTATATTCTATGTTCTGACTTTCAGACATTGTTATTAACCTCTCATTCTCCTTTTCCGAAATCTTTTCCGAAACCTATTCCGAAATTCTTTTCCGCCATTTATTCCGCCAATTGGCGGAATAGCGGCGGAATAAAATCAATCTCTGATCGCAATTACAAACCAAGTTCCTTCAAAAATTCATCCATCTGCTTCTGAACTTCATCGATTTCTTTGTCGATTGCCTTAATTTCCTCACGTACAGCATCGATATCGATCGGTACCTCTTCCTCAAAGGTATCGACATATCTCGGAATGTTCAGATTATAATCGTTCTCAACTATTTCTTCCTTTGAAGCAACGTAGCTGTATTTATCTACGTTCTCACGCTTTTTATAAGTATCTACGATCTTCTCGATATCACAGTCACGCAGGTTATTCTGATTCTTGCCTTTTTCGAAATTACCTTCACCGCTGGCATCGATAAACAGTACATCATGAGTACCGCGGTTCTTTTTGAAAACAAGAATACATGCCGGAATACCGGTACCGTAAAACAGATTTGCCGGAAGTCCGATAACTGCATCGAGAAGATTGAAATCTATTATCTCCTTACGGATCTTACCCTCACTTGCTCCGCGGAAAAGAACACCGTGCGGAAGTACAACTGCCATTCTGCCTCCGTCTTCATCAAGGCAGTTAAGCATATGAAGTACAAATGCATAGTCGCCCTTTGATGACGGAGGAACGCCCCAGGCAAATCTGCCGTAAGGATCGAGTGAAGCTGTCATTTTCTCTTTCTTCTTATCCTCACCGCTTACAGCTGAAAGGAAGCCGCTGTCCCATTTATCGAGTGAGAAAGGAGGATTGGCAACTACACACTGGAACTTCATGAGTTTATCATCTTTAATATTCTGCGGATTTGCCAGCGTATCGCCCTGCCAGATCTTTGCGTCGTCAACGTTATGAAGGAACATGTTCATAGTACAAAGCGCCCAGGCCTGATTGTTTACTTCCTGACCATACACGGCTACCTTGTGTGAAGGAACTTTTTTATACGCTTTCAGAAGCAGACCGCCCGAACCGCAGGTCGGATCGTAAATACGGTCATTTTCCTTCGGCTCAACCAGTTCTGCCACAAGCTTTGAAACATTGTTCGGAGTAAAAAACTCACCGCCCTTTTTACCTGCATCGGAAGCAAAGTTTGCTATCATGTACTCGTAGGCATCACCAATGATATCCGCGCTGTCAAGCTGTGAAGGACTGAGATCAAGTGTCTGGAAATCTTCAAGAAGATTTCTTAAAATCGCATTCTTATCCTTTGTCTCACCAAAGTCCACGGTCGAGTTAAAGTCAATAGCTCTGAATACATTTCTGAGCTTTTCGCTGTTGTTGTTTTCAATCTCGGCAAGAGCAACGTTTATCTTCTGACCTATCTCATTGTCGTTCCTGTTTTTATAAAGATAATCGAAAGTTGACGTTTCAGTAAGAGCAAAACGCTCATTTCTCATGGCACGTTCAACTCTTCCCATATCGCCCTTGTACTTTTCAATGTATTCTTTCTTTGTCTCATTATATACGTCATTAAGGTACTTTACAAAAAGCATCGCAAGAATGTAATCCTTGTAACGTGAACTGTCTATTTTGTTTCTGAAACTGTCGCAGGCACTCCAGAGTACCTTTTCAATATCGCTTTTACCTGTCATTGTAACATTCCTCACATTCTGTTTATTTTATTTATAAGTGCCTTGTAATACTGTTCTTTTTTCATTCTGATCTCATCGAGAAGTTTAAGTTCCTTAGCCGCAAGGTTATAAACACGAACGACCTTTTTCTGCTTTTCGAGATCCGGTAAATTGATCTCCGTTTCACCGACAAGAGTAGGTTTGATCTGCTTAAGGAGTCCGGCACAACTCATATTGAAATCTTTTTTTATTCTGTCTTTATTCATATACCACGTAATGTATTCCGGATCTGCCTTTGCAGTATCAACTCTGACGATAACAAAGTGAGACGGAATTACTATTCCTGAATACTGCTCGTTAATATAAACCGCAGTATATGGTTCAGAAGTTTTAATTATTACATCACCGGCCTGAGTAAGATAGTTTAAAGGGAGTTGCTCTTCTGCGAAGTAAGGTATAAGTTCATTCATATTTATTTCGCAGTTGTTGGTTACCGCTTTAAGATTAAGCAGCTTGTACTCGATCCCTTTTTCTTTGTCCTTTGCTTGTTTTCTCGAAAGAACAAGACCGGTTTTGACCGAAGCTATATCACTTAGTTTCATATGTCCTCCGATAAAATTATTGTCATGACTTTCATGTAACTCTATGATTTAATTATACCCTGTCAGAAAACGGTTGTCAATAGTATTTTGAAATTTATTTTTGTCATGTCGCTTGTGTAACATTTTTTCAGCTTTGCAAAAACGAAAACAAACCCGGACAGAAATTTAGTTTCTGTTCGGGTTTTTCAATTTTTCGGATGTCTTGCCGACGTCGGCAAGACATCTGAAACACCATTTTACGTGCTTTCGATCGTTTTGCGGACGTCCGCAAAATGTTCTGAAAAACAGTTCAGGGATACGAAGCGTTGCCTCGTATCCCTGAACGGCAGTATTATTCCAAATAATGTGAGATTTCGTATTATTGCTTAATCCGATCTGTTGAAACTATCAGATCAGTATTACTTCTTTACGTGAAAAGCGCTCATGCCCGGATAGCATGCAGAAGCGCCGAGTTCTTCTTCAATTCTGAGGAGCTGGTTGTACTTTGCAACTCGTTCTGATCTTGAAGGAGCACCTGTCTTGATCTGGCATGTATTTAAAGCAACAGCGAGATCTGCGATTGTAGTATCTGCTGTTTCACCTGAACGGTGTGATGAGATTGCTGTGTAGCCTGCAGCGTGTGCCATCTTGATAGCTTCGAGAGTTTCTGAAACTGAACCAATCTGGTTGAGCTTGATGAGGATTGAGTTACCTGCACCGAGTGAGATACCCTTTGAAAGACGTTCTGTATTTGTAACGAAGAGGTCGTCACCAACGAGCTGAACCTTATTACCGATCTTTGCAGTCATTCTCTGCCAGCCTTCCCAGTCTTCTTCGTCAAGACCGTCTTCGATAGAGATGATCGGGTACTTGTCTACGAGTGATTCCCAGTGAGCGATAAGTTCATCTGATGTGAATTCCTTACCTGACTTAGGCTGCTTGTAGAAGCCCTTGCCCTTTTCGCTCTTCCATTCTGATGAAGCAGCGTCCATAGCGATCATGAAGTCCTTGCCAGGTTCGAAACCCGCAGCCTTGATAGCTTCGAGGATCTTTTCGATAGCTTCTTCATCGCTTGTGAGCTTGTTAGGAGCGAAGCCGCCTTCGTCACCAACTGCTGTAACGTCGCCCATATCCTTGATGAGCTTCTTGAGTGTGTGGAATACTTCTGCACACCAGCGGAGAGCTTCCTTGAATGAAGGAGCACCTACAGGCATGATCATGAATTCCTGTGTGTCAACTGCGCTGTCTGCGTGAGCACCGCCGTTGAGGATGTTCATCATAGGTACAGGAAGCTTTGTTCCCTGAATGCCGCCGAGGAATCTGTAAAGCGGGATTCCGAGAGCTGTTGCAGCTGCACGTGCTGAAGCTATTGAAACTGCAAGGATCGCATTGGCACCGAGCTTTGACTTGTCCTTTGTACCGTCAGCAGCGATCATTGCCTTGTCTATTGCATAGATATCGGAAGCGTCCATTCCTGTGAGTACTTCGTTGATAACTGTGTTGATATTCTCCACAGCCTTCTGAACGCCCTTGCCAAGATAGCGGGACTTGTCACCGTCACGGAGTTCGAGAGCTTCAAACTCACCTGTAGATGCACCGCTTGGAGCAGTACCTCTGCCAATTGTTCCGTCTGCAAGATAAACTTCAGCTTCAACTGTTGGGTTACCACGTGAATCGAGGATCTCGCGTCCGACTACCTTTTCAATTTCTAAAAAATCCATATATTTTTTCTCCTTATCTGCCGCGGTTATATTATGCGGCTTGTCAGTATTATTACAGTGAACTAATGCTCACTAAATAATTAACGTTATTTTTCAGACTTAAGGCGGAAAGCTCGCACTTCTTTCCGCCTTTGAAAGAAGTCTGAGAATATGAATTATTGATTAGCCTTCGCTAACCGTTTATTATTTTATCATAACAGTTAGCATTTGTCAACCGTATTTTTAAGAAAACAATAATCATATTGAAAATCATTTTCTTTTCACGATTATCCTATGCTAACTGCTTATTTTTTCATCACTTTAACCAAGAGCTGTATCCAGTGCCATCATTACAGTAAAACCTACTGAAAACATGATAACACCTATGTTGGAATGTTCACCTTCTGAAATTTCCGGAATAAGTTCTTCTACAACCACGTAGATCATCGCGCCGGCAGCAAAACTGAGAAGATACGGCATTGCCGGCAGTATAAGTCCTGAAAACAATATTGTAAGTATTGCTCCGACCGGTTCAACAGCCCCTGAAAGCACTCCTCCGCCAAATGCCGCCATCTTTTTCTTACCTTCCGCACGTAAAGGCATTGAGATGATAGCACCTTCCGGAAAGTTCTGTATTGCAATACCAAGCGCCAGCGCAAATGCTCCTCCGGCTGACATTTCTTCCGTTCCGTGAAGAAGTCCGGCGTAAACTATTCCTACTGCCATTCCTTCAGGAATGTTATGAAGCGTTACCGCAAGAACCATCATTGTTGTTCGTGCAAGCTTTGATGGCATACCTTCCGCCTTTTCCGCATTCATGTGCAGGTGTGGAATTACCGTGTCAAGAAGGAGGAGAAACAGTACACCAAACCAGAAGCCGGCGACAGCAGGAATGAATGCCAGTCTGCCCATCCCTTGTGAAAGTTCCATTGCCGGCATGATAAGACTCCATACAGAAGCTGCAGTCATAACACCTGCGGCAAAACCAGCCAGCATACGCTGTACGTTCCTGCTTAGTTCCTTCTTCATAAAGAAAACGCATGCTGAACCGGCTGATGTGCCTAGAAACGGCAGCAGCAGTCCTGTTATTATTTCGTTTGTCATATATATCTGCCTTTCTCTTATATTCTAAGGAAACACTGATTTAATCGGAAATCCGTCTTCGCCGGATTACCGAAGGTGGAATTTGCGGGGCTTCGCCACGAACCCCCACTCTGATTTATGAATAAATCAGAGTTTTCCTAAAACAGCCGGCAGGCCGGATCATTGTCCAGGCCTGCCGGCTGTTTCGTCATGTGGTTATTCTATGAATTACAGTATGTCGAAGAAATCTATCAAAAAAATCACAAAATCTTTTAAACTGATAACGGCAGACTATCAAATCCGGTATCAGTTATCTGCTTTTCTTATGCAAAACGTGCTCCAAGTGCCTTGAGATTTGCAAGATCATCGTCTGAAGGAGTTTCATTTACCATAACTCCTGCACCGTCAACAAGTTCAGCACCTGTCTTCTTTGTGCGTTCTTCCCAGTTGCGCATCCATTCGCCGTCGCCCCAGCCGTATGAACCGAAAAGAATTACTTTCTTTCCGCTGAGACTGCCTTCAACTGATGTGAAGAATGGTTCAAATTCTTCCTCTTCAAGTACTTCAGCACCCATTGCCGGACAGCCAAAAGCAATAACATCGTAATCACTTACACTGCCCCCGAATTCTGAAACTGTAAAAATATCTGCACCGGCACCTTCTGCAATTGCCTTAGCCATTGCTTCTGTATTACCTGTACCGCTCCAGTAAATAACTGCTGTTTTCATTGATTTTCCTCCTTGTATTGCTGTACTGCTGCAAAAAGCTCAGTACCCTTCTTTATCTGAGAACAGAGATAATCTCTGCATTCTCCGTATTTTTTAAAGAGCTTTTCTGCCTTCTCTGCTTCATGATACACCTTCCAGGTGCCGCAGAGAAGACAGTTTCGCCCTTTGTTTTTTATAAATCCCCGTACATCATCAATCGGATATCCAAGAAAAGCACCTATTTCATGAGGAAAATTTTCGCATTCAATACGTGAGGACAAACGCTTAAGTTTCTGTTCAGTGCTTTCATCCGGCTTATATCCGTACTCGTAAAGAAATTCCTTTACATCTGAACGGTAAAGCCATTTTCCCAGTATATCTTCATGATAAATGTAAATAAGTGTTCTTCTGCCGCATCTGCAGAGAACTTTCATGTTTAGTCCGAATCTGCCTGCGCGTACAGAAAACTCATTACAAAGCTCATCTACGAGCCAGTCCGGCTTATCTACGGTAAAAAGATTTGCACATTTGATACCAGTAAGAGCCGGAGCAGTATGCTCTGAAAGCTCTATGTCAAATTCTCTGCGTTCAGGCTCAGACATTAACTCACCTGCTTTTCGTACTGTGCCAGAAGATTCTTTAAGGCACTGGCGCTTGATGAGTGAAGATGCTTAACCGGAACACCGGATTTCTCGGAATGCTTCTTGACACCGCCGAGCATCTTATGAGAACATGTACCTGTAAATACGATCACAAGATCCGGTTCCCCGATCTTATTTTCAAAATCTGCAGGCATCTGTGTAAATACCTTTGATTTGAAATTGTAATTATTACAAATATCCTTATATCTTGTTGCCATGCGGTCGTTACCGCCTACTATCACCACGCTCATTAATTACTCCTTTTCTATCAGATCTGTAAGTTAGCTTTTGCTAACCTGCGTACATTAAATTAGTTAGCTTTCGCTAACTGTAATTAGTATAGCATATAAAGCGTGGCTTGTCAAGTACTATTTTCCTATTATTTCTATCGGCTTTCCTCAAAAGAGACAACTCTGCCGTTTTTAATACGAAGAGTACAGTCACAGCACTCTTCAACGAACTCAGGATCATGGGTCGAAACAAGAACTGTACCGCCTGATTCTGCGAGGCCATGAAGCAGCTCCCCTACCTTTTCCATGTGAGCATAATCAAGTCCTGAAGTCGGCTCATCAAACAGCAGAAGTTCAGCACCGGCTGCTATTGCGGAAGCTATAGCGACGCGCTGTTTCTGACCCCCGGAAAGAGCCATAGGATGCTTGTCTTTGAACTCCAGCAGTCCGAGAGTATTCAGAATTTCATGACATCTGTTTACATCCTTGTCCTTCATGGAAAGCAGTACTTCTTTTTCAACGCTGTCAGTGAAAAGCTGATGATTCACATCCTGCATAACCATGTACGAAAAACCTATCCTGTGCTTTTTCCTGTATTCCTTTCCGTCGGAAGCTATAACGCCGGTACAGTCATTTTCAAGTCCGCATAAGCATCTGAGAAAAGTTGATTTTCCCGTACCGTTGCTTCCGATGACGGCAGTAACTTTACCTTTAGGAATATCGAGCTTAGGAATACAAAGGCTCAGTGAATCTCCGTCAGCAGCTGTGAATTCTCTTTTACGAAGGATGTATGGTTTTCTGTGATAGGAAAAATAAAAATCCTTTAATCTGATTCCGTCAGAGAAATGGTGATCAATACTGCCTTCTTTCTCTTTGTCAGAAAGCAATGCAAGATAGTGCTCATTTATATTTACAGGGCGCAGTTTAAAATTCTTCGTTTCTGTTCCTGAAAGATCTGCGAATTCACTGCCTGTCCATTCTCTGACTATTGCCCCGTTCTCCATACAGATCACACGGTCAGCCAGATCTTTGAGATACCACAGTCTGTGTTCAGAAACAATTACAGTCTTGCCCTGTCTTTTCCACTCCCTGACAATATCATGAAGCATTTTCATTGAATCCATATCAAGGTTGGATGAAGGTTCATCCAGCAGTATTATCTCAGGCAGAAGTGCCGCCACTGATGCACAGGCTATTCTTTGTTTTTCTCCGCCTGATAATTCAAAAAGGCTTCTGTCCAGAAGTTTATCAAGATTCATCTGACTGACGATTTCTTCCTTACGCGAACGTATCTCCTCAGGTGAAAGGCCGATATTCTCGGGACCGAAAACTATCTCTCCGTCAGTATCTACTGAAAAGAACTGACTTCTCGGATTCTGAAATACAGTACCTACAACACCGGCCAGTTCATAGAGCTGAGTTTTTGATATATCAAGTCCGTTTACAGTAACTTCACCCGTCATCGTACCCTGATAATAATGAGGAATCAGTCCGTTGATAAGACGAATAACGGAAGTCTTTCCCGAACCGGATGCACCGCACAAAAGAAGTGTTTCTCCCCTTTTTATCGAAAGAGAAACACTGTCAAGAGTGTTACACGCAGCGCCTTTATATTTGTGAGTAACATTTTTTATTTCAACTATAGTATCTGTCATTTCATATATTTAAAGACCACAAAAAATACAAGTGCTGCTGTAAACATCAGGATCAGCATATAATCTGCTCCTCCCATTTTAAGCTCCTGTACACTGGTTCTTTTCACCTTTCCTCCGAGACCTCTTGTAACAGCGGCTGCGGATAATTCATCCCCGATATTCACACACGAAAACAGCAGCGGTATCATACGATATTCCACCACATCTGTGACATTGCCTCCCCCGAACATGATCCCGCGCATTTTCATAGCGTCCCTGATAGAAGAATATTCTTCCTTGATGGTCGGGAAAAAGCGCATGACAACTGCAAGAGAAATTGTAATACCGTCAGGAACATGCATTTTCTGCATTGCAGATACAAACTCGCCTATTTTAGTAGTTCTTACAACATACCAGGCTGTTATAACCGCAGGCATAAACTGTACAATAATACTACAGTAACCTACAAGAAATGCTGACAGAAATCCCTTAGAATTTTCTGAAAGAAACTTAAAAGATATGAGAAGCGCAGCGGAATAAAGGACAATAAACCGTAATGCTGCTGCATAGTGTTTTTCTGCAATAAGCAGAAATATCGGTATCATAGTCATGGTGATCCTGACCGCCCACAGAAGCGGGGTCGTCGCACTCATCATCACAACTGCCGATACAATAAAAATCATGAAAAGCTTGGTTCTCGGATCGAGTTTTAATGCCATCACACGATTCCCGCTTTCTCAAAATGCTTCTTTACGACAGCCTTGCCGATAAACGCTCCGATTACGCCGAATACGAAACAGAGAATAAGTAATACTGCAATTGTTTTTGAGTTGATTGCACGGAAAAGGTTATCGCAGTACTCAGTTGAATAGCCGCCGTCCACAAGATTCTTTCTGTAGGAATCTGCAGTTACGATAACCGGGAAATAGTTAGCGCAAATCCAGAGGCAGAAAACGCCGTGGCTTAATACAGTCTTCTTAAAACTCTTGTATCCGCCTGATTTTGCTATCAGATCTGCAATTACACCTGCTCCAATGATAAGCGGTGCGCCGAGATATCCCATGCCTGTTACGAACATGATGATAGCGAGCAGTACTGACATAATGCTTAACATACCAAATTTTTCAATCTTCGTATAAAAGAGCATCATTGGTACAGAACCAACTATTGGTATCATTATAACGTAGGACGCTACTATGTACGGGTGTATAAAGCCAAGAATTCCGCACGCGAATTCCACAACGAACAGAAGCGCTGTAAAAATACCTATTGTAATAAAATCCTTTGCCTGAAGTTTGTTATTATCCATATTGATCTCTCCCGAAATATAGTTTCCCTTAAGTTACGGCATCCAGGCATTATAACTGTTATAAGCCTTATGCCGTTATCAGGGTTAGGTTAGTTTTAGCAAACTCACGTTTAATATTATAGCACAACGAAATTACAATTTCAATATTTTCTTATTTAAAAATTTTTTGTAAACAGTGTTCACTCATCTTGACACGAGATCACAAACGTGATATTATAATATCTGTGAGTGAACAGTGTTTACTGAAAGGAGATCAGTTTATGCCGAAAGATAAAACAGAAATGCATGAAAAGATCATAAAAGCTGCGACAGACGAATTTCTTGAATACGGCTTTGAAAACGCTTCTATGCGAAGAATAGCCTCGGAGGTAGGTCATACAGTCGGCGCCCTGTACAGACATTTCTCCAACAAGGAGGATATGTTTGCAGCTCTGGTAGGTCCGGCAGTAGATGAACTTATGAAGAAATACCATGATTTCTACGAAAGCGGCTTTGAAGTCATGAAATGCGGAGATATCAACAAACTCTGGAACGACAGCGAAAGTGAAACAAAATGGCTTATGAATTTAATCTATGATCATTTCACAGAATTCAGACTGATAATCTGCTGCTCGCAGGGTACGAAATATGAAAGCTTCATTCATGACATGGCTTTACTGGAGGAACGTTCCACTCTTGACTATTTCGAGAAAATGAAGCAGTACGGAATGAATGTAAAAAAGGTATCAGAAAAAGAATTTCACATGCTTATTACAGCCAATGTTTCGGCACTCTTTGAAGCGGTGATACATAATTTCACCAGAGAAGAAGCCATGCACTATGCTGAAACGCTGGACGAATTCTTTTCGGCAGGATGGAAGAAAATACTCGGAGTCTGACTCCGTTTATTTTTTTGATATAAGGTTAGCCGATGCTAATTAAATGAAAGGTGAGATACTATGTCAGAAACAAAAAAGAAACGAAGCACACTTGGCTGGGTTGCACAGTTTGCCGGGCAGAAAAAGCCGAATTATATCCTTAGTGTGATATTTGCTTTCGGCAAGGTTGTAAGCGGTATTATCACCTATATCTATATGGCGGATATAGTCGATAAACTGCTCAGTCTGCATGAAAGCGGAGGAAAACCTGTATTCAGTGACTTCAGAAAAGATATGCTGATGATGGCGTTGTTCTGGATACTCTGCAGAGTGCTTCACAGCATTTCGACTACACTTTCCCATGCGGCAACGTTTGAGGTTCTCGCAAACATCAGACGTGATCTTACAGTCAAGCTTTCAAAGATACCGCTCGGTTCTGTTCTTTCACAGTCAAGCGGAACATACAAGAACGTGATCTGCGAACGTGTTGATTCAATCGAGACCACTCTGGCTCATATCATACCGGAAGTACTATCAAACGCATTCGTACCGGTGGCGCTGATCATCTACATGCTGAATATCAATGCAAAGCTTACTCTTATTTCACTTGTATGTGTTCCAGTCGGTATGCTGTTTTTCATGCTAATGATGTCAGGCAGTACTGAAAGCTACAACAATGCGATCGTCAAGACCAAAAAACTCAATGACACCGCTGTTGAATACATAAACGGTATTGAAGTAATCAAAGCTTTCGGTAAATCAAAGACAAGCTACGAAAAATTCGTTATCGCAGCAAAAGAAGGTGCAGACTGCTTTATTGAATGGATGCGCCGCTGCAATCTGTGGCAGAACATATCGCTTCTTATTATGCCGTACTTTTTGCTTGGACTTCTCCCCTTCGGTGCCAAAGCATATATGAACGGTACCGTATCAGGAAGCGACTTACTTATGCTCATAATTCTTTCACTCGGACTTGTTTCCCCGTTCATGACTATTGCATCATACTGGGACGGCATTGCAAAGATGGGAACTGTAATCGGCGAAGCAGTTGAAATTCTTGAAAGAGATGAGCTTGTACGTCCGGATCATATGGGTGAAGTTCCGATAGGTACTGATATTGTATTAAACGACGTTCATTTCGGATACAGCGACAAGGAGATTCTTCACGGAATCAATATGGAAATAAAGCAGAACACTGTAAACGCACTTGTAGGACCATCCGGTTCCGGTAAGTCAACAATAGCAAAACTTATCGCATCTTTCTGGGATGTAAACAGCGGAAGCATAACCATCGGCGGTACGGATATCAGAAAGATCCCGCTCGAGGAATACAACAAATATATTTCCTATGTGTCACAGGATAATTATCTTTTCGATGAAACGATCATGGACAATATCCGTATGGGTAATCCTGACGCCTCTGACGAAGACGTTATAAATGCTGCAAAATCCTGCGGCTGCCATGACTTCATAATGAAACTTGAACACGGATACGATACTGTAGTCGGCGGTGCAGGCGGACATCTTTCCGGCGGTGAAAGACAGCGTATCTCAATTGCAAGAGCAATGCTCAAAAACGCTCCGATCGTTATACTTGACGAAGCAACAGCTTACACCGATCCGGAAAACGAAGCACTGGTGCAGACATCAGTTGCAAAACTCGTAAAGGGAAAAACACTTCTTGTTATAGCTCACAGACTTTCGACCATAGCAACAGCTGACCAGATCATTGTTGTTAAGGACGGTAAAGTCGAAGCTACAGGCACACAGAATGAACTGCTTGAAAAGTGTGATCTGTACAGACAGATGTGGAATTCTCATATTTCCGTAAAGGAGGGTGCGTAATGTTTGGTACACTGAAAAAGTTTTTTGATTTCTGTAATGAACGTGACAGGAAAAAGTTATATACCGCCATCGGTCTTGGCGTTGTAAAGGCTGTATTTGCAGCACTGAGAATATCTGCAATCGCAGTCGTTATCTCCGGTATTCTTGAAAAGAATATGTCAGAGAAAAACATTTACGGAGCTATAGCGATACTCGCTGCATCGGTGCTTGGTCAGCTGCTTATAAACCTGAAAGCTACGATGCTTCAGACTGAAGCCGGATATGACTGCTGTGCCGGAAAACGAATCGAGATTGCTGAACATCTGAGATATCTTCCAATGGGATATTTCAATGACAACAGCCTCGGACATATTACCAGCGTGACTACAAATACAATGGAAGCACTTTCGGACGTGGCCACAAGAGTTGTTATGCTGACCACCCAGGGTATACTGACAACATTCGTTATTACAGCTTTCATTTTCATTTTTGACTGGAGAATCGGTCTTATACTTACAGCCGGAATTGTCGTTTACTCACTCATAAATTCAGCAATGCAGAAAAAGACGCAAAAAGGCGCTCCGCTACAGCAGAAAGCCTCAAGAGACTTAGTTGCTGCTGTAATCGAATTTATCCAGGGTATCGCTGAAGTTAAAAACTACAACCTGGTTGAAAGCCGTGCAAAGAAACTGGAAAAAGCTATAAAAGACAAGCAGTACGGAGATACTCATCTTGAATTCGATGTAATTCCGTACATTGGTCTTCAGGAGATCGTTACAAAGCTTATTGGTGTGGTTATGTGCGCTGCTTCGGTTTATTTCTACATAAGCGGAAGCATGAGCCTGCTTTACTGCATAATGATGATGATAAGCTCATTCATGGTTTACGAAAGCCTTGATGTTATGGCAGGTTTCTCTGCACTTATACGAAGCGTGAGCATATGTGTGGATCAGGCGAATGAAATACTCGCTATTCCGGAAATGGATATTGACGGTGAAGACATTGAACCGGAAAACCATGACATCGTTCTTGAAAACGTATCGTTTGCATACGACAACAGGAAGATAATTGATGATATCTCACTTCGCATTCCTGAGAAAACAACTACTGCAATTGTCGGTCCATCAGGCGGCGGAAAAACGACCATCACCAATCTTATCGCCCGATTCTGGGATGTAAACAGCGGAAAAGTTACACTTGGCGGCAGAGATGTCCGTGATTACAGCTTCGACAGCCTGATGAAGAATTTCAGCTTCGTATTCCAGAGAGTATATCTTTTCGAAGACACCATAGCAAACAACATACGTTTCGGTGATCCGGATGCAAGCATGGAAAAAGTCGTGGAAGCCGCAAAGAAAGCAAGATGCCATGAGTTTATAATGAGCCTGCCGGACGGATACGACACAGTTATCGGCGAAGGCGGTGCAAGTCTTTCCGGCGGTGAAAAGCAGAGAATATCAATTGCCAGAGCAATCATGAAAGACTCCCCTGTTATCATACTCGATGAAGCCACTGCCAACGTAGACCCGGAAAACGAAGCAGAGCTTACAAAAGCCATCGAGGAACTTACAAAGGAAAAGACGATAATCATGATCGCACACAGACTCAAGACAGTCCGAAATGCTGATCAGATAGTCGTTATCGACGGCGGAAAAATCGCCGAACATGGTAAACACGAAGAGCTTATGAAACAGAACGGCATTTACAGAACATTCGTTGAAGACAGGAAAAAGGCGGTGAGCTGGAAGCTGTAATGCTCCGGCTGTACCGAAGAAAAAACAAAAACAGCCTCTGAAAACTGATAAATGTTTTCAGAGGCTGGTTCTTTTTCGTATTTACCATCTGAACGTAGCCCAGCGGTCGTTCATCTTAGGAAACAGTAAAGCGAACAGTTTTGCACGCAGGGTATACTTTGTCGCTTCCTCATTAAAGCTGTGCTCTTCCACAAGACGAATACCGTCTGTCAGATCTGCTATTTCCTGCGCTGTGTCAGTACCGGAAAGAAAGTGCGCATTTGTATTTCTGACAGTATCATGCTGCTTCTCCATTTTAACCATCATTTTGCAGTTCTGTTCTGCTATAAGCGTACCTCCGTCAGGGAAATTGTTTTTGAGTATTTCGAGGAAGGTACGGATCTGGTCAAAAGTGAAATACATAAACAGTCCTTCAGCCAGAAAAACCGGCTCTGATTTACGTCCTTTGAGTGCTTCTTTCACCTGGCCGCACCAGCTGTCTTCAAGCGCACTTCCGGAGATCATTGTTACTCTGTCGCGTTCGTCAAAAGCTTTTTTCCGGGCAGCAACTGCATCAGGCAGGTCGAGGTCGAACCAGAGTATTTTTCCGTTGTCCATTCGGGAAAAACGATCATCAAATCCTGCTCCTACATTGACCACAACAGTATCCGGATTTTTTTTAATTATCTCCTTTAACTGACGGTCCAGCATTATCGTTCTTGCAACAACGCCTTCATGTGACATAAACTTATCATACTGGTCAGTTTCAATATTAAGTGCCTTTATTATTTCGACTGCCTTCTGATCCCTTATACGCGGCTTTTTTCTGAGCGTTTCATTGGCCTTTATAGCCAGTGGAATAAGAGCAGTAGTCTGAACATCGCCTAATTTAAGTTCCATAAATAAAATCCTCCTGTATCTATTCTATATAGTTAGCACCTGCTAACTATTATATCACAGTAAATAAATGTAGTCAAGGATTATAACTAAGGAAATCTATCTGGTAGGCGTTCCTGCTTCGCTGGAAACTCTGCTTACATCCGCTGCATACACGGTAAACAACAATCTTGCTGTAAGCTACAGTGAGCTGACCGTAACGGCAATGGGTATCGCTCAGAAAGTTCTCTCCCTCGGCAGTTACGTGTATCAGGGGTTCGCATCGGGAACTCAGCCTATTATGGGTTACAACTACGGTGCCGGAAATACAGACAGAATGCGTAAAGTTCTTAAAGCAGGCGTGACATCCGTTACAGGAACCGAAATATTCATAATGCTCATCTACTTCATTTTCGCCCCTCAGCTTATCGGTATCTTCACCAACTCCTCAGAAGTAATAAACACCGGTGCTCACGTTCTCAGAAGGCTCATGTTCATTCTCCCATTTGTCGGAACAGTATCAATGTGTAGAATGTCCTTTCAGGCAATGGGAAAACCGCAGTTCGCCTTCGGTATCACGCTTATCCGTCAGCTGATACTCTACATTCCGCTCCTCTTACTCTTTAACCGCTGTTTCGGATTTAACGGAATGCTATTCGCCCAGCCTGTTACCGAAGCGATAATGATGAGCGTTTCGCTTATACTGCTGTTCGGATTTATAAAGAAAATAGATCACATTAAAACATAATAAAAGAATAACCGCTGAGATTTACAATGCCTAAAGGTATGTGAATTTCAGCGGTTTATTATTTAACCAGGCTCTATGATCTTTCATTGGTCTGTGATTTTCTTTTGACATTATTCTTTATCAGCGTCTTTGCCGTTATTCTTCTTTTTTATATGCCAGACGATCACATCACCTGTTATCATAACAACAACCGTTGGAATATATACCATTAGCAGTATCTGGCCAAACATACCGTTAAGGTCTCCTCCAGGCGTCAGTATATCGTACAGCGCGATACTGATTACTATCAGACCACATAAAACTACAGTTGCTCCGAATGTCATGTACGAAGATATTTTTCGATTAAGTTTTTTAGCAATCATAAGGATCATATCATTTAAACATATAACTAAAAGAACGAAAAGCAGGATCATAGTGAACAGCATTTGCATATACATTTCACCTCCGGAAAAATGGTGGGCCGTCTTCGACAGCCGGTTATAAATACAGCCATCCTTACGGATAGCTGTAACCGATTATAAAACTTAACGATCCTCATCATTTACAAGTCTTTCAAAACACCGAATTCCAACTTGAAGAGCAAGAAAGTGTTTAGCACAGAATTTTATATCCTGTACGTTGCCGTCGAGTTCAAAAGAAACTACGATATCCTCAACATCACCTTCTATAACAGTCTGACTAAGAATCTGCTCATATACTCCTGACATATTTCGAGTGCATACATCATATTTAGCAGCACAGTTAGGACAAAGACATAAAGAATTCCATGCTATACTCATCGTCTCCTGAACTTCAGAACTAAAGTTCTTTGTGCTCACAATATTCTTAGCAATAAAATACGGATCACCGTTAGATTTCATTATAGAAGTCCCGCAGAACTGACATTCACCATTATACCAATTTCTTAAAGTCCTTTTTTCATCTTCTGAAGAAATCTTCGGTTTAGCGAATAGTCTTATTGCTGCAGATTCTGAATTTAAACTACCATTAAATTTTTCTTCAAGCTTATCACTTCTTTTATTAACATTTCTGACTGATCCATCACCTGTAAAATCATCTTTTGAATCACTTGAAGCAGTTCTATTATTTTTTTCGAGAAGTTCGTGCATACTCACAGCTTCTTTTGCTTTTTTCTGCTTCTGAAGTTTCTTCCATTGCATATAATCATTATACTCACTGTCTGGTATAAGTGCCATTCCTGCTTTAGCTGCATCTTTTTCCAGCTGAAGTTTTTTCTCTTTCTTACTGCTTGCCGTACTTCCGATGTCAAGTGCTTTAAAAACATTATTATCCGGCGATGTTATTACAAATTCATCGCTGATCTGATCATAAGATATATCCGATGGCTTATGAAATCTTCCGTTCTTATCCGGAATCCAGGAAAAGTTCTTCAGATAATAAACAAGACTTGAATCACAGCTTTTAGCTTCCGAATTTTTATTAGCACGATAAACTGCCATGGTATAATCAACAGAATTCGCTTGGTTATTACGAAAAATACATTCCCATAGTAGAAGTGATACTTTTTTACTTCTTATCTTCACTATTTTGTCCAGATTTTTTATTGTATAATCAATATCAACTCCGTATTTATTCTGCACATCTATACCATGCAAGGAAGTACGATACTGCGGATTGTCCTTTACAGAAGAACTGATGATACTAAGTCCTCGGACAACGCCGGTATTCTCAGCAAAATCAAGTATAAGCTTCATCTCTTCCGGATCATATATTTTTCTGTAACCGGACCATAAGCAATGAATTCCAGCAGCACCAGCTATTAATTCGCCTGCGTTGTTACCATAATGCTTACCGATTATGATTGATTCCGGTTTATCAGTGTATAATCCGCCTACTTCATCTTCATAGAGAAAAATAAAGTAATCTGAAAAGTTAGTTTCTGAACTATCATTACTATATTCAGCAAGTGTAAGCAGATCCCCAAAGTATTCAGAACTGTTTTTTCTGATTTTTCTTGAATATTTATATTTTTCAAGAATTTTCTCTATTTCGACTTTTACACTATACTCCCTTATATTTAGCTTCTTCATAAAGAAATTTCTAATTTTATCAGCATGTTGACTGTTCTTTCCCGATTCTTTAAGAAATTTATCAGATACAATGTTTAACGATCTTGTTGAAACACCTGAATTTGGCGGAAGGATCAACACTTCATCAGGTTTCATCATTAAACCACGCGTTGTTCTAATAAGTTTAAGTTCCTGAAGATTCTGATTAAACTGAATACGTTTGAAAGTATTTATACCAGAATTATTAAGCATATCAGCACACAGCAAATAAAAGCTGCTAAGCCAGTTATTATCTGCATCACCCAGTTTCCATTCGATATTGTGCTTATTATTTCCGATGTCAATTATAAGGTTCTCGTATGAATACGACTGAATATCAAGACTTCTTATAAAATAATCAGCATTTGAATTTTTACTGAAAGAATTAATGATCCACTTTTTCTTCTCATCTGTTAAATACAAAAGAACTTCATCACCAAACAATTCTGAAACAGCTTCCGGACCTGTAATTGATTCGTTATATGACAGCCATTCTCCGTTTAACGATGGTATAAGTTTATTTTTTCTGAATGTGTCAATGATATCATTCACAATTACACTATAAAACTCAGAGAGTCCGTCATTATTATTTGGTAGTACCGAAAGAAATGAAACATCCAGTAAACCTTCTCTTTTTATGAAATTTAAATATTTGCAAATAAGCTTTGAAACTTTTGATATTAGTTTTACGTTATCAAAACACTCTCTTACACTGTCTCTCGCAACTGTTGATGCGAAAGGAGCGTTAATATGAAATCTAAGTCCGGAGTATTCCTTCTCTGCAGGAAAATAAATAAACGTCTTTCCACCGCCTTCCACCGGTACAATCGATGTTTTTTTGTTTCGACCGGATTTTCCAAGTGCAAAAGCCGCAGCGATATACATCTCTTTTTTGCATTTGTGTTCATCGGTAATTGTCTCAGGTTGTGTAAAATACAGCCATTCAGAACTGCTGATATTCTGAGCATTGATTTTTTTGTATTTTACTGTAAGATAATGTTCATTCTTAATTTCTCGTTCAAGAAAACCTGATTTTCCATCATCAGTAGAAAAATCTATTCTTTTGATACTATTAAGGAAAAGAATTGCCTGATCATTTAGCTTCTTAAATCCAGTCAGTATTTCTTCAAATGCTCTTGGCGGTGTTTTTTTCTGATTGTTAAAAGGAAACTCAAACTTAGTCCATTGTACTCCGTTATCATCTGTTACAGATATCGGTGTAACTCCGTCTGTTTCCGGAACAAAATAATCTCTTATTCTGAAATGATAATCACCCGAATGAATTATAGGCGTAGATGTATATGAAAAAACAGCCTTAAATCCGACACCAAATTTTCCAATACTCGTCGGATCATCTTTCTTCTGAGCGTTATGACCGATATTTGTTATAGCATCAATATCACTAAGATTAAATGCTCTTTTAGTTCCATTATGTTCGAAATAAAGTTTATCAGACTGAAGACGGAACCTGACTGTTTCAGCATTCATATCCTCAGCATTCTGAAGAAGTTCATAAATAAAATGTGCTGTATCAGGATACAGATCAGTCAAAAGTGTACGTATTCCATCAGTAAAATTATTCTTTCGATGAACTTCAATAAGTTCCTTACGGTTCTTTATGAGTTCTTCAAGACTGTTTATCATTTCAATCTTCCCCTGCTCCTTCTATATTTCGCTATTTTTCTTCAAATACTCATCAAGTAACTGTAACCCCTTCTGAAGTGCAAGGAAATGTTTCGGAACAAAACTTATTTCCTGTCTTTCTTCTGCAAGTTCCATTGTAATGATTATTCTTTCATCATCACCATTGTAAATTTCCTGTTTTCTTATCTGTTCAGGCATATCCTCCATGTTTCTTGAGCACACTTCAAATTTTGCCGCACAGAACGGACATAGTGATAAAGAATTCCATGCTAACCCCAGAGTATTTCTAATTTCATTATCAAGGTGACTGGTAATGATTATGTTTCGCGCTTCAAAATGCATTTCTCCATCCCAACCAATTATGAATCTGTCACACATCTGGCAATGACCATTATACCAGTTTTTAAGAGTAAGCTTTTCTTCTTTGTTTGATTCGACTATTTTACTAAATAGTTTTCTCTGAATATAATCTTTTTATGATGACTTTTCTTTGAATGTTGCTGCTATGTTTCTTTCGCGTCTTTCTTTATTGTTTACAGCACCCGAACCAGTGAAGTTATCACCACCATTTATATTTTTCTTCTGTTTTTTGGTCTGTGCGGCAAATATATCATCTACGGAAGAAGATTTTTTAATTGTATATTTCTTCTTAGCTTGCATTTCATCATATTTAGCTGCTTTTTCACTCTTAATATTCCACTCGGTTTTATCAACAATTTCCTTATTATTCTTTTTAGCATAAT
>JAFRUS010000075.1 GCA_017438745.1 Oscillospiraceae bacterium | reverse complement strand
TGTGCTGTGCTGTGCTGTGCTGTTAACGAGTATAAATTACCCCTCATGACTTGTCAACCCCTTTCTCATAAAACATACAAATTGTTCACTTTCGTATTCCCCAATACACTCAATCTGTATGTTTTATATAATAACACAGTGAATTCTCCAAAATACTCTGAGGTTCTCCGTAATTCTCCGGATAATTTCTTATAGGATAAACAAAACAGTCATATTCTCATCTGCAAAGACAGTAAAAAAATGCACAAACTCACGTATTTACGTGTAGTCTGTGCATTTTCTTCTTATCGATATTAAATTGTAAACTTTTTATGAATATACGTAATTCATTATTTCTGCGCTGAATACATGCCTTTATCATAGATTGATTCCGGTGCATCCCATTCATCTGCCCCGAAACAGATGACGATCGTTATCACCGGTCTGATAACACACCACCGGCAAGACTTTTTAGTTCTGCTGCGCTGTCACTTTCTTCAGCCCAGGAATAGTCTATCAGGTATTCTCCTTTAAAAGCCTCCAGAGTTTTCCTGTCGCCTGAAAGGGCGTCATACAAATCGCATTCTATGCGGTTTTTGTTTATTTTTATCAGTCTGTTCTGCTTGATCACTACATCGCCGAATCCGGCAGATGTCAGATCTTTGATAAGCGACGTAACATACTTGGAAATATCTTTTGAAGTCTGTTTGGTAAACTCATCTTTTTCGAAAACATCGGCCGCAATATCTCTGGCTGTTACAGCATAACCGCACTTGTCAACAAGATATGCAAATACATCCATTGAATGACTGATTGAAAAAGTCATTACCTGGTCAGGTTCTGTATAAACGATGAAATTACCGAATGTAACTACCTTCAGTTTTCTTTCCGCACGTTTTTCCTTAAGCGGATGTCTGAGATTGGCCAGAGCAACTGCAAGCTTTTCGTCTGTTACCGGTTTTACTATAAAACTGCTCACGTGCTGGTCAAGGGCATCTGCCTTGTACTGAGGATGACCGGAATAGATGACAATATTTATGTCTGGTACGATCTCCTTAAGTTTTTTGGTAACTGTAATTCCGTCAGTATTCATTTCTATATCAACAAACGCAATGTCTATGTCATCATGCTTTCTGACATAATCGAAAAATTCCGAAACTTTGTAAACACCGCTGTGTACACCTTCCGGATCAGCTTTACTGAGCGTCCTCTGCATAGCTCTTACAGACAGACTTTCATCATCAACAGTTATAGTATGCATTTTTATTCCCCCTGTTTATCCCATTGGTATCATAATTCTGGCAGAAGTTCCGGTTTCATCGTGACTGATCTGCAGTTTTCCACCGCACATCAGTTTCAGACGTTCTGCCACATTAGTTAGTCCTATTCCGCGTTTTTCAGCAAATAAAGAATCATCCCCTTCTTCTGCTGTTGCGTTATCAGTTACTGCAATAACTATATTATCATCTTTTTCAAAACTGCTTATACTCACCAGCGACTTATCAGAATATCGGTCTATCCCATGCTTAACAGCATTCTCGACAAGAGGCTGGACGGTGAGTGCAGGTATTTTAAAATCAGTACACTTAAGATCAAAATCCACTTTGAATTTCTTGTTGTCATCAGCATACTCGATTGCAATATACTCTTTTACAAGATCTATTTCTTTTTCAAATGTCGTAAGTCCGTTTCCGCTGAAAGCTTCGATTTTACCATGAAGATATCCGGAAAAATGAGCTATAGTCTCGGCAGCCAGTTCAGGATCGCTGTAACAGAGCTCTCGTATAACATTCATCGAGTTATAGATGTAATGAGGTTTTATCTGAGCTGTCATCATGGTAAGACGGCTTTCTGCAAGTCTGGCTTTTGTCTGTTCCAGTCTTTTGATGTTTCTGGCAATTGTTCTGGTCTTACATTCTTCATAGAACAGAAAAAGCAGTATCGAGATAAGCACTACCATTATATTGGTCATGCTTATACCTGTAAAATGCCCGCAGACAATACCAGTAACAATAAACAGTGATGCAATGCAGATAACCTTTCTGATAAACACTTTTATTCTTCGCCACTTCACAATGACTGCAATACCGATCATTGCAAAAGTAATTACAGTTACTGTCTGCCATATATAATAGCCCCATGAACGAACATACTCATTATTTTCATTTATCCGATAAACAGCACCGGTAAACGGCGTTATCAGAAGGAGCAGAATAATAGGCAGCTGCATATACTGAAAAAATGAAATAAACTTTTTCAGATTTGTTTTACCTGGTATATCTGATATAAACTTCTTTACCACCTGAAGATAAATAAGTGTAAGGAACTCACCGGAACAGTAATACAGAAAAGAACTGATCCTCATAATCAGAAAAGAGGCCATAGTCGGCATACCGCTGAATACGATATATGCTATGTCACAAAGATTATAAACAAAGGTACCGGAATAGAAAAATATCAGTTCTTTCGTAAGCGGTACAGCAGAACTTCCAGTTTCTTTCCTCCCTGATCTATCCCTGCGTGTACTTAACACCATAACAAAAATAAGTAACATAAGAAGCAGTTCATTCCAGCATTCTATAGATATCTGGACAAGTAACGGCAGACCGATACGTTCCAGTAAATTATTCATTTTCCCCCACATCCCTTTTTCGCTGATATATGTATTATATCATTTTTAAAAGAGTGTTTCAAGGGTAAAACGACACTTTAGGAGAATTGCGTTTAACTTTGCGGGGATAAATCGTGCGCCTGCCGGCGCACAACAAATAGCACAGGTCAGCTCGGAGAGGTGGGCTGTACCATTTTGCCGGAACGGCAAAAAAGTCCCGGCTCGTCGCCAAGTCGCTGCCATGTAAGTTTTTCTCTGATTTGTATTGACAGCACAATTTTGATGTGCTATAATTTACATGTAAGAATATTCTTGTGGAATTATTTATAAATTAATTTATGAATACAGTATTGATTCTGCAGGTCAGATACTGTATAATGGGAGGTAGAGAAATATAAATGGAGATCCGTCATGAAGATCTTGTAGGAACGTTTGAACAGAAAAAGAAACTTGTCAGCCAGTTCACATTATTTGATGACATTTTCTTCTCTGTAGTTATGCAGGATAAAGACACTGCAGAATATGTTACCAGACTATGTACCGGTATTCCGGATCTGAAGCTGATAAACAGTAACATCCAGCAGGCGCTGAGAAATCTTATTGGTAAATCATCGACACTCGATTTTATCGGTGAAGATTCCACTGGAAAAGTATTTAACATAGAAGTACAAAACGTAGGCGATAAAGCTCATTTCGGTCCTATGCGATCACGTTTTCATCAGTCGATAATCGATGCGTCTCTGGTACCCAAAGGCGAAAAAGATTATGATAAGTTACCGGATGTGTATGTGATTTTTATAACGCCGTTTAATCCGCTTAAGGAATACGGACGCGAGAAAGTCGTATATACAAGTAAAACATATATTGATGGTATCGAATGGAATAGAAAAGTTCACGAGATTTATTTAAACGCTGAAGTAAAAGACGGTTCTGAACTTTCAGAGATGCTTCAGTATTTTAAGACAGCAGACCCGAACGACGACCGTTTTGGTCCATTGTCTAATTCAGTAAGAAAATACAAATACGTTGACGAGGAGGTCGATTATATGTGTCGTGCTGTAGAAGAATACGCAATGGAACGTGAGAGAATTGCAGTTGAAAAAGCTAATGAAGAATCAGCAAAAAAAACTGCTGAAGAAATTGCTCGGAAGTCTGTAAGATTTGTTGATTCACTTTTAAAGAATGGTTTTCCTTTGGAAGAAGCTTTGGAAATGGCTGAAATTGACGAGGAAACCTACAACAGCCACAGGATAGCTTAAATTTCGGACGAGAAAAAATCATTTCAATCATAAACGGCAGGTCACTTTGGCCTGCCGTTCTCATTTTTTGAAGTCAATTAAAAGGAGAAAAGGCACCTTCAGCTGTCGCTGAAAGTGCCTTTTTGATTGTAAATGAGCTGCCGCTCATTACATTTGCTGCGGTAGCAGCAAATTATCAATAGCACAGGTCAGCTCGGAGAGGTGAGCTGTACCATTTTGCCGGAACGGCAAAAATTCCCGGCTTGTCATATGACGGGGCGGGACTTTTTTTATTCACCTATAAGCACACGGCTTCCTTCGAATGCAAAACCGTACTTACGAATTCGTTCTTTCTTAACGCCTTTATCGAGCAGTACCTGCTCGTACTTCTTTTCCTCTATCTGCTTAAGTGCGGCTGCAACGGTATCTTCAAGATCATTTTCGCCTTTTCTTTTGTTAAGTACCTTGAATTCAAATATCATTGCATCGTCTTTTTCCTTATCAAGCGGTTCAAGAAGTACATCATATCTTCCGAATCCGCTTTCACGGTTGGATGTTACTGCATATCTGTCACGCAGGTCTACAAGAAGTCCGAGTACAAAGCCATGATAGAAACGTTCCGGTTCTGCCTCTTCTGACGGCTTCTTTCCTGTATCGAATGAACTGAACATCGATACTGTCAGGTCGTTCATAAATTTATTCATGTAGTCAAGATCATTCTGAAGAAGCGCCTTGATAAAATTACTGTAGCTGTTCCCTTTCCTGAACCACTTT
>JAFRUS010000074.1 GCA_017438745.1 Oscillospiraceae bacterium | reverse complement strand
GGTTCAGAACCGATTTGAATTATGTGAAGCGCAATATATTCGGAAACCGCGTAAATACGTGGATAGATAGGCACTGATTCGAACAGTTTGAATCATAATTTTTATGTGTTCAGAATAGGGTAACAACCCGATGGTTGGTGCTACTGTTGCATGTGCAGTTGCTGTTTAAGAGGCTATGAAGTAATTCATAACTCACGTAAATACATAGTTTAAACAAAATCCCGGTAATTCTTATGAACTGCCGGGATTTTCGTTTATTTTATAGAAACTTTCATTGACAAAAGTTATTTTAAAATGATACAATCATTATGTTGTGATGATGAATATGTAATGTGTCTATGTTTAATTTTACAACTGTAATCACAAGGAGAATGAGCATATGGAAATTGAAGAAGCGTTCGGGATATATTTCAGAAAGCTTGAGAATAGTTCTAAAAATGATCCAGGCAGTTTGCTTAGAACAGTATATGTAAAGGAACGGGATCTTGAAGGGCTATATGTAAATGGTAGTATAGATCAATATGGTTACGTTGAATGGAGACCGGTTCATCAGAAAAATTTTTCCTGAATACGCAGGTTTACAATTGCTTTATGGTGGAATGCATAGGCAAAAATCCACCCGAACCTAATGGAAGTCCGGGTGGATTTTTCTATAATACAATAAGAGTGTTTATGCGAATTTAAAATGTCAGTTTCAACATCGTCCAGCTTTCCACATCCGCTCTGTACAAATGAGCGCTGAGCGGAAAATGTGCTGAATGGAATACTTACTTGTTACCATTTGTACAGCTCCTTTCCTGTGTGGTATGGTTATATTATAACCTGCATTTCACTGTTTGTCCAATGCAAATAACTGATATGGAGATATAAAAACAGGCTATTACTGAAGGAGATTTTTCTTAAAATAATAATTGCACTATGGAGCTTCAGCTCAAAATGTAGTATAATAGAGACATACGAAATCTATGACCGGAGGATGAAAACAATGGAGATTTTAAAATGTGCACAGTGCGGCGGGGAGCTGAAGCGTATACGGACCAGACATGAGTGGTTTTGTTCATTCTGTGATTCGAGATATTCAGATGAACAAAGTGAAACACCAAAGCCGCGTGCAAAATACTATGGTTTGAATGAAGAGGTGTTCAGTGTCGAGTGCGATCTTTCTAAAGTAATGAAGACAGAGAACGGTTCGGGCTGCATCAAAACCCTTGTTCACTGTATGGATACATGCGAGAGTTCGTCGGAAATTGAGAAATATCTGTCTGCTAAATGCAGTATACCTGATGATATTTCTATGAAAGGAGTGCGTGAAGATCAGATAGATAAGGCGCTTCCTGTTATAAGTAAAGTGATGGATCCCGGTGAACGTGTCATAGTTTACGGAAACAAAGGGATCTTTTCAAAAGGAAAGGAATATTTCGTAGTAACCGATAAACGCTGTATTTTCGTGGAGAAAAAGAATGTATTTCATGTTCTGCATACTGATATAGATTCTGTAAAAATGGCTGACAGCGGCAGATGTAATATAAACAGTGATTACAATAAAACTATTTATAACCTTGGCGGTACAGGTATCTTTCATGGGGCGCTTCTTGCGCTGATATTCGTACTTTCATTCGAAGCGGATATGGAAAGAGATAAGATCAGAATAGTGTGAGACCTTAACTATATTTATTCATAACAAAACCCGGTGAGATGAAGTCTTACCGGGTTTTGCTATTAACTAACGTTAAAAAAGATACTAATGATTTTTACTCTCTGTTTTTAAGAACCTCCGCCGGTGAGATCTTATTGATCTTACCGATAAGCATTCTGTTTATTATAAAGTAGACTACAAGTATGGCCGCAAAGATGAGCAGATAAAGCTGCCACGGAAAAGCAAGCTTTATGGTGCATGCGACGTTCGGGATGAAAGAAGGGAAGATGGCGTCGATGACTTTCTTTGCGAGCGGGACTGCGATAAGTGATCCGGCGGTTACGGCTATGAGATTTCCGTTGAGATAAAGCGCTCTGATCTCACGTGCCCGATAGCCGAATATTTTTATGAGTGAGATACCCATTGCTGAGCGGTCGATCATTACGCCCATCATCAGATACATTACCACGCAGAATACTATTGTTCCCGTAGTGATCAGCGTTGTAACCAGCGGAAGCATCAGCTTTGAGAAAACGCCTGCACCTCGGATGATATCATCCCTGGTAGTCACGGAATAAAGCCTTCCGTCTTCAATATCAAGTTCTTTGTCCGAGTAAACTACATTGTAGTAGTCATCTTCCTTACCGAAAAGTTCGCGCATGCTGTCAATATCCATGAAGATCGCAAAACCTACGGAGTAGTCACACACATCCGTTACATTAAAGCAGTAGTCCGTATCCGAGGATGAATCGGTAAAAGCAACTTTGTCGCCTTTTCTGTAGCCGTATCTTTCCGCAAGAGATGCGTTGATGACTGCTCTGTTTTTGCCTTTTGCGACAGATACGTCAAAATACCTGCTTTTTTCGCTGATACCTATAACGCTGACATCGAGAGTATATCCCATACAGTCCGTACTCAGCGTTTCGATATATGCTGCTTCGCCATCTTCCGGAGGAGTTTTGTCCGGATATTTGTAAAGATACTGGTACTCGAATTTCGTGTCATTAACCGTACAGTCGTTTACATTTCCGCAGAGTACAGCACTGTCTGCGCCAAGCATGATGATCATGACTGAAACGAACATGCCGAGTACAATTGTGATCACTGAGCGGGATTCTCTTACCATCTGACGGATGGCAAAAAGTTTCGGGAAACTCTTTGTTTTCAGATCAAACTGTCGGTAGCTTCCGGCTGACTGCTCGTTTTTCATAAGTGAAAGGGCAGTGCGTGAAAGTTTTTTGTTTATGACAAATGCGTTTACCACGGCGCATATCACCGGCGGAAGTACAAGTGCATATACGATAAGATAGGTCGGATAAACCACATCAAACTGTGGCAGTGAAAAATAGCTGTAGGTATCTTTCGACTGCATCAGTATGCCGAGGGGTGAAAATCCAAGCAGTGAACCGATTATAGCGGCTGCCAGAGATATCAGTGTCGGGAGCGTGATGTAGTGGATCATCAGATCTTTCTTTTTCACTCCCAGCGCGTACAGCGCACCGATAACGCTCTGTTCCTCTTCAATCTGGTGAACGACGAAAACGGAAATTACATATGCGAAAAGAGTGAGAACGATTATTCCGGCAACCAGTCCTGCGTTTTTATCCATTACCACGTCTCCGGCAGCGCCTTCGATCCTGATGTTGTCTTCTGCCGTAATAAACGAAGTCAGGTTTTCTATTTTTACTTCAAATACTTCGTCGAGAAGTTCTCCGGTGTTTTCCTTAAGTTCTTTAGTGCCTGCTGCAAGTTCCGCAGATCCTTCGGCGGCATCTTTCAGTTCCGGTATGACTGCACTCAGACCGTTCAGACCGTCTGAAAGCTTTTTCGCGCCGTCGTTAAGTTCGTTTATGCTGTCTTCAAACTCATATCGGTCCTTCAGTTTTTCATCTATGATCTCGCAGAAATATTTATTATCCACCTGTTCAGGATCGATCTTTATCTCCTTTAAAGCTGCTTTAAGTTTATTGCTGTTTGTATATCCGAGGCGGTATGCGTAAGTGTATTCCTCAGCGTTGAGATCATTCTTTTCCTTAAGTTCATCGTACTGCTCATCACTTGTAAAGATGAGGCCGAATACACTTCTTTCAACAGCGGTATCACTGAAATGTGCAATACACATATCATAGTCAGGTACAGATCCGATGCCGGTGATACGCAGTTTTACACCTCCGGCTGTGATGATGTCGCCGGTGTGTATGTCGTGTGCAGATGCGTATCCTTTTTCAATAACAGCCTCGCCGTATTTATCTGCAAGCCGTCCCTCATCAAGCTGGATCAGGTCAATGTTCTTTCTGTTTTTAAACATTCTCAGTGTCGCATCATCTTCGGTTTTCAGGTCAATCGAAAACATCGGTTCTATTTCTGTATCATATCCGCAGAGCTCGTATATCTGGTCGTCGGTCAGCGGGAGAAAAACCGTAAACTGACCGTCCTCGACTTTGTTTTTCTCCTTCTGGTTTTCCGTCCCCTGAATGACCATTTCCGCAGATCCGACTATGGAGATTATAAGATAAACACCCATTACTATCAGCAGAAGCAGTGCAAGATATCTTGGAAAACCGCTTCGCAGACTGCGGAGATTACGTCTGTTTAAAACTCTTTTCATCACAGATCCTCCAGTTCCGCAGCCGGCGTTCTCGTTTCGTTTTCATATTCTTTCTTTATAAGTCCGTCCTTTATGATAATTACCTTGTGGACCATGTTTTTGATGGAGTTGTTGTGGGTAACTATCAGCATCGTTGTTCCGTATTTCTCGTTTATCTTTTCAAGAAGGATAAGAATGTCACGGCTCGTTTTCGAATCAAGAGCGCCTGTCGGTTCGTCACAGAGCAGAAGCTTCGGATTTTTCACAAGTGCTCTCGCGATGGCGCATCTCTGCTGCTGACCGCCGGAAAGCTGGGCAGGGAACTTGTTCTGGTGTTCGGTCAGTCCGAGGGTTTCAAGCAACTCATCAATATCCAGCGGATCGTCGGCGATATATTCGCATATCTGTATGTTCTCCCTTACGGTCAGATTCGGAACCAGGTTATAGAACTGAAAAATAAATCCCAGATTATCGCGCCTGTAATCCGAAAGCTGATTCGGTTTCATACCGAAGATCTCCGTTCCGTCAACAGTGATCGAACCGGAGTCCATCGTATCCAGTCCGCCGATGCAGTTTAGAAGCGTAGATTTTCCCGAACCGCTCGTGCCCTGTATTACGCACATCTGTCCTTCTTCAAGACTCGTGCTTATCCCTTTCAGTACTTGAATATAACTGTTGTCTTTACCGTAGCTTTTCTTTACGTCCTTCACTTCAAGATACATTTTTGTCTCCTCCTCAGTAAGTTTAGGCTAACCGCCTGCTCAAAATATAGTGAATGCCAGTTTTAAATGACATTCACTGATAGATAAGTTTTTCACGCACTTATCTGTAATGCATAGCCTGCGATCTGCAGAGGCTTATAAACAGGGCAGGGTATGCATTTTTCTGTCAGTCAGATATGATGCAGCAAGCCTTCTATTCTTTCTCTGTAAGTATATGTGCTATCCAGCTTTCGACGAGCATATCAATAACTGATTTGATCTCGCGTGCAGCTTTTTCCGGGTTTTCTTCATGTGTGATAAGATGCACGAAAGCATTTATCTGAACATGGGAAAGCCAGTGAAGCATGTATTCATCCACCTGCTTGTCCGGAAATATCGCCGAATAATTCATTGCAAGTTTGGCGTTGTACTGCTCCATCATTTCGATGAATTTATCAACGATATTCTCATACACCGATCCGGATGACTTTTCAAGAAGGATAAGCATTGCATCTCTGTCCGAATAAAGAGCAGAAATAAGTCCCTCCGCAAAATCATCATGATCACCGGATGTATGTCTGAAATCCTCCGGAGCCACCTCCATATCAGCGGTAAAATGCTCCTTTATCACAGTCATGATCTTCTGCACCGGTTCTTCAACCACCGCGCCGAAAAGTCCGTTTTTATCCTTGAAAAAGAAATAAACAGCCCCGGTAGTAAGCCCCGCCGCCGAACTTATAGCCCGAAGAGAAGCCTTCTCAAATCCCTTCTCCAGGAACTCCTTCTTAGCCGAAGCAATCAGCTTTTCCCTGCTTTCGTTATCATGTTCCATAATTCCACCTCGCAAGATAACACTGTTACGTAACACTGTTATCTTAACATATCCTTTTTCATTTGTCAAGGGGAAATATGTTTTTGTACTCTGGAAAATCATTTTTATTTCATTGACATGTCTGCAGCGCATGTTATATAATTATACAGTATCATATTAACTTTTTATTTTTAGCAAGGAGAACTATAATGATGAAAAACACGAAAAAATTATTTGCAGGCATTATTTCCTCAGCTTTATCATGCTGCCTGCTGCTCTCATCAAATCTGTCGTCTGATAAAGTGTACGCTGATCCGAATTATGAAGAATGCGACGGATTTCAGTACGGTTTCTTTAAGTGCTATGATGATCCTTCAGATGAGAAAATACTGACAATTCACAGATACATAGGACCGGATACAGAGAAAATCGTTGTTCCTTCGGAGATAAACGGAACGAAAGTTAAACAAATCGGAGAATCTGCTTTCAGGAACAATGAAACTGTAAAGGAGATAGTGATACCTGATACAGTAATATGTATAGAGGGTTATGCTTTTGAACAATGCCCTAACCTTGAAAGAGTCAATTTACCTGAAGGAATTAAAAATATTAATTATGGTCTTTTTGTAGGTTGCAGTAAGCTTGATAATGTTAAAATTCCTGATGGAGTTGAGGCGATACACCAAAGTGCATTTTTTAGATGTAAGAGTCTTGCGGAAATATCCCTGCCGGACAGTGTCTACTTTATTGAGCACGAAGCATTTTCTGAATGCAAAAATTTAAAAAGTGTAAGAATGCCATCCAATGAAAAGCTTAAAATCGAAGGCGGAGCGTTTTACAGATGCTGGCGTCTGAGTGAGGTCGATTTTCCTTCGAAAACAGGTTTCATTGATGAAAAAGCGTTTAATGCCTGTTTTTCACTGAGAAGACTCTGTGGACACAGTTATGAAAATATCAGCAGACTCTGCAGCAAAAGTGGCATTCAATACATTGACCTTGATTCTACACCGAATCTTAACGATATTCCGACAGAAGGAGATATCAACACAGACGGCGTGATCAGTACTGCTGATTTAACAAATCTTATTTCAATCGTCATAAACGGTTCAGCTCCTAAAAATATGGATTCTGCCGATGTGTACAGAGACGGAGAAATAAATTCGATCGACCTTGCGTATCTGAAAAATATGCTTTTGCTGTAATATCATTTATAGTGATAAAAAACAAGCAGAATCAAAAATCTCTCAATTCTTTCAAAACTGTTAGATTTCAGAAAGACTCTTGAAAGTTTCATTTGATAGAATAAATGCAGTGATAAAAATTCACTGCATTTTTTTCGGTGCACAGATCTGATCGCAAATATACAGATTCGGATAATGCACCGATACAGGATACGTTTCCGGGACGTATTCTTTAAGGCAAAATTATTCAGAGGTGACAGCAATGGACGTGTTAAAGACAGAAGCACTTACGAAAGTTTACGGAAAGGGACAGAATCAGGTTACGGCTCTTGATAAGGCTGAGATAAGCATAAGCGAAGGAAGTTTTGTTGCAATAGTCGGAACATCAGGAAGCGGAAAATCAACTCTGCTTCATATGATGGGCGGGCTCGACAGACCAACATCCGGAAAGGTTTATGTTGAAAACAAGGATATATTTTCGCTGAAGGATGAAGAACTTACGATTTTCCGCAGAAGAAAAATCGGTTTCGTGTTTCAGTCATTCAACCTTGTGCCGACACTTAACGTTTATGAAAACATAGTTTTCCCGATACAGCTTGACGGAAACGATGTGGATGAGAAATTTGTCGGTGAAGTAATAAAAACACTCGGACTGGAAGATATGAAAAATCGTCTTCCGAATCAGCTTTCGGGCGGTCAGCAGCAGAGAGTTGCCATCGCAAGAGCACTTGCGTCAAAACCGGCAATCGTGCTTGCGGACGAACCTACCGGAAATCTTGACAGTAAAACATCCCAGGATGTGCTCGGTCTCCTGAAGGTGACGGGTCAGAAATTTTCCCAGACCATCGTCATGATAACCCACAACGAAGCCATAGCACAGATGGCTGACAGAATAATTCGTATCGAGGATGGTCATATCGTTAAGGGTGGTGCGGAAAATGACTAAGGTAAATAACAAAGGCGTTATCCGCCGTCTTGCTTTCCGTGAATTCAGAAAATCAGGAAAGATGAACTGCATAGTCATCTTTTCAATCATACTGACATGCGTGATGTTTGCTGCTCTGGCTTCAATCGGCGGTGCGCTGATAAACGGCTTTCAGAACGAAAGCATGAGAGCTGTCGGTGCAAAGAGTATGGCAGGTTTTAAATTCTGCATGGAGGAAGATTACGAAAAAATCCTTTCCGACCGTTCGGTTACCGGTGTTACTTACCGCATAATAGTCGGCACCGTGATAAACGATGAACTCAAGGACCTTAATGTTGAACTCAATCATGCCGGAAGTGATGATGAGGCGAAGGATTCATTCTGCTTTCCTGAAACCGGCAGACTTCCGGAATCTGAGGACGAGATAGCGGTCAGTACACTTATGCTTGACAGACTTGGTCTTCCTTATGAAACAGGAGTAAAGGTACATGTTGTTCTTAATATCGACGGTGAGATAAGTGAACATGAATTTACTCTCTGCGGATTCTGGAATGGTGATCCTGTGGCACCGGCACAGCAGGCCTGGGTATCACGTGAATTTGTAAATAAGAATGTTCCGAAGCCTCAGACTTCTTTTTACGATCAGCTCGGCAAAGGAAAAGATTCCGGTGTGAAATACGCAGGCTATATGCAGGTAAGTTTTGATTTCCGAAGCAGCCTTGACATTACAGGAAAGACAGAAAAACTGGCTGAAAGGCTGTACGGAAACAAGGAAAACGCACCTTATTTCGGTGTGAATCCGGCTTATCAGACCAGTAATGCTGATTCTGATTCCGTTACCGGATATCTTATGTTCACACTTCTGATATTTGCAGCGGGATATCTTATAATCTACAATATCTTCCGCATAAATATATCTGTAAACATTCGCAGTTACGGTCTTCTTAAAACTATAGGCACCACATCAAAACAGATAAGACATATGGTCAGAACCGAAGCACTGATCTATTCACTTATCGGCATTCCTTTCGGACTTGGCGGCGGTGTGCTTCTCGGAAGATCACTCATGGGATTTATCACTGTCACTCTGAATATCGGCGATGCAAGAAATTACGCGGTAAACTCTGAAATACTTCTGCCGGTATGCGCTATTGCGGCTTTATTCACTTTCGCCACTGTTATGATAAGCTGTCTTGGACCGTGCAGAGCAGCCGGAAATGTTTCCCCGATTGAGGCGCTCCGTTACAACGAAACGAGTATAAACATAAAAAAAGAACAGAAGAAAACCGGGAAAACAACTCCTCTTTCACTGGCTCTGAGCAATCTGGCACGAAACAGAAAAAAAGGTATGGTAGTTGTGCTGTCACTTTCACTCAGCCTTATTATTCTGAATTCAGTTTCTGTCTTATTAAATACTTTCAGTTTTGAAGATCAGATCCGCGGAGAGATAACCGGTGATTTTAATGTTGTCAGAAAGGTAATGCATAACTCTGCCGAATCTTTTTCAGATGAGTTACAGAAAATAAATCCGGAAATTCTCGAATCGCTCAGAAATACGGAAGGTATCAGTGAAATGGAAACCGTGTATGGCAGTGAGATCTTTCTTGAACTTTCAGGTGAAGCTGAAAAAAAGATGGACGCCCTTAAGGAAAAATACGCTGCATCAGATCAGTCAGGTGTATTCGATATCATCGAAAATCACGGCGCGTTCGGAACGCTTTACGGTATCACGGATGGTCTTGGAAAAGAACTTGTATTATCAGACGGAGAATTTGACGAACAGAAATGGAAAACAGGCAGATATGCGATAGTTACAACCGGATATATGGAGCTTCGCGGAACGGAAACAGACGAGGATGTGCTTTACAGACCGGGTGATACGGTTACATTTACGGCAAAAGATCAGAATATAGGAAAAACGGAAAAGAGGGAATATGAGGTCATGGCTGTCGGCAGCCTTCCCGAAACACTTGATAAACAGTCATCTTTTTATTTTGATTCGACGGTAATAATACCGGAAACTGAATACTTTGGTTTAACTGAAAACAGAAAAGCATTATCAGTCATGATAAATGCCGGAGAAGGAAAGTATGATGAAGTATCAGAAAAATTAAATGACATCATTGCACCCGAACCGGGCATATATCTGAAAAGCATTGAGAGCCTCAGGGCAGAATATGAAGATTTTACAAGAATGATAAAGATAGTCGGCGGATTCCTTTGCACTATTCTGGGCCTGATCGGTATCTTAAACTTTGTAAATTCCGTAGTTACCGGAATCGTTTCCCGTAAACGTGAACTGGCAGTTATGAATGCGGTGGGCATGACAGGAAAACAGTTAAGTTCCATGCTCATGTGGGAAGGCGTAAGTTACGCAGTTCTTACAGCACTGACATCCGTGATACTCGGAACTCCTTTATGCTACGCAGTATTTAACTTTATTATCACGACGGAAGAATCATTTCTGAAATATTTCACTCTGACACCGGTACTTGTATGTGTTCCATTACTTCTGATCCTCGCAGCATTCATCCCAACGGCGGCATACCGCATACTTTGTAAAGAAAGTGTAGTCGAAAGACTGAGAGAAAACTAATAAGAATCTGCAGTCTCTGATCTGTTAAACAACGCAGGCAGAGACTGCTTTTTTGATACATGGTGATTTATGAATAATCATGGGGAGTGGGGCGAAGCCCCGCAAATCTCCCCCCCTCCGGAAATCCGGCGAAGCCGGATTTCCGATTTGATCAGTGTTTTTCTTGCTTTTGATACGATAACATGATATCATTAGAAAAGATGATTTTAAACACATTTCGGAGAACAGGATGACAAAGACAATTTTTATTATAGAAGATGACAATGCACTGAATAACGGTATAGCTCTGGCTCTTAAAAATACCGGATATTCCTTTAAGCAGTTTTACACCCTCGGAGAAGTAAAAGATCCCGATACTGCTGATCTTATTATACTCGATGTAAATCTTCCTGACGGAAACGGATTTGATTTCCTTGAAAAACTCCGTCGTACTTCCGACACACCGGTGATAATTCTGACGGCAAATGATCTGGAGACAGATGAAGTCACAGGACTGGAACTCGGAGCAGATGACTACATAACCAAGCCGTTCAGCCTTATGGTTTTAAGAGCAAGAATAGATAAAATTTTAAAAAGATCATCACTGTCTCAGTCATCATGTTACGATGACGGAACATATTATTTCGACTTTGAAAAAATGGAGTTTTCGGTTAAAGGAGAATCTGTTGAACTCAGTAAAACCGAGCAGAAGCTTTTAAGGATCCTTGTTAAAAACAAAAATCAGACACTTACCCGCGAAAAACTTATCGATGCGGTATGGACGGGAGATGAGGAGTATGTTGAAGAAAATGCTCTTTCAGTCACTGTAAACCGCCTGAGGAAAAAACTCGATGCCACAGAAAGTATACGTACAGTTTACGGCATCGGATATGTCTGGAGGGTGATCTGATGTTCGGCATAAAAAGAACTCTTGACCGTCTTGATAAAATGCTTGAAGACGGAATAAACGGAACTTTTAAGGAATCCGACTACAACGAGACCAGACTTTCAAAACTTGAATCAAAATGGCTCCGCTATCTGACCACCTCAAAGCTTTCGGCTCAGAAAACCGATGAGGAGCGGAAAAAACTGAAGGAGCTTGTGTCCGACATTTCACATCAGACCAAGACTCCGCTTTCAAACATCCTTCTCTACACCCAGATCCTTGAAGAACAGCCCCTCGACGAACAGAGTCGTATGTGTGTAAACGAGATACGTTCACAGTCAGAAAAACTTGAATTTCTGATAAAATCTCTTGTGAAAACATCCCGCCTTGAATCGGGAACATTCCAGATTTCTGCTTCTGATAACAATACCGATGACCTTGTAAGACGGGTGATCGGACAGGTCGGTCCGTCGGCAAAAGCGAAAAATATAAAAATCGAGTATACCTCTGAAAATGCGACAGCCTGTTTTGATATAAAATGGACTGCGGAAGCACTTTTCAATATCGCAGACAATGCGGTAAAATACTGCCCGGAAAACAGTATGGTAAAAATCAGTGCAGAGCCATACGAGATGTTTGTCTGTATAACTGTAGCAGATAACGGTCCCGGAATCCCTGAAGATGAGCAGCATCTGATATTCGGAAGGTTCTACCGCGGCAAAGCAGTAAGGGAACAGAACGGCGTCGGAATAGGCCTCTATCTCAGCCGACAGATAATCGAAAGTCAGGGCGGTTACATAACAGTTTCCTCGTCAGAAGGGAAGGGCACTGAATTTAAAGTTTTCCTGAGAAAACACTGATTAAATCAGAAATATGGTTTCGCCGTATTTCCGGGCGGGAAGATGGCGGCGCTTTACCCTCGTATTTCAGGATAATCAGTATTTCCTTATGAAAGTAATAATAAATGAAATGATTAATGACCGGATTTGTTAATATAAAAAATCCATGAGCAACAAATAAACTGTGGAACATTAACAAACCAGAAAAATTAAAGAAAAATTCTGAAAAAAGTGTTGACAAGAGCTTTACAACGTGATATAATTAAAAAGCTGTCGGACGAGAGAACAGCTCAGAGGACAGACCAATAAGTATCTTGAAAATTGAACAATGCACTATAAATACCCTTGAAGATTCTTTGAGATTTAATTCTCTTGAATTATTTAAGAAGTCAAGCAGAAGACAAAAAAATCTGCAGCTAAGTATTCTGATTAGAGTACAGGAAAGATAATAAACCGAAAGGTTATTATAGAACT